>JBBRSA010000005.1:0-104971 GCA_038245855.1 Burkholderiales bacterium
ACGCCGGTGCATGTGGTCGATAAAAGCACCAAGCTTCAAACCCTGTTTGACCGCATCGAACTGCTTGACACCCGGTTTGAAGTGCTTAAGCGCGATTTGGAAATTGCTGCATTGCGCGACCAGTTGGCGCTGCGGACGCAAACGGATGTCGATGCCGAAGCCCGCCTGTGGGTTCAATGCCGTGCAAGCATTGAGGCGTTGGACACGGACCGCGAGTTCTTGCGTACCGCAAACCATGGTGGCGAAAGCATGGGTGAAGCGGACGTACAACGCGTCCGGGCCATCGGCAGCCAACACACTTGGCGAAACGTCAATGGCGTTGAAGCCGAATTCTTATCGGCGAATGAAACCGAGAACCTGTGTATTCGCGCCGGAACGTTGACCTTGGCGGAGCGTGAAACCATCAACCACCACATCGTTGCGACCATCAAGATGCTGGAGCAGCTGCCGTGGCCCAAACATTTGAAAAACGTGCCAGAGTATGCGGGAGGGCACCACGAACGGATGGACGGTAAAGGCTATCCCAAAGGATTGACCCGTGACCAAATGTCGGTACAGGCCCGAGTGATGGGTATCGCCGATATTTTCGAGGCATTGACGGCCCGCGACCGTCCTTACAAACAAGGCATGAAGCTGTCGCAGGCCATGGGCATCATGCACAAATTCAGAATGGGTGGTCATATTGACCCTGACCTGTTCGACATCTTTGTGAAAGAAGGCGTTTACCTGCGCTACGCGGAGCAGTTTTTGGATCCGTGGCAGATCGATGCGGTCAACCCACAGGTTTGGTTGTCGCCATAACGGGTGACAGGCGCTCAACACGAACGGGCGAGGACACCGACCCTGAGCCATCCAAAATCAGACGCAATACCTCTGCGCGGGGTGGTTTGGCGTGCAAATCCCAGTCGCTCAATACCCGCCGGTCGCGCCCATTGGGCAGTTTATGGTCTGCCGGTCGGTGGGTGTGGCCGTGAATCATGTGGGTTGCGCCGTGTTCTTGCAAGCTAGCCTGTGTGGCGGCGTCATCGACGTCGGCGTAGGGCTGGTCGCTGTGTTTACGCGCCTCGCTTTGCGCGCGCATGGCGCGGGCCAATTCGGTGCGTTCAGCCAGTGGCTTGTGCAGGAATGCCGTTTGCCACGCGGGGCTGCGTACGAGCGCCCGAAAGGCCATGTAGTCGGTGTCTTTCAGGCACAAAGCGTCCCCGTGGGTGAGTAGCCAGCGCTCTGCACCAAAGGTAAAAACGGTGGGGTCACTCAACAGACGCGCACTGCAAGCGGCCATCAATTTGGAGCCCATCAGAAAATCGCGATTTCCTTGCATGATGTACAAGGGGCGCTTACTGGCGGCGCCGTGCAGAACGTCGACACAAGCCTGTTCGAACTCGATGGCGTGGTCGATGCAATCATCGCCCACCCAAACCTCAAAAAGATCGCCCAGAATAAAGATGGCGTCGGCCACCGAACTGCGCATGTACTGCGACCATGCGGCAAAGGTGAGCGGGTCGGACGCGTGCAGATGCAGGTCCGAAATGAACTCCACACAATGCCATTGGGATGGTGCCGACAGTTCCATCCGCTGTAACTGTAGCGTTAGAGGGCGACGGCCTTTTCCAATACGACATCGTCTTTGGGTACGTCATCGTGAAAGCCTTTGCGGCCGGTTTTGACTGCCTTGATCTTGTCCACCACGTCGGCGCCAGAGACTACCTTGCCAAAGACGGCATAACCCCATCCCTGCGCGTTGGGCGCAGTGTGGTTGAGAAAACCGTTGTCCGCCGCATTGATAAAAAACTGTGCGGTTGCGGAATGGGGGTCGCCAGTGCGTGCCATGGCGACGGTGTAGTTGTCGTTTTTCAAGCCATTGTTGGCTTCGTTCTGGATGGGGGCATCACATGTCTTTTGGTTCATGCCGGGCTCCATGCCGCCGCCTTGAACCATAAAGCCAGGGATGACCCGGTGAAAAATCGTGTTGTTGTAGTGGCCTTTGTTCACGTAAGCTAAAAAATTGGCGACCGATTTTGGCGCTTTTTCTTGGTCTAGCTCTAAGGTGATGACACCGTAGCCTGTGACGTGGAGTTCGACTTGTGGATTGCTCATGATTTATTTCACCAAGGTTGCAGAGTTAATAACTATGGGTGTTTTGGGTACATCGGAGGGGAAGGGGCCGCCCGCCCCCGTGGGCACGAGTTTGATCTTCTCGATCACGTCCATGCCGCTGATGACTTTACCGAAAACCGTGTAACCAAACAATTCAGACGCGTTCAAAAGCTTGCTGCGCGGCGTGTCTTTATAGACTTGTCCATGGTATTCAAATCGGGCAACTGGGTCTCCGGGTGGAATGATGGTCGGGTCAAGAAACCCGTTGTCGTGCACGTTGATAAAGAACTGGGCCGTTGCCGATTGCGGGTCTGCCGTACGGGCCATGGCCAGCGTTCCGACCACGTTGCGTGGGCCGCCTTTTTCTAAGGCCGCTTGACCTTCGTGGGCGACGGGCGGGCGTGTTTTACGTTCAACGTAATGGGCATCGAACCCACCGCCTTGCACCATAAAGTTAGGAATGACGCGGTGGAAGATCGTGCCGTCGTAGTGCTTGTCTTTGACGTATTGCAAGAAGTTTTCAACCGTTTTTGGGGCCTTATCCGGGTAAAGCTCAACGACAAAATCGCCTTGGCTCGTCTGGAATTTCACCTTGGGCGTGGGTTGGGCCATGGCCGACAGTACGGGCATTAAGGCGATGCAGCAGGTCAAGACGACTCGCCGACTCCAAAGTCTTGCTGGTTGTGTCATTAGATAAGTCCTTCAAAGAAAATCTTCCACTGGTTGCCTTGGCGGCTCCAGTACTGCCGCTTGGTCCAGCCTGTGCGCGTGCCATCGGCGACTTCGCCAAACGTTACCACCATGGTGTCGCTGGTGTCGGTCCAGTGCAAATAACTGACATCTTTGAGCTGAATGGCGCGTCCCTTGGCCTCGCTGATCTCTGCCTGCAAGGTGGGCGTCCATTGGCTCAAAGTTTTACCGTTGACACTGAAGTCGGCCGCATAAAACGACAAAATTTGTTGGATGTTGCCAGAGGTTTTGGCGTTGCGCCATGCGTGTAATGTGTCTTCAAAGGGTTTGCCCTCGGTGTGAATGTTGGGTAGTGGTACCCAGTCCAGCTTGGACGCAATCACGACGGGTGTGGTGCGCACCTCAACGGTTTTGATGATGTGTTTGAGGTCTGGATTGGCCAGCACCACACACCCATCGGTCGCAAGGGGAGGGCGCGAAAACTGGTTCGGCGGCGTGCCGTGCAACCAAATACCGCCACCGGTCTTGCCGCGCTTGTCATCCAACACATTAGGATAGCTAATGGGCAGGGCGCCTGAACCATAAAACTCCTTGAGTGATTTGGGGTCTAGGTAGCTGGTGATGTAGTAAACGCCCAGCGGTGTTCGCTGATCACCTTCGACGGTTTTGGAAGTGCCAGCCTTACCAACCGAGATGTAGTAGTCCGACACCAACCGCAAACCGGTTGGTGTGTTCTGAAACAGATAAAGCCGCGACTTGGATGCATCGACCGCAATGGCATGGTGCGTGCGCGCAGACAGCGCCAAAAATTGTGACGGCACAGTGCCTGCAGGCGGGCGCTCGCGGAACGCGCTGATGCGTTGCAGGGACTCTTCGCGCAGTTCATTTAAGACGTTGCCAGCGCTGCGTGCGCTGGCTTCTGGAACGTCGCCAAACACGGTGAGAGGCCGGGTGCGTGCGGTCAGCAGGTCTCCGTATACCAGTTGTGCCAACTGAAAATTGGGAACCGCTTGAACCAGCTTTTCGGCCTTCAATAAGGCTTCTCGGTTGCGCGATTGCGCAATGAGTTTGTAGATATCAATCAGGCGCGCTTCCGCTACGCCGTCGGCAACACGGTCGGCTGACATCAGGGTGCGTGCGGGCGCGGCTGGGGTGGCGCGCCGCTTGCCAGCAGCGAGTGCCATGGAACTGGTACACAACAAACAGCCAGCCAAGAGCCAGCAAAGGCGCGTTCGACCCATTGTGGAGTGCGTAATCAATTGCCCGTGGATTCCTTGGTGATGAACCAACGATCACCGTGCTTAACCATATCAAGCGTTTTTCGGCTGCTGGCGGTAAAACGCCCTGATTTGTAGTCTTGGCGGAACTGGGCTTTTGCACTGTTGCCATCGACCGTCACACTCAGGTCACTGAGTTTTACGCTGATGCTGGATTTAGTCACGATGCGCTGGTGCCGTTCCGTCTCCCATGCACTGCGGCGCATAGAGCCGGGTGGGTCAAACTCTTTGCCATAAGAACCCAAGTAGCCCTTCATGTCGCGCGCTGCCCAGGCCTTTGCCCATGCGTGTACCGCTGATTCGACATCCTTGGTCACCGCATTGTCTGCATGGGCCGCTGCTGGCTTGGCTGCCGGCGTTGGCGCTACAGACGCTGTAACTTCAGCCTGTGCCGCTGGTGGTGTGGCTGGGGCAGCGGGTGTCAGTGGCTTCGCAACAATCGGCGCGGGCAGTGTAGGTGGTGGTTTTGTGGCCAGCGTGATTGGGGCTGCAGCAACCTGGGCATTACCCATATGTTGCCCTTTGGCGCTGCCCACGGTGAATAGTTCGCGAATCAGTGCCAGCTTGGGCACAACGGCAGAGTTGGATGCGTCCAGTTGCAAGGCTTTGTTGTAGGCTTGGCTGGCCAATTTGGCGTACACATCACCTAAGTTTTCGTGGGCTGTGGCGTAGCTGGGATTGGTGCGGATAGCCATTTCTAGTGCCGTACGCGCTTTGTCAAACTGGCTTTGACCGGCGTACAAAACGGCCAGGTTGTTGTAGGGCTCGGGCAGCTCTGGATAGTCTTCTGTTAAACGGGCGAAGGTCGAAATGGCGTCGGCAGTTTTACCCGCATCACGTTGAATTACGCCTTTTAAAAACCGCATCTGTGGGTCGCGAGGTTTGGTTGCTAGGTAAGCATCGGCTTTGTTCAGCGCTTCGGCATACTTGCCATTACGAACGAGTTGAGACACATCGGTGTACTCGTCCGCGTATGCCATGGAAAACGAAAGTGCGGCTGCCAGTGCAACCAAGCGAAGCGGTTTGAAAGCGTGTGAAGGGACGAGCGTCATAAAGCCTTTGGATTCTTGCGCGATGAATAGCCCCTCTGGTCGGGGCTTTATACTGCTTGGCATTGTAGCTGAGGGGCTGCAAATTCTCAGTGGCAAGCCCCCATGACTTACCCTAACCCTGTTCGTAGCGATTTACGCCGTTTTGCGGTCCGTTTGTTATCGGCGGCAATAAATTACCCATGAGTTTGCGCATTTACAACACGCTGTCGCGTGCTTTAGAAGTCTTCACGCCACTTGAGCCGGGCCATGTGCGCATGTATGTGTGCGGAATGACGGTCTATGATCTGTGTCACCTGGGGCACGCGCGCTCCATGGTGGCATTTGACGTGGTCCAGCGATGGTTAAGGGCCAGCGGACTGCGAGTGACTTACGTGCGCAACGTGACGGACATCGATGACAAGATTATTCGCCGGGCTCTGGAGAACAAAGAATCCATCCGATCGTTAACGGACCGCATGGTTGACGCATTGCACCAGGATGCCGATGCACTGGGTGTGGAGCGTCCCACCTTTGAGCCGCGCGCGACGGAATACGTGCCACAAATGTTGGCCTTGATTGGTGTTCTTGCCGATAAGGGTTTGGCATACCAGTCGCCTGATGGCGATGTTAATTTTTCGGTGCGCAAGTTTGACGGTTACGGTAAGTTGTCGGGCAAGTCGCTCGACGAGTTGCGGGCCGGTGAACGGGTGGCGGTGGCAGGTGGCAAAGAAGATCCGCTCGATTTTGTGCTTTGGAAGTCGGCCAAAGAGACCGAGCCAGATGAAGCCAAGTGGGCAGGTCCGTACGGCGCTGGTAGGCCGGGCTGGCACATTGAGTGCTCCGCCATGGGGTGCGAAATTTTGGGTGAGTCCTTTGACATACATGGCGGCGGTGCGGACCTGCAATTTCCCCACCACGAAAACGAAATTGCCCAGAGCGAAGGTGCCTTCGGCAAGCCCTTGGCCCGCGTGTGGATGCACAACGGGTTTGTCACCCGCGACGACGAAAAGATGTCCAAGAGCCTAGGCAATTTTTTTACCATTCGCGACATCTTGGCCCAGTACGGGGCCGAGGTCACGCGTTTCTTTATCGTCCGCTCCCACTACCGCAGCGCCCTGAATCACAGCGATGCCCACTTGGATGACGCGCGCAACGCACTCAAACGCCTGTACACGGCGCTGCATTCTGTCGCACCTGCCAAACTTGTTGTCATTGACTGGGCCGATCCATATGCTGCGCGTTTTCAGGCAGCCATGAACGAGGACTTTGGCACGCCAGAGGCGGTTGCGGTGTTGTTTGACCTGGCCAGTGAAGTCAATCGTACCCAGTCGGCGCCGTTGGCGGGCTTGCTTAAGGCGCTGGGTGCATGTCTGGGTGTGCTGCAGCAAGATCCCAAAACGTTTTTGCAGTCGGGTGCAGCGCTGGATGACGCTGCTATCCAGGTTTTGATTGCCGAGCGCAGTGCGGCCAAGGCAGCGCGGGATT
This sequence comes from Burkholderiales bacterium, assembly GCA_038245855.1. Classification (GTDB taxonomy): domain Bacteria; phylum Pseudomonadota; class Gammaproteobacteria; order Burkholderiales; family Burkholderiaceae_C; genus Allorhodoferax. The sequence goes on from JBBRSA010000005.1 coordinate 6,581, forward strand.
TCGCGCGAGCCGACACCATCCGCAAGGGGCTTTTGGAGCAAGGTATTGTGCTCAAGGATTCTGCTGCTGGCACCACCTGGGAGGCCGCACAATAATGCCTACCGTGAAGAAAGACGCAGCCATTCCTGTGACCCCCTATTTTTGGGCTGAAGCCTGCAAACACCTGATGAAAAAAGACCGGGTGATGAAGCGGCTCATCCCCCAGTTTGGCGATGCGTGTCTAGAGACTCGGGGCGATGCGTTTATGACCCTGGCCCGTAGCATCGTGGGCCAGCAAATATCAGTGAAGGCAGCCCAGACCGTGTGGGACCGTTTTGCCCAGCTACCGAGCAAGATGACACCGGCCAATGTACTCAAACTTAAAGTAGACGACATGCGTGCGGCGGGATTGAGCGCGCGTAAAGTCGAGTATTTGGTAGACCTCTCAGTCCATTTCGACAAGGGCGCGCTGCACGTGAAATCATGGGACACCATGAGTGACGATGAAATCGTGGCCGAATTGATAGCCATTCGCGGCGTAGGCCGCTGGACGGCAGAGATGTTCCTTATTTTTCACCTTATGCGGCCCAATGTTTTGCCGTTGGACGATGTGGGTCTGATCAACGGTATCAGCTCTAATTATTTTTCGGGGGATGTAGTTAGTCGCAGTGATGCACGCGAGGTGGCTGCGGCGTGGGCGCCGTACTGCAGCGTGGCAACTTGGTATATTTGGCGTTCGCTGGACCCCGTGCCAGTGACATATTGAAATAGCGCGAACGCTGCGTTCGTGCGGTTTCTTACTGATTAGGAGGCTTCGTATGGCCAAGAAAACGTTCCTGGATTTTGAGCAACCGATTGCCGACCTAGAAACCAAAATTGAAGAGTTGCGCTACGTTCAAAACGAATCGGCGGTGGACATCTCCGCCGAAATTGAACAGCTCAGCAAAAAGAGCCAGCAACTCACCAAAGACATTTACAGTGATCTGACCCCGTGGAAGATCACCAAGATCGCGCGCCATGCTGAGCGCCCCTACACCCTAGATTACATCAACGAGCTGTTCACCCATTTTGTGGAATTGCATGGGGACCGCCATTTTTCCGACGACCTGAGTATTGTGGGTGGGCTAGCCCGCTTCAATGGCACGCCTTGCATGGTTTTGGGGCACCAAAAAGGCCGCGACACCAAAGAGCGTGGCTTGCGCAACTTTGGCATGAGCAAGCCCGAGGGTTATCGCAAGGCGCTGCGCTTGATGAAGCTGGCCGAGAAGTTCAAATTGCCAGTGTTCACCTTTGTGGACACACCGGGTGCTTACCCTGGCATTGATGCCGAGGAGCGCAGCCAGTCAGAGGCCATTGGCCGCAATATCTTTGAGATGGCACAGCTCGAAGTACCCATCATCACCACCATTATTGGTGAGGGCGGGTCGGGCGGGGCTTTGGCGATCTCGGTGGCCGATCAGGTCATCATGTTGCAGTATTCGATTTATTCGGTGATCAGCCCAGAAGGTTGTGCGTCGATTTTGTGGAAAACGTCCGAGCGTGCGCAAGACGCGGCGGACGCCCTGGGTATCACCGCCCACCGGCTGAAGGCTTTGGGCGTGATTGACAAGATTGTTAATGAACCGGTGGGCGGCGCCCACCGCGACCCCAAGCAGGCCGCAGCCTTCCTCAAGCGCGCGCTGGCCGATGCCTTCCGGCAAATAAGCGACTTAAAAGTCAAAGAGTTGCTGGACCGCCGATACGAGCGCTTGCAAAGCTACGGTCGATTTACCGATACCAAAGCGGCATCCAAATAAGGCACCCGCGCCCAGGTTTTGCGTAGGCCGTTCCCGAATGGGCGGGTCTTTTTGCCCCTATTGTGAAAGCACCGTATGACCCAGTCCCTTGAGCAGGCCATGGGTGCATTTGCGCCGCCCCTGCCATTGGGCGTGGCGTTCAGTGGCGGCGCAGATTCCACAGCTCTTTTGGTGGCCTGCGCAGAAAAGTGGCCTGGCCAGGTCGTGGCGCTTCACATCAACCATGGCTTGCAGGCGGCCGCTAGCGCGTTTGAATCGCAATGCGAGCAATTGTGCCAGCGCTTGAATGTGGCATTGCGGGTGCTTCCGGTGGACGCGGTGCACACCAGTGGACAAAGCCCCGAGGACGCGGCGCGGCGCGCCCGTTACAAGGGAATTGTGTCGCTAGCCCTCGCAGAATCTTCGCAGACAGCTATCAAATCAATAGCAATTGCCCAGCATGCGGATGACCAAATGGAGACCGTGCTGCTGGCCCTGAGCCGTGGCTCCGGCTTGGCTGGTTTGAGCGGAATGGCGCCGCACTGGGTACGCGATGGTTTGGATTTCTACCGGCCGTTGCTGTCGGTTGCAGCCGCCGACATTCGGCGGTGGTTGGCAGAGCGGGGTGAAGAATTTGTTGACGACCCGACCAATTCAGACGTTCGTTTTACCCGCAATCGTATTCGGGTGCAGGTTGTGCCCGCTTTGCATTTGGCCTTTCCCCAGTGCCTAGATACCTTTGCGCGCAGCGCGACACACGCCGCACAGGCGCAGGTGTTGATGGATGAGGTCGCACAGATTGATGCGGGCGAAGTACTGCGTGCCCGAGATGGCCTGCCGCAGCTTAGTGCCTTGCAGCGATTGAGCCATGCTAGGCAGGCCAACTTTCTGCGTTTTTGGCTCAAACAGTCCTTCCAGGTGATTCCCAGTGCCGCGCAGCTGGGCGAACTGCAAGCGCAAATAGCGGCATGCGTCACGCGGGGTCACGCGATCCACATTAAGGTTGGGCATGGCTTTGTGCGGCGCAGTGGTCATGTGTTGACTTGGTACAATCCCTAGGTTTTGCTTCCAAAAAGTCTCATTCCATGGCATTGATTGTTCACAAATACGGCGGCACGTCGATGGGCTCTACTGAGCGCATCCGCAACGTCGCTAAACGCGTAGCCAAATGGGCACGCGCAGGTCACCAATTGGTGGTGGTTCCTTCCGCCATGAGTGGCGAAACCAACCGTTTGCTCGGCTTGGCCAAAGAATTGGCGCCAGCCAAACATGGCGACGCCTATGCCCGCGAGCTCGACATGTTGGCCTCTACCGGCGAGCAGGCCTCCAGCGCGCTGCTGGCCATTGCGCTGCAGGCCGAGGGTATGGAGTCGGTCAGTTACGCTGGTTGGCAAGTTCCTATTCGTACCAATAGCGCCTATACCAAGGCTCGGATTGAGTCGATTGATGATGTGCGCGTCCGTGCCGATCTGGCAAAGGGCAAAGTCGTCATCGTGACTGGTTTTCAGGGCATAGATGATCAGGGAAATATCACCACGCTCGGGCGTGGTGGTTCTGATACCTCCGCCGTTGCCGTGGCTGCGGCCATGAAAGCGGCAGAGTGTTTGATCTATACCGATGTGGACGGCGTCTACACCACCGACCCCCGTGTGGTACCGGAGGCGCGGCGCCTGCATACCGTGAGTTTTGAAGAGATGCTGGAGATGGCATCGCTGGGTTCCAAGGTGTTGCAAATTCGATCGGTTGAATTCGCGGGCAAATACAAAGTTCCACTGCGCGTTTTGAGTAGCTTCACGCCGTGGGACATTGACATTAACGAAGAAGCCAAGTCGGGCACTCTGATTACTTTTGAGGAAGATGAGAAGATGGAACAAGCCATTGTGTCGGGCATCGCATTCAACCGCGACGAAGCCAAAATATCCGTCGTCGGTGTCCCTGACAAGCCGGGCATTGCGTACCAAATTCTGGGTGCAGTGGCGGACGCCAACATCGAAGTGGACATGATCATCCAGAACCTGAGCAAAGACGGTAAAACCGACTTCAGCTTCACCGTGAACCGCGGTGAGTACGCCAAAACCGTTGATGTGCTGCGTGAAAAGGTCTTGCCCAGCCTAGGTGCTGAAGATGTGGTTGGCGATACCAAGATTTGCAAGGTGTCGATTGTGGGTATCGGTATGCGCAGCCATGTGGGTGTGGCCAGTCGCATGTTCCGGGTGTTGAGCGAAGAGGGCATCAACATCCAGATGATTTCCACGTCTGAGATCAAAACATCCGTCGTCATCGACGAGAAGTACATTGAGCTCGCTGTGCGTGCTTTGCACAAAGCTTTTGACCTAGACCGGCCCGCCGCGTGAAAAACAGGCTTTAGTCGTGCGATAATTCGCACTGCTGTTAGGAAACGTGACCGAGTGGCCGAAGGTGCTCCCCTGCTAAGGGAGTATGGGGTGTAGAGCCTCATCGAGGGTTCGAATCCCTCCGTTTCCGCCAAAAAACCTTGTAAGTCGTTTGACTTACAAGGTTTTTTTGTTGGTGGGTTTGGGGTGGCGGGGCGACTTCGGACCTGTCGCATTCAGGTTGAATGCACCACACGAATTTGTCCAAATGCGCTCACAGGCAGATTGTCTGATTAGAATCGCCCAAAAGATTAGAGGCGACATGTTTTCATTTTTTAAATCTAAAAAAAATAAATCTGCCCGCATCGTTGACCCAGGCCCCTCTGCGGTGAATCGTATGTCGTTGGAAGAACGCAAGGCATTTCGTCAGGAAATGCTGTACCAATCGGTCCGCGAGTCCTTCTTGTCCATGGAAGTGATCGCCAGCATGTACAAATTTAAGGTGATGCCGGTGGACGCGCGCCACCACCGCTTTATTGCCATGATTGACGTGGCCAAGTCGTTCACTACCGACAAGATCAGCCGAACCAAAAGTTTCGCTGCCATTGAAAAGCAGATGCGGGTCAATACCTACAATCGCTTTGGCATTTTGATTACCGGCATTTATTGGCGTGTGAGCGAAACGGAAAGCCAATTCGAAATTCAACCCCGTGCATCGGATTTGGCCCGTGCTGGTGCCGCAGCGGCCATGAAGGCCCGCAAGGACCCGGCCGTGGAACTGGCCGACCACACCAACCGTACCGCCAAATTGGCGCGCGAAGCCTTTCAGCCGGTCTCGGAAGACGAAGCCCAGGCCTTTATGGAGGCGCTGCGCACCGGCGTGGCACCGCCGGTGGTGCATGTGGGCAGCCAAGAGTACCAGTCTGATCTGGCGCCGCTCGACGGCGGCATCATGATTGGCGGCACCCAGTACGGCCGTCTGGAATAGGCCCTGCGCCTAGCGAGTGGCACCCAGCGCCAAGGCTGCGGCCTTGGATGCAGCAAGTGTTTCCGGGTCTGGTGTGCCGACCGTGGGCCAGCTTGAGAGATGCTGCTGCGCAATGGCACCCAGGGCACTTATCCACTGCGGGTCGTCATTGAGGCAGGGGATGTAGTGGAAGGTTTGGCCGCCCGCCGTCAAAAACGCGGTGCGCGCTTCGATGTTGATCTCTTCCAATGTCTCTAGGCAGTCGCTGGTAAAACCTGGGCACACCACGTCGACCCGTTTGACGCCGGCCTTACCCATGGCGATCAGCGTTGGTTCGGTGTAGGGCTCCAGCCACTTGGCGCGGCCCAGGCGGGACTGGAATGCCACCTGGTATTGCGTGCGCGCCAGCCCCAGGCTCTCCGCCAGCAGGCGCGCCGTCTTGAAGCATTCGCAGTGGTAGGGGTCGCCCAATTGCAGGGTGCGCTGGGGCACGCCATGGAAGCTCATCAGCAACTGATCCGGTTGGCCGTGGGTTTTCCAGTGCTGGCGAATGCTTGCCGCCAACGCGGCGATATAGGTGGGGTGGTCATGGTAGTGGTTGACAAAACGCAGCTCGGGCAGGGTGCGGGTGCGCTGTGCCCAAGCGTAGACAGCATCGAACACGCTGGCGGTGGTCGTGGCGGAGTACTGCGGGTAGGCGGGCAGAATCAGCACGCGGGTGATGCCATCTGCCTTCATGGCATCAAGCTGCGAGGCAATGGAGGTGCTGCCATAGCGCATGGCCCAGCGCACCTTGACCATTTGGTTGCGCTGCCCCAACCAGCCTTGTAGCAACTTGGCTTGTTTTTCGGTCCACACCTTGAGAGGTGAGCCCTCTGCGGTCCAGATGCTGGCGTACTTGGCTGCTGATTTGGCGGGGCGAAACCGCAAAATAATACCGTGCAAAATCAACAGCCACAGCAAACGGGGGATTTCGACGACCCGTTGGTCGCTCAAAAATTCTGCCAAATAGCGGCGCACTGCGGCGGGCGTGGGGGCGTCAGGCGTGCCCAAATTACACAGCAGAATGGCAGTGCGCGGTGCTTGACCATGGGTGTACGGGGGCTCGGAATGAAAGGACATACGTGCTGCTGTGGGTGATTAGGGCGTGAGCGTGAGGGTGCTTTGGGTGTGGGCTTTGACGTCGGTCGCACTAAGGTGCATCGTCATATACCCACCTGCGGCATAACGCAGGGCTTGGTCGTCGTAGTGTGCATCAAACAGTACGCCGCTTTGCCCCACGGGGTTAATGCCTAGTGCCTGGGATGCATCTAGAAAGTCGATGACGCGGCGTGTCGATGGGCCGGACTTGACACTCCAAGGGGCTGGCCCCATGGCGTAATTCATATTGTTGGGTGTCTCTCTGCCACCCGGGACTGAGAAGGGTCCCACGTTAAACAGGTAGTTCAGTGGTTTTTGTGCGCCCAGTGCGTGTTTGTGGGTCAGGGTATGGGCTTCACCCCAGCGCCAGCGCAGTAAGTCGTTGCCCAATACTGACTGGAGGTGTTTCAAAGTGTTTTCCCAGGCGATGCGGGTGGTCTCAAACCGGTTCTCTTTCGCTTTGGTGTTCACGTTGTCCCACCAGGGGGATTCGGCATCGGCTACCAAGCGGGGCAGGGCGTGGTCCAGCGCAAAGGTGCGCAGCAGGTTGTTGAACTGCACTTCACCCAATTCGTCGGCCATGGCTTCATGGGCCAATTCGTACATTAATTGGGTAAACAACAGCGGCGCCATACTGCCCAGGGTGTAGTCACCGTCCCACTTTTCCAGGGGCTCCAGAAACGCCTTTTTGTAGGGGTCGGTGGTGACGGCCTTGAGGATAGGCATGAGGTCTTTGAGCACACGGGGTCCGTAGCCGTTGCCGGTGTTGAGTTGCAGCGCCATAGAGGCCGCCATGTCCCAACGGCGGCCGGGCGCGCGCAAGGCGTTGTCCAGGCGCTCGGCACGGTCTGGCAGGGGGTAATAGCCGGGCACGGGCACACCGCTGCTGGGCAAGGGTTGCTGGTTGGCCGACACGATGTAACCGCGCGCCGGGTTTTCTTCTTGGGGGTTGAACTGGAAGGCGTAGAAGCCAGTTTTGTCGGCCTCGCCATTGCTGCCATCCAAAATAAAGGTGGGGTTTACGCCCTGCGGGCGTATGGGCAATTTGGCAGCGGCCCACCAGGCGATGTCACCTTGGGCGTTGGCCCACACAATGTTGAGCCCTGGCGCGTGGATGTTGGCTGCTGCTGCGCGCGCCTTGTCCAGCGTGTCGGCTCGGTTGAGTTGGTAGAAGGCGTCCAGAATCGGATTTTCGGTTTCCAAAAAGGCCCACCACATGGCAATGGGGGTAGTGCCTAGGCTGTCCTTGAGGGCGTCGCTGATGATGGGCCCGTGCGGCGAGCGGCGTAGCAGCAGGGTTTCGTCGGGGCCGCCTTTGACTTTGATGGTTTCGGTGTGGGACTGGAGATCAACCCATGCACCGTGAATGGACACTTGGTTGCTATTGGCGGGGTTGACCTTCTCGGCAATCAGGTCCATGTCGTCGTTCTCAAACATGGTCAGGCTCCAGCCAAATTGCTGGTTGTGACCCAGCAGGGCAGATGGCATGAGGGCGTGGAAGTGTCCGTACAGGTTAAATCCGGGGGCGCTTAACTGTGCCTCGTACCAAACGGAGGGCACCGAAAAGCCGATATGCGGATCTCCCGCCAAGATGGGTTTGCCGCTGGCTGTGCGCGTGCCCGCAATCGCCCAGGCGTTACTGCCTTCAAACAGCGGTTGCCCCGCATCGTCCAAGGCTTCTTGGGTGAGCTGGGCGATATGGTCCAAATTAGCCCAGTCTTTTTGGCTTAGGTCGAGGTTCACCTTGGTATCGGTATGGGCCGGTGTGCCCGGTCCAACGACGCCCTGAGGATGCCATTCGGTATCAAAAATGCGCAGGTACTTTGGCCCCAACTTATCGCGCACAAAGGTCAGGGGCGGCTCGGTGCGCAGGGCAGAGGCAAAACTGTAGGCCAGGTAGCCCGCCACGGCGGCGGTATCTTGGGCCGTGAAGGGGCGCGGCGTAATGTTGAGCAGGTCAAACTCAATGGGCCGCTTGTGCGTACTCTGGTACTGGTTGATACCGTCTAAATAGGCCGCCAGTGCCAGGCTAGAGGGCGATTTGGGGTCCATTTTGGCAACCATGTCGGCGGCCCGCTCACGAATACCCAGGCTGCGAAAAAGGCGATCGGCCTCCAGCAGTTTGGGGCCGAGTATCTCGGCCAGTTCACCATTGGCTAGGCGGCGCACCATCTCCATTTGGAACAGTCGGTCCTGCGCGTGTACAAAACCCAAGGCCCGGTACAGGTCGGCTTCGTTGTTGGCCTGAATGTGGGGCACACCCCGCTCGTCGTAGTCCACCCGCACGGGCGCAGTGAGCCGCACCAACTGGGCCACGCCACTGCGCTGGGGTTGTTTGGTGTGCAGGTACCAAGTGGCCGCGCCGCCCACCGCCAGTGCGATGGTGGTGACTACGGCGGCGCTAATCTTGATGGCGATGTGCATGGGTGTTGGGACGCATGGTTTAGTGCCGTTGGGTGTGTTGGTGTTTGTGGTGCGGATGGCGCTTTTTAACGACCGCGCGAGCGGCGGCGTGGGGCATGGCAGGCGCGGTGGTAGGTCAGCAGAGTTTGCTCGGCCCGTCCAAGGACTGTGTCGTCGGCGTATGGGCTGCCACGGGTACGGTCTTCTGCGTTTGATGCGGGCATCAAGCCGCTGGCTACGCCGGTGAGTTGTTCCAGGGCCTCTCCCACATGGCGCGCGGTGTAGATGTGAAACAGGCCTTGCTCCACGGCGTCTACCACCTCGGGGTCGAGCATCAGGTTGCGGCGGTTGCGGTCGGGCAGCAGCACGCCCTGGTTGCCGTCTAACCCCGCTGCGGCGCAGACCCGAAACCAGCCTTCAATCTTTTCGTTAATGCCGCCCACTGGCAGTACCTCACCATGCTGGTTCAGCGCCCCAGTGACCGCAATGCCTTGCTTGAGCGGCAAGCCAGACAGCGACGACAGCACTGACAGCAACTCTGCACACGAAGCCGAGTCGCCCTCGACCCCCTGGTATTCCTGCTCAAACACCACCGCTGCGTTAAGTGAGAGTGGCGCAATGTGGGCAAATAGCGCGGCCAGATAACTGTGCAGAATGAGTACACCCTTGTCGTGGATAGGGCCAGACATTTCGACCTCACGTTCAATGTTGAGCAAGCCTTCGCTGCCCGCATGGGTGCGCGCCGTGACCCGCACGGGTAAACCAAAGCGCCAGTCGCCCAGGTCGATCTGGGTCAAGCCATTGAGTTGGCCCACCTGCGCACCTTGGGTGGAGATCAAGAAGTCGCCCTCGGCGATAGACGCGCGCAGCCGCTCCTCCGGGTAGTCGTGGCGCAGCCTGCGCGCGGCCAATGCCTCGTCGATGTCGTGGGCTTCGACAAGTGATGCACCGCGGGCACGGCACCTGGCGGCGCTCTCAGCGATCACCGCTTCGGTGCGGGCAAAAATGGCGCTCTGGCGGGTCTGGTCGTCGACCGCGCGGTGCGAGTCTTCCAGTAAGCGCGCCACGGCCGCGCTGCTGAAATGCGGCAGGCCCAAGCGCCTACAGGCGTGGGCAATGAAGACGGCGGTACCGGTTCGGGTCTCGTCGCTGGCCAAAAAGCTCTCGGCAAAGTCGACTTTGACCCGAAAGCGCCGGGTGAAATCTGGGTCCGCCTCTTGCAGGGTGTAGTAGTGCTCGACCGATCCGATCATAATAATTTTGACGTCTGCATCCACGGCCTCGGGCTCTAGCGAAACGGACGCCATGGGCATGAGCCCGGCGCTGGGTTCTTCGATCTGCACCCGCCCGCTGCGCAGAAAACGGCGCAACTTGCCCCACACCACCTCGTCGGCCAGCAGGTCACTCAGGTGCAGTATTAAAAAGCCGCCGTGCGCCTTGAGCAGGCTACCCGCCCGAATGCGGGTGAAGTCGGTGATCAGCACATCTTCTTCCGCCTGAAACTCAATGCTGCCAAACAGGGTGCGAAAAACTGGGTTTTGCTCCACGATGACCGGCGCACCAGTGCGGCCGTCGTTGTCGACCACCAAATTGACCGTGAATCGGGTGAGCAATTGGGCCAGCGCCAGGCGGCGATCAGCCTCGCTGTCTTCATCGGATTCGGCTGCGGGGGTGAACAATCCCAGTTGCTCTAGCACCTCGTGCTGCACTTGGTCCAGGTAGGTGCCCAATTTCACCGAGTCTTTGATGTGTTTTTTGAGACTAACCCGTATGGCTTGTAGTTCGCGTTCTAACACTGGCTTGGTGCTTTGACTGCGCAGGGCGGTTATGGCCTCTTGCATAACCCGTTCTATCGGGCGCATTTTTTCAAGGAAGCGGGATATCTCTGCGCGCAACTCACCTTCGGCTTGATCGATCTCGCTGCGCCGTTTTTTGGGCAGCGAGCGTGCCTCGCCCTCGGTCAGTGCTTGTCCGGTGTCGCCCACCAGAGTGAAGACCAGGTGGCCTTGTTCGCGAAACAGGCTGAAGCCGCGGGCTTCTGCAAACGCGTCCAACTCGACATAGGCTTTGCCTTCTTCGAGCTTATAGGCGCTCTGGATCCGCGCGCCCTCTACTTTGAAATCTTCGCTGCTCAGGCGCTGCGGTATTTCCGCTTGAATCGTGTGGATGAACTGCAGCATCAGCTGACGCAACTGTCGCCCTTGGCCAGCGGGCATGCGCAGGGCGCGGGGGCGCTCTGGGGTGTCGAAGTTGTGCAGGTAACACAGGTCGGGCGGCACCGGGCGATTGGTGGCAATGTCTTTGGCCATCTGGTGCAGCAGGGTGGAGCGCCCACTCCCTACCTCACCCAGCACAAACAGGTTGTAGTCGGGCTGCTCCATTTCTAAGCCAAAGCGCGCAGCCTTCTCCGCCCGCTCCTGGCCAATCCAGGGGGCGGGTTGCTGCACCAGTTCGGCGGTGCTGGCAAAGCCCAGTAATTCAGGTGCAATGCACAGGCGCAACTGGGTGTGGTTCAAACGGGATGCGGTCATGGTGGGGCGCTGGGGCGTAGTGACGTAATGGCGGTGTTAGTGCGGGTCGTGTGCCGAATGCAGCCGCATGCGCAGGCCCAGGTCGGTGCGGGAGTCGGCGTTGGCCAGCGCGACCTCTTGGTCAATGCGCCCTTGTTGGTACAGTTCCAACAAAGATTGGTCAAAGCTGTGGGTGCCCATGACGCTGGTTTTTTCTAACGATTGGCGCAAGCCGTCTACGGCTCCACGTTGGATCAGGTCTGCCACATGCGCGGAGTGCAGTAGTATTTCGGTGGCCAGCACGCGTCCGCCGGCGCGGGCAGGAATCAGACGTTGCGCCAGCACCGCTTGCAGATTCAGCGACAAGTCCATCAGTACCTGCGGGTGGGCAGACTCGGGGTAAAAGTTCAGAATGCGCTTGATCGCCTGGCTGGCGTTGCTGGCATGCAGGGTGGTGATGCACAGGTGGCCGGTCTCGGCATAGGTCATGGCCTGTTGCATGGATTCACGGTCGCGAATCTCGCCAATCACGATCAGATCGGGGGCCTGGCGCATGGCGTTGCGCAAGGCATCCGAGAAGCTGTGCGTATCGATGCCGACTTCGCGCTGGTCCACGCTGGATTTGCCATGCGTGAAGTGGTATTCGATGGGGTCTTCCACTGTCAAGATATGACCGGTGTGGTGCGTGGCGCGGTAGTCCACCATAGACGCCATGGTGGTGGTCTTGCCAGAGCCGGCCGCGCCGATGATCAGCACCAAGCCGCGCGGCAACATGGCCAAGTCACGCGCGGTTACGGGCAGGCCCAGTTTGTCAAAACTCGGAATCTCCTCATGGATGCGCCGCGCCACCATGGCGGCTTCGCCACGCTGCTGGTAGATATTGATTCGAAAGCGGCCAATGCCCGGCGGCGTGTAGGCCAGGTTGTACTCCAGGGCCTGCTCAAAGTCCGCAGAGGCTTTGGGGGACAGGACGGAATACACCAGCTTACGCACCTGCCCAGCCTCAAACGCGGGCAAAGTCAAGTTGTGTACTACGCCATTGACCTTCAGCTGCGGCTGGGCGCCGGTGGTCAGGAACATGTCGGAGGCATCGTGCTCCACCATGGTGCGCAGCAGGGAATTCAAATCGTGGTTGTCCATGTTTTTCCTCAAGTGTTACCAGTGGCCATCTGCGCGGGGCACCGCGCGAACTACCTATCCGCGGTGGATAGGTCCCTCGGAGGATGGTAAGCCGTATGCCGTGAATAGGCTAGCCGTGGCGGCGCTTGTTTTGACTTAAAGCAAGTTTCCAACTGCCCAGCCGCTGCGCACCGCACCCTCTAAGGTGGCGGGGTAGGGGCCTTTGACATAGTCCCCCGCCGCCAGTAAGCCGGGGGCAATGCATTGGGGTGGGCGCGCCAAGTTGGGCAGGCAGGCAAAAGTGGCGCGTTTTTCCACCATGGTTTGCACCGGCTGCAGGGGCGGTAATGCGAGTGTGCCCAATGTGTGCTGTGCTTGGGCCAGCACGGCAGCCTCAATACCCTCGCGCGTGCCGTCGCTGGCGCTCACCACAAAGGCCAGCAAGCCGCTTGGCCCACCAAACTGCGCACGGTCAAACACAAACTGGGCGGGGGCCTGCGGCGTGGCACGCAGCGCCAGCATAGGGTGTGGCAAACGCGCTTGTGGCGCCCAGGCATACACTGTGGTGATCGACTCAAAGCGTAGTGCAGCCGCCTGCGCAGCCCATTGTTGTAACGGTTTTGCTATTGAATCAGGAGCAGCTTGCGCAGATTCCACGAGGGCTGATACCGCATTGGATGCAGAAGTGGCCCACACTACGCGGTCAAACGCCTGCCCATCCAGTAACCAGTGCGGCGCGCTCCAACGCAGTTGGGTCATGCGCTGGCCTAGGTGCACCTTTGCCCCACGCTGGGTGAGCCACTGCACCGCTGCGTTGGGGAACAGGGCACTCAGATCCATGCGCGGCAGCAACAGGTTTGAGCCGCCACGAATGCCGAAAAGGGAATCTTTGAGCACCCGCAGAAAGACCTGGGCGCTGGCTTGGGGGGCAGGGGTATTCAGCGCTGACACGCACAACGGCTCAATCAGCTCATGAAATACCCGGGGTGCTACGCCTTTGCACAGTTGCGCGACCGACAACTCGGGTGCACATATAAAGCCTCGCCATTGCCACGTCAGTGAGGCCCGTATGAGTGAGAAACGATCCCCCCAGCTCCAGCCGCGTGCCGTGAAAATGGCGGCAACGGCATCCAGCGGGGCGGGCCAGTTTGCAGCCCAGGCAGGTGTTTGCAGACCTGTGCCGTCGGCAAAGGGCAGGGCCAGTGGCAGGCGCAACAGCGCGGCGTCGGGGTCCACACCGACCAAGCGCATCAGGCGCAGGCTCTCTAGGTAGGCGCCAATCAGGATGTGCTGGCCGTTATCCAGCATGACCGGCGTGCCGTCGGGCAGCGTGGCCTCTAGGCCCCGGGCGCGGCCACCCAGGGTGCGTGCGGCTTCAAATATAGTGACGGTGTGTCCGGCTTCTACCGCCGCCACTGCGGCCGCCATACCCGCCCAGCCGCCGCCAACGATGGCGACTTTCACAGAACGAACGGCGCAGGGCCGTCCCAAGCCGTGAGGGCCCCCTCGGGGGGCAGCGCAGTACGCCAAGCGACAAGCATGGGGGTCACATTCTTCCCAGGGCCTGGACCTTCCACGCTAGCCACATCTTGCGCAGCGGGGTTAGGGTGATGCGCTGGTGCAGCACCTGAAACTGCTCCGCCTCAATCTCGCGCAGCAAGGTGCGGTAGATGCTGGCCATCATCAGCCCCGGCTTTTGTGCGCGGCGGTCTTCAGCCGGCAACAAGGCCAGTGCCTCGTCGTAAAGGGTGTGCGCGCGCTGGGCCTGAAAGCGCATGAGTGCGGTAAAGCGGTCCGAGTAGGTGCGTTTCAAAATCTCGTGTGCCTTCACATCAAACTGCTGCAGCTCGTTTACGGGCAGATAAATGCGTTCGCGCAAGGCGTCTTCACCCACGTCGCGAATGATGTTGGTCAGTTGCAGGGCTTGGCCGAGCGTGTGGGCGTAGCGGGTGGTTTGCGCGTGGGTTTGGCCGAATATTTTGGCTGCCACTTCACCCACAACCCCAGCCACCAAATGGCAGTAGCGCTGCAGGCCGGGGTAGTCGAGGTAGCGGGTTTGCTCCAGGTCCATCTGGCAGCCGTCAATGATGGCTTGCAGGTGCTGCTGCGTGATGCCATAGGTGCTGGTTTGGGGCATGAGCGCCTGCATGACCGGGTGGCTGGGTTGGCCCGCATAGGACTTGGCCACTTCGGCCTTCCACCAGGCCAGCTTGGTCGCAGCCACTTCGGGGTCCACCATGTCGTCGACTACGTCGTCGACCTCGCGACAAAACGCATAAAAGGCGGTGATGGCGGCGCGCCTTGGTGCAGGCAGGAATAGGAAGGCGTAGTAGAAGCTGCTGCCTGAAGCGGCGGCTTTGTCTTGAACGTATTGCGCTGGGGTCATAGGGCTTGATTGTCACCTAGAGCGGGGGCGTTTTTACCTTGCACAGTTACCTCGTGGAATCAGGTGGGCCGGCTATTTTGCTCCGTGTCCCCCGCCCGCGTTGCGGGCTCCTCCTTTACCTACGCAAAACACCCGGCCCACCTGATTTTTCAGTCGGTGGTGGCGCACGGCCTAGAAAATCACCAATGAAACCGGGCGCAGCGCAAGGGCTGGGGGTAGGTGCCAGAGTGAGGTAAAGGAGGAGGCCGCAAAGCGGACGGGGGACACGAATGCCGGTGCCTACCCTCAGTCCTTGCGCGTGTTCAAAGACAGAAAACTTTGGGCTACATCCAGAGTGCACGCCAAAGCATCACGCCGTAGTCCCACCAGTGCAGGGTGGGACGCTGGGTCAGGGTGGCGTAGTGCAGGGCTTCAATTTTGTCCAATATACGCAGGCCGCCTTGCACCACCAGACGCAGCTCCCAGCCTGCACGGCCCGGAACTTGGTGTACTAATTGTGAGCCTTTTAGCATGCTAGCCCTCGCGGAATATGCGCAAGCAGCTATCAATTGTGTAGCGGCTGGTGTTTGGCGCTGCGCGCGAATGTCGGCTTGTGGCACGCCAAAGCGGGCACAGTCGGCATCGGTCAGGTAGTAGCGGCCCCGGGGGATGTCGGTGCTCAGGTCTTGCCAGAAGTTGATGAGCTGTAGGGCGGTGCAGATGGCGTCGCTGCGCGCCAGTGCCAGCGCGTCGGTCACGCCATAGAGGTGCAGCAGCAAACGCCCGACCGGGTTGGCCGAGCGGCGGCAGTAGTCCAGCAATTCGGCCTCGTCGGCGTAGCCCGCGCCAGAGGCGGACTTGGCAATGTCTTGGGTGAAGGCGTCGAGCAAATCATGCAGCAGTTGGGGCGGCAATTGGAATGTCTCGATGGCCTGCTGCAAGGGGGCAAACACCTGCGCCCAGCGGGTGCTGGCGACGTGCGGCTGTGCGTAGACGTCGCGCAAGTCGTGTCGGTAGGCCTCTAGGGTTGCTAGGCGCTCTTGGGGTGAGGCGTCGCCCTCGTCAGCAATGTCGTCGGCCGTGCGGGCGAAGTGGTAAATGGCCGCGATGGGGCTGCGCAGGTGGGCGGGGCAGAGCCAAGACGCTACGGGAAAGTTTTCGTAGTGGGCGATGGGGGCTGGTTCGCTGCCGTTGGTGGGCGCGGTGGATGGTGCCGGGTCAGGCATCGGAATCACTCGCTCTGGTTCACGCTCACTCGCCCAAGAGGGTGGTGATTTGGGCGTCCTTGTCACGCCAGAGTTGCTGCACCCATTGGGCAAACGCTTCACGGAAAACCGGGTCTTGGGCATAGTCGCCTTGAAGCAGGTGCTGTGGCACTGGCAGGCTGCGTACCCGCACGATCACCCGGTGCAACTTGCCCATGGTGAAATCGCTAAAGGTGGGGGCCCCATCGGGGTAGACGATGGTGACATCCAAAATGGCCTGAAACTTGTCGCCCATGGCGTTGAGCGCCAGCGCCATGCCACCGGCCTTGGGCTTGAGCAAATGGCGGTAGGGCGACTGCTGGCGCGCCTGCTTGGCCGGGGTGAAGCGGGTGCCCTCCAAAAAGTTCATCACGCTGGTCGGGATGAGGGCGTATTTTTCGCAGGCTTGTCGGGTGGTTTCTTGGTCTTTACCCCGCAATTCAGGGTGCTTTTTGAGGAACTCTTCGCTGTGGCGGCGCATGAACGGGAATTCCAGCGCCCACCACGCCAAGCCCATGACTGGTACCCAGATGAGTTCTTGCTTGATGAAAAACTTGAGCAGCGGAATGCGGCGGTTCAGCAGGCGCTGCAGCACCAAAATGTCGACCCACGACTGGTGGTTGCTGTTGACCAAGTACCAGCCCTTGGGGTTCAGCCCTTCAATGCCCTGCACATCCCACTCGACGCGCTGGGTCAGGTTCATCCAGATGCCGTTGCCGTCGATCCAGGCCTCGGCAATGGCCAGCAAGATGGGGTCTATCCACAGGCGCACTTGCTTAAAAGGCAGCACCAGCTTGACCATGGAGACCAGCAACAAAATGGGCACCCAGATCAGGGCATTGACCGCCATGAGGATGCTGGCGATCAGTCCAATAAGGGGTGCAGGCAAAAAATTAAGCATGGCGGGCAGGGTCCTCAAAGGTAAACGCGGGCCATGGGGATTGTAATTGCTACACTAATAATAGCAATAAAGTCAATGTTGGCGAGGGCTGGTGGGGTATTTTTCTTGGTTTGAGATTTTGAGCACGCCAATCATTTTGCCTTTGGTGGAGACGGGACCGGCGTACTTCATATCCTTTTTGGTCACCACGCGGCCGGGCATGATGTAGTAGTTATCGGTGAAGTCAATGACTTTTTGGCGGTCGGTCGTTGCCTTGCGCAAATGAAAGTGAGCAAACGGCGCCCAAGGCAATCGTTAATAGTAGTTTCTTCAAGGGCGGTAATTTCTTAAGTTGTAGCCGAACGCGATGGCACTGGTGGGTAAAAGACGGAAAAATTATTCTACGGTCTGTCATGAAAAAAGGAAGCGGTCTCTTTTGTGTTGGGCATTGGGGTTTGTACGCGGTGCACGTTGTTAAGGAAGTTTGCGTCTTGCAAGTCAATGCGGCGTTGGCAAGCGAACCACGCGTTTTGCGGGGATGATTGCGTTATGCCACCACCTGCCCCGATTCTTGACCGTCCGCTGCGCGTAGCCTTGATCGGCTACGGCAATGCCGCCCGCACTTTTCACGCGCCACTGGTCAACGGCACGCCCACCTTGCAGCTGGCGGTAGTGTGCTCCAGCAAACCTGCCGCCGTGCAGGCAGATTGGCCTGGTGTGGCGGTGGTGGTCACGGCGCAGCAGGCGTTTGCTGACCCGCAGTTGGACCTGGTGGTGATTGCCACCAACAACGAAAGCCATTACCCGCTGGCCAAAGCTGCTCTGTTGGCAGGCAAGCATGTGGTGGTGGACAAGCCCTGCACCGTGACCTTGGCGCACACCCAAGATTTACTGCAAACCGCCCAAGCACAGGGCAGGGTGCTCACCGTGTTCCAAAACCGCCGCTGGGATGCCGACTTCTTGGCCCTGCGCCAGGTGCTGGACAGCGGTGTGCTGGGGCGCATCGTGCATTTTGAGTCGCACTTTGACCGCTACCGCCCCGTGGTGCCTGACCGCTGGCGTGAGCAAAATTTGCCGGGTTCTGGCCTGTGGTTTGACCTAGGTGCGCATTTGGTAGACCAGGCCTTGCAATTGTTTGGCCTGCCCGATGACCTGCTGGTCGACCTGGCTTGCCAGCGCGACGGCGCGCAGGTTAACGACTACTTTCACGCCCAGCTGCGCTATGGCAGCCGCCACCCTGGCTTGCGGGTGTTGCTGCACGGAAGTGCCTTGGTGCCCGCAGTAGGACCCCGGTTTGTGGTGCATGGCACGCGTGGGTCGTTTGTGAAATACGGGCTGGATGTGCAAGAAGACGCACTCAAGGCCGGGCAGCGCCCGCAGTGGGATGCATTGGGCGAGTGGGGCCGTGACCCGCTGGTGGGGTGCATCACGCTCCCCACAGACACTGGCCCCGTTCAAGCGCCGGCCCCCGACTGCGCGGGCAACTACCTGGCGTTTTACGCCCAGTTGGGTGCGCATTTGCGCGGGGTCGAGACTGAGCCGGCCATCACGCCGCGGCAGGTGGAGCAGGCCATGCAGTTGCTGACACACGGGGAGCGCAGTGCGGCGCTGGGGCAGTTTGTCGCGCTGTAAATCAACGTCAATCGCACCCACCCGCGTGGGTGCGACCCAGCAATGAGCAGGTGTATTTGCCCTTTGGGTAGCGCTACTCAGCGCAAAACCCTAAAATCGCGCACTCCCTTGCCCTTGGATTGCCATGAACGCCCTCGTTGACGTCTCTTTTTTCGCGCGCGCCGCCAAACCGCTGACCAGTTACCGCAAATACTGGGCCGCGCGCTTTGGTACATCCAAGTTTTTGCCCATGAGCCGTGCCGAGATGGAAGCGCTCGGCTGGGATAGCTGCGACATTGTGTTGGTCACCGGTGACGCCTATGTGGACCACCCCAGCTTTGGCATGGCGGTGATCGGGCGGCTGCTAGAGGCCCAGGGTTTTCGGGTGGGCATCATCGCTCAGCCGGACTGGCAAAGCGCCGATCCGTTCAAGGTGCTGGGCAAGCCCAACCTGTTTTGGGCGGTGACGGCGGGCAACATGGACTCCATGATCAACCGCTACACTGCGGACCGCAAAATCCGAAGCGACGACGCCTACACCCCCGGTGCGGCGGGCAACCGACGTCCCGACCACGCCGCCATTGTGTACAGCCAGCGCTGCCGCGAAGCGTTTAAAGACGTGCCCATTGTGCTGGGCGGCATTGAAGGCAGCTTGCGCCGCATTGCGCATTACGACTACTGGAGCGACAAGGTTCGCCGCTCTATCGTGGTGGATGCCAAGTGCGACCTGTTGCTCTATGGCAATGCTGACCGCGCCATTGTCGAGATCGCCCACCGCTTGGCGGCCCGCGAACCGGTGCAAAAGATCACCGATGTGCGCGGCACCGCCTTTGTGCGACGCCCCGATGACGAAACCGGCAAAGATTGGTTTGAAATTGACTCCACCACCGTGGATGAAGTGGGCCGCGTGGAGGCCCACGTCAACCCGTACATGACTACGTCTGAGCAGGCGGCATCGCAGGGTGGCACGTGCGCGAAAGAAGACGACGTCAAAGCCGTGGCGAAAGCCGCCGAGGCGCGTGGTGCCAACGTGAACGCTGCGATTGCGCCCATCACCTTCTTTGCCAATTCGGCCTTGGTGGGCAAGCTCAAAATGCCACCCCGCGACCGCTCGGTGATTCGCCTGCCCAGCTATGAGCAGGTCAGAAGCGACCCCATTTTGTATGCCCACGCCAACCGCGTGCTGCACCTGGAAACCAACCCCGGCAACGCCCGGGCGTTGGTGCAGGCGCATGGCGAAGGCGTCACTGCGCGCGACGTGTGGATCACCGCGCCCCCCATTCCGCTGACCACAGCCGAGATGGATTACGTGTTCGACTTGCCCTATGCCCGCAGCCCGCACCCAGCCTATGCGGACGAGAACGGCAGCCACGACCACAGCACCAAAATTCCGGCGTGGGAGGTGATTCGCTTCTCGATCAACATCATGCGCGGCTGCTTTGGTGGCTGCACGTTTTGTTCGATCACCGAGCACGAGGGTCGCATCATCCAGAGCCGCTCAGAAGAATCCATCATCAAAGAGATGGAAGACGTGCGCGACAAGGTCAAAGGCTTTACCGGCACCATCTCTGACCTGGGTGGCCCCACTGCCAATATGTACCGCCTGGGCTGCAAGACGCCTGAGATTGAGGCCGCCTGCCGCAAGCCCAGCTGCGTGTACCCCGGCATCTGCCAGAACCTGACCACCAACCACGACCCGCTGATCAAAATTTACCGCCGTGGCCGTGCACTCAAAGGCATCAAGAAGATTCTGATTGGCTCGGGCGTGCGCTACGACCTGGCCATACAAAGCCCCGAATACGTCAAAGAGCTGGTGCAGCACCACGTGGGCGGCTACCTGAAGATTGCGCCTGAGCACACCGAGCAGGGCCCACTGTCCAAGATGATGAAGCCGGGCATTGGCTCCTACGACAAGTTCAAGGCCCTGTTTGACAAATACACCCTAGAGGCGGGCAAGAAGCAGTTTTTGATTCCGTACTTCATCGCAGCGCACCCCGGCACCACCGACGATGACATGATGAACTTGGCCATTTGGCTCAAGAAAAATAGTTTCAGAGCCGACCAGGTTCAAACCTTCTACCCCAGCCCCATGGCCACGGCCACCGCCATGTACCACTCGGGCGTGAACCCGCTCAAGGGCGTGCACCGCGATGAGCGTGGCGAAAAGGTCGACGTGGTGCGGGGCGAGAAGCGCCGCCGCCTGCACAAAGCCTTTTTGCGTTACCACGACCCCAAAAACTGGCCGCTATTGCGTGAGGCGCTCAAAACCATGGGCCGCGCCGACCTGATTGGCAACGGCAAGCACCACCTGATTCCGACCTACCAGCCGGTGGCGGGGGGGTGTTACGACAGTGCGCGCAAGAAAAATTCTACGTTCTTGACGATTCCCGCCATGGTGATGGAGCGGCCGCAGCCCGGCAATATGCAAACCCAGCACACCGGCTTGCCGCCCCGCGAAAATGGCGCCGCGCGTCCTGGCGCCAAGCCAACGCGCAAAGGGCGCTAAGGGGTGCTGAGAGCATCAGGGTCGGCGTCCGCGTAGCGCTTCGATCGCCGTTTGAATCCATTTTTTAGGTGCGTCCAGCGTATGGCTTTTGTCGAACAAACTGCGCAAATCGCTCAGTTGCTGTTCGAACATTCCGGGCTGGTGTAGGTCTTGCGGTGTCTCGTTTGGTCCGAGGGGAAGGATGTGTTCAAAATACGTCCCCCCCAGAATGCGACGCAAAATGCCTTCACCCAAAAACGCCTCATCGTTGTTTAGTGTGCGCGTGGCACGCAGGATTCGACGAATGTCGTACTGCCCCGGATGGATATCGGGCACCTGCTTCTTGATGCCCAGCAGGCTGTAGACCCCAATGCGGGCCGTTCGGATCGAACTCTCCAGCGTGAATACGACGTCGTTATGGGTTTCCACAAACTGACCCAGGCAGGCCAGGTTGCTGCTGCCATCGGGCACGGTCCACGGGCGATCGCCTTTGGCGCGCGGCATGAATTGGCCGGTGATGTAGGGCATTAGTGCAGTGCGCACTTTGGTGGCGGCAATCACTTTGTCGATGTCATCCACCAAGCCCAAATGAAAGCACATTTCAGCCAAAATTTCATTGCCGGTGCATTCCACCATCGACTTTTTGATGTGGTCTCCGGGCTTGTCCATGAGGAGCGAATACACCCAGACCACCAGCACATCCTTGGGTTGGTCTGGAAAGTGCGGCTGGCGATTGACGGTAAAACTCATCAACCAACTGGAGTCGATGAAGGTAATAATGCCGCCGGATGCTGTCTTGCCAGAATACGGGTCATTAACTGACAAGGCCTTGATTTTTTCCGTCAGTGCCGAATGCTTGCAAGTCAGCGTTGCTGACTCCCACATCGATGCCGGCACATTGCCACAAAATTTCTCGGGCCGACCAAAAACCGGCGACTTTTGCCCCAAGTTTTTCCACAACTGCCATCCAGAACCAGCGGCTGGGCTGTGCTCACCCGTCGTGAGTTTCGCCACCGTCGTGTTATCACCATAAGCGGTGTCCTCGACGATAGAGCCGGTGGTGACGAAGACCAGATCGCGTGGGCCGATTTTGATGGTCGCGTCCTTGTTGTTGTGGCGGCATTGGATTGCCGTGGTGGTCAGTGCCTTGCCACTGGCCTTTATCGTCAAGTCAGATACGAGCGTGTTGTACTGGGTTTTGACCCCCTGCGCTTTGAGCCAATCCATCAAGGGGCGCACAAAGCTGTCGTACTGGTTGTATTTGGGGAAGACGAGCGACGTCATGTCGTTGAGCCCGTCCATCAGGTGCAAAAAGCGGTGCATGTACAGCTTCATCTCTAGCACCGAATGCCAGTTCTGGAACGCAAACATGGTGCGCCACAACGTATAAAAATTGGTATTGAGGAAGTCTGCGCTAAACCACTCTTGCACCGTAATGTCGTCCAGATCTTCCTTGCGCGCCAGCAGCAGCCGTATCAGCTCAACCTGCTGCAGTTTGCTCAGCCCCATGGTGGAGAAATCTTTGATCTGCCCCTGCTTTTCAAGCAACCGCGCCCTACTGACGTTTTTGTCGGCGTCATTGACAATCCGGTATTCGTCGAGCACGGTAAACGGGGCGGGTAGCTCTAGCGCCGGTATTTCTGAGAAGACGTCCCAAAAGTTCTGGTACGTCATTTCCATCTCGCGCCCACCACGCACGAGATAGCCGTCTTGTGCATTGCCCGAGCCATCCAGTGCGCCTCCTTCGACCTTCAGCGCTTCCAGTAGGGTGATGTTTGCGGCTGGCATATGGCCGTCACGGATCAGGAAGAAGGCGGCGGAAAGGCCTGCTATGCCGCTGCCGACAATGTACGCATGGCGGTCCGCAATGCCTTTCGTCGGTAGCGGGCGGTTGTTGGTATAGCTGCCGTGCAAGTCGGCGGGGGGCAGCGGCGTGTCAGTGCCATTGTGCAGACGTTGGGACGAGGCATCGGGTGTCACATCCACCACTTGTGCGCTCATCGCGTCAGTATGGGTTTTTAGGCGAGAGCTATCGATTTTTGGCGTATTTTGGGGAGTCATGCGGTTCTTCAGTAAGGTTCGGACGAAGCGCATTGTCGGCATTGCGCGATGCGCCGTCCCTGCGCTAGCGCACAGACAGCGAGTCAGGCAGCTTCAATTCATCCGTTCACGGTGTACAGCCTTAACCGTGTGCGTATGCGTGCGCACAGACCGGGGCGAGCGCGCGCGCTTCAATGGGGCCCTATCAACCCCAAAAGAGGGAAGCGCCAAATGACTGACAACAACGCCGTGATCGCCGTGTTCACCGACCATCAAGCCGCAGAAGCTGCGGTGAAAGAGTTGGCCGGCGCCGGCATCGATATGAAACACCTCAGCGTCGTCGGCAAGGGTTATCACACCGAAGAAAGTGTCGTCGGGTTTTACAACACCGGTGACCGTATGCAGTTCTGGGGCAAACGCGGTGCGTTTTGGGGTGGACTGTGGGGCTGGCTCTTCGGTGGCGTATTCATGTTTATTCCGGTGGTTGGCCACGTCGTTGTTCTGGGCTACCTGGCTTCCATGGTGGTCGCCGCCGTCGAAGGCGCCGTGGTCGTCGGTGGGCTGAGCGCGCTGGGTGCGGCGCTCTATGGCAGCGGCATTCCGAAAGACAGCGTCATCGCCTACGAAACCGCGATCAAGGCCGACGGCTTCTTGGTCACCGCACATGGGCCGGCCGAGGAGATGGCGCGGGCTAAGGCAATCCTTGGGACCCTCGGTGCCGCGCGTGTCGACCTGCACGTGAGTGCGACTGGCGCCGTATAGATGGATCGGTCGGTCTATTGCCAAGCACCCCCCCAAAGACGGTTACGCAGGCAGTGTGTGCAGTGGAATATCTTTGTCCAGCGCGAGTTGGTCCAGTTGTTGGCGGGTGTGTGTAAGAAGGTAGGCCGCGATAGCAGCGTGGCTCTCGGGCGCAAACATGGCCATGATGTGCGATGCCTTGAGGCCGACCACGCCACCCAACGCAGCGGCAAAATGCGGCTCCAGCGCGGCTACCGCCACCCGGCCGTCGGCGCAGGGGTAGACCCGGTAGCCCGCATGGCCACCGCCCACTGCGGCGCCTGCTGTGGTCAAGCCCCAAGTGCGCGGCAGGGCTAGGTAGCCGGCTGCCACTGATAGCGCCACTTCAATGTGGGTGCCATGGCCTTTTTGCAACTGGTGCAATCGGGTTTGCAGCACCGCCTCAGAGCCCATGAGCGAGCCGCCCATATCGGCATACAAGGTGGACGGCAATTCCAAACCGTTGACCAAGTTGTTTTCTGCCAGGTAGGTCAGATCGTGGCCAGGCTCTTCCGCCCGCACGCCGGGTGCCCCCACAATGCTAACCATCGACAGAGACGGATACCGCTTGTGCAAATCCTTCCATTGCAGCCCCAGTTTGGACAGAGCCGAAGGTCTAAACGAGGTGAGCAGCACGTCAGCGCGCGCCAACTCGCGGTGCAAAGCCTTTTGACCCAGCTCGGTTTTGAGGTCTGCATGTGATACGCGTACCCCCTTATTCAGCAGGTCATACGCCGCCCGGTTGTACAGTCCCAAAGGGTCGCCGGGTGTGCCCACTGGGGCGCCAGGGTGGGCGGGCGGCTCCAATTTGACGCAGGTGGCCCCCATTTTTTGGCAACGCATCAGCGCGGCAGGGCCAGGGATGTTGAGCGCCAGACTGAGCACGCGCACCCCCTTGAGGATGGGCGTCGACTTGGCAACGGTGCGGGTGATTTTTTTGGGAGTCGTAGTGGCCATGCGGGTAGGGTGGTTTGGCTGTTTGGCCCATGATAATGGCAGCTAGCGCCAATTAACCGGCTGCGCCGCTACTGATTGCCACATTGGCCCCCAATACCCCTAACGTACCCCAACTCCAAGGTAACCCATTGAACAACGAACAGCTCGACTTTGCCTTTGTGGCGGAGCTACCCATCGCCGCCGTCCCTCCTAAGAAAAAGGGGATCCGCAGCAAAGCCTCATCCGTCAAAAAGACGCCTGTCGATTTGGCCTGTGCTGTAGCAACCTTGCCGCCTCTGACCGCTTACGCGGCTGATAGCATCCCCGATCCACAGGGGCTGGATCCATCTGAAGCCATGGCCGCCACGTTGGAGGCACACCCTGACTACCGCATCCAGCGCCGCCTCAAACCCCGTTTGCAGTGGGAAGATTCCAAGGGGCAAGCGGTATGCCGGGTGGTGATTTTGGATACTGAGACCACGGGCTTGGATGCGACCAAAGACAAAATCATGGAGCTGGCTATTTTGCGGGTCGACGTGGACCGTGCCACTGGGATGCCCGTGGGGGTGGTGCAGGTGTACGACGGTCTGGAAGACCCGGGCATTCCGATCCCCAAAGAAATTCAAGAGATCACCGGCATCACCCCTGAGATGGTGCACGGTCAGCGCTTGGACGAAGCCCGCATCATGGCGCTGCTTGAGGGGGTGGACCTGGTCATTGCTCACAACGCGGGTTTTGACCGCCCTTTTTGCGAGAACCGCATGGCCCGGTTCCAAGATTTGGCGTGGGCCTGCTCATGGGCAGACATCCCGTGGAAGGAGCTGGGCCGAGCATCCGCCAAGCTGGAGAGCCTGGCAGCGCAAATGGGCTGGTTTTACGACGCCCACCGGGCCGAGATGGATTGCCACGCTTTGCTGGCCATTTTGGCGGCGCCGCTACCGCGCGCGGCCCACACGGGCTTGGCCCGCCTGCTGGCTGGGGTGGACACGGCCAGTTACCGCTTACAAGCGACCAACGCGCCGTTTGAGGCCAAAGACTTACTAAAGACCCGTGGCTACCGCTGGAGCGCGGAGCACAAGGTTTGGCACACCCGCGTCGGCGACGAGGCCGCCTTGCAGGCAGAACTGGCGTGGCTTAAGGCCCAGGTGTACAAGCAGCGCTCGGTAGAGCTCACCGGTGAAAAAATGCAAAGCAAGGTGCGTTATTCAGCGCGACCTGGCGACATGGTTCAACACCGTTTGTAAAAGGCAGCGCCATGGCAACGTCTGCCCCCGTCTTGCACAGCGTCCAGGTGGCACAGGCCCGCAAGGTTCAAATTGAGGGGCGTTCCATCTTGACCGGTTTCTACAAGACTGCAGTGGCAGGTACCGTTTCTGTGGGTGTGTTGGGTCTACAGGGAGACGAGCAGGCCGACTTGTCGGTGCACGGTGGGCTATCTAAGGCGGTGTATGCCTATCCGTTTGAGCACTACGCGTTTTGGCGTGCGGCGCGGGAGGCGGCTGGAGTATCCGCCATTGATGACCAACTCAGCCCCGGCGCGCTGGGAGAGAACTTCACCATTAGCGGACTGCTGGAGGCAGACGTGTGGGTGGGCGACGTGCTGAAATTTGCGCACTGCCAACTACGCGTGAGCCAGCCGCGCGAGCCGTGTTTCAAGTTTAATGCGGCTATGGGCTTTAATACGGCGGCCAAGTTGATGGCACAAAGTGGCTTGTGCGGCTTTTACCTTGCGGTGGATGAGCCAGGCACACTGGCGGCCGGTGAATCATTTACGGTGGTTACAGGCACGCGTCAGATCAGCATTTCGCAAATGTTTCAAAGCAAAATGTTTAAGCATCTGCGCTGAGTGGGCGTGGTGCTGAGGCGCCCGCATTTTCTCCCCCTATCGGCTCGACTCCCCATATTTCACTGGCATATTCACCAATGGTGCGGTCTGACGAGAAGTAGCCCATGCCTGCGACGTTCATGATGGAGCGGCGTGTCCAGTCGGCAGGGCGGCGATACAAGGCGTCTACCTTGTCTTGGGTGGCCACGTAGTCGGCATAGTCAGCCAGCAATTGGTAGTGGTCGGACTCCAGCAAGGTGTTGACGATGTCCTGGTAACGCTGCGGTTCTTCGGGTGAAAATTCACCCTCGGCCAAACGGTCAATGGCGTACTTCAGGTCAAAGTTCTTGTCATAGTAGGCGCGCGGCTGGTAACCTGCACTGCGCAGTTCGGCAACTTTTTCCGTGCGATTGCCAAAGATGAAGATGTTGTCCAGCCCGACATGCTCGGCCATTTCGATGTTGGCACCGTCCCAGGTACCGATGGTTAGGGCGCCATTAAGCGCAAACTTCATATTACCGGTGCCCGAGGCCTCTGTGCCGGCGGTGGAAATTTGCTCGGACAGATTGGCTGCGGGGATGATCACCTCCGCCAAAGACACCCGGTAGTTGGGGATGAAAACAACCCGCAATAGGGTGCCGATGCGGGGGTCATTGTTGACCACGCGGGCCACGTCATTAATCAGACGAATCACCAGTTTGGCCATGAAGTAGGCCGAGGCCGCCTTGCCCGCAAAAATGACGGTGCGCGGAACCCAGTTTGCGTTGGGCTGTGCCAGGATGCGGTGGTAGCGGGTGATGACGTGCAACACATTGAGCAGCTGGCGCTTGTACTCGTGCATACGCTTCACTTGCACATCGAACAGGCTATCGGGGTCAATGATGACGCCCGGTGTTTTGGCAATCAAATCGGCCAAGCGGCGCTTGTTGTGTTGTTTGGCCAGCCGGAACGCATTTTGAAATTCGGGCTCGGCTGCCAAATCTCTTAGTTTGCTGAGTTGGTCTAGGTCGCCCCGCCACTGGGGGCCAATGTGGTTGTCAATCAGGCTTGACAGCGAGGGGTTGGCCTGTGATAACCAGCGCCGTGGGGTGATACCGTTGGTCTTGTTGCAAAATCGATCGGGGTACATTAGCGCAAAATCGGCAAAAATCGTTTCCACCATCAGTTTGCTGTGCAGTGCCGACACGCCGTTGATCTTGTGGCTTGCCAGCACCGAAAGATGGGCCATACGCACACGGCGCGTGCCGCGCTCTTCAATCAACGAGATACGCCGCATCAGCGCCGAATCCGACGGAAAGTGCTGGTGCACCTCGGCCATGAAAAGCGCATTGAGGTCAAAGATGATGCCCATGTGCCGCGGCAACACCCGTGACAGCAGATCCACCGGCCAGGTCTCTAGCGCCTCCTCCATCAGGGTGTGGTTGGTGTACGAGAAGATGCGGGTGCATAGACTCCAACTTTCCGCCCAGGTTAGCTGGTACTCGTCGATCAACAGCCGCATGAGTTCGGGTACAGCCAGGGCGGGGTGGGTGTCATTGAGGTGGATAGCCACCTTTTCGGCCAGGTGGGTGAAACCACTGTGTTTTTTGAGGTGGCGCCGCAGTATGTCTTGCAGCGAGGCGCTGACAAAAAAGTACTCTTGGCGCAGGCGCAGTTCGCGGCCGTGTTCGCTGCGGTCGTCCGGGTAGAGAACCCGCGAGACGTTTTCGGACTGATTTTTGGCCTCGACCGCTGCAATGTAGTCACCCCGGTTGAATGCATCTAGATCAACACCGGCGCTGGCACGGGCCGACCACAGACGCAGGGTGATGACGCTGCGCATTTGGTAGCCTGGAATGCCGCTGTCATAGGCGGTGGCAATCACATCCTCGGTATCGACCCAGCTGGAGTGGCCATTGTGCGGAACCAATCGTCCACCATAACGCACGGTGTAGCTCAGTTCGGGGCGCATAAATTCCCAGGGGTAGCCGTCGTTGAGCCAGTAGTCGGGCTCTTCGACTTGTTGGCCGTTCTCAATGCGCTGCGCAAACATGCCGTATTCGTAACGAATGCCATATCCCATGGAGGACAACCCTAGGCTGGCCATGGAGTCAAGAAAACAAGCGGCTAGGCGGCCCAAGCCGCCATTGCCCAGGCCGGCGTCGGGCTCTAGGTCGATCAAGGCGTCAAAGTCGGCGCCCAGTAGCGTGCAGGCTTGTTTGATCGGCTCGTAAATGTCGGCGGCCAGCATCGCATTGGTCAGCGCCCGCCCGGTGAGAAACTCCATCGACAGGTAGTGAACCCGTTTGGCATCATGGTCGCTGGCCTGCGCCAGGGATTCGCGCCAGCAGTCAATAATGCGGTCGCGCACCGCATGGACTACGGCAAACAACCAGTCGCGTTCGGTGGCAGATCGCAGGTCCTTTCCAACTTGGTAGACCAGTCGATTCGAAATGGCTCGGCGCAGTGCGTCAACGCTGTTGGTCGGCTTGTCGAATTGGAAAATGGGGCCTGTGTTCATAGTGAGTCACCCTTTATAGTGGTTTGGGAGTCTAGCGGGGTGGTTTGTCCCAGTGCCTGGTACAGGGTGCAATAGTGCCGCGCTGCGGCTCTCCAGTCAAATTGCAGTCGCATTCCCCGGCGTTGGACGACCTTCCACGCTTTTGGGTTTTTATACAGAATAAATGCCCGCTTCAGGGCTGCGAGCAGGGCCGGAGCACTGAGTTCGTCAAACACAAACCCCGTGGCAGTGTTGTCATCCATGGTACATGCGGTGCAATCGACCACGGTATCGCTCAGTCCGCCGACCCGGCGCACCAAAGGTACGGCGCCGTAGCGCAAGCCATACAGCTGGGTCAGGCCGCAGGGTTCAAACGCGGATGGGACCAGAACCACATCAGAGCCGCCAAACACGGTGTGGGCGGTGGCTTCGTCATAGCCGATGCGTACGCCCACTTGCCCTGGGTATTGTTGGGTGGCTGCCAAAAAAGCGGCCTCCAGTGCGGGATTACCTTGTCCCAGGATCACCAGTTGCCCGCCCATGCCGACCAGTTCGGGTAGCACGTCTGCCACGAGATGCAGACCTTTTTGCTCGGTCAGGCGGCTGACGACCCCGAATACCAGCGCATCAGGCCGATCGTCCAAGCCCATGGCGGCTTGTAAGGCGCGCTTGACGGCCGCCTTGCCCGCCAGTCGGTGGGCGTCGTATTTGTGGGGTAAGAGGGCGTCAGTTCCCGGGTTCCAGATGGCGTAGTCCACTCCGTTGAGAACGCCGCTTAGCAGGTGCGCGCGTTCTTGCAACAGGCCTTCAAGCCCGCAGCCTTGCGCGTGTGTCAAAATTTCACGGGCGTAGGTGGGGCTGACGGTGGTGATGCCGTCGCTGTATTGAATGCCGGCTTTCAGGAACGACATCTGACCATAAAACTCAACCCCATGGATTCCAAAGTAGGGTGCGGGCAGGCCCAGATGGGTGAAGTCTTGGTAGGGAAAAAGTCCTTGGTAGGCCAGGTTGTGAATGGTGAATACGGTCGCCGGCGTCGTGAGCCCGGCTTCGCGAAACGCCTGTACATAGGCCGCAGTTAAACCGGCATGCCAGTCGTGGCTGTGCAGCACATCCGGGACCCAATCGGGGTCTAGACCTTGGCCCAGTTGTGCACCCGCCCAGCCCAGTGCCGCGAAGCGCAGAGCGTTGTCAGGCCATTCTTTTCCGTCTGCTGCCAAATAGGGGTTGCCAGAGCGGGTGTACAGATCAGGTGCGCGCAGCAGGTAAACCGGTGTTTCAACGCCGGGCAAGGTGACTCTCGCAATGTCGGCGGCGGGTAGCGCGGGGGCTGTTCCCCAGAGATGTTCGTGTACGGGCAGTGGCGTGATGCCCTGCATCGCCTCAGCCCGATTTGCGATGGCGGGCAATGCCGGGAGCAGCAGACGTACATCACAGCCTTCGGCCAGCAGTGCTGGCGGAAGCGCTGCGCTCACGTCTGCTAAACCCCCTGTTTTGAGAAATGGGTATAGCTCGGAACAAATATACAAAACCTTCATACGGGCTGCTCCAGTGGCTCCTTTGCAAGGGCATTGAGCATGGCGCTGGTTACCAACACAACACCGCCAGGGCTGCGGAAAAATCGCCGTGCATCGGACTCGGCATCGTAGCCGATGGTGGTGTGTGGGGGCACATGGCAGCCCTCGTCAATCACGACCTTGCGCAGGCGGCAGTGGCGACCGATTTCGGCGTCCGGCAGCACGACCGAATGCTCCACGGTACTAAATGAATGCACTTGCACACCGGTGAATAGCACCGAGCTCAGAATGCTTGCACCTGAAATAATGCAGCCACCCGAGACCATAGAGTCCACCGCCATGCCGCGGCGGCCGTCGTCGTTAAAAATGAATTTTGCGGGGGGGGAGGTGGGTTGGTAGGTCCATATGGGCCAATCGTTGTCGTACAAATTGAGTTCTGGCGTAATAGCGGTTAGGTCGATATTGCTGGCCCAATAGGCATCCACGGTACCCACATCGCGCCAATAGGAGTTGGACTCCGTGTGGGTTCTGACACAGGACAGGTCAAACGGGTGCGCCACTACTTCGCCACGCTTCACCATGGCAGGAATCAAATCTTTGCCAAAGTCGTGGCTGGAGCCTGCGTCTTTTGCATCTTCGGTCAGGGCTGCAAACAGGTATTGCGCATTAAAGACATAGACTCCCATACTGGCCAGCACGGTTCCGGGGTTGCCCGGCATAGACTCAGGGTACTCCGGTTTTTCCTGAAACCGGGTTACTTTGCGGTCGGCATTGATCGTCATGACGCCAAAGGCCGAGGCTTCCTCAGCCGGTACCTGAATACAAGCCACGGTGCAGGGTGCACCCAACTCCACGTGGTCGTCGATGATGCTGGCGTAGTTCATTTTGTAGACATGGTCACCTGCCAGCACCAAAACGTATTGGGGTTCGTGCTCGCGCAGGATGTCCAAATTTTGAAAAACGGCATCGGCCGTTCCCGCGTACCACGAGTCGTCATCTGTGCGCTGCTGAGCGGGTAGCAAATCAATGAACTCGTTGACCTCATTACGTAGAAAGGCCCAGCCGTGCTGCAAGTGTCGCAACAGGCTATGCGACTTGTACTGCGTCAAAACGCCGATGCGGTGTACACCGGAATTGACGCAATTGGAGAGCACAAAATCGATGATGCGAAATTTCCCCCCAAAAGGCACCGCTGGCTTGGCGCAATGGTCGGTGAGTGCATATAGGCGTGAGCCTCGCCCGCCCGCTAGGACAAGGGCAATGGTTCTGCGTACGGGTGGGTGTTGTGCGCCAAGTTGCATGGGTTTCTCCGGTTAAGTATGGTTTACGCGTTAACGGACTCAGATGTACAGATTGCGCCCGTGGGCGTTGGTGATGGTTGCCAGGCGCCGTGCCGGTTGATCGCCGACTTGGTTCCAGTCAAAACGCCATTGCCAACAGTCGCCGTCCACGCCGGGTGTGTTCATGCGGTGGCTGCCATCTAGCCCCACAATGTCTTGGAACGGGAAAATGGCGTTTTTTGCCACGGACTGCGACAGAGCATGGACCATGGACCAATGGATTTCACGGTCGGCTTGCTCGCCCAAGTAGCGCCGGGCCGTGAGGCGTTCGCTTGCCGTGGCCGTGAGCCACCAACCAATGGTTGTATCGTTGTCGTGGGTGCCGGTATAGGCCACCGTTTGTGGAACAAAGTTATGCGGCAGGTAGGGGTTGGCGGGCGTGTCGGAAAAGGCAAATTGCAGTACCGACATGCCGGGAAATCCACATTGGAGTCGCAAAGCTGTTACTGACGGAGTGATGTCACCCAGGTCTTCAGCAATGATGGGCAGGTGGCTGATTAAGCCGGGGTGCCCGTGGGCCGAGGCTAAGGCTTCGAACACAGCAATGCCTGGGCCTGCGCGCCAACGACCATGCACCGCAGTGGGCTCACTTGCGGGTATTTCCCAGTAAGAATCGAAACCGCGGAAGTGGTCGATGCGCACAACGTCCACCATAGACCGTAGGTGTGCAAATCGTGCTTTCCACCAGCTAAATCCGTCGGCCTGCATGGCATCCCACCGGTATAACGGATTGCCCCAGCGCTGCCCGGTTTCGCTGAAATAGTCGGGCGGCACACCTGCAACCACGGTTGGCTCGCCCTGCGCATCGAGTTCATATTGGGCGGCGTTGCTCCATACATCAGCACTGTGGTGAGCCACGAAAATGGGCGCATCCCCCACGATGGCAACACCATTTTGGTGCGCATAGACTCTGAGGGCGTGCCATTGCACGCAAAAACGCCATTGAACAAAGCTAAAAAAGCCGATGTCGTTGGCTAACTCTTGTTCCGCCCGTTGCAGCGCATCCGGCTCACACCGTGCCAGCTCTTGAGGCCATTGCGTCCATGGCATGCCGTAGCGCGACTCCAAGGCCATGAACAGGCTGTAGCCGTGCAGCCATTCGGCTTGGTGGGTGCGAAACTGCGTAAAGGTTTCCCAAACCGTTGGATCGGGCGCGGCGGAAAAACATTGCCATGCTTCGCGTAGGCGCTCCATGCGGTAAGGCGTAACCTGGTTGAAGTCGCACTTTTTGGTATCAAACGCTGGCGTGGGGCGGTCGCTTAGCCAACCTTGCCGCTGCAGATCATCCAAGTCGATGAGCAAAGGATTGCCGGCAAACGCAGACGGGCTTGCGTAGGGTGAATGGCCTGGCCCCACGGGGGAAAGCGGCAATATCTGCCACAGCCGCTGCCCCGCGGACGCCAACCAGTCGATAAAGTGGTAGGCGTGAGCTCCCAGATCGCCCGATCCGTGTGGACCTGGCAGCGACGTGATGTGCAACAAGACGCCACTGCTGCGGCGTGAAAGGGCGTGTGAGGGCGAAAAACTCATGGTGACTGCAAGTTGCCCTTCAGTATGGCGGAAGCATCACGTTGTACCAGACCTAAGACGGTGCGTGGCGATGTGGATATCTCGTTCTCAATCACCATTGCCTGCGGCCAGTCACTGTGCGCTAGCACCAAGGTCGCAGCGCTGTCCAATACCCGCGTCCATGGCCCCGCTGGCAGGCGAAATGGGCGTGGTTGGTTTGCGGGGTTGAACAAGAGCAACCACCGCTGGACGCCAACTGCACACGATTCGGGTTGGACGGTGATGAGACAGGCAAAGCTGCGGTCTTCGGGGTCTTCCCATTCTGCTGCGCTTAATGGATTTCCGTCGGCATTTCGCCAGGCTATTTCGCCGGTGCCGGAAAACCACTGAGCATGTCTGAGCGCTGCATGGCTTTGGCGCAGGTGAATCAGTCCGGAGACAAACTGCACCATCGCGTGGTCTGCAGTCGGCCAGTCCAGCGTACCAATGTCGTTATCTTGGCAGTAAGCGTTGTTATTACCGCCTTGAGAATTGCCGAATTCATCACCCGCCAGAAGTTGCGGGATACCCTGGGCGCAAAACAGCGTGGTCAATAATGCGCGGCACCATTCAGCGCGCATCGCACGCACCTGCGCATCGTCTGTCGGGCCCTCAATGCCAGCGTTGGCGCTGAGGTTGTGGTGACTTCCGTCGCGGTTGTCTTCGGCGTTGGCGAGGTTGTGTTTGTGGCTATAACTGGTTAAGTCGGTTAACGTCATGCCGTCGTGGGCGGTCACGAGGTTCACACTTGCCAGAGGGCCGCGTCCATGGTGGTGAAAGCGGTCGCTGGAGCCCGTGAACCGGCGCACAAAATCACCCCGTGTGCACGGATGTCCCAACCAGTAGGCGCGGGCGCTGTCCCTGAACTGGTCGTTCCATTCGTGCCAGCCCGCCGGAAAGTGCCCCAGTTGGTAGCCATTGGGCCCAATGTCCCAGGGTTCGGCGATGAGTTTGACCTGGGAGAGAACCGGGTCTTGCCCAATGGCCCCAAGCAAAGCTGAGTATGGGTGAAAGCCTTGCTGAAAAAGTGGGTCGCGCCCCAGTGCCGTAGCCAAGTCGAACCGAAAACCGTCCACGCCGTAAGCCTGTACCCACCAACGCAGACTGTCCATGACCAACTGGATGGAGCAGGGGTGCGCCAGGTTGAGACTGTTGCCGCAGCCACTGTGGTTGCGGTATTGGCCTGTGTGGTCGAGTGCGTACCAACTCGCATTGTCCAGACCCCGCCAACTGAGCGTAGGGCCAAAGGTGTCGCTCTCGGCGGTGTGGTTAAACACCACGTCCAGCACGACTTCTATTTTGCTGCGGTGCAGTTGATCCACCATGTGACGAAACTCAGTGCGTACGTCTGGGTACTGGCCACAGGCGTAGTCACCATGCGGAATAAAAAATCCCAGTGTGTTGTAGCCCCAGTAATTGCGAAGGCCCTTTTTGAGTAAATGCGCCTCGGTGATATACAAATGGACGGGCAGCAAACTCAGGGTAGTAATGCCCAATTGCTGGTAATGGGCCACCATGGCCGCACTGGCCACACCAGCATAGCTGCCGCGAAGCGCAGGGTCTACATTACTGTGGCGCTGCGTCAGCCCCTTGACATGGGCTTCGTACAAGACCGTGCGTTCGGGCGCTACCTTGGGGCCTGGTGTGATTTTGGCGCCCGCCTGCAGCTCAGCGTCCCAATCCAAAACACGGGCCTTGGGCATACGCGCTGCGTTGTCCGCAGGGTCTGCTAAGGCGTTGAGGACGGGTATATTTTGGGAGGGTTCGCCTTGGTAGTCGCGCTCGTTCGACAACAGGTCGATATTGCCGTGGATAGCGCGGGCAAATGGGTCCAGTAACAGCTTGGCGGGGTTAAAACGGTGGCCGCAAGCCGTGTCGTACGGACCATGGGCCCGCAGGCCATAAAGCTGATTGGCTGTCAGGCCCGGAATAAATCCATGCCATATGCCGTTGGTGTGGCAGGGCAGCGCGACGTGGGCGGTTTCACGCTCGCCACTGGGGTCGTACAAACAGACGTCGATTTGCAGGGCGTGGAGTGAATACACCGCAAAGTTAACCCCTGGTTCGCCGTCTACCATGGTGCAGTGTGCACCCATGGGTCCAGTCAAACCCGGTCTGCAGACAGGGGCGGCCTTGGAGGGGGTTAAATGCTGCATGTAGTACAGATTAAACCAACGAAGGCAGAAAGAAACTTGTTCTTGATCAAGCCACCACGTGGAGCATGCCCTTTAGGCGGTAAGCGCGTCAAGTTTTATGGTCAAAACGGCGTCTGGCCCTGGTATTTAATAGGGTTTGCGCTCCCATTTACATAGCGCATAGTGGCCAGTTGCGCTTTACGCTTTGAATGTTGTGTCTGTGGGGCAGATGCCACCCATCGCGCATACGGCGCTTTAGGCTGCGCGGCGAGCCCGCAATTCTGAAAAATCGCTCAAAGGATGGGACTCGTCCACCTCCAAATTGGTCGCAACTTCAAGATGCGCGAAGGCCTCACAGGTCAGCGCCATCAGACGGTCGGGATCATCGACCAATTTGGTGTCGACAAACAGGGCCAATTGGATTTGCCCGGCATAGGAAATAAATGCCAGCCCAACACCAATCGTGCCGGCTTGGGGGACCCAGCAGATGAGGTCGGTCATTTTGGAGCCTGCCAAATAACGCACGCTGCGTGGTCCCTCGATATTGGTCAACACCACCGATCCCTTGGAGGTGAATAAATTGAGGGCAAAGCGCTGCAGAAACCGGGGCAGGCAACCCGCAATCGACAGGAAAGCCATGGTGGCGCGGGGCTGTTGCGAGCGTTTGATCGCATTCATACGCCGACTTGATTCACTCAGGCGTTGATTCGGGTCTGCCAAGTCGGTTGGTAGTTCCACCGCCACCAGTCCAAATTGGTTGCCTAACTGGTAGGCATTGGCCTTTTCGCGGAGGTTAAAGGTGACTGCCGCACGCAGGGGTTTGCGGTCTACCTGTTCGCCACGTTCGCTGAGGTATTGGCGCAAGGCGCCCGACGACGCGGCCACCCAGACGTCGTTCATGGTGACACCCATACGCTTGGACATGGCGCGCACTTGTTCCAGGGCCAGTGGAGGCAACCACACCAGCTGCTTCTCGCCCGTCATGGTTGCCTTGAGCTGGGTACGTGCATCGGGTAGCAGCACCGACAGGCGGGTGACGTGAAAGGCAATTTTTAGCCACGTGGCGCATTTGGCGATGTAGGAGCACACCAGAGGACGAACGGCTTCGGCAACAAGTGGATGACCTACGCGCGAAGGTATCCGTCCATGGTTGTCGTTGTCGTCCGTCAGGTGGTTGAGAACGTGCACCAACCCTAAGCCATCAGTGACGCAGTGGTGCACCCGAAACACGATGGCGTAACCACCGTTGACCTTGTCAATGACGCTCATGTGCCACTTCGGACGGTTGGCGTCCAACGGGATGAGCGCCATGGCTGTAAGGCGTTTTTGTAAGGCCTCTTTGGTGGTTTCCTCAGTGCCAGATTCCAACTCAATGTGGTTGGCGAGTTTGAACGCATCGTCTTCAACCCAGTAAGGCATACCGAACTTTGTGACAATTTTCTGGGTGAATCGGGGGTAGTTTGGAAGGCGGTGGGCCACGGTGGAGATCAGGCGCTTCATGTCCACCTCGCCCTCGAACAGCAAAATACTGTTGATCACCATCAGGTTTTTTTCTGAATCCATCCGGTACCAAGCAAAGTCGCGCCGGGACATGGGGGCTCTAGTGACGGGCGCAGGACGGACCACTTCAGTATGTTGCTCCGGCAAGGTTCTGCGATCCTGGTGACCAGAGGTAAACGTTGCAGCGAGAGGGCTCATAAGATGGTTCTCTTGTTCTCTTGTTCTATGGGTTTCTGGGTACCGTTTGGCGGCGGCGAACGGGCTCAGGCCGCAGGCGACTCGATCGCGGCATCGACTGGCATCGACTCGGAGGCCGCTTTTGCGGCAGGGATACGGCGCCGACGCAGTGCGTACTGGTTCAAGCCTGCCATGTGGATGCGGCACAGATAGTCGGGCCAGTTGATCAGGCGGGCATCGACCGGGAAGCTGGCGTTGTCGCTGGCGTCGAAACGCTGCGTCAAGCCCATCAGCTTTTCGTTG
Source organism: Burkholderiales bacterium (assembly GCA_038245855.1). Classification (GTDB taxonomy): domain Bacteria; phylum Pseudomonadota; class Gammaproteobacteria; order Burkholderiales; family Burkholderiaceae_C; genus Allorhodoferax. Next base: position 43,972 of record JBBRSA010000005.1, read on the forward strand.
TGGAAGCGGTAGCTGGGGGTGGTGTAGAACGAGAATGTGCGTGCCAGTGTTTCGGTCGTGCGCAGCGCATCCATCGCGGCTGACTCGCCCTTGAGGCCAACCATGCGACGCAACACGTCCCACACGTTGGCAGCAGTACACAGCGTGCTCAAAATCAGCAAAAACATGGCGCGGCTGACCACGCGAAACTCGTGCTTGGGTTGTGTGTAGAACAGGCGGTCGTATTTCTTCCAATTGCGCTTGGACTCGTCCTGGAAATGGTTGATCACGTCGCCTAGCAAAATGGGGTTGTTCGAGCCGGTGCAGGCTTGGTAGACGCGGTGTTGACCAGGGTCCACCATGGCTTCGGCTGTGGCCAGCAAAATACTGTTGGCGACCAAATCGGCCGGCACGATGTCGATTACCTCATCGGTTTTGGCTGGGAAGAAGGTCGTTTTGCCGCGGGCATAAGCCACGATGATGGCGTCAGCCACTTTCACGCCCTCGATCCATCCGGGCACTGGCTCTTGCAGGGTGCTCTCAATAATGGCGGGGCGCACGATAGTGAGGGATCGGCCCTGCATACCCTGCATAGCCAGTTGTTCACCCATCCACTTGGTCAGGGTATATGTGTCGTTCCAGCCGTAGTGGTTGGCCTCGTCAATGCCCAAATCGGTCAGGCGCTTTTCCAGCTCGGCGGCGTTGTTGGTTGATGCTTTGACTTTTGCAATTTTGTCTTGCAAAATTTCCAGCATGGGGGCAATGTCGTAGTAGCCGTTGGCATGGCGCCCCACGGTGGCAACGCGACCAGCCGGGGTGACAACCTGCTCCAACATTTCGCCTTGGTTAAAGCCATTGACATAGCAGGTTGAAACCTGAACCAAGGGCGCATTGGCCAAGCGGGCTAATTTCGTAATGTTGTCGATGCTCAGCGCATTGATGGACAGGGCTTCGTCCAGGGCCTCGCGAAAGTTCACGCTGGCGGCGGAGTTGATGACCGAATCAACGCGACCAGCCAACTCTTTAAATGCCAGGGCGCTGAGTCCGAAATTGACTTCGCTGACCTCGCCGGTGACACACTCTATTTTGTTTTCGAAGAAATCCGCCAAAAATTCGGGGCGCTCGGAACGCAGGGTGTCGAAAATTGACGAGGTGGCGATATCCCGGTCAAACCGCTTGCGGGCGTTGGCGCCACCCCGATCAGACCGGATCAAGAGTATTAATTTTCCAACATTCGGGACGGATCGAATCAGCTTTTCCAAGACTACTTTGGCCAGAAAGCCGGTACACCCGGTGATGAGAATGCGCTTGCCGGAGAAGGCGTGTTGCAAATCGATCGGCTGGTTTGTTGTCATGGTGTTGTCTCGCATTATTCTTTGTCAGGACGTAATGCAGTATCGGATTGCACACGGGTCTTGGCATTGATTGCACAGGCCAATCTATTGGCTTGTGGAGCCAACAGAAGGCTGCGAATGCCGCAGCGAGGGTGGTAGCTAGGGTTTACCCGGAGGACTACAAATGGATACGTGCCGACAAGCAATAGTTCGTTTGGACTATTGACTTTTTAGGCTAGATAGAATTTTTGATGTCGGTGTTGACTTAGGGCTGCGCAGCTTGGACAGTGGCCATCAGCGCCGCGTTGAGTTTCTTGCGCACCAGTTGGATATTGCTGCGCAGGGCATATAACTCGTCGCTGTACGACAGAGGTACGCTAATTTTTTGTGCACTGGTGTCGAGCACGTTGAGCGCGTCGAGCAATACGCGGGGGTCTGGCTCGTCATCAAAGCGCTGCTCAATGTCGTGCAGTTGCGCATACCACCGAAACACCCTTGAGCGCACCCGGAATTGGTACAGCGGTGGCACCACCCGTGAGAGTGGCAGTAATACCGCCAAAATAATACCCATCACCAGCCACATGCGTTCCACCAGGTTCCCCACCCAAAATGGTAGATAGCGCTGCAGCAGTGGCGTGCCAGAACGGATGCTGCGCTCAGCCTCTTGGGCGATGGGCAATTCATTGTTGTTGATGTTGGGGTATTCACGGGCCCGGCGGAACCAACCCGCACCGCCATAAATTTCGTTACCGGCCAGTGCAAACAACTGCAGCAACGCGGGGTGGGTGTTGGAATTGGTCAAAAGCGTCGTGGTGGGTGCCACCAAGTGCACATTGTGTTGCGGAATATTGGCCGCCAAATCGACCACCCCCCGCGGCAGAACAGCGGGGCTTAAAAATGCAAAACGGCGGGAGTACGCCTCGCTCTGTGAAAAATCCATGAGTTTTATGCCTGGTGTTTGCAGCAGCATTTGCACCATCAAGGACTCAGGTGCTGAAGCAAACACCACAGCATCCAACTCGCCACCTAGAAAGGCCACCGTAGCGGGCGTCTGTTCCAGTTGCGACACGGTCATGGTTTTGCTGTCGAGGTGGTTGCTTTCAAACAGCTTTTCCATCAGGTTGGGTACGCCGCTGCCGGGTGTGCCCACGTTGACCCGCTTGCCCTTGAGTTGTGTCAATGACGTGAGCGTGGCACCTCGGTAAAACAGCCAGACCGGCTCCAAAAACAGGCTGCCCAGTGACTCCAGCGCCTGATCACCCTCGGCCTCAGGAGCACTCGTTCCGCCTTGCACAAAACCCAGGTCTACTGTGCCTTGGTGAAGTAACTTTAGGTTTTCGGCGGAACCTTCGGTGGGAACCAGTTTGACGGCAATGCCGTCGCGCGCCAGTATCGTGGCGTAGCGCTTGCCAAAAGCCTCGTAGGCGCTTTGTGCGGGGCCCGTGGCCAGTGTCACGTGCTTGGGCGGGTTGGGGTTTAACCATAAATACGCTAATACCAACAGCGCAACGGCCAAGGCAATAAACGGACCGGCTGAGACCGTGAGATCACGCAGCGACAAAAGCGTGTAACGAATGGTTTTAGACATCAGGGTGCAGGTGTTTTGGGTTTGAAATCACAGTAGGGCGCAACCGAGCATCGCCAGCACTGGGGTTTGCGTGCCTGGCACACATAGCGGCCATGCAAAATCAGCCAGTGGTGGGCATGGATCAGAAATGCACTCGGAATACGTTTGAGCAGTTGCACTTCGACCGCCAGAGGCGTTTTTCCTGGCCCCAGACCGGTCCGGTTGGCCACCCGAAAAATATGGGTGTCCACCGCCATCGTCGGCTCGCCAAACGCCACGTTCAAGACGACGTTGGCCGTCTTGCGGCCCACACCGGGTAGGGCTTCCAGTGCTTCACGGGTGCGCGGAACCTCTCCTGCGTGTTGATCTACCAAAATGGCGCAGGTTTGCAGCAAATGGCGCGCCTTGCTGTGGTAGAGCCCAATGGTCTTGATGTAACGCTCCAGGCCTTCTAAACCAAGGTCCAAAATAGCCTGCGGTGTATTGGCCACCGGGAACAACTGGCGGGTGGCCTTGTTCACACCGACGTCAGTCGCTTGCGCGCTGAGCAGCACTGCGGTGAGCAACTCAAACACGCTGGTGTACTCCAACTCCGTCGCCGGTGTGGGGTTGGCAGCTTGCAGGATCTCAAAAAACGGCGTGATGCTGTGAACTTTCATGCGCCGATTTTGACCCTATTTCGGGTCGCCTTGACGCACAGGCTCACACCAAGTGGCGCAATTCACGCAGTGCCACCGAAACCGGTGCCAGATCTGCCCCTTGGCTACGCACACTCATCTGCAGCCGCTGCAGTCGCTCAATGGCCTTGGTATGGCGCACGCTCCAGTCGGCAACCGTCTCTTTGCGGGCCAACAGGCCCTGGGTGATCTGGCTGGCAATCGAATACACATCGTCGCGGGCGCTGCTTCGCGCCTGGGTTTGCCATAGGGTGTTGGTGGGCAGACGGCCAATCTCAGTGCGCCAACCAGAGAGTCCTAGCGCGCATTCCATTGCAAAGTACACCCGCGCTACCTGCTCCAGGGTGCTGTGCGTGGCTTCTGCCAGGTCCGCCAGGTCCAGCGCTGGGAAGGTATAGCCCAATGCAGCCAAGTCCTGGGCTAGGTCGCTGGCAACACCGGCGTTCACCAGCGTGTCGGACGCTGCTGTCCAACCCTCTTGCACCGACTGTGGCTGCCAATCCGCCAAATGCGCGCGCAGCGCCCGGGCGGCGCTTTGGTAGCGCCCAATCAAAGTGGGCAAGTCGGCACTGTGGCTGCGCAGGCGCAGCATCCAGCGAGACGCCCGCTGGGCAATGGTGGTGAGCTGGCACAGCAGGTCGAGCTGCAACGCGGCAGTCACCTGGTAGTCCAGTGCGTCAATCTGCTCCCACAGTGTTTCCAGGTCAAAAATCTCGCGCGTCAGAGTGAAGGCCCGAACCACCTCGGCCGTGGTCGCAACCGCCTCGGTCGCCAGAAAGTTCACGAAAGTGGCTCCAGTGCGGTTGAGCACCCGGTTGGTGACATAGGTTGAGATGATCTCGCGCTTGAGCGGGTGCGCCTCAATGGCAGCGCCAAAGCGCGTGCTCAATACTTGGGGGAAGTAGGCGTGCAGGGCGCGGCCAAAGAAGGGGTCGTCCGGCAAATTGCTGGCCAGCAGTTCGTCGTACACCGCCATTTTGGCGTACGACAGCAGCACCGCGTTTTCGGGTGCTGTGAGGCCCAGTTGCTGCGCGTGGCGACGGGAAATTTCTGCGTCATCGGGCAGGAACTCCAGCGCGCGGTTCAGACGTTGACTGCCTTCTAGCCATTGCATCAGGCGTTGCTGGCCATCTAATACATACAGGGTGCGGTGCAGGGCTACATCCAGTGCCTGGGTCTGGAAGTAGTTGTCTCTCAAGACCAGGCGCGCCACCTCATCGGTCATGGTGGCCAGCAGTTCGTTGCGTTGCTTGGGGGTCATGTCACCGGCTTCGACTACCCGGTCCAGCAAGATTTTGATGTTGACCTCGTGGTCCGAGCAGTCCACACCGGCAGAGTTGTCAATGGCATCGGTGTAAATCTTGCCCCCACTCTGTGCGTATTCAATCCGGCCCAGTTGTGTGCAGCCCAGGTTGCCGCCTTCGGCCAGCACCTTGCAGCGCAGCTCAGCGCCGTTGACTCGGTAGGCATCGCTGGCCTTGTCGCCCACCTGGGCGTGGGTCTCTATGCTGCCCTTGACATAGGTGCCAATGCCGCCGTTAAACAGCAGGTCTACCGGTGCTAGCAAAATGGCCCGCAGCAGTTCCACCGGTGACACAACGGCAGCCTCGATATCCAGCACCGTGCGGGCCTGGGCGCTGAGGGTGATGGATTTGGCGCTGCGCGGGTATACACCACCGCCAGCGGATATCAGCTGCTTATCGTAGTCGGCCCAGCTGGAGCGGGGCAGGGCAATCAGGCGCTTGCGCTCGGCAAACGCACTTGCGCAGTCGGGCATGGGGTCTATAAAAATGTGGCGGTGGTCAAAGGCCAGCACCAGCCCAATGTGCTCTGACAGCAGCATGCCGTTGCCAAACACGTCGCCCGACATGTCGCCAATGCCTGCCACGGTAAACGGCGTGGTCTGGGTGTTGGTGTTCAGGCTGCGGAAATGGCGTTTGACCGACTCCCACGCGCCGCGCGCGGTAATGCCCATCCTTTTGTGGTCGTAACCCACCGAGCCGCCCGAGGCAAATGCGTCGCCCAGCCAAAAGCCATAGTCGTTTGATATCTGGTTGGCAATGTCAGAGAAAGCTGCAGTGCCCTTGTCGGCGGCCACTACCAAATAAGGATCGTCTTCGTCATAGCGCACCACCAGCGGCGGGCTCACGATTGCGCCCTTGACGATGTTGTCGGTCAGGTCCAAAAGACCTGACAAAAAGAGTTTGTAGCAAGCAATACCTTCGGCCATCCAGGCCTCACGGTCGCTGGGATCAGGGGCCTTCTTAAGCACAAAGCCACCCTTGGAGCCCACCGGCACAATGACCGTGTTTTTGACCCGCTGCGCCTTGACCAGGCCCAGTATCTCGGTGCGAAAGTCTTCCAGTCGGTCAGACCAGCGTAGCCCACCGCGCGCTACCTTGCCGCCGCGCAAATGCACACCTTCGACATGGGGTGCGTACACCCAAATCTCGAACAGGGGTTTGGGTTCGGGCACGCCCGGCACTTGGTGGGGGTTGAACTTCAGGCTCAGGTAAGGCTTGTAGTGTCCATCTGGCGTTGTTTGCCAAGCATTGGTGCGCAAGGTGGCTTGTATGGTTTGCACAAACTGGCGCAGGATGCGGTCTTCGTCCAGACTGGCCACCTGGTCAAGCGCGGCGCCTATTTGCGCTAGCAGTGCTTGCTCTGATTGCGTGCGGTCTGCGGGCAAGGCTGGGTCGAATCGCGCGTTAAATAATGCATATAGGGCTTGGGCCACACCGCTGTTTTTATTCAGCGCGGCTTCAATGTAGTGTTGGCTGAAGGCGAAACCCAACTGTTTGAAATAGCGTTTGTAAGCGCGCAGCACGCCGATGCCCCGAGCGTCCAGTGAGGTGCTTAGCACCAGCTTGTTGAGGTCATCGTTCTCGACCTCGCCAGCCCAGGCCAGGGTAAACAGGGCTTCAAACCGGGCCTTGACTGCGGCCAGATCGGTGCCAACCAACACCTGTAGGCCAAGGTCGTGAATCCACAGTGCGGTGCTCGCAGGGCCAATGCGGTAGGGGTGTTCGTCCAACACCCGTGCGCCCATGTGCTCCAGCACTGGCAGCGAGTCTGAGAGTGCCATTTTGGAGGTGTTGTAAATCTTCAAACGCAGCAGGCCCGGTTCGGCCTCCAGCGGGCGGTACAGCCGCACCACTAAAGGTGTGTGTGCTGACAAGCTGGCCAGTACCCCGGCATCTTCGGCTGCCACGGCGGGCGAAAAATCTTCGCGGTAGGCCGCCGAAAACGCGTAGGCAAAGCGGTGGGCGAGTTCCAGACCATGGCCTTCGCCATGGGTGCGCAGTAGCTCGGTGGTGCAGTCATCCTCCCAGCGCCGGGCTAGCCGGGCAATGCGGCCCTCTAACGCGCGCAGGTCCACCGTATGTGGCGCACGCCCTTTGGCAATCACCAGGTAATGGATACGTGCTTGCGGGCTGTCAGTAAGCATGGGGGTGAATTCAATCGACTGCCCCTGCAGCGCTGCCATCAACTCGTAGCCCACCTTGGTGCGCAGCTCGGTGTTGAAGTGCTCGCGCGGCACAAACACCAGTGCCGAGGTAAAACGCCCGTAGGGGTCGAAGCGCAGAAAGACGCGGGTGCGCTGGCGTTCTTGCAGCCGCAAGATACCAATGGCGTGTTCGATCAGTGTCGCGGAGTCGATCTGGAACAGCTCGTCACGCGGGTAAGCCCCCAAAATGGCTTGCAAAGACTTGGCGGCGTGGCTGTCTGGCAGCGCCGCCGCTGCGGCCATGACATTGCTGACCCTGCGGCGTACCTCGGGAATGTCCTCCACCCGTGCTGAGTACGCGGTGGATGTGTACAAGCCCAAAAAGCGCGCCTCGCCCACCAGCTGGCCGGCTGCGTCAAACCGTTTCACCGCAAGGTAGTCCAGCCAAGCCGGGCGGTGCACGGTAGAGCGGGTCATGGCCTTGGTCACCAGCACCAGTTGGTCTTTGTCGAGCAGTTCTATGGCGTCGGGTGGCAGCACGCTGGTGCTGGTTTTGGGTGAGCCGCGCAGCAGTCCCAGGCCTGAGCCTTCAATGGCCTGCAGGTGAACCGTGTCGCCGCTGCGCACAACGTCGTAGTCGCGCGCACCCAAAAAGGTGAAGTGGCGGTCCTCCAGCCAGTTTAAAAATGCCATGCCTTCTTGGCGGCGCTCAGCAGACAAGGGGGAATGGGCTGCCGCCGCGCCCACGGTGTGTAAACGCTCCACCATGGGGTGCCAGTCTTGCACCGCTGCGCGCACATCGCCCAGCACCTGGGCCAGATCGGCGGCCAGTGCGTCTCGGTGCTCGGCGCTCAGGATGCGGTCGCATTCCACCAAAATGAGCGACTCCATCGCGCCGGTTTCGCCGTTGTGCGCATTGGCAGCCATGACGAATGCACCATCGCTGCCGCGCTGCACACTCATGAGCGGGTGAACAATCCAGTGCGCCGTGCGCCCGTTGCGGTTGACCGCCATGGTGACCGAATCCACCAAAAATGGCATGTCGTCGTGCACGATTTGGATGGCCGTGTGTTCACACACAAAACCGTCTTCTGCCAGCGTGGGGTTAAAAACCCGCACCTTGGCGCTCATCTTGGGGCGCGCAGATTCCAGCAGCCGCCTGTGTGCTTTGGCAATGGCAAACAGGGTGGCAGGGCCACGGGCCAGCAGCTCGTCAGGGTCGGTGTTGCCGAAATAGGCCGCCGCAAAATCGACCATGGTGTTGCCCTCTGGGCACCCATGTTCCCGCGCGTACGCCAGCAATTCAGAGAGTGGAGAAGTGGTCATGGTGGGCAGCCTTACCGAGTCCATAGGGTGCGACAAATTCTAGGCCTGCAAAGCAGTGTTGGGGGAATTGCCTCTACCCGACGCAGTGTCGGGTAGGGTCTTGCAAATCTTGCGCGAGAATGCTGCGTTCTGCCCCACCTGTTAACCCACTGCGCCTACCACCATGTCTATCCAATTTGCAGACCGCCTGAACAACGTAGAAACCTCTGCCATCCGAGAGCTTTTTAAACTGCTGGGCAAGCCCGGCATCATCAGCTTTGCCGGTGGCTTCCCCGACCCCGCCATGTTTGACGTGGAGGGCATCCGCGAGGCGGTGAACACAGCACTCACCCAAGAAGCCGGCGCCACCTTGCAATACGGCGCGACCGAGGGCTATAACCCCTTGCGCGAACAGTTGGCCGCCTTCATGGCCGCCAAGGGTTGCACGGACGTGGCGCCGGACAACCTGATCGTCACCACCGGCAGCCAACAGGCGCTGGACCTGATTGGTAAAACACTCATCAGCCCGGGTGACAAGGTTATTGTCGAAGGCCCCACTTTTTTGGCCACCATCCAGTGTTTTAGGCTGTACGGCGCCGAGCTCATCAGTGCCCCCGTGGACGCCCATGGTGTGCAGACGGATGCGCTAGAGGCCTTGATTGCCGAGCACAAGCCTAAGTTTGTTTACCTGATCCCCACCTTTGGCAACCCTAGCGGTGCTTTGCTAAGCCTAGAGCGCCGAAAGAAGGTGCTGGAGCTGGCAGTGCAAACCCAAACCCTGGTGGTGGAAGACGACCCCTATGGTGATTTGTACTTCAACGCTGCGCCGCCGCCGTCGCTTCTGGCCCTGAGCGCCACCGTGCCCGGCAGCCGCGATTGGCTGGCGCACTGCGGCTCTTTGAGCAAGGTGCTAAGCCCCGGCCTGCGTGTGGGCTGGATGATTGCCCCGCCCGAGCTACTGGCCAAGGCCACCATGTGTAAGCAGTTCAGCGATGCACACACCAGCACCTTTGCCCAGGCCACTGCCGCCCAGTACCTCAAGGTCGGGCGCATGCCCGCCACCCTGGCGCATGTGCGCACGGTGTATGCCGAGCGCGCACTGGCCATGGGCAACGCCCTGCGCAAAGAGTTGGGCGACGCGATTGACTTTGTGCAGCCGCAAGGCGGTCTGTTTGTGTGGGCCCGTTTGACCGGGGCGGGGGGCAAAATAAAAGATGGCGCCGAATTGGCCAAACGCGCCATCGACAAAGGCGTGGCCTTTGTGCCGGGCACACCGTTTTATGCCAACAATCCCGATGCGTCTACGTTGCGGCTGAGCTTTGCCACGGCCGATGTGGCAAGGATCGAGGAGGGTGTTGGGCGCTTAGCGCAGGCGATGGGGTGACCACTCTTTTTTCAAACGCCGTGCGAATCAGAAACGGCGTCATTTAAGAAATGGATGTCGCAGGTTTCAGTGCCAATCCAACGAGAAAACTCACGCGACGCATCCAGCATGCCGCCGTTGCCGTAAACACCTGACGGATCACGCAAACGCGCCATTTTCGCAATTATTTCCTCAAGCTCTTGGGTGTTTGTCATGGTCTTGTCGGTGAGTTGACTCACTATTGCTTCGTCAATGCGCAATTCGCCGTGCGCATCCAGGTAGGTCGCGTTTCGCCAATGGAACATTTCTGCGCACTTGCGACCCAACGTGTATGGACTGTCACGGCTCCAGAAATTGGAGAATTGGCCACCGCCAAGGTAGATAAGCCAGGAGCCTTCATAGCCCGAAACATCCGATGAATGTGCATCCGGATTGCGCAGCCATAAGCGATCGCCGGGAACGTAATAGTTTTCCGGGAGCGGCTCATTCATAGACCCGTATTCATGGAGAAATGTCTCATGAAATTCTGCCGACTTGATCGCCTTGTGCGTACAGCGGTCCTGGAGTTTGAGCAAGAGAGTTGGGTTTGTGAGCTCCAGCTCTTGTGCGATGCCCAAAAGCATTACGTACTCGGTCGCCCTGTAGCACGAGAATGCGTAGAGGTTGGCGGACTCTTCTGGCTGTGTCGCCATTTTTAGCGCTTCGGTTAGCGAACGCCCAGGCAGAACGGTAAACCCAGTGTCTTCGTGGTAATTCCAGTAATTTTTGGGGCGTTCAAGGTCTGTAGTGTGAAAGGCCAGCTGCGTTTTTCGGGCGGCGATTGCAATGTTGCGCCGTATACGAACGGAGGAACGAAACTCCGCGAAGTTTGGGTAAATAAACGTTACTGGAGCGCCCATCATGGCGATCAATATTTCACGTTCTAGGTCGGTGTATGGTCCACCGGCGTCCAGACATTGGAAGTGCGGAAGCGCTGTTGTGTTGTGCGCAGGCATCCAGGCCATCGCGACATCTTGTCGCAACTTGAATTGCAAAAATTCAGGGCCAAAGACAAATTCAATAACGTCTGAAATACCGAGCGCTTGGGTGTACTCCGAGACATGAAGCGCTAGGGCTTCCGCACTACCGTGGATGCAAATTCCAGAATCTTGGTTTGTGGCGTAAGCGATCAAGTTGTCCAACCTTATTTTTCATCGAAATTTATTGAAATAGCATTTGTGAAAATGTAATACGGTCGGATCACTTTAATGGTGCAATGGGGGCCGTTGAATGGTAAATATAGGTAAATTTGAAAAGGTTGGATGGGGTGAGAATCGCCACACGGCCTCGTCGCGGCTGTAATGCGTATGAGAGGCATCCGATTTATTTGGATGCCAAATCGGCCTCTGGCCCTCATGAATTATGCGTAGATCGCTATTATTTATATAGTAAATTCAAAACGGCGACTTGCGCTTCTACAGCTATGACAAGCGGCGCGGCAAATCGTTGTAGAGCAATCGCCTAAGCATTGGCTAAGTCAAGCAGGCAATTGTGGGTCCGAATCAAGCCCCGCTAAACCACTCCAGAGTGGCGCCAACTCTAGTTATTAAAAAACAACGTCAATGCCGATAAGGCGAAAGCGATTCTTCTGACCTGCAACCCACCCCCTACCACCCTCAGTCATACGGCAAGGTAAAAATCAAATCCACTGCACTTTCTTCCCCGGCCTGCGCGCGTATGGCAAAGCGACGTGACAGGTCGTAAAAGATGGACAGTGTGCCCATGGTGCTGGCCACGCCGCGTTCATAAGCCAAGTAAAAGTCCCGCGACACCCGCTTGCCGAGCACCACGGTGGCGCTGGTGGTGCCGTCTGGATTGGTGGCGCCGTCGCCGCGCACCGATAACTCGTCGATGCCCAGCGCGTCCATCAGCTGGCTGGACAGGCCTTGGCCTTTGCCGCCGAGCAGGGCCAAGGCGGCTTGTTGCAACACGGCGGTTTCCGCGCCCCCGCTGGCGCCTGAGCGGCCCAGCACCAGCCAAGCCAGTTTTTCAGAGTCGGGCAGGTCGGGGTCGGAATACAGGCGCACCACTGGGACCTGTACGGTGCCCACGATTTGCACGCCTACGCGCTGCTGCAGGTTGGGGCGAATGGCCAAGATGTCGAGCGCTGGGTTGTCATAGGGGCCGTCAAAACGCATGACACCTTGTTCAATGTTGAGGTTTTGCCCGTAGGCCTTGTAGGTGCCGCCCACGGTGTGCAGTGTGCCCGTCAGGCGCAGCGGTGCCTTGGCGCCAACCCGGCTGAGTACCAGTTCGCCCGCTAGTCGGGTGTTGATGCCACGTCCCTTTACGACAAAGTTGGGGCCGGGGTCCAAGGTGATGTTGAGGTCGGTGACCACCGATTGCCCTGCCTTTGGCTGTGCTGCGCTGGGGGTTTCTTGCGCAGCACGGGGTGTGCGCACCACCACGTCGCTACCTAACTGGGGGGTAGATTCGTCGGACAGCTGGAACAACGCCTCGTCCGCCGTGAGTTTGCCGCGCAACACCAGAACCGCATTGTTCAGGTCGGCCGACAACTTGCCTGAGACCACCAGCTTGCGGTCAGCGCGTTCGCTTACCCGCAGCCCCTGGGCCGTGGCTTGCAGCTGCATACGCAGGCGCGACAACGTAGCGGGACCCGGTTTGGCGTCGGCGCCGGGCAGCCACCACAGGGTACCACTGATGCCTAACAGCCCGCCGCTGGCGCCACCGGCCCCGCGCACCGAAAACTCGTCAATTTCCAGCCGCTGCCCAGCCAGGCGGGCGCGCAGGTGGCCTTGGCTGAAGTCAATGCCGTCAACCACCGAGCGCACGCTTAAGTCTTGCGCCGCCAGGGTGCCAGTCCACTGCGGCGCTGCGCGTGTGCCGGAAAGGGATGCGTCTGCGTCTAGTGTGCCGCGCAGGCGCCAACCCGGCGGGGCCAAGATGGACCATACGCCCAAGGGTGGCATTTGCACCTTGGCGCGGCCCTGCAATGGTGCGTCGTCGGGCCAGGCCCAGGCGTCACCTTGGCGCTGCAAGCGGGTGCCAAAGTCAGCCTGTAGATGACCAGCTCGCTCACTGTCCCACTGCGCGCTGGCGCTGATGTGGTCACCCTCGGCGGCAATAGCGATGCGGGCTTCACGCACGCCGGCCTGCACCCTTGGCGCTTGCGCAACATCGGTCTGAATCTGCAGATCGCCCCCGCTGCGCGCAAGGGATGCCTGCAGTCGCAATGTGTCGCCACCGCTGGCGTCCCACTGGCCGGTCAAGCGCATGTCGCCCTGTAGACCTAGGTTGGCCATCTGTAAGCGGCCTAGCCAGTCCAGCCAGGCCAGGGGCAGGTCGTCAATGCGGCCCTGGGTGTGCCAACGGGTGCGATTTTTGGCAATGCCTGTGTTGTGTGACCACTGGGCTGCCTGCCATTGGATGCCCACCGTGCCCGCCACTGGGCCCGTAAGTTGCAATGTGCCGGGGGCTACTTCCAGCGCGCTGGTGCCCGTGTGCTGCGACCAATCCAGCGTCACCGGCTTGGGCAATTGCATGGCCCATGTGCCGGGGTGCTGTGGGTCTTGTGCCTGCAATTGCAGGGCCTGCAGCCGGGCTTGCCAGCGCCCTTCGCCCAAACGGCCACCAGTTGCCTGGCTTTTTAACACCAGGGTCTTGTCGCCCACGGCCAGGGTAGCGTCAGTGACCAGGCGCAGGGCGGGCAGGGTGCCACTCAGGGTTGCGACTGCGCCCTGCAGCTGCCAAGGCGTCTGGGCGTTGGGACTTGTAGGGCTGGTGGGCCGCGGCGCAAGACGCGGTACGCGCAGCGTGGCTTGCAACTGCAGGGCTTGGCCATAGCCTTTCCAGCCGCCTTGCCATGTGCCAGTTAATTCACCATTGCCCGTCAGTCTTGGATCGGCACCACCCAGACCGGGCAGGCGGGTCATCCAGCGTGTGGTTTGCGCTGCATCGGCCACGCGCAGGCTCCAGCTGCCTTGGCCTTTGTCGCTGGACATGGCACCTTCTAAGTTGGCTTGTGCACCGGGTAGCGCCAGGGTCAGTTTGCCCTGGGTAGCATAGGTTTGGGTGTTGATGCTTGCCCGGCCTTGGGCGCTGGCCTCATCGGTTTGCAAGGCCAGGCTATCCAGCGTGACGGTGGGGGCGGTCCACAGGCCTTTGGCGTGCAGTGATTGCAGCCGTATGCCGGTGGTGGCGGCGGATGGGGCTCTTTTCGCGCTGGGGCGGACCGTGCCGGGTGTGGGGTTGAGCTGCAGGTCAAAGGCGATGCCCTTGGGTGTCTGCTGTGCGCTTAGGTGGCCGTCCAAAACCGCTTGCCCCAAGCGTGAGTCGATTGCCTCGGGGTGAATACCTTGCGCGCTGGCGCTGCCTTGCCACTGGGCCCTAGAACCTGCAGTGAATTGGCCCTGGGCCTGCAGGTGTCCACCCGCCGCCATGGCTTGCAAGGATTGCACCCGCCATTGCCCGCCGTCGCCGTCGCCGTCATAAAGCAACTTGGTTTGCAGGTGCTCTATGGGCAGGCGCTGTTGGTCCCACGGGCCGCTTTGGGTGTTGTCCAGCGTCACGGCAGCTGCCCAAGCCGCTGCCTGCGGGGTCACCGCCGCACTGCCGCTCAGCTGGGTTTTCGGTGCCTGCGGCCACAGGGCCGCCAAGTCCAGACCCTGCCATTGGGCATTGGCGTGGGTCACGGGTTGCGCCTGCCAGGGTTGGATGCGGGCATTCAAGCTGGCACGCATGGCGCTTTGCGCGCTGCCTGTAGCGTGGTTCCTTGATGGCGTTGGTAGCTGGGGGTCTAGTTGGGCGTCAATGTCCAAGGCAGCGTCTAGGCTGGCTAGGGTGCCGTTGACTGTGGCGTGGGCGGCCACCTGCAAGGGCGCTTGGCGTGCTGGCACGGGCGCTTGCACCATGCCATCTAGCTGCACCGACAGCGCCATGGGTGCGCTGGCCTGCAGGGTGGCGTCAAAATGGTAATTTCCAGACGAAATACGCACCTTGCCCTCATGGATGCTGTGGGTGGCGCTATCAAATATATAGTGTCCGGACAGCCCTTGCAGCTGCACAGTGGTGGCGCCCACGTATTCCACAGTGTCCACGTTCAGTGCCACGTCGATCTTGATTGGCAGGCTGAGGTTGGTTGGCGGCTGGGCTGGTGTGGGGTCTGCTGGGCGGTGGTCTTCAATACGCAGCAGTTGGGCATGCAGTTGGGGAACGTGTACTTGGCCGTCCAACAGTGCGCGCGGTGACCAAGTCAGCGTGGCTTCGTGCAGTTCCACCGCCAGTTCACCCTGCTGCCAGCGCAGCCACGCGATGCTGCCGCCATGCTGCAGTGAGCCGGTGACACCTTGGGTTTGCAGTGTCTGGCCAGCTGGCAGCCAGCGCGCCACTTGCTCCAGCGAACCGGCCAGTGACTGGGTGGTGCCACTCCACAGCCACAGGGCGCACAACAGCGCCAGTATCAGTGCCAGCACCAATCCAATGGCGCTACCGATCCACGCGAGCGTTCTACGCAGGGTTTTCATCAGAAGTTAAACCCCACGGTCAGATGCAGGCGCAGCCGTTCGACTGCCACGCCATAGGCCAAGTCAATTTGCAGTGGCCCCACCGGGCTCTTCCAGCGCGCGCCGACGCCCACACCCACCTTGGTCTGCAGATCTGCGGGCCGGTCGGCCACACTGCCGGCGTCAACAAACACGGTGCTTTCCCACTGGGTTAATTGCCCGTTCTTGCGAATGGGGCGCTGCCACTCGATGCTGGCCTGGGTCATATAGCGCCCCGCAGTGGTTTGCCCGTCGGGTAGGGTGACGCCCAACTCTTGGTAAGCGTAACCGCGCACGCTGGTGTCGCCACCGGTTAAAAACAGCTGGGTACTGGGCAGGCTGGTGCCGTCGCGGGCCAGTACCGCACCGACCTGGGCTCGCAGGGCCAACCGCCCGGCCTCAGGACTCAGGGGCTGGTAGGCCAGCGCCCGGGTCAACACCCGTGCATAAGGGTATTGTTGTGTGGCCAACGTGGTGCCCACGCCGAATGCCATCCCTAAGCCCCAGCCGCGTGTGGGGAAGGGAATGTTGTCCAGATGGCGCAGCGTAAAGGCGTAGTTGGCGCTCAGCACCTCGGCCACAGCGCTCGCCGCCTCGTTGCTGGCGGCGGTGTCGGCCCGGTCGTATTGCATGAAGTAAGACTGTTCCAGCGGGTCGCCTAGCTGGCGACGCCCGCCGCGCAGGGTTTGGCTATTGACGTCAAAGCTGCCGACTTGTTGGTTTTGTAGCTGGGCGCCTGCGATCCACGACCAGTTGTCGGCATTGGGGCGCGAGGTCAGTTCAGTGCCGACACTGCTGGAGTCGCGGTTGAGCTGGATTTTGCTCACCGCGCTCCAGCCGATGAGTGGCAGCCTGCGGTGGGTGTGCTCGATGGACAGGCGCGCGCCGCTGTCGGTGGTGGCGCCTATGCCCAGCACCAGCTTTTGCAACTTGGCCTCATGCAATTGGACCCGCACTGGGGCTCTGGCCGGGTCGGCGCTGGTGTCCAACGACAAAAAAGCAGAGTCAAAAAAACCACTGTCGGTAAGCCGCTGCTGGGCGGCAACGAGCTGTGCGCGGTCGTAGCTGGAACCCGGCTCCAGGCGCGCCAGGCGTGTGACCAGTGTGGCGTCGTACCGCTCCAGGCCACTGATCAGCAGCGCGCCCAAATGGTATGCCGGACCCGAGTTCAGGGTAACTTGCAGCCGTGCTTTTTGGGCCACCGGGTCAATGTCGGCCAGGGTTGTGCTAAGTTGGGCGCGTGGATAACGCTGGGCACCCAGCTGGCGCAGGGCTTGCAACTTGGCGTCATCCCATCGCTCTTGGGTAAAGGCTGAGCCCACCGGCAGCGACCAAGCCGCCAGCACACGCTGGCGCTGCGCACTCGCCTGTGGGTCGGTGAGGATGTCGCCCTCAAACAGCAGCTGCACATCGGCCACCTGCGTGGGGTCGCCGGGCTCCACGGTGAGGGTGATTTGGCGCACGCCGTCTGGGCGCGCGGCGGCTGCGCGGCTAAAACGGATGGTGGGTGTGAAGTAGCCTAACGTGGCTACCAGCTTGCGTGCGTCGTCTTCTGCGGTTTTAAGCAAGCGGTCGAGTTCGGCGTCGTTGAGGTCTGTGACCTGGCGGTAGCGCAGCAGGTCTAGGTGGCGCCGCAGCAGCGCGCGTATGGCCTCAGGCGCTTTGATATCGAGTTCAAAGGCTGCTGGTGTGGGGGATGCATTTGCAGCCTGCGGGGCAAAACCACCGCCAGCGGGCTCTTGTGCCAATGCCAAGCCTGCAAGGGGTGCAAACAGGCATGCAGCAAGCAGGGACGGGCCTATGTTTATGGCGCGCAATGGGGAGTACGGGGTTTTCAAGGTGGATGATTTGAGGGAAAACCCGCGGGGCAATTTTACCCACTGGGCGGGGTTAAGCCTTTTGAAGGCTTATTTGGTCGCACCGTCGGCAGGGTATTTCAAGTCCATCATTGCGGCGGTGTGATCTTGCCTTGTCGGTACACACTGGGCGGCATGCCCGTCCAGCGTTTAAACGCCTGCGAAAAGGTCGACAAATCGCTATAACCCACACGCTCGGCAATTTCTGACAGCGGCATGTTGGTGCTGCTTAGCATGGTCTCGGCCAGGCCGCGCCGCGCATTCAAAATCAACTCGGAAAACGACACGCCTTCGACGCGCAAGCGCCGGCGCAAGGTGCGTTCGCTGGTGTTCATGCGCGTGGCAACGGTCGCCAAATCGGGCAGGCCTTCGTCTTGGGCAATCAACTGCTGCTGCACCAGGGCCGAGGTGCTGGTGTAGTGCAGGCGCTTTTCCATCAACTGGGTGCACATGTGTACGCACATGGCGGCGGTGATGGGGTTGGCCTGGGGCAAAACCTGCTGTAACACGCGGCGGTCGAAACGAATGGCGTTCAAACGCGCGCCATAGTCCACCGTGGCGCCATACACCCGTGGCGCGGGCACCACCGCTGCACCCACATGGCGGGGCCGTGGGGCCTTGAGTGAAAAGCCTGCAATTTCAAAACCCGGCCCAAACACCTCATGCATGATTTCGGCCCCGGCGGCCATGTCGCGCTCCACCAAAAATTCGGCCAGTGCGGTGTCTAACACCGGGGCCTCAAACACCAGCATGCCGGTGTCGCCCTGCTCTTGGTAGCCAAATTGGGTAAAGGTAAACGTCAGTTGCTGAAACCGCATCGCCAGCGCCATGGCCTCGCCACCGGAGGCACTACTCAAGATTCCGTAGCCCCAAATGCCAAAGGTCGACAAGCGGTAGCGCAAACCAATTTCAATACCTTCGTGCACGCGCCCCGGTAATAAGCGCAGCAGGTTGCGAATGACTTGCAGCTCTTGCTCTGACTTCAACTCCACGTTGTGGTCATCCAGCTGCGACGGCACGACGCCCGAACCCGCCAGCATTTGCTGCGCGCTGAGGCCGTTTTCACAGCCAAAGTCCACCATCAGGCGCACGCTACCGGCGTTGCGTTTGAAGTCCCAAAATTTCATCGGTGATTACCCTTATCTACACCCAATTTGGCCGAAAAACTAAAAACATTGGCCGCTGAGCATAACGGCTTGGGCGACGCTGCGCCGAATAATCGCAGCCACTCACCCACCAACCCACGCCCCAAACCTGCGCCCCACCATGACCATTGCCCTGGAAGACACCCAGCAACTGCTGGCCGAAGTGGACCGCTTTGCCCGCCAGCGCATTGCCCTAGCCACTGCGCGGCCCGAAGCGGCCATCAGCCCCAGTACCTTGCAAGCGTTGACGCAAGAAGCACAAGACCTGGGCCTGCTGCCACGCGCGTATGGTGAAGACGGCTTTGCGCTGTGGGAACACCTGCACAGCCCACACGCCCAGACGCTCAATACCGGCATATTGAGCCGGGTGGCGCGCGCCAATGCAGGGGTTGCCTTGGCCTGGCACCGTGCGGCAATGGCTAGCGCCGTGGCCCGCGAACTGGGTTGCACAGGCAGCGCACACGATGGCCTGGCGTGCACGCTGCTGACTACCGGCCACTACGGGTTGGCCCGTACCAGCCTGGCCCGCTGGTTCAAATCCACAGGCACACCAGCAAGCACTGATCCGGATACCGACGACACCGCGCTGCTGTCCGATTGGCTCAACCGGCGTGACCACGACAGCGTTTTAGTGGCGCCCCACGCATGGCAAACGCTGCTGTGGCCGGTGTGGTTGCAGGGTGAAGTGCGCTGGCAAAAGCTGGACCGTGCCCAGTTGCAGGTTGCACCTTACCCCGGCCAGCATGGATTGGACGAAATGATGGCCTACACCGTGCGCGCCAGTGCGCCCGCCAGCATGCTCGCCAGCGAACCGGTCGCGTGCGGGCCCGAGCAGTCTCGCCACATCTACCAGCGGGTGCTGAAAATGGACATGCTGGGGCTGCTGGCCATTGGCCACGGGGCGCTGCTGCACGGACAAGCGCTGGCCACAGCCTACGCAGCGGCGCGCAAGCAGGGCGGCGCCACCATTGACCAACATCCCGCCGTGCAACAGCTGTTGGCCGAGATCGACATGGCCCGCCAACAGGCCGAACTGGCGCTGTCGGGCATGGCGGTTCCGATTGACCAAATGGACTTGGGCCACTTGTGCGCCACACGCATCAGTACCCACCAGGCCTTGTGCAATGCCGCCAACCAGGTGATACAGGTGCATGGCGGAAGCGGCTATATGCGCGACACCGGCGCCGAAAAAATCGTACGAGACCAGAACATGCTGAAACTGCAAATTGGCGGCACCCGCGACGCCCAACTGTTTGTGGCGGGTTGGATCGGAGGAGGTGTATGAACCATCTACAAGGCCACGTACCCAGCGACCACCCGTTGTCACCGCATTGGCAATATGCAAAATTCCCGCTCATGGCGCGCCTGTTCGCCAACTACCCTGTGACCGACCTATGGGAGACCGACTTTGCCCGTCTGCCCAAGGCCTTGGCCCAACAGCGCCGCAAGGCGCGCACCTTTGCCGAGCAGCACCTGCTGCCGCTGGCCGCCGAGATCGACCAAGACCCGCATCGCCCGGTGGGCAGCTGCCACCCGGCCATTCCCGGCCTGTTGCAAGAAGCCGGCAAACAGGGTTGGCTGAGCTATTTTTTACCGGTGCCACTGGGAAAAATGCCCTTGGGCTGCCTACCCCATCCGCTCATCTGGCATGCGTGCATGGTGGTGGAAGAGTTCAGCGCCGCCTGTGGCGGGCTGATGCTGCTGCTGTCGGCCCACCACCTGGGGGCCATGCCACTGCTGCTGTCGGGCAACCTGGGCACCATCTTCAAACACCTGGTCCCGGTGTACCGCAGTTGCCAGCGCGGCGACCCGCACCTGATTGCCTTTGCCATCACCGAGCCGGGTGCTGGCTCTGACGTAGAAGATGGCCACGGTGCATCCACCTATCGCCCCGGCGTGGTGGCCAAGCCTGTTCAGGGTGGCTACCTGCTCAACGGGCGCAAGTGCTTTATCAGTGGAGGGGATCTGGCCAAGAGCGCCACCGTGTTTGCCGCGCTGGAAGGCGAAGGCATGGAGTCGTGGACCTGCTTTTACGTGGACTGCAACGCGCCGGGTTTCAAGGTAGCCCGCACCGAGCTCAAAATGGGCATGCGCGCCTCGGGTGCTGCCGAGCTGGAATTTACGGATGTGTTTGTTCCGCACGACCGCATTGTGGGCGCCCTGCGCAAGGGCTGGGCCATTAACCGCGCCACCTTGAATGCCTCGCGCATTCCGGTGGGCTGCATGGGGGTAGGTTTGGCTCGTGCGGCCACCGAAGCGGCATTGGCGTTTGCGCGCCAGTACCAACTGGGTGGTAAAGCCCTTCTCCAGTACCAAGATGTGCAAATGCACCTGGCCACCATGGTGGCCGAAACGCGCGCCATGCGCAGCCTGGTGTGGCAAGAGGCGCGCCACGCCTGGCAGCCACGCCAGTTGCATGCATCCCTGTGCAAATTTCAGGCCACCGACCGCGCGCAGCACGTGTGCGAAATGGCCATGGATTTGCTGGCCGACCACGCCGGGCTGCACCGCAACCGGGTGGAAAAAATCTTTAGGGATGTGCGGCTGACGCGCATTTTTGAAGGCACCAACCAGATCAACCGCTTGTCCATGATGGAAGACTGGCAAGACCAATTGCTGAACACCACCCCTAACGCCCGCAACCCCGGAGTATGACCATGGCCACCTGGCAAAACGACCCCTTCTTTCAGTACCCCACAACCCCATTCACCAGCAGCGAAGGCGCGGTGGATTTGCCCATTTTGTATTACGACAATTCCGCGCTGATTGCCCTGTTTTGGGTTGACCATGCACGCGCGACTGCCCAGGTCGCCGACGGGCTGCAAACGGTGCGTTTTGGCAATGGCAAAGCCTTGGTGGCCATGGCCCTGTATGACTACCGTGACACCGCCATTGCCGCCTACCGCGAAGCCGGTGTGGCCATTGCCGTAGTGCCCCAAGGCGTGCAACAACCGACCTTGCCACTGTTGTCACTGTTCCGAAGTCTCGACAAGAATCCTGTCGGCTTTTACGTCATTGACCTCCCCGTAACCACCGCCGCAGCCTGCGCGGCGGGGCGCGAGATATGGGGCTACCCCAAGTTTGTTACCCCCATCGACTTCGCGCTGCAAGGCAGTCATTTCAAGGGTGCGGTGATGGACCCGACCGGCACCGGGCCGCTGTTTAGCGTGCGTGGAAAAGCGGGCTTGGCAGTGCCCGGCCCTTTGATGGATTTGGTGCTGTACTCGCCCCACCACGGACAAATGCTGCGCACCTTGGTCAATACCCGCGGTGGTGCGCGCGTGGGCTTGGGCGGCACTATGGCGCTAGATGTGACGGACAGTCAGCACCCCATGGCCCAACGCCTAGTGGCACTGGGCCTAAAGCAAGCCAAACCGGCCTTTGTGAGCTACACCCATGCCTTGCAACTGCGCCTAAATGCCGGGGCGGCTCTGCCATGAGCAGCACCAAGCGCCATGCGCTGGTCACCGGTGCGGGCTCTGGCATTGGCCGGGCCGTGGCCACAGCGCTCATCCGCGACGGATGGGCGGTGGGCTTGGTCGACGTGGATAAAGCAGCTATCTACACACTGGCACGGCAACTGGGTGTGCAGGCGTGGGCCGTCGTGGCGGATGTATCCGACTACGCTTCCGTCCAGCAAGCGTTTGCCGCCTATGGCCAGCACCATGATGGTCGGCTCGATCTGCTGGTCAACAGCGCCGGACTGCTCTACATGGGGCACTTTGAAGACCAGGCGCCAGTGCACATGGCCCGCTTGTTGGCCGTCAATAACTTGGGAATGGCCCACTGCTGCCACGCCGCACTGCCGCTGCTGCAGCGCAGTGCCGCGCATGGTCTGCACCCCGCCGTGGTGAACCTGTCGTCCGCCTCGGCCATCACGGGAATCCCCAGCATGGCCATTTACTCAGCCAGCAAATTTTGGGTGAGCGGGTTTACCGAGGCCTTGGCCAGCGAATGGGCCCGCCACGGCATTGCCGTCAGGGATGTGATGCCCCCCTTTGTCCAAACGCCCATGCTGGCGGGTGGTGCCAACAATCTGTTTATTCAGCGGCTTGGCGTGGATTTGCAGCCCGAATTTGTTGCGCGCCAAGTACTACTGGCCGCACACCAAGGCCCGCTGCACCGCACGGTGTCATGGCGGCTGAAAGCCTTGCTGGTGTTGCAACGGGTACTGCCTGCGCGTGTCATCCGCAAGGCGGTGGCATGGATCAGTGGCTACCCCGCCCGGCCAAGCTGCGGGTATGCGAGGCGTCGGTGAGGCGTAAAAGACGCTCCGGTGCATCCCTGTGGCGTTGCTCTCGGGCTTGGTTGCTTGGGCTTTCTTTTGCCACTACGCCTTGAAAAACCGGTGCAATGGCCCCACGCTGTGTAGCAGTTAATTCATTTTTG
Organism: Burkholderiales bacterium; assembly: GCA_038245855.1. Lineage (GTDB taxonomy): Bacteria > Pseudomonadota > Gammaproteobacteria > Burkholderiales > Burkholderiaceae_C > Allorhodoferax. The sequence goes on from JBBRSA010000005.1 coordinate 66,575, forward strand.
ATTAAAGGGTTGCCATGCGTATCGAAAAACTCACCACCAAGTTCCAAGAAGCCCTGGGCGAGGCACAGACCCTCGCTTTGGGCAACGACCACCAGTACATCGAGCCAGTCCACGTGCTGCTGGCCATGCTGCGCCAGGACGATGGCCCCAAGTCGCTGCTGCAGCGCGCCGGTGTCAATGTACAAGGATTGGCAACCGCTGCCGAGGCCGCCATGAAGAAGCTGCCCCAGGTTCAAGGCCACGAGCAGGTGCAGGTGGGGCGTGACATGGTCACGCTCTTGCAGGCGGCTGAAAAGGAATCTATCAAGCGTGGTGATCAGTTTGTGGCCGGTGAGTTGTTTCTGTTGGCACTGTCCGACAGCAAAGCTGACATCGGCAACCTGGTGCGCGCCAATGGCCTGACCCGCAAGAGCCTGGAGACGGCAATCGACGCAGTGCGCGGTGGTCAGAATGTGGACAGTGCCGACGCCGAAGACCAGCGTGAATCCCTGAAAAAATACTGCATTGACCTGACCGAGCGCGCCCGTATGGGCAAGCTGGACCCGGTGATTGGCCGCGACGACGAAATCCGCCGCGCTATCCAAGTATTGCAACGCCGCACCAAGAACAACCCAGTCTTGATTGGTGAGCCTGGCGTCGGTAAAACCGCTATTGTCGAAGGCTTGGCACAGCGTATCGTCGCCGGTGAGGTGCCCGAGTCACTCAAGGGTAAACGGGTGTTGAGCCTGGATATGGCTTCGCTCTTGGCGGGAGCCAAATTTCGGGGTGAGTTTGAAGAACGCCTCAAAAACGTGCTCAAAGACTTGGCTAAAGACGAAGGCCAAACCATTGTGTTTATTGACGAGCTGCACACCATGGTGGGTGCGGGCAAGGGCGAAGGCGCCATGGACGCGGGCAACATGCTCAAGCCCGCCCTGGCGCGTGGCGAGCTGCACTGCGTGGGCGCCACCACGCTGGACGAATACCGCAAATACATTGAGAAGGACGCCGCGTTAGAGCGCCGCTTCCAGAAGATTCTGGTGGGTGAACCCACGGTGGAGGCCACCATTGCCATTCTGCGCGGCCTGAAAGAGCGCTACGAGGTGCACCACGGTGTGGACATTACCGACCCGGCCATCGTGGCGGCGGCGGAGCTTTCTAATCGCTACATCACCGACCGTTTTTTGCCCGACAAGGCCATTGATTTGATCGATGAGGCGGCATCCAAAATGAAGATCGAACTGGACTCTAAGCCCGAGGTGATGGACAAGCTAGACCGCCGCTTGATTCAGCTGCAGATTGAGCGTGAAGCGGTCAAGAAAGAAAAAGACGAAGCCTCGCGCAAGCGCTTGGACCTGATCGACGTGGAAATTAAATCGCTGCAAAAAGAGATTGCCGATTTAGACGAAATCTGGAAAGCCGAGAAAGCCACCGCCCAGGGCAGCGCCCATGTGCGTGAAGAAATGGACAAGCTGCGCACGCAAATTGAAGCACTCACCCGCAAAGGTGACTTGGCCAAAGTGGCCGAGCTGCAATACGGCAAGTTGCCCGAACTCGAAAAACGCCTGAAAGAGGCGCAGGACACCGAAGCGGGCAAGGCTAAGGGAGGCGAGGGCGCACCCCGCCAACTGCTGCGTACCCAAGTGGGTGCCGAGGAAATTGCCGAGGTGGTGAGCCGCGCCACCGGCATCCCTGTGTCCAAAATGATGCAGGGCGAGAAAGACAAACTGCTGCAGATGGAAGCCAAGTTGCACCAGCGGGTGGTGGGGCAAGACGAAGCCATTGCCGCAGTGGCTAACGCCATTCGTCGCTCGCGCTCAGGCCTCTCTGACCCCAATCGCCCCACCGGCTCTTTCTTGTTCCTAGGCCCCACTGGTGTGGGCAAGACCGAGTTGTGCAAGGCGCTGGCTGGCTTTTTGTTTGACAGCGAAGACCACTTGGTGCGTATCGACATGAGCGAGTTCATGGAGAAACACTCCGTGGCCCGCCTGATTGGTGCGCCACCGGGCTATGTGGGCTACGAGGAGGGCGGCTACTTGACCGAAGCCGTGCGCCGCAAGCCCTACGCCGTGCTGCTGCTCGACGAGGTCGAAAAAGCCCACCCCGACGTGTTTAACGTGCTCTTGCAAGTGCTGGACGATGGCCGCCTGACCGACGGCCAGGGCCGAACCGTGGACTTTAAAAACACGGTCATTGTGATGACCAGCAACATTGGTAGCCACCTGATCCAAAGCATGGTGGGCCAAGACTACGAAGACATCAAAGAAGCGGTGACTGGCGAGCTGAAAAATCACTTCCGTCCCGAGTTTTTGAACCGCATTGACGAGACGGTGGTGTTCCACTCTCTAGGTGCAGACCACATTGCCGATATTGCCAAGATCCAGCTACAGGTGTTGACGGCCCGCTTGGCCAAGATGGACCTGCACTTGAAGGTAAGCGATGCGGCCGTGGCTGAGCTCGCCAAGGTGGGGTTTGACCCCGTGTTTGGCGCACGTCCTTTAAAGCGTGCCATCCAGCAGCGCATTGAAAATCCACTGTCGAAGATGTTGCTGGAAGGTAAATTTTTGCCCAATGACACGATCAACGTCGGCGTGGACACCATTCAGGCGCCGGGGCAGTTCAGTTTTACCTGATGTCAGCGCTTAGCTGCGCGGGCTGCAATGCTGGCGCAGCCAGGCGGCGAATGCCTCTTCGGTAATATCGCCTGCAGCGACGCCGAGCATGGTGACGACACAGTTGGCGTCGTCGGCCTCTAATTCGTAGCCATTGAGGCTGAGGAATAATTCGGCCGCCACAAAACCTGTGCGCTTGTTACCGTCGTTAAACGGGTGGTTGCGCGAAAGCCCCCATCCGTAGGCGGCAGCCAAGTCGGCCACATCGGGCTGACCATACGCAGCAAGGTTTGGTGCGCGTGACATCGCAGAGTCCATCAAGCCCATGTCGCGCACACCGGTTAAGCCGCCATGCTCGGCCAATTGCATTTCATGGACGGCGATGACCACATCGCGTGCTATCCAGACCCACGCGGTCATTTGGCCAGCTCATGCAAGACGGCACGGCGCTTTTTCATGATGTCACGCGCTGCTTCCATTTGCAGCGCAAACTCGGGGTTGTGTTTAGTGATGCGCAGGCCGTCCGGCGTTTCGGTCACGTAGAGTGAGTCACCCTTGTCGAGCTGCAGCTGGTTGAGCAGTTCGCGCGGAAACACCGCACCCACGGAATTGCCGATTTGGGTCAGTTTAAGCATGTGCATGGTGGGCTCTTGGTGTTATTACAAGTGTAATACTAACACCAGTCGCAGAATTTTCCGAACCAATATTTGCCCACCCAAACCCGGGGGCAGTCAGCACATAAAGGAGTCGGACTCGAATTGCGAAAGAGATTAGCATTGCCCCATGCCCCGCCGCCCCAACCTTCCAATGCGACAACCGTGCACAATCCCTATCCACTCGGCCTGAGCGGGCTGGATGGCTGAGTCATGTGCCATTGCCTGTTGCAATTGCTATCAAAAGGGGAGCTGCTTGCGCAAGTTCCACGAGGGCTACAGGCCGATTTGGCATCAAGCAATCCAGCTGAAACACGCCGCGCCCTGCAAGACCGCAATGCCATTGCCGCCACCAAAGTGCAGCAACTCACCCAAGACAAAACCAAAGCCACCCAGCGTGAACGCCTGACCCAGCTCACCGCCCCAGTGGACGGCACGGTGCAGCAGTTGGCCATTCACTCAGTCGGCGGGGTAGTCACTGCGGCCCAGGCTTTGATGATTGTGGTGCCCGACAGTGCCACTGTCATAGAAAAGGGGCTAGGCTCGATTAAATGCCCGATTAAATACCTGATTCAGATGCCGGGGCAGTTCAGCTTCGCTTGACGCCCTGGTAGAAGTTTTCGTGGACCCCAGTAGCAGCAACGTACGGCTGCTGCGGTCGTATTCGTACGCTAGCAGCGTCAATTGACCGGTGCACCTGAACTTGTGTGCCCTATGCCGCACGCTTTCGACAGCGTCAGCAGCGATGGTCGGGCGTTGTTACGATCGCTGCATGACCACCGCCATCGCATCACACTCCAACCCTGTTCCTTTGCAGCAAGACGCCGCCGTCATTGGTTTGGTGGGTTTGGCGCACGCCAGTTCGCACTTTAGCCACCTGCTTTTGCCCTTGTTGTTCCCGATTTTTATCCATGAATTCGGGTTGAACTATTCGGATTTGGGGTTTTTGATGACGGTGTTATTTGCGGTTTCGGGCCTGGGGCAAGCGGGTGCTGGATTCGTGGTAGACCGCATAGGCGCGCGGCCGCTGATGTTCGTGGCGCTCGGTATCTTTGTAGTGGCCTGTGTGCTGGCGTCCCAGGTGACGGGTTACGGTGGCCTGTTGGCGGTGGCGGCACTCGTTGGCCTGGGCAATGCCACGTTTCATCCGGTGGATTTCACGATTTTGAACCAGCGAGTGTCAGCGGCGCGCTTGGGTTATGCCTTCAGCGCCCACAGCCTTACCGGCAACTTGGGTTGGGCTGCGGCGCCGGTCTTTTTTGCGGGAATGGGGGCCGCCGTGGGATGGCGCAATGCTTATGTCGCTGCCGCCGTGATGTACCTTGTGATTTTGGTGGTGTTGGTGCTGCACCGCGGCCAATTGCGCACCGAAGTGGCAAAACCCGAGGCGGTGGCGCATGGTGTGCAAGCCGAGCACAGTATGGCGTTTATGAAACTGCCGGTGGTGTGGTGGTGTTTCGGTTTTTTCTTGCTATCGACCATGACGCTGGCGGTGGTGCAAAGCTTTTCGGTATCTATTTTGAAAGCCATGCATGGCATTGGTTTTGAGGCAGCCACGCTGACGCTCACGGCCTATATGTTTTGCGGTGCTTTGGGCATATTGGTGGGCGGGTTTATTGCTGCGCGCACGGTCAGCAGTGACCGGGTGGTGGCTTGGGCAATGGCAGTCGGCGCCGTGTTGCTGGCCTGGTGTGGCACTGGGTGGCTAGGGGCAACGTCTACCATGGTTGTGCTGGCGATTACCGGGTTTGCCATTGGAATTGGTGGGCCGTCGCGCGACATGATGATCAAGCGCGCAGCGCCGAATGGGGCCACCGGACGGGTCTATGGAATGGTGTATTCCGGTTTGGATATTGGGTTTGCCCTTGCGCCGCTGATTTTTGGAGTGTTTATGGACCGGGGTTGGTACGGTGCCACGCTGATGGGGGCGGCCTTCACCCTGCTGCTTAGCGTGGTGGCTGCCCTGGGCGTGGGGCAGCGTACGGTACGCTAATGGGGAACACAGCTCAGGGGCCGACGTTGCATTCGCGCCGCAGCAATGACAGGGCGTCTTTGAGTCCGTAGTCCATGTCACTGCGTAGCGTGGGCAGTGACTCTTCTATAAAGTCATCCCACAGCGTGGCGTAGTCACTCTGGCATTCCGGCGGTGCGTGTGTGGCAATAAAGGTATGCGCCAGTGACGCGTCCAAGCCCGATTTGCGTATTTTCCGCACCAACGTGCTAGCACCTTTTTCACTCAATAAGGTTTTGGCGGTGCTGCCAGCTGCGATACATAAAAACAGCGTTAGCAGAGAACTGTCTGCGGTATGACCGGCGGTGGCTTTAGTCCATACGGCGCTGGCGGCGCGGTCAAAGTGATCGACTTCAGTGAGGGCGTCTTCGTGCCAAAAATACCGCCCCAAAAAGGCGGGTGTTTTGTCAAACAGTTTGCGTACCGTCACGCTGGTTTCCAGAATGCGAGGCAGGTCGTCTAAGACCGATTGCTGCACTGTCAGCACGCAGGCCTTTAATGCTTGCGGCAATCCTTTGGGCAGCGCTAGGTTGAAGGTGGGCGGCGCCTTGGCGGCAGGCGTTTTTTTGGCCGACTCGCTGTACTTTTTGCGCAAGCCTTCCACCATGGTTTCAAACGCGGCCCAGTCGGGCATTTCGCTGCGTTTGCAGTGCTGGGCGAGCAGGGCAGTGCGGATCACGGCTTCGGCATCTTTGCCGGCGTCTTCTAGCTCAGACACGTCCATGCCCAGTTGGTCGGCCAACCAGATGGCGGCGTCAACAAACTGCGCCACTTGGCTGCGCTGGGCCAACTCCATTTGGTACTCGGGCAGGGTGCGCAGGCTCCATTTGGCCAAGAGTGGGATGTGTTCGTCGGTAAAGCCGCCGCGCTCGTTCATACCAAAATGGCTGTTTTGCGGCATGGCAATCAGGGCTTTGAGCATGTCGGATGCGGCTTTGGAGCGGGACATAAACGAGTGGTCGCGCAGCATCTCGGCCGCTAGTCGCAATTCACCTTGGCTGCCGACCTCTAGGTTCAGGCTGACCAGGTTGACGATGCGCGCGCGCGCGCGCTCCAGATCGGGGCGCAAAAATTCGGTCCCAAAGTAGCGTGCAATTTGCACCATGCCTTTGGGGGCATCGGTGTTGATGGCTTCTAGTTTGGCCGCGTCAATGATGTGGTGTTGGATGCCGTATTGCAGCGCCTTCTCAAAGAACGGCCGTGCATCAAAAACGGCAACGCCGTGGGGCGCAGCAGTGGCGGTTGTCGGCATCTAGATGGCGGATTCTTCGTCAGAATCACGGGCCACCGGGGTGGCCTTGCCGCGATCGGTGTCGCCGGTTTCGAACTTGCCGTCGTCTTCTTCCGCTTCGAATTCTTCGCCTTGGCCCAAGTCATGGGCGCGGGCTTTGGCGCGCAGCACCATGACCATTTCGATGAACAAATCGGGCAATTGGTAGCGCAAAAGCCAGGCCAGTTCCATCCAATCTTGGTCGGCGACTTCGTCTTGCTCCAGCTTGGGTTTTACGTAGGCGGATGCAAGCAGATCGTCTTCAGAGAGGATGTCGCCGTAGTCTTCTACCGCGTCAAAGGTGCCGGTGCGTGCAAAGGCCTCAATGCGGCTCCACTTCTCAGAGAAGTAGTCCGCCAAGGCTTCGCTGCCGCCTTCCAGGTCGCCAATGGCTTCTAAGAACGCGATTGGGTTGGCACCATCGCGAAAGATCACCGCGTTGACCATGCCGCGCAGGTGGGTGCGGGAAAGGTCTTTGTACTGCTTCTCAATGACCACTGCGTGGGCAAACATGGCTGGTGAAACGAGTAGGTTGACGATGGACTCTTTGGAGTTGTCATACTCGCGAATCACCGCCAAGATGTCTTTGGGGGGCAGTTGCTCCAGCACCACCATCAGGGCGCCGTCGCCCTCGGTGTCGGCCAGTTCGCTCAGGGCCGATTCGGCGCCAACGATGTCGCCCGCAGCAATCAGGCTTTGGGTTTTTTGAATCAGTGCAAGGTGGTTCATAGTGGCGGGAATCAGTCTTTTTAGTCCTTGCGGTCAAAACCTTGGTCGGCCAGCCAGTCGGCGCCGGCTTCTTCGCGGGTGCGATCGGCCGCTTCATCGTCGTGGCCCAAGTCGTCGTCACGGTTATGGTCGTCAGAAGTGTTTTTGCGCGTGTCGCTGTAGTCGTCTTCACCGTCGGCGTCGCTCTCTTCGCCATCACTGCTGCCCGATGACAAGCCTTGCGGTTGGGCAAACATGAATTCCAGCGCAGCGGCCACGGTCATGAACCACGCGCCCCTGGGCTGCTTGAGGATCACTTGCACGATGTCTTGGGTCCAAGGCGCCATCTCCAGCGAATCAGCCAAGCTGTCCCAATTAGGCAACTGGTCGTCGTCTTGGCGCAAGACATGGTCCATAGCGCCAGCACGCTTGAAGGTGAAACCCTTGTGGAAAACAACCGCCACCATCTCCGGGCTGAGCTCGAGCATAGAGATCAAAAAACCAATCTCAGTGCGCCGTTGCTTGAGGCGCTGTGCGAGCACGTTTTTGCCTTCAGAGTCAAACGTCAGATCATCAATCTCGGCGTAGTAGGCTGTGCGGAGATTTCGGAAAAATGGAGAGATGGTCATGCAGGGCGCCTTAGAGAATGCGGTGGATATAGCTGTGCCAGATTTCTCGGGCCGTATCGATGGGGCTGTCGAGCAAGTTGCGTCGGCGGTTGTCGTCGTAGGCTTGGCGTTTGGTGTCGTCAGACAACACTTCGTAGGCTTCTTGCACGGCACGAAACCGTGCAGGTGCATCAATATCGGCGTTGCGGTCCGGGTGGTGTAGTGAAGCTTGTTGGCGAAACGCCTTTTTTATGTCGGCCAAACTGGCCGCGCTGGGAACGCCTAGAGCGGCGTAGTGGTCCTTCATGTCAAATGCCGTTCAGCATGGAGTGGGCCTTCACAGAGTCAACTGCGCATTTTACAGAAATATGCGCGTGTGCGCTTGCTTTTTGTGCAAAGACCGTATAAGAACACCTTTGTCGTACACTGCGCCACGTATGCCAATCCACCACGTCACCACTCCCAATAAGCCCTTGCCCACGCTCACGCGTGGTGCTTTTGTGCCAGGGATCTAGAGGCAATGGCGTTCGTTGTCTGGGTCAAAGTGGTGGGTTTTAGCGACACGGAGCGCCACTCAATCAACACCCTATTCCGGCTCTCGGAGGGTGCGTGCCCGGCCTATGCGCTGTGGACTCCTGAGGCACAAGCCGCTCCCAATGTGCTGCTACTGGATGTGGACAGTTATGAGGCGGGGCTGGAAATGGTGTCGCCCAGCTTTAACAGCAACCTCAAGTACATCTGCGTGGGTGACGAGCCGGTCTGCAATGCATGGCGCTCGTTTGCACGTCCGGTGGATTGGTCGGCATTGATTCACGTGCTTGACGGGCTTTTTACAGCGCAGGGCGAAGTCGACATTGACATCGGGCTGTACAGCGACACCGACAAACCCGTGCCACCTGGGGTGCGTGTGTCGCTGATGGTCGGCATGTCGCGCGAAGAACGGCTGTACTTGCGCGCACGACTGGCTATTGCCGGGTTGACCGATGTGGACGAGGCGGATAGTGCGCAAGAGGCCAATGCGCGCACCGCTCTGCGGCGCTACGACTTGGTCGTGGTGAGCCTAGATGTGCAGGATGCCGATCCGTGGGGCCTGGTGGACGGCCTCAAGAACCTGCCCGAGCCACCCCATGCGGTCATAGTGGCCACCCATACACCGTCGTGGCGCAGCATGGAGCGTGCCGAGCAATCGGGCTGCTTGGGCTTGCTAGAAATACCGTTCAACCCAGAGCAGGTCATAGACCTGCTGCACAAAGTCTGACGCACTAGATTTTGCTACCGCCCATGGCTGCGCGGGCCCGCCGAACCCGGTGCGTGTCCAAGCTGCGGCACAGGCTGGACTCCACCGGCAAGGGCTCGCCGCACAAACGCGCGGCGAGTAGTTCGGCACACAAAGGCGCAAAGCTCAAACCCCGCGAGCCCATACCCACGCAGAGCCACAGACCCGACTGTGCGGCCGCGTCCACCGGGCCGAGCAAAGGCAGGCGGTCATGGGTGACACACCGGGTGGCGCTCCACAATGACACCGGTCCTCGGTCCAGGGTTTGCGCGAGCTCGCCTCCATGAACGGGCAACAACTGCGCAAAGCGTTGCAAATTGGCGGCGTGTTGCGCGCCTAGGTCGGCCGCGGCAAGCGGGTCGGTTTCGAAGGTCGAGCCAGCGCACCATTGTTCACCGCGCGGGCCGGGTACATGGGGGATAAAGCAACCATTTCCATTGACGGGTGTGTCCGGCAGGTTGGGGATGGTTTCAGCATAGGTGCCATGGCTCATAGTGCCGTGCACCGCCTGCAATGCCGCCAGTTTGTCCCGCAGTTCAGGCGTTATTAAGTTTTGCGGTTCCGGCCCTTTTAGTAAGCGTTGGCAGTCCATGGCATTGGCGACCACCACCACGTCGAATGCACCCAGATCCTTGCCCCCGGTGTCGTGCAGGTTCCAGCAAGCTTGCTCAGACTGCAGGCTTGCTACCTGCGTTTGGCCCACAAATGTGACGTGGGGGTGTGCCAGCAACGCTTGGATCAGCGCACCCGGCTTAAGCCAGGCGGCGTAGCGGTGCCATAGATCAGGAGCGTCCGTTTTGCGCTCGGTCACACCGCTGGGCGCCCAGTCTTGGCCGTGCACCAAATGCTGGTCAGCGTGCTGCATCAGCAGCCGACTGCCGCTGCGCGACAAACGCGAGCGTGGACTGTCGTCAGCCGACACATGCGGAACCGCCAAGCCAGCTGGCAAGCCCGAGGCACCACTGGCAGGCGCAGCCTCTTGGTCGAACACCGTGACCTGCCAGCCGCGCACTGCCAAAGCATGGGCCACGCAGGCCCCAGAAATGCCTGCGCCTACGATGGCGCAGCGACCCGGCGCAGCCCAAGTGCGTGCCGCTTGGCTGCGACTGTGGCGCAGCGTCCAGTGCGGACTGAAGGTGGCCGCGCCGTCTAAAACCAGGTCCCATTCAAAACCGGCATCACGCATCCAGTGGCGCGGTGTGTCCGCCGCCGCGAGGGGTATTGATGGGTCGGTCGGGCTTGTCACCACCAAGCGTGTGCCGCGTTTGCAGCGCCGGGCCAGCATTTGGGCGACCCAGCGGTCCTCGGGGGTGGTGGCAAAAATGGTGTCGGCTTGGAAGGTCTGTTCGTTGAGCATGGCTTTGCGTTCACCCAGGCACAGGGTGAGGGAGACTTGGCCGCCTTCAAAAAGGATTCTGCGAAAGCCGTGGTTTGTGCCCTCGCACAGAGTGGTCAGCACGTCTGCAAGTGCTTGCAGGTGGCCGAGCATCGGCAATGCGAGGGATGTAGGTGTAACGGTGGGGGCCGAGGCTGCGATACCGACGTAGTGCAGCATGCGTGGGCGGTCTGGGTCTTGCCGCCACGCGTGCCAAGCTTGTAGAAAACGAAGGCCGTTTTGAAAATCTGCGTCCAGAATAGTCCAAGCCGCTTGGCCGACCCAAGCCTGCGGCAAGCCGCTGGATGTCAGGGCATTCACACGCAGCCCTGCATCGGCGCCATAACGCTCAGGCCGAAGGCGGTACGTAGCCTTGGGCCGCCTCTGCGCCGTCACCGAAAAAGTGTGCTTCCATCTGGCGGGCCAGGTATTGGCGGGCGCGTGCCTCGGTCAGGTTCAAGCGGTTTTCGTTGACCAGCATGGTTTGGTGTTTGAGCCAGGCGGCCCAGGCTTCTTTGCTGACGTTTTCCCAAATACGTTTACCCAACTCACCGGGGTAGGGGGGGAAGTCCATGCCTTCAGCTTCTTTGCCCAGTTTGATGCAGTTGACAGTGCGTGCCATGAGATACCTTTGCTTGTGGAATAAAGGGTGCACGGGGCACCAAGCCCGCAATTTTATCGGGTTGGAACTACCCTTTGGCCTTGTAAGCCCTCGTCTGCGGGAACTTACCGGGCAAAATGGGCCCCAACCCCGCAGTTGGGCGCTGTTCGTGCGCCCTTAGACGTTTAGAGGATGCCTTTGTGAATCTGATCTTGAGCTGGTTTGACCAAACGCCCCGCCGTGTAATGGTGCTGCTGAGTTTGGCTTGCGTTGGCTTGCTGGCGTTTGGTTTGTATTTGCAGCATGTGGTGGGGCTCGTGCCGTGTCCGATGTGTATCGTGCAGCGGTACGCTCTTATTTTGATAGCTGTTTGCGCAGGTTTGACGGGCTCTAGTGGCCGAAAAGGCATTCATATTGCTGGTGGGCTACTGCTAATGGTGCTGGCCGTTGGGGGCGCGTATGTGGCTGCCCGCCAAAGCTGGCTGCAGTGGTACCCGCCCGAGGTAGCGACCTGCGGGCGTGACCTGTACGGAATGATTGAGACATTCCCCCTGCAGCGCGCCATTCCGATGATTTTTCGCGGTGGCGGTGACTGCACCAAGGTCGACTGGACCTTTTTGGGCGGATCCATCGCCAACTGGTCGTTCTTGTGGTTTTGCGCCATGGCCTTGGCCGGTGGCGTGTTGACCTGGCGCGCGGCCCGCAAAGCGGGCTAATTGACCAGATCCTATGACCAGACTCTAGGCGGTCGGTGCTGCCGGTTCAGCCTGGCGCAAGGCGCGCAGGGCGAGCAAAAACGTGGCCGCATTCCAGCTTTGGCCCGCCATTCCCATGGGCTTTAGGGTGCTGCCATGGAACCACTCGGTAAAGCGCCAATCGTCCAGCGCGTTGGCGTTGGCTAGTTTGGCAAGCGCTTGCCAGGCAAGGCCGGTCTGCCCGAGGCGCTGCAGTGCCATCACCCAAAACCCACCCACAAAGGGCCACAGGCCCCCGTTGTGGTACTGGTGCGGGTGGTTTTGCTGGTGGCGCTCCATGTAGGGGCGCCACAGCTCATGCTGGCGCGACAGGGGGTGCAGCGTGACCCGAATAGGGTAAGGATCTGCCGCTTTGGCCGCTTGTATGGTCTGCACGATACGCTGCCCCATGGCCGGGCCGGCTAGGCCGTACAAGATGGACAGGATGTTGCCAAACACGTCACCCTCATTGCCAACCACAGCCAGGTTTACAAAGCTCAGGTACAGCCCCGAGTCTTGCTGGCCCCGGCGTGCATAGTGGCGCAGCAAACGGGCCCGATGGTAGGTGGGCAGGTCTTGCTGGTAGGGGTGAAACAGGTGGTTGAAGTGGTAGTGGGTGGCTTGCGCGTCGCTCAGACTGTAGCGCTGTTTGACCTCAAACCACAGTGTGTTGGTGTACAGCACATAGCCCGAACGTGGCATGACGTCGGCCCAGTCACTGGCTTCGTTTTGCTGTAAGAGCCGAAAGTGCTGGTGCTCTTGGGCTTGCAGCCACTGTATGGCGCGTGCAACCTCGGTAGCCCAGTATTCAGGTGCGACGTGGCCCTGGCGCACCACATGGTCCACGGCGATGAGCCACCACAGCGTGGCGTCGATGCAACCCAGGTACCAAAAGTCAGCGTCCTTACCCTCGGGGTCTACATATTTGGGGATTTGCCCGTTGCTGGCCTGTTGCTTGGCCAGCGCGTCTAGGCTGGCAATGGCACCGTGTTCCAGTGCCTCCACGCCACTGCCGCACATGGCCAACACGCAAATGGCCGCATCGCGGCCAAAGATTCGGGTGTAACGTTTAGCCTCGGCGGCCTTGGTGGGGCTGGCCGCCAAGATACCGTGGGGTGTCAGATTGCGCGCAAGCAAAGCCAGTGCCGCTTGCTCGCAGGCGGCAATCATGGTGGCGTCTGCGCTTGGTGGGGTATTGTCAACAGGGTGCATTGGGACGCAATGGTGGGTGGCAAGTTAACTATCAATATAATAGCAGCTTACGCATATTCCACGAGGGCTAGAGGCTGATTTGGCATCAAGAAAAAGCGACCGGATCAGGCCACTGCACAACACCCCCCAACGCCACCTTGAAGGGCAAGGCAGTGGCTACTTCTCGGGGGGGGCGCTGGGCAACCAACGTTCTATGAGTTTGGCTGCGCGGTCGCGCCCACCCAAGCCAAATGCCAGGGCCATTGCAAAGACGACGCCTGCCAGCAAAATTAAAAACGTTTGCTGGATCAGCCCACCACCAACATCGAGCTGGTCGATCGACAGCAGCACCACAAAAACCATGATGCTGTACTGGGCGATGCGGCCCAGCATATCGGCGTCGCTGATGTCGGCGCGGGTGCAGTAGCTTTGCACCGCGTTGCCCACAAAGCGGGAGAAGTAGCTGCCAAACACCACCACCAGCAGCGCCACCATCAGCTTGGGCACAAACAGCATCACCCGCCCCAGCAGGTCGGTGACTTGCATGAGCCCCAGGCTGTTAAACGCAATGATCAGCGAGGCCAATATCACCAGGGCGTAGGCGATCCAGCCAAACACGTCGGTGGTGTCACGCTTGCTGCCACCTTGCTGCAAGAAGCCGTCTATGCCAGCACGCTCGGTCAGGACATGAAAGTTGATCGCGTGTAGCCCCTTAACCACGCTGAAGCGAAAGGCGTTTGCCAGCAGCCAGCCAATCGCCAGCACCCCCAGCGCCACGCCCAAGCGGGGCATGAAAGCGCCCACTTGAAGGAGGAATCCCCGTACGGGGTCGAGCATCATATCGAGGTTTTCCATGGGTTATCCAATCGTAGAGAGGGCGGCGGATTCCGCCAGGGACAAGATGCCCGCCAGTGGCACGCCGACCCAATCGGGCCGGTTGTCGATTTCATAGCGGGTTTCGTAGAGTGCTTTTTCCAGCTCAAACAGCTTGAGTAAAGGCAGTGCGCGGTCAAACCCGGCTTGGTCCGGGTACAGCCCGCCTTGGATCGCCACTGCGCTGTAGGTTTGCAAGAAGCCCGCTCGCACGCGCTGCAGCCACTGCTGCGCCAGGGATGCCAGACGTTCGTGATCCGCAGGGCCGTGGGCACATTTCTCCAAGGCGGCGTGGTGTGCGTAGTCAAACGAACGCAGCATACCGGCAACGTCACGCAGGGCGCATTGTTTGGCGCGGCGCTTATCGAGCGTGCGATTGGGCTCGCCCTCAAAATCGATCAGGACAAAATCGTCGCGGTGAATCAGGATCTGGCCCAGGTGCAGGTCGCCGTGTAGTCGGGTTTTTAGCCCGTTAGGTGCGGTTTCTGCAACCTGCTGAATGAAAGTGTTCAGGCGGACACCCGCATGGCCGACATGGGCGGCAAGCGTGGCTTGGGGTTCGGCCCAGGCAGCCGCGTGCTGTGTCAGTAGGGCCAGTGTGGCGTGGCATTCACGGCTGACATCGTCAACCCAACCGTTAATATCTTCGGCTTCAATCGGCTCGGGCTCAAATGCGGCATTACCCGTGCGTTGTGCCAGTGCAATGTGCAGCTCGGCCACCCGCTGTGCCAAAACCTGCATGTGGCTAACCATGGCGCCGATGCCGTCAGGCACGTCGCTGGGCGTGTCGGTAGACGACTGCAGCAGGCGCACCAATTGGTCCACGCTAAAGGCCCAGGCGTCGCCTTGGTTGACCAATTGCCCTTGCAACAAAGCCAGCGTCCAGACGGTGCCATCACGCTCGTGAAATTCGACGCTACCGGCTACCGGAACACAGTGCTTGTAGGCAACTGTGTCGGTCAGGTAGCGGCCCATCTCCACTTCGGGGTTGATGCCGGCGCTGATCTTGCGGTAGGCCTTGAGGAACAAGCGGTCGCCAATCAGGCTTACCGAGTTGCTGCTGCCCACCAGTCTGCGCATGGGGGCCTGGATTGCGTCGTCGTTGGTGTTGAAGGTATCACCGATGAGGTCGGCATAGGTGGCGCCCGGCAAGAAGCGAAGCGTTCCGCCCTCGGCCTTTACCGCATGTTTGGATCCTATGGCCTCAATCAGCGCTTTACAAAAGGGAAGGTCAGCCATGGCGTCGCCCAATACGCCCATGGTGGCTTGCTGGCGCACCTTGGCCACAGCTTGGGCGGTCAGTTCGCGGGTGCGCTCTTCATCTTTGTCTTCGAAAGCGATGGACAGCGGTACAAAGTAGCGTGCGGGCTCCGCCGGGCCGTGGGTCTCGACCATGGCCAGCAGCCATTGCTCGCCATGGGCTTGCAACATGGCATGGCGCGCAAGGGTGACCTGATCAAGCGGTTCGGACTTGGCACCATACCAGCGCTGGCGGGCCATAAAGCGGGGCAACAGGTCCCGCTCTAGTTGGGTGCGGGTCTTTTCCGCCATGCCCATGCGCCACGGAACTACGCGGTTGCGAAAGAAACTGTTCCAGCCGTCAAACAAGACCACCACGGATAGATCCTGAACCGGCAGGCGCTCGGCATGCCACTTGGGTGGGGCTACATCGGTCGACAGACGGAACCAAAAAAAGCCGTAGGCGGGTAGGGTGAGCAGGTAGGGGAGTTCAGTGACCGGAGGGAAGGCATTGCGCCCGATCATTTCGACTGGCACGCGACCTTTAAAATTGGCCAGTTCCAGTTCCACCGGTTGGGCAATACGGCTGACGTTGGCAACGCACAAAACGACCTCACCGTCGTACTCCCGCACATAGGCTAGTACTTTGCGGTTGCCCGGGTGCAGCATGGTGAAACTGCCACGCCCAAAAATCTGGCTGCCACCGCGCACGGCGAGCAGCTTGCGGGTCCAGGCCAGCAGAGACGATGCGTCGCGCGACTGGGCCTCGACGTTGACCGCCTCATAGCCATAAACCGGGTCCTGAATGGGGGGTAGGTACAAGCGCTGCGGGTCAGCGCGCGAAAAGCCACCATTGCGGTCACTGGTCCACTGCATAGGGGTGCGCACGCCATCGCGGTCACCCAAGAAGATGTTGTCTCCCATGCCGATTTCGTCACCGTAGTACAGCACCGGTGTGCCGGGCATGGACAGCAGCAGGCTGTTCATCAGCTTGATGCGTTCGTGGTCGTTCTCCAGCAATGGCGCCAGGCGTCGGCGAATACCGAGGTTGATGCGGGCGCGCGAATCGGCGGCGTACATGGTGTACATGTAGTCGCGCTCTTTGTTGGTCACCATCTCCAGCGTCAACTCGTCATGGTTGCGCAAAAACACCGCCCATTGGCAGTTGGCAGGGATGTCGGGCGTCTGGGCCAAAATTTCAACCACCGGGTGGCGGTCTTCCAAGGCAATGGCCATGTACATCCGGGGCATGAGCGGAAAGTGGTACGCCATCTGGCACTCGTCGCCGTCGCCAAAGTATTCGCGCACGTCTTCGGGCCACATATTGGCTTCAGCCAATAGGAGGCGGCCTGGGTACTTTTCTTCCACCCGGCGGCGTATAGCTTTGATGACGTCGTGTGTTTCACGCAGGTTCTCATTACTGGTGCCATCGCGCTCGATCAGGTAAGGAATGGCATCTAGGCGAAACCCGTCTACGCCCATTTCTAGCCAAAAGTCCATCCACCCCAGCACAGCTTCCAGCACCAAGGGGTTGTCAAAGTTCAGGTCGGGTTGGTGGCCGAAAAAGCGGTGCCAGAAATACTGCTGCGCTACCTCGTCCCAGGTCCAGTTGGATTTTTCGGTGTCGGTAAAGATGATGCGGGTGCCCGAATACAGCGTTGGGTCATCGCTCCACACATAAAAATCGCGTTCAGGCGAGCCTTTAGGCGCTTTGCGTGCCGCTTGAAACAAGGGGTGCTGGTCGGACGTGTGGTTGACCACCAACTCGGTGATGACCCGCAGGCCGCGCCGGTGGGCCTCGGCCACGAAGTTGCGAAAGTCAGCCAGCGTGCCGTACGAGGGGTGCACGTTTTCGTAGTCGGCCACGTCGTAGCCATCATCACGCAGGGGAGAGGGGTAAAACGGCAGCAACCAAATGGTATTGACACCCAGAGACTGCACATGGTCTAGCCGCTCCGTGAGGCCGCGAAAGTCACCTATGCCGTCGCCATTGCCGTCTGCATAGGCTTTGATGTGCAGCTCATAAATAACGGCGTCTTTGTACCAAAGGGGGTCAGCCGCATCGGTGGCGGCGTGGGCAGCAGGCGCGGGATCGTGCGTGGCAGCGGTCAGGGTGTCAGCGTTCAAGAGTGGCTCCTTTTTAAAGAAAGTAGTCAAAGTCGTTTTCACGGTGCAGGCGCGCCCGCAGTTGCATGACGTGCACCGGGCAGCGCTGCGGGTCTAGGCTGACAAAGTTGCGCGGCCCGTTCCACAAAAAGCGCGAACCACTGATGAGGTCGTGCATTTGGTAGGCCTGGTTGTGCGCAAGGCCAAAGGCATCAATGTCCAGCTCCAGCCAGCCGCCCTGGATATTGTGGGGGTCTAGGTTAACCACACACACCACCGTGTTCGTCCCGTCGGGGGTGGTTTTGGCGTAGGCAATGAGCTGCTCGTTGTCGATGGTTAAAAAACGCAGCCCGTCGTCACGCTGCAGTGCGGGGTTGTCGCGTCGGGCGCGGTTAAGCGCGCCGATGAACTCCGCCAGAGAGTCACTTTGGGTGGTGTCCCAGGTGCGGCGCTCGAATTTTTCAGAATTCAGGTATTCCTCGCCGCCTTCGCGCAAAGCCGCGTGGTCTAGCAGTTCATACGACGGGCCATACAAGCCGTAGTTGGCGGCCAGTGTGGCTGCCAACGCCACGCGGGTCATAAACATGGGCCGGCCGCCGTATTGCAAGGCAGCGGGCAAGATGTCGGGTGTGTTGGGCCACACATTGGGGCGGAAGTAGTCGCGCCCAATTCCACGCGTGAGTTCGGTGAAATAGGTCTGCAACTCGTGCTTGGTGTTGCGCCAGGTGAAGTAGGTGTAAGACTGGCTAAAGCCGATTTTGGCCAGCCGGTGCATCACCCGCGGGCGGGTGAACGCTTCTGATAAAAAGATGGCGTCCGGGTAGGTCTCACGCACCCGCGCCATGGCCCATTCCCAAAACGGGAAGGCTTTGGTGTGGGGGTTGTCCACCCGAAAAATACGCACCCCCTCAAAGGCCCAGTACTCAATCACATCCGCCAATGCCAGCCACAGCGCCTGCCAGTCTGGTGTTTCAAAATCGAACGGGTAGATGTCTTGGTACTTCTTGGGTGGGTTCTCGGCGTATTGAATCGTGCCGTCAGCGCGCTGTTTGAACCACTGCGGGTGCTCGCTGACCCAGGGGTGATCAGGTGCGCATTGAAAGGCAATGTCCAGTGCCAGCTCAATGCCGTGCTCCCCGGCGCGTGCCAGCAGGCGGCGAAAGTCCTCCACCGTACCCAGCTCCGACAAAATCGCCTTGTGGCCGCCGTCCGCGTTGCCAATGGCCCAAGGGCTGCCCACATCACCAGGGCGGGCGTCGAGCGTGTTGTTGGGCCCTTTGCGGCGCAGGCGCCCAATCGGGTGAATGGGCGGGAAGTAAATAACGTCAAAACCCATCTTCTGCACATACGGCAGCCAGGTTTCACATTCGGCAAAGGTGCCGTGGCGCTGCTCGTCGCCTGAGCTTGATCGTGGAAAGAACTCGTACCACGCCGAATAACGCGCCCGTTCCCGTTCGACCAACACCCCGTAAGTTTGCGGATGGGTGTACGCATGGCGCAGGTCGGGGTGGCGCTGGGCTAAGCCACTATGGGTTGGGTCCAGCGCGACGCGTTTGAGCTCGGCCACGTTGGCGCCAGTCGCCAAGTCCGCCAATTCGGCGGCCCATACGCGCAGCAGTGCGGCCTCAGCGGCCGGTTCGGCGCGCTGGGCGGTTTCCTGAATCAAGGTAGCGCCTGATAGCGCCGCAATACGAATGTCGCCTAGGTCCACCCGGCGGGCGAAATCATGCTGCCACGACAAAAAAGGGTCTACCCAGGCTTGCACGCCGTATTGCCAGCGGCCCACGGTGTCGACCACAAAACTGCCGCTCCAACGGTCATTGCCCAAGGCGTGCATGGGTGTTTGACGCCATGCGGCCGCACCGACGGGTCGCCACAACAGGGCGCAAGCAATGACGTCGTGCCCGTCGCCAAAACAATCGGCCTCAACCTCTACGGCGTCGCCGCAAATGCGCTTGATCGGGAAACGTCCATCGTCCACGGAAGGCGTAATACGCTCAATCACGGCGCGAACACGCCCGTCTTCAATCCCGATGGGCTGCACGTTGGTGGTGGGTGAACTCATGACTGGTCTCCAACGTGTTGCAGCACCAGCAAGCCCAGTGGTGGCAGTTGCAGGTTCAGGGCGTGGAAGTGGCCGTGTGCGGCGACCGGGGCGCTGTCGCAGCCACCCTGGTTGCCAACACCGCTGCCGCCGTACAGAGCGGCGTCGCTGTTGATGCGTTCGCGCCAGTGGCCCGCCATGGGCACGCCCACTAAGTAATTGTGGCGCGGCATGGGGGTAAAGTTGGCCACCACCAACAGGCAGCTACCGTCTTGCGCGCGGCGCAAAAAGCTCAGTACCGAGGCCTCGCTGTCGTTGCCGTCGACCCACGCAAAGCCCGCCGGCTCAAAGTCCAGCTCATACAGCGCGGGTTCGCTGGCATACAGCCGGTTGAGGTCTTTCACCCAGCGCTGCAGGCCGCTGTGGAAATGGTTGTCTAGGTGCCCCCAGTCCAGTGCGCGGTCGTGGTTCCACTCGCGCCGTTGGCCAAACTCACAGCCCATAAAGAGCAGTTTTTTACCCGGGTGGGTCCACATGTGGCCCAGCATCAGCCGCAGGTTGGCGAACTGGCGCCACGCGTCGCCGGGCATTTTGTTGATCAGCGAACCCTTGCCGTGCACCACCTCGTCGTGGGATAGGGGCAGCATGAAGTTTTCATTGAACGCGTAGACCAATGAGAAGGTCAGCTTGTCATGGTGCCAGCGGCGGTTGATAGGGTCCTCGTGCATGTATTCCAGCGTGTCATGCATCCAGCCCATGTTCCACTTCAGGCCAAACCCAAGCCCACCCAGGTAGGTGGGGCGCGAGACCATGGGCCAAGCGGTTGACTCTTCGGCAATGATTTGCACGCCGGGGTGGTCACGATAAGCCGACTCGTTGAGCATACGCAGGAACGAGATGGCCTCTAGGTTTTCGCGGCCACCGTGGCAGTTGGGAATCCACTCGCCTTCTTTGCGGGCGTAGTCTAGGTACAGCATGGATGCCACGGCGTCTACCCGCAGGCCGTCTAGGTGAAATTCGTCCAGCCAGTACATGGCGCTGGAGAGCAAAAAGGCGCGTACCTCGTTGCGGCTGTAGTTGAAGATGGAAGAATTCCACTCGGGGTGAAAACCCTGGCGCGGGTCGGCGTGCTCAAACAGGTGGGTGCCGTCGAACTGCGCCAAGCCGTAGGCATCGGTAGGAAAGTGGGACGGAACCCAATCCAAAATTACCGCAATGCCAGCCTGGTGCAGGGTGTCCACCATGAACTTGAAGTCCTCAGGTGTGCCGTAGCGCGATGTGGGTGCAAAGTACCCCGTGGTTTGGTAACCCCACGAGCCATAAAACGGGTGCTCGGTGATGGGCATCAGTTCAACATGCGTAAAGCCCATCTCTTTGGCATATTGGGCCAACTGCACCGCGGCGTCGCGGTAGTTGGGCATGACGCCTTCGGCGTCGCGTCGCCAAGAGCCCAGGTGCACTTCGTACACCGACATGGGGGCCGACAGCGCGTTATGCTTGCCCCGTTCTGCCATCCAGTGCGCATCGCCCCAGGTGTAACCATCGTGGCTCCAGACTATGGAGCCCGTCGCAGGTGCTTCTTCGGCATAAAACGCAAACGGGTCTGCTTTTTCGAGCAGGCTGCCGTCCGTGGTGCGGATGGCAAATTTGTATTTTTGGCCCTTCTGCACATTGGCAATACTGACTTCCCATATGCCAGAACTGTCGCCGCGTGCGTTTGCCGGGTGGGCGCCCGAGTCCCATCCGTTGAAGTCACCGATGACGGATACCGACTGTGCGCTGGGCGCCCAGACCGCAAAACGCGCCCCGCCTTGGTCTAGGTGGCAGCCCAGCTTTCGGTAGAGCTGACCGTGTGTACCCTCTTTGAATAAATGGATGTCTTGGTCACCGAGGGATGCGTCGTGGAGTAGTTTGGTTTTGTTCATAAGTGCCTTTTCATTCTGCACCATTGCTTTTGCCTTGTGAACCACGGGGTTGGAACAGAGCCGCGTGACTGCTGAGGCTGTACTGGGCAGAAAGCAATGTACCCCTATTCTTTTCTAGAATGCTATCAAAAGGTGAGCTTCTTGCGCTTATTCCATGAGGGCTACAGGTCAATTTAATCCGCCATCTAAAATTAAAGCACTACCGTGTCATCCGAAGTACGTATTGCCAACCCCGAATTAGCGAAAGACCCCATGGAATTGCTCAAAAACTACTGGCCCTTTTTGGCGCTGGGCGTGTGGTTCACCTACAAGTGGTGGAACGCAAGAAGAGTGGTCGCCATGCTGCCGCAATTAAAGAAGGACGGCGCCATCTTTGTGGACGTGCGCTCGGCGGGCGAGTTTGCCCAGGGCAACGCGCCAGGCACTATCAATATCCCGTTGTCAGAGCTGGGCAGCCGCCTAAGCGGGATACCCAAGGCTTCGCCCGTGGTGCTGTGCTGCGCCAGCGGCACCCGCAGTGGCATGGCAAAGCTGGTGTTAAAAAGGCACGGCTACCCCACGGTTTACAACGTTGGAACCTGGGGCAAGCTGCTTAGCTAGGCTTGCGCAGCGCCACGATGGCCACCAGCACCCAAAAGCCCAAGCGCAAGGTTAGAGCGCCAACAGTGCGCATCTCATACGCGCCACCACTGGCGACATGGATGGCAAATGCCGCTGCCACCAACGCGGTAGCCAGCGCCAGCGCGGCAGCGCCCCGGCTTGCCCAGCGGTGCACCCGCAGCAAGCCGATGCCGGTGAGCACATAGGCAAACCCCGCCAAAAAGTTAAACCACAGCACAAAGCCCACCGCGTTGCCAACGGCGGCTTGCGCCTGTGCGCTGCCGAACAAGGCCCGCCCGCCGCTGAACACGGTCATGGCGCCAAAGACAATGGCGATGCCACCCAAGATTTTCAGGCTGCGAATGGGCTTTGTGGAGATTGGGAGAGAGAGTGGGTGTGTAACTGGCGCTGACATAGGGGCTCCTTTTTAGACACTGGCAGGTTAAACAATGGTCCGCTCAGAGCGTGCGGCCTTCGCCCGCTTCTTCAACGGTCTCGCCATCGCGAATGTGGTAAATCCGTTTGAAGGTGGGGATGATCTTTTCGTCGTGCGTGACCACGATGATGGCGGTCTGGGCCTGCTGCGCCATTTGGTTGAGGATGCGCATCACGCCCAGCGCGCGTTCGCTGTCCAGTGGCGCGGTGGGTTCGTCCGCGAGAATGACCGGCGGGCGGTTGGCCAGCGCACGGGCGATGGACACACGTTGCTGCTCGCCACCCGACAGTTGCGAGGGTTGCGCTTGGGCGCGGTGTTGCACATCCAGCGCGGTGAGCAACTCTAAGGCCCGCTTGCGTGCAAGTGCGTTGGGTATGCCTGCCAACATGGGCAGCAGGGCCACGTTGTCGGTCACGTCCAAAAACGGAATCAGGTAGGGCGCCTGGAACACAAAGCCTATGCGGTCGCGGCGCAGGGCGCGCAGGTCGTCTACCTGCCAGCCATTGTCGTAAATGACGTCGCTGCCCAAGGTCATGCGTCCGGATGTGGGCTCAATGATGGCGCCCAGGCATTTGAGCAGTGTGCTTTTGCCCGAACCCGATGGGCCAACCAAACCCACCACCTCGCCCGGGGCCACTTGCATGTTGACGTTCTTGAGGGCTTCGACGGCGGTGTCGCCCTGGCCGTAGACCTTGCGCAAATTTTCAATCAAGATGCCGCCGGTTGCTTGGGGGTGTGGGGTGCTCATCCGATAGCCTCCGCTGGATCGACTTTAAGGGCGGCGCGTATGGCCAGTGTGCTGGCCAAGGCGCAGATCAGCATGGTGACTGCCAAGCCGGTGAACGCATCCTGGCTGAGTAGCAACACAAACTTGGGGAAGATCGGCGCCCACACGGTGGCAGCGATTTTGCCCACCACAAAGCCAATGAGTCCCAAGCCCAAAGCCTGCTGCAAGATCATGCTGGCAATGGTGATGTTGCGGGTGCCGATGAGCTTGAGCACCGCAATCTCGCGAATCTTGCCCAGCGTCATGGTGTAGATGATGAAGGCCACAATGGCCGCGCTCACAATCGCCAGAATCGCCAAAAACATGCCAATTTGCTTGGCCGACGTAGCGATCAGTTTGGCCACCAATATTTCTTCCATGCCCGCGCGGGTGTACACCTGCAGGTGTTTCCAGCGGCGAATGGGCTCTGCGACGGCTTCAGCATTTTGCCCAGGCGTTACCTGCACCAACACCGCGTTGACGTTGCGGCTGCTGGTTTGCAGCGCCTGCACCGCGTCCAGCAGGCCGGGTACGCCGGGGCGGTTGAAGGCGGGGCTGGCTGCGGTGCGGGCGCGGTCATTGAGTATGGCGTCGTTGTCTTTCAAAAACTGCGCCTCTTGGGCGTCTTTGAGCGCAATGAACACCATGGGGTCGCCACCCGACGACACCATGCGCTGGGTCAAACCCACCACCATGTAGGCATGGCGGCGCAGTTGAATGCGCTCACCCAACACAAAGCCGGTTTTGATGTCGGCAACCGCCTCGTAGTGGCTGCGGGTGATGTGCCTGCCGGCCAGCAAGTAGCCCGGATCGCCACTTTGCCCTTGCTCAACACCCACGACCATGGCGCGGGTCTCGCGGCCGTCTTGCGCTTGCACTTGCATGGTGAAGTAGGTCACGTTGGCTGCCTGCGCCACACCGGGCATGCCGCGTAGGCCGCGCACCACGTCGTCTTTGATGCTGGACGCCTCGGCGTACGGCCCCTGCGTGTCTTTTTGCACCACCCACAAATCAGCTCGGCTGTTGTCCAGCAGGGCGCGGGCGTCGTCCACCATGCCGCGGTACACCCCCGCCATGGTCAGGGTGACACCAATCAGCAGCCCTAGGCCCAGGCCGGTCAGCACAAACTTGCCCCAGCTGTGCGCAATATCACGACCGGCCAAGCTGATCATGGTGTGGCACCAGCGGGTTTGGCTTGCCGCTTGACCAGCGCGTCCACGACCTTGACGCGTGCGTTCTCCGTCAACGCTTTTTGGCTATACACCACCACCGTGTCGCCAGCCTTCAGTCCTTCTAAGACCTGTACGTCGCCATCTAGGCTACTGATTCCCAGGCGAACCGGCGCGAACGTGGGTTTACCGTCTACAAGTTGCCAAACACCGGTCGCGTTATGCAGCCGTTGGACGGCGGCGCTGGGGATGAGCAGTGTCTTTTCTGTCAGTGGCAATTGCAGCGTCACTTCGGCCTGCTCCCCGACGGACGCAGACGTTGGGGTATCAAACGCGACCAGTGCCGTGCGTTCCTCAGTCACGCTGTCGGCGACGAGGTCCACCCGGGCAACGTGGCCGCTCAAGGGTGTCTGTGCCTGCGAGCGCAGCACGATGCGTGCTTGCAGGCCCTGTGCTAAACCGCCGGATCGACCCTGGTCCAGCCGCAGGCGGACCCACAGGCTGGCGGGGTCCACCAAGCGCAGCACGGGCTGGCCGGCAACCACGGTAGTGCCAGCTTCTGCATCGCGGCTGGTGACCACGGCGTTGGCCGGTGCAATGAGCCGCAGGTTGCCGCGTTGCTGTGCCAGCGCGGCACGCTCGGCCTTTTGGCGGGTGATGTTGCTGGCAGCGCTGGCCAAGTTGGCCCGTGCGGCCTGCAGCGCGGCGTCGGCCGAGGCCACCTCTTGCTGGCGCGCCTCCAGGGCGCCGGGGCTGATGAAGTTTTGGGCGGCCAGGTTCTGGTTGCGCTTGAGGGTGGCCACTGCCGTGGTCCGCCGTGTTTGGGTGTCAATCACTTGGGCCTGTGCTGCGGCTTGAGCACCCACGGCCACTTGCTGCGCCGCGTCTAAGGCGGTTAAGCGCTCGCTCAGGTCCACCGGATCCATTTCTGCAAGCAGTTGCCCCGCGTGCACCGTGTCACCCACATCAACCTTGACCTGTAGGACGCGCCCTGCGCTGGTGGGGCCCACCATCCAACTGCGCTGCGCCTCCACCGTGCCGATGCCAAATAGAGCGGGTTTGAGCTGGCCTTCTTGAATGGTTGTCACGGTGATCTGCGTGGGGGCCAGTGGGCCAGCGCGAAAGCCCACGTAGGCAATAGCGCCCAGCAAGGCAAGGCCCAGTGCACCCAGGCCAATGCGGCGTACCAATGGGGGAAGTTTCTTCATGGGGAGTCCTTTGGAGCCGTGGCGGTTATTCCACGCAGAAAGATGTCAAAAACGCCTGTGGCTTGTTCGCGCAGGGTGGTGTCTTGGCCCATTAGCATGTGCTGCATGATCAAACCCTGTACGGAACCCAGGAGCAGGGTTGCAGCTGCGTGCAAGTCGGCATCGGGTGATAACAGGCCTTGCGCGTGCGCACGGTGCAATAACCCCATCACCAGCGCGCGGTGTTGTTGCATGACGCCGCGAACGCGGGCCTTGAGCGGTGTGTCCTGGCTGTGTTGCAGCTCCTGAAAAATGATTCGCGGGACGCCGGGGTTTTGAACCACAAATTCCACATGGGCGTGAAAGACGGCCTGCAATGCAGCCAGTGGTGTGGCAGCTAGGGCATTGGCACAGGTGCTGTCGGCAGCTGCGTGGAGCCGTGTCATCAGCGTCTGGGCAGTCCAGTTCATCACGGCTAGCCAAATGGCCTCTTTGCTTGGAAAGTGTCTAAAGACGGCGCCTTGGGTAATACCCACCACCTTGGCCAAGTCTGCAGTGGTGATATCCATGGGGCTGTGCTGCGACGCTAGGTGTAGTGCGGCTTCGACCAAACCGGCTTGGCGCAGTTCGGTGGCCTGCTTTCGAGGTTTGGATGGGGCGTGCATGGCTTTAAGTAATTGAGTAATTACTTGTATAGTACACCATTTGTCAGGTACCCGGTGGGGTATACCATTGATGAAAAAAAGACAGTGCGACCACCACAAAGCGCAGACATGCAAGCACGAACGGCGCTGAGGGGATGATTTGAGTACACTGTTTTTCTGTGTCTACCTCCACCCTGAATGGCCGCGCGCAATGAATCCGCTCAACCCGACGGCCACCTGTAAACGCCCATTGCATTTGCCCACACCATGATGAGCCTTCGCACAAAGATACTCCTGATCCTGGTGCTGTTTTTGTGCACAGTTGGCTCCATCGGTTTTGGCGTGGGGGCCTACCTGCTGAACCAAAGCCTGAACGACTTTGAGCAGCGCTCCGCCGCCAGCCAGTTTGCACGGGTGGAAGCGGGCCTGGACCAAGACGTTGACGCCTTGGTGCGCACCACGGTGGACAACGCGGTGTGGGATGACTTTGCCCAATACTTTGCCGCACCAGACCCGCATTTTCTAGAGAAGGTGTTCTCGCTCGAATCTTTGAAAAACATCAAGGTCGACGCAGTAGCCATGTTTACCTTGGATGGCCGCTTGCATTCGAGCGTCGACACCACGGGCGGCCAGCGCGGCACTTTGTCGGCCGAGAGCGAATTGGTGCGCAGCATTCAGGCCGCCCTGATGCAGCCGTCTGCGCAAGGTTTGCGCGCGGGTGGCAACCTTAAATTATTGGTTAACGGAAAGCCCATGCTGGCGGGCATTAGCCATGTTCGCGGTAGTGCCGCCGGATCGCCCAACGTCGGGTGGTTGGTGATGGTGCGTTCGCTCGACGGTGCATCCCTGCAGTCATTGGTGCACACCACGGGTTCTGGGTTTCATGTGGTTGCGGCAGACCAATCCAGCGCCACGCACGATAGCCACGAAGCGCTCAGCAAGGTGTTAACCGACACGCTGGGCGCCAGCCCATTGCGGCTAGATGTGGTCAAGCAAGCGGGGTTGGACTCACAGCGGCGCACGGGGTTTTTGATTCTGCTGGTTAATGCCATTGTGTTGGTCACCATCGCCATCGTAGGCGTGTTGCTGGTGTTTGACCGCATGATCCTCAAACGCCTGACTCTTTTTGCCGTCAAGGCGCGTGACTTGCAAAACGCCACGCCTGGCGTAGCGCACGAATGGCCGGTGCACGGAACGGACGAACTCGATGCACTGGCATCGGCCCTCAATGACATGGTGGCTGACTCCGCGCGTGCGCGCAACCAGCTCATGCACGATGTGCGCACCGATTCGCTGACCGGTTTGGGCAACCGCAAGCTGTTACTAGAAAAGCTGGAGCATTTCTTGGGCCTGCGCAAACGCCAAGCCAAGCCCGCCACCCTGAGTATTGCGGTGTTGTTGATCGATATTGACGACTTCAAGATCATCAATGACTCCCTAGGGCACGAAGCGGGCAACTACCTGCTCAAAGAAATCGCCTATTCGCTTCAAAACATGGTGCGGGCGTCTGATGTGGTTACCCGCTTGGGCGGCGACGAATTTGCCCTGATTTTTGCGGCCGACAATGACCAACTGGGCATTGACCAGTTTGCTACCCGGGTGCAAAAAACCATTTCCAAGCCCCGCAGCTACAACGGTTCGATATTGACGGTGAGTAGCTCCATTGGCATTGCCATTGCCACCGATACGTCAGACCACGACAGCTTGCTGCGCGATGCCGACTTGGCCATGTACGCGTCCAAAGCGGGTGGCAAAGGGCGCCACAGCTTCTTCCAGGATGTGATGCTGGCCAACGTGCAAGAGCGTATGGTGCTGGAGCAGCAACTGCGTGAATGTTTGCGCCAAGACGAGCTGGAGGTGTGGTTTCAGCCGATTCTGGATGTACGCACCAATGAAGTGGCCATGTTCGAGGCCTTGGCCCGTTGGCCACTGGCCGGTGGTGGGTATTGTCCGCCAGACCGCTTTATCCCGGTGGCGGAAGAATCAGGCCTGATCCACCAGCTGGGCGCCGACGTGGCCCGCAAGGTGGTGGATGCCTTGCCCGCGCTGCGGGCACTCAACGCCAACCACATTGTCAACATCAACATGGCGCCCAAGCAGCTGATGAGCAAGCTGATGGTGCAGCAAATGTGCGCGCTACTGGACGACGCGGGTTTGCCACGCACATGTGTCCATTTTGAGCTGACCGAGTCCGCCTTAGCCAGCGATGCCGACTACGCCTGTTCGCAGCTCGATGCGCTGGTCCAGGCGGGTTTCCACCTGCATTTGGACGACTTTGGCACGGGCTACTCGTCCTTGCACCGCCTGCGCAGCATGCCGTTTTCAACCCTCAAACTGGACCGCTCGTTTGTCGTTCTAATGGGCAACGGGGACGACCGCATTGCCCGCGTGATCATTACCTTGGCGCAGCAGTTGGGTATGGACGTGATTGCTGAAGGCATAGAAACCGCCGAGCAGCACGCCATGCTGATTGCGCTGGGCTGCCACCTGATTCAAGGCTACTACCACGCGCGCCCCATGCCGCTGCCCAAGCTTTTGCAGTGGCTGCACGATCGCCCAGCGCCAGTATCGCTATAGTTTTTGTAGCGTGCTACGCATATTCTAAGAGGGCTAGAGGTCTATTCGTTACCAAATTCTCTGAGCAACACAGCTTACCGCGTTAGCCCAATAAACAGCTTGGTCAACCGTTCTGGCAACTGTTCCACCCGGTCCACCACGGTGGCGTGGGGGCCAAATATGTCGTGCACATAGGCATCGGCTTTGGGGTCCAAGCTGATGCAGTGGGTGTGCATTCTTTTTTGTGCCAGCTCTTGCACAGCTTGGCGCGCGTCGTGGACCAGGGCTTGGTCGTCGCTGACGTCGATGTCTGATGGACGCCCATCGGTGAGTACCAGCAGTAGCTTTTTGTCGGCTGTTTGGGCACCCAAGTAGTGGGCGGCGTGGCGCAGCGCAGCCCCCATCCGGGTGGAGTAACGTGCCTGCAGGGCGGCCAGGCGGGCTTTCGGGGCTTCGCCCCACGCTTCACCAAAACCTTTGATGTGCTGGTAGCGCACATCGTGGCGGGTATTGGAATTGAAACCGGCCAGTGCGAAGGGGTCGCCCAGACGGTCAATGGCCCAGGCCAACAGCGCCACGGCCTCTTGGCTCAGGGCCAGTCGGGTGTGCTGCGTGCCGGGCACGGTGTCATTGAGCGACTGAGACAGGTCCAGCAGCACCATCACCGCAATGCTGCGCCCGTCGGTGCGGTGGCTCATCAGAATACGTGGGTCGGGCTGGGCGCCAGCGCGCCAATCCAGCAGGGAGCGCAGGGCCACATCCAGATCCAGTTCACTGCCTTCTTCTTGGTAGCGAATACGCACCCGACTTTGGGGTTTGAGAAGATCCAATAGTTTTTGCAGTTGACGGGCCAGCACGGCGTGCTGGGCCAGCAGTGCGTCAATGGTGCTGGCGTCGCCGCTGGGGTGCAAGGCTTCGTACACGCTGACCCAATCGGGTCGGTAGCTTTGGCTGTTGGCGTCCCACTCGGGGTAGTGGCGTGGCGGCAGGCTTTGCAGCTCGGGTGTTTGGGCCGTGATTTGTGGCGCAAAAGACTCTTCTTCGTCACCGGCTTCAATATAGGTCCACAGGTGGCGGTTGTCGTCGCGGTAGCTGACCACGGTGTTGTCAAAATACACGCGGGCCAGTTGGTCGCTTTGGCGCCGGGTGCGGGTGCCGTGCTCGAGTGCCAGGGCCTGTATGGCCTGGGTGCTGGATTCACCGCCGTCCATCAGCGCGTGGAACTCGGCTACGCAGCGCAGTGTGTTGGCGTCTTTGTAGCCGTGCTGTGGCTCCAGTATTGCCCACGACAACATGGCCAGGCGGTGGCGCAGGCAGCTAGCTTTTTCAGGGTCGCACGCGCCTTCCACCGGGTGCGGGTGCAGGGCCCGCAATAGCGGCCGCAGGCCGGGGTATTGGCGCAGCAGCAGGTGGTCGACGCGGGCGTCTTCCAAGCATTCGACCGTCATGCGCTGCAGCGGGCTTAGGTTGTCGGCAACCAGACTGCCGCTCCAGCGACGGTGGGCGGCTATGTGGGCCAAAGCGGCGCGGTAGCGGTCCAAGCCGCTGACGGATGCTAACTCCGCTGTGTGGCTTGGGCAGTCGTCATAGACATCAGGCAGACAGATAGCCCCAAGGCCACTGGCACTGGTGTCGCCACTGCGGTGGGTGCTCCAGGGTGTGGGGCTGGCCCCATGATCCAGCCCGGAGGGAAAGGCTTGCAGGGGCACACTGCTGCCCCACAGTGCACGCATGGTTAGGCTGAGCTGGTTTTCCACATCGGTCAACAGCGTTCCGTGGCGCTCACGTTGAATGACGGCACGGCTGTCGGGCAGGCGACCGGCGAAGTAAGCACGCTGGTTGTCCGGGTGGTGTTGGTAGTGGCGTGCACCATAGTGGGCCCAGCGGGTCAAGCCTTCAACGGACAGCACGTCCAGCATCCGGGGTGCGTACTCTAGCAACACCGGCAGGCCCGGGCTGGCAAAGGTGGTGTGGTGGCCGTGGATGGATACCGACGTGCGCCCCATCACGTCGCGTACCACGTCCAGATAACGGCGCAGCGGGATGGGACCCTCTAGGCGGCGTGCAACCGCAGTCAGGGTGTTCAGTAAGGGAGCCATGGCCCCACTATTGGGCGACTTTTGCATGGCAGCCAGCACCACATTCACATCGTCCAGCGCATCGTCGCCGGCGTGCCGGGCCACTTGGGGCCATTCTTGGAGTAAGGCCAACACGGGCTCTGGGCCCCGCCCCATTTTGCCTAGGGCGTGGGCACTACTCAGGTACTTGTCTATGCCGGTCGGGCTCAAAAGCCGTGCGGCCTCTTGCATGCAGTCGGCAAATACGGCTTGCACCGCCGGGAAATTGCACGCCAGTTGGGTGCGCCAAGCCTCCAATTGCTCAGGCGAACACGGCATCGATGGTGTGGTCCAGCGTTTGGCGGATGTCGGCGTCGTCGGTGATGGGCCGCACCATGGCCATGCGGCAGGCGTCGCGCGCCGCCACACCGTTGCGAATCAGTACTGCTGCATAGACCAATAGGCGGGTGGAGATGCCTTCGGTCAGACCATGCCCTTTGAGCTGGCGGGCCGCGTGGGCAATACGCACCAGAGAGGCACACGTCGATTCGTCAAGATCGGCTTCAGTGCTCACAATCTTGGCCTCTAGATCCGCGCCGGGGTAGTCAAACTCAAACGCCGCAAAACGCTGTTTGGTCGAGGGCTTGAGGTCTTTGAGCAGGCTTTGGTAGCCGGGGTTGTAGGAGATGACCAGTTGAAAGTCTGGGTGGGCCTGTACGGTTTCCCCTTTTTTGTCCAGCGGCAATTGGCGGCGGTGGTCGCTCAAGGGGTGGATCACCACGGTGGTGTCTTGGCGCGCCTCGACGATCTCATCGAGGTAACAAATGGCCCCCGTGCGAGCCGCCACGGTGAGCGGCCCGTCTTGCCAGCGGGTGCCATTGGTGTCGAGCAAAAAGCGGCCCACCAGGTCACTGGCCGTCATGTCTTCGTTGCAGGCCACGGTGATCAGCGGCCGGCCCAGGCGGTATGCCATGTGCTCAATAAAACGCGACTTGCCGCAGCCCGTTGGCCCCTTGACCATCACCGGCAGGCGGGCGGCGTAGGCCGCCTCAAACAGCGCTACTTCATTGCCCTGCGGCTGGTAGAAGGGTGCAGCGCTGGGGGCAGTCAAAGCAGTCATATCGGGCTCTCTTTTGGTGTTGTCAAGCAAAGCAAGGAGGCTGGACGGCAGCGGGTTCTGCGCAGGTAAAAGGAGGAGGCCGCAGGCCGGGGGACACGGAGCAGAACTCGCTGCCGTCCAGCCTCCGGGTCAGATTAGCGGTGCGCGCCGATTTTGTCACGCCAACCGGGGTAGAGCTTGTCGGCATCACCCGGGAAAGATTCAAACGCGCGGGCAAATTCTTGGTGTTCTTTGGCAAACTCAATCGGGTCGGCACCGGCTTTCCAGCATTCGTACGATTGGCGCAGCGAGATCGCACCGGCCGCGGGGCTGTCGATATGGCCATAGGCGCCACCGCCCGAGGTGTTGATGACGTTGCCGTGGCCCAAATTTTCAAAAAAGCCGGGCAGGCGTAGTGCATTCATACCGCCAGAGATGATGGGGGTCGTAGGCTTCATGCCGTACCACTTTTGGTAGTAGACCGGGCCTTGGGCTTCGTCACGCTCGATCATGTAGGCGATGTTTTTGTCGCTGTTTTCGCCTTCCATTTTGCCGTAGCCCATGGTCCCGACGTGGATGCCTGATGCTCCTTGCAAGCGCGAAATTTTGGCGAGTACGAAAGCGGTGTAGCCGCGCTTGGCCGATGGTGATGTGATCATGCCGTGGCCCGCGCGGTGGTAGTGCAGGTACTGGTTAGCGTACTGGCGCCGTGCGGTGGTGACCATCCCGGGGCCGCCCACAAAACCATCTACCAAGAAGGCTACTTTGTCAGCATCAGGGCCAAAGGTTTCAAGAATGAAGTCGGCGCGGGCCAACATTTCGTAATGGTCGTCGGCGGTGATGTTGGCCGAGAAAATCTTGGCTTGGCCGGTTTCGTCCATGGCGCGCTTCATGGCGTCGTACACCAGCGGGTATACCTTTTTCGCGGGGCAAAACACCTGGTTGCCTTGGGGTTCGTCGTTTTTAATGAAGTCGCCCCCCAGCCAAAACTGGTATGCGGCGGCCGCAAACGGCTCGGGGCGTAGGCCCAGTTTGGGCTTGATGATGGTGCCAGCGATGTAGCCGCCGTTTTTCATGGGGCGCCCCAAAATGCGCCACAGGTCGGTGATGTCTTTGGACGGGCCGTCAAACAGCTGGATAGCGCGCTCGGGGAAGTAGATATCGTGGATCTTGCCGTGTGCGATGTCGCCCATGCCCTGGTTGTTGCCAATGATGAGCGTCAGAATGGACACCATCATCATCCGCCCGTCGGTCATGTTTCGGTCGAATAGGTCCAGCGGGTAGGCGATGCGCATGTCCTCGGCCGCTTCGTCGATCATGTAGACCAGCGCGTCCACGCCGCGGGTGAAATCGTCGGTGGTGGACACTTCCACATTGGTGCCAGTCGAAGATTCCGCCGCAAAATGCGCCGCTGCTGCCAGGTAGCCGTGACCCGCCTTGGGTTTCATCTTGTAGGCGACCAATATGTGCTTACCTCCTTTGATCAGGTCTTCTTCTTTGAGGCTCAGGTCAGCGTAGCGGTTGGATTGGTCCATTGTGTGTTTCCTTGGTGGGCAGTATTGGCTGACTATAAGAATTTTTAAGCATAAGAAAAAGTAAACTTTTATATTTAATAGATAAGGTTTAACTTATTTGATGATTGGCTTGTGCCTAATGGGTATGTGCCGTGGGGTCGCTATTTCAGGTGTTTGCGCCGTGGCAGCGTCAGGCCCAAGTGTCGATTAAGGCGCCGCCCTGGTCGATCAAAAACTCTTTAAACGCTTTGGCTGCCGGTGCCAGGCGCTTGTTGTGCAGATGCGTGATGTACCAGTGGCCCACCATGGGCATGCCGGCCACACCCAACAGTGCCATGTGACCGCTGGCCAGCTCGTGGCGGACGGTGCGCAAGGATAAAAAGCTCAGGCCCATACCGGCCATGACGGCCTGTTTGATGGTTTCGTTGCTGGGCATTTCCATCACCACGTGGAGGGGAACTTCGTTTTGTGCAAACAGCCGTTCCATAGCGGCGCGGGTGCCAGAGCCTTGCTCACGCACCACAAAAACGCAGTCTGCCAATGCAGAAAAATTGATATGTTTGCGCCGCGTCAAGTCATGGTCGGGCGCAGCCACGATGGCCATGGGGTTGGTGGCAAACGGGGTCGCGTCACAATCGAGTGTCTTGGGGGCTCGGCCCATGACGACCAGGTCCGCCTCATTGCGCGAGAGCATGCCCAGGATGTTTTCGCGGTTGTCAATGCGCAGGCTGACGTCCACCCCAGGGTACAGCTTGCCAAACTGCACCAGCAACATAGGCACAAAATATTTGGCAGTGCTGACCACGGCCAAGTTGATATGGCCTTTGCGCAGCCCGACGTGCTCGGCCATGGCTGATTCAAGGTCGTTGAGCTGTCCCAGGGCCGCAATCGCGTGGGTTAAAAAGTCTTGGCCGGCGCGGGTCAGTTGGATATTGCGGCCAGAAGGCTCTGTCAATGCAATGCCAAATGCTTCCTCCAATTGACGCAGTTGCATGGAGACGGCCGGTTGGGTGACAAACAGCCGCTCGGCCGCTTTGGAGACCGAGCGCTCCCGCGCCACCTCAATAAATGTCTGGATTTGCTTTAAGGTATAGTTTCGCATGTCACGGCTAACATCAGTATAAGCTGATGATACCTACATTAAACGTGATTTGAGTTTATGTATGTTGCCGGATATATTTAAGCGGCCCGACCCCGCGTTGGGCATTTCGCCATTGCGCTTGCGCGCACTCTCTGAAGGAACTACCCATGCTCAATGCATTGATCTTTGATGTCGACGGAACCATGGCCGACACCGAGAGCGCACACCGCGCTGCATTCAATCAGGCATTTGCCGAGGTGGGGCGCGAATGGGTATGGGATGTGCCGACCTATACCAAGCTGTTGGAGGTTTCGGGTGGCAAAGAGCGCATCCTGCACTACTGGAAACAGGTGCAACCCGACTTGACCGACATCGGCGGCACTGGCATGGACGACGCCATCGAGCGTATGCACGCCCTCAAGACCGCAGCCTACGAGTGTGCGGTGCAAGAGGGTGCGGTGCAGTTGCGCCCAGGCGTACTCGCTCTTTTGGAAGCGGCGCACAAGGCAGGGTTGCGCCTAGCCATTGCCACTACCACTTCGCCGGTCAATATCGCAGCCCTATTGCGGGGCGCGATTGGCCCCAACTGGGCTGAGATGTTCACAGTGGTTGAAGACGCGTCGACAGCACCCAACAAGAAGCCGCACCCCGAGGTGTACCTGCAAACCCTCAGCCGCTTAGGGCTACCCGCAGACCAATGCCTGGCGTTTGAAGACTCAGGCAATGGCCTGCAAGCCGCTATCAGCGCGGGCTTGCCCACCGTCATTACGCCCAATAGTTTTACGGCTGAACATGACTTCACGGGTGCGCTGCGGGTCTTGCCTGACCTGGTAAACACCACGGTGGCTGATTTGCGGACCTGGCACGCGCAAGCATTGGCCGCACGCTGATCGCGCGCACCTTGTCGCCCTTCAAAGAGAAATTCCATGCCACTTTCCAGACGTTTCACCCTCACGCAGTACCTGATTGAGGAGCGCAGACGCTACCCCAGCGCCAGCGGGGACTTCAACTCCCTGATTCTGGACGTGGCGCTGGCCTGTAAACGTATTGCCAAGGCCGTGGCATTTGGCGAATTGGCGGGTGTGATGGGTAACCATGAAGGGGAGTCCGGCTGCACCGTCAATGTCCAGGGAGAGACACAGAAAAAACTCGATGTGTTGTCCAACGACGTGTTTATTCACCGCACCGAATGGTCGGGCAACCTAGCGGGTATGGCGTCTGAGGAAATGGATCTGCCCTACCAGGTGCCAGCCCACTACCCGCGGGGCAGTTACCTGATGGTTTTTGACCCGCTGGATGGGTCTTCCAACATTGACGTCAACGTGTCGGTTGGCAGTATTTTTTCCATCCTGCGTGCCTCGGACGAGGTGATCGACAGTGGCCGTGACGTGGTGGAGGCCGACTTTTTGCAGCCAGGCTCGCAGCAAGTGGCGGCCGGGTATGCCATTTATGGCCCCACTACCATGCTGATGCTCAGCGTAGGCAACGGTGTGGCGGGTTTCACCCTGGACCCTATTTTGGGCGAATTCATGCTGACGCACCCGCATGTGCAGGTGCCCGCTGAAACCCACGAATTTGCCATCAATGCGTCGAACAGCCGGTTTTGGGAGGCGCCCGTCAAACGGTATGTGGACGAATGCCTGGCCGGGAAGCCAGGGCCCCGCGCCAAAGACTTCAATATGCGCTGGATCGCCAGCATGGTGGCTGAGGCCCATCGTATTCTGATGCGCGGCGGTGTTTTTATGTACCCGCGTGACACCAAGGACGCTACCAAACCGGGGCGCTTGCGCTTGTTGTATGAGGCCAATCCGATCGGTTTCATCATGGAGCAAGCGGGTGGACGGGCTAGCACGGGGCGTGAGCCTGTGCTCGATGTTCAGCCCAGCACGCTGCACCAGCGCATTGGTTTGATTTTTGGCTCCAAGCACGAAGTGGAGCGTATTGAGCGTTACCACATCGAGCCTATCGAAGTCCTGAACGACAACCCCTTGTTTGCCAAAAGCAGCCTGTTTCGCGACTAAGTCGCACACGTTGTTTGCTATTAATTTAATAGCGTCTTGCGCATATTTTGCGAGGGCTAGAGGCCAATTTGAACCCCATTTAAGGACGCTGCATGTCGGAACGCCACCCCATCATCGCCATTACCGGCTCCAGCGGCGCCGGTACGTCGTCGGTCACCCAAACGTTTGAAAACATCTTTCGCCGCGAAGGCATTGACGCCGCCGTCATCGAAGGCGACAGCATGCACCGCTTTGACCGTAAGGAGATGAAGCTCAAACTCGCTGAAGCAGAGAAAGCGGGTGACAAAAACTTCAGTCACTTTGGCCCCGAGAACAACCTGTTTCCCGAGCTGGAGGCGCTGTTTGGCGACTACGCGAGCACCGGCACCGGCAAGCGGCGCAAATACCTGCATGATGTTAAAGAGGCCGCAGCCTACAAGCAGGAGCCTGGCACCTTTACGCCGTGGGAGTCTTTGCCAGAGGACACCGAGCTGCTGTTTTATGAAGGCCTGCATGGCGCGGTAGTCACCCCGAATATCAATGTCGCCCAATACCCCGATTTGCTGGTGGGGGTGGTGCCTGTTATCAATCTGGAGTGGATCCAAAAGCTCTACCGCGACAAATCCAAGCGCGGCTACAGCACCGAGGCGGTTACCGACACCATTTTGCGCCGTATGCCCGACTATGTGAACTACATCTGCCCGCAGTTCATGCACACCCATGTCAACTTCCAGCGTGTGCCCATGGTCGACACCTCTAACCCGTTTACCGCGCGCGACATTCCCAGCGCGGACGAGAGTATGGTGGTGATTCGGTTTGCCAAGCCAAAGGGCATTGACTTTCAGTATCTGCTCAACATGATCAACGACAGTTTCATGAGCCGCGCCAACACCATTGTGGTGCCCGGCGGCAAGATGGAGCTGGCCATGCAACTGATCTTCACGCCTTTTATCTGGCGGATGATGGAGCGGCGCAAACGCGCCATGGTCTCCTTGTAAGCGCTGTGTGCGTAAGGCTGCCGTTGCATTGGCGGTCTCTTGTCGTTTAAAAATCTGTTTTATTACCCCAAAGCTGCTCCCATGAACCTGCCTACCCCTGAATTTGCCCGCCAGATGGCCAACGCCGTCCGTATGCTCGCCGTTGATGCGGTTGAAAAAGCCAAGTCTGGCCACCCCGGTGCCCCCATGGGCATGGCCGATATTGCCGAAGTGCTGTGGAACCGCCACCTGTCCCACAACCCCACCAATCCCCATTGGCCCAACCGCGACCGGTTTGTGCTGTCCAACGGCCATGGCTCCATGCTGATCTATGCACTGTTGCACCTGACCGGGTATGACTTGCCCATGTCTGAGTTGCAGGCGTTCCGCCAGTTGCACAGCAAAACCGCCGGCCACCCTGAAGTGGGCGTAACGCCTGGGGTAGAAACCACCACCGGCCCGTTGGGGCAGGGCATTACCAATGCGGTGGGCATGGCGCTGGCTGAGAAGCTGCTGGCGGCCGAGTTCAACCGCGCTGATCACGCCGTGGTGGACCACTTCACCTACGCTTTCATGGGCGACGGTTGCCTGATGGAAGGCATTAGCCACGAAGCCTGCTCGCTGGCGGGCACCTTGCGCCTATCCAAGCTGATTGCGCTGTGGGACGACAACGGCATTTCTATCGACGGCCACGTCGAAGGTTGGTTCACCGACGACACGCCCAAGCGTTTTGACGCCTATGGCTGGAATGTGATTGCCGGAGTCGATGGCCACAACCCGGCTGCCATTGATGCCGCCATTAAGTCCGCCAAGGCCCAGGCCAACAAGCCCGACGGCAAACCCACCTTGATCTGCTGCAAAACGGTCATTGGCATGGGTTCACCCAACAAGGCCGGCACGCACGATGTACATGGCGCAGCCCTGGGTGCGGCCGAGATCGCCGCCACCCGTGCCGCCCTGGGCTGGACGGCGGCCCCATTTGAGATTCCGGCCGAAATTGCCAGCGCATGGAACGCCGTAGAACGCGGCCAGGTGGCCGAGGCCGCATGGCGCAAACGTTTTGACGCCTACCGCAGCCAATTCCCCGCCGAGGCGGCCGAGTTTGA
>JBBRSA010000006.1:0-103769 GCA_038245855.1 Burkholderiales bacterium
ACCCGCCCTACGCCGACCGGCTGCCACTTGGCCGTCGCCTGTCCATCGCTTGGGGTGCATTCATCAGCACCCTGCGCAACCCCGACTACGCCAACCGCGTGATGGCCCTGAACGCGCCGCCCGCATCTACCCCAGCGCCGCAGGCTTCTACGCCTACACCTTCGCCTATACCAGCCCCCACCCAAGCTCCGTCGCATGACGCCGCCCTGCAGTTGCTGGGTCTGCTGCAGCGCGAGGCGCGCCTGATCGACTTCACCCAAGAAGACGTGCGCGCCTATTCGGATGCCGACATTGGCGCCGCCGCCCGCGTGGTGCATGCCGGTTGCCGCAAGGTGTTGGACGAACACTTCAGCATCAGCCCCATACGCACCGAGCCTGAAGGCAGCCGCATTCGCCTAGAGTCCGGCTTTGACGCCCGCGCCGTGCGGCTCACCGGCAACGTGGTGGGCAATGCGCCGTACCAAGGCAGCCTGAGCCACCGCGGTTGGCGCGCCACTGACGTGCGCATGCCGCAGTTGTCCGCAGGCCATGACGCGCATGTGCTGGCGCAGGCCGAGGTAGAGTTGTGAGCACGCCGCGTTACTGCATCGGCATCGATCTGGGCACCACCCACTGCTCGCTGGCCTATGTGGACGTGGGCGCCAGCGAGGGCGAAGCCACACAGCACGGCGTGCTTGACATCGCCCAGTTGAGCGCGCCCGGCAGCGTGGAGAGTCTGCCGCTGTTGCCCTCGTTTTTATACCTGCCCCATGCCGATGAGTTGGCGCCCAGCGACCTGGCTCTGCCCTGGTCTACCACGCAAGATTTTGCGGTGGGAGAGATGGCCCGCACACGTGGCGCGCAAACGCCCTTTCGCCTGGTCTCCAGCGCCAAAAGCTGGTTGTGCCATGCCGGCGTAGACCGCCACGCAGCCATTCTGCCCAGCGACGCACCGCCCGAGGTGGCCCGCGTGTCGCCGCTAGAGGCCTCCACCCGCTACCTGACCCACTTGCGCCAGGCCTGGGACCACGCCCACCCAGACGCCCCTTTTACCGAGCAAGACGTCACCGTCACCATCCCCGCGTCGTTCGACCCCGCCGCCCGCGAATTGACGGTAGAAGCCGCACGCGCCGCCGGTTTTGGCCCACTCACCTTGCTAGAAGAACCGCAAGCCGCGCTCTACAGCTGGATTCAACGCAGCGGCGCCCAGTGGCGCAAAGCCGTCAGCCCCGGCGACATCATTTTGGTGGTGGACGTGGGTGGCGGCACCAGTGATTTTTCGCTCATTGCCGTGCTGGAACGCGACGGCAATTTAGAGCTGCACCGGGTGGCGGTGGGCGAACACATTTTGCTGGGCGGCGACAACATGGACCTGGCGCTGGCCCATGGGCTTGCACGCAAATTGAATGAGGGCGGCAAGACGCTAGACCCCTGGCAAATGCGCGCCCTGGCCTACGCCTGCCGCAGCGCCAAAGAAGCCTTGCTCAGTACAGTGGCCCCCGAGAGCGTACCCATTGTGGTGCCCAGCCGAGGCTCCAAACTCATTGGCGGATCACTGCGCACCGAGCTCACCCAGGCCGAAGTTACGGCTACCCTGCTGGACGGGTTTTTCCCGCAGGTAGACGCCGCAGCGCGCCCCGTCAGCCGGACCCGTGGCGGCTTGACCCAACTGGGCCTACCCTATGCGCAGGACGCCGGTGTCACCCGCCATCTTGCAGCCCTGCTGGGCCGCCAATCCGGCGCCACCGCCGAGCTAGAAGGCTTCGCCGGGCGCGTTGACGCAAACGCCACCTTCTTGCACCCCACCGCCGTGCTGTTCAATGGCGGCGTGTTTAAGTCTGACCTGTTAACCCAGCGCACTTTGGCCACGCTCAATAGCTGGTTGGCTTCTGAGGGCGCAGAGCCCGCGCGCATGCTGATGGACGCCGACATGGACTTGGCCGTAGCACGCGGCGCGGCCTACTACGGCTATGTGCGCCGGGGCCGGGGCGTGCGCATTCGCGGTGGCACGGCGCGGGCGTATTACGTGGCCATTGAGTCGTCCATGCCCGCCATCCCCGGCGCCGAGCCGCCGATTCAAGCCTTATGCGTGGCGCCCTTTGGCATGGAAGAAGGCGTACCTGTCGACCTGCCCCTACTACAGCTTGGCTTGGTGGTGGGCGAGCCGGTGCAGTTCCGCTTCTTTGGTTCTTCTGTGCGCCGCCAAGACGCAGTGGGCACCCTGCTCGATTTTTGGCAGCCGGACGAGCTGCAAGAACTGGGCGATATCCGCGCCACCCTGCCACTTGAGGGCCGCACCGCTGGCGAGGTAGTGCAAGTGACGTTGCAGGCGGTCGCCACCGATACCGGCACGCTAGAGCTCACCGCCGTATCAACCGCCACCCAAGCGCGCTGGAAGCTAGAGCTGGATGTGCGCGACAAAGGTTAAAGCTAAGGCCCAGGCCTTGGCATCACCACGCTACAGCGTCGGCATTGACCTGGGCACCACCCACACGGTGGTGGCCTATGCGCCGCTCGCCGTCCCCAAAGGCCGCGCCGCTGGGAGCGATGCCATCAAACTGTTTGCCATCCCGCAACTGGTGTCGCCCGGCGCAGTAGACGCCCTGCCGCTGCTGCCCAGCGTGCGGTACCACGCCGCGCCGGGTGAGCTGGCACCTGGCAACCTGACCTTGCCCTGGGATGCCGTGCCAGAACCAGCAAGAGCCACTGCGCCAGAAAACAGTCCCTCAGGCAATTCCGTTACCGAGACCGCCATCGCCCCGGTGGTGATCGGTCAACTGGCCCGTGTTCTGGGCGCCCAAGTGCCCGGGCGGCTGGTGAGCAGCGCCAAAAGCTGGCTGTCCCACGCGGCGGTGGACCGCACCGCCGCCATCCTGCCCTGGGGCGCGCCGCCCGAGGTGCCCAAAGTGTCACCGGTGCAGGCCAGTGCCGACACTCTGGCGCATGTGCGCGCCGCGTGGAACGCGCAGTTTCCGGACAGCCCGCTCGCGCAGCAAGACATTGTGCTGACGCTGCCCGCCTCGTTTGATGAAAGCGCCCGCGCCTTGACCCTGCAAGCGGCACATAGGGCGGGCTTGCCCAAGCTACGCCTATTGGAAGAACCCCAAGCTGTCTTCTACGACTGGCTGCAGCGCCACCGCGCCGACCTCACCACCGCCTTGGGCGACAGCCGCCTGGTGCTGGTGTGCGACGTGGGCGGCGGCACCACCGACCTGAGCCTGATCCAGGTTGACATGGCGCAGGGCCAACCCCAACTCACCCGCATTGGGGTTGGCAACCACCTGATGCTGGGCGGTGACAACATGGACCTGGCCCTGGCCCACACCGTCGAGGCCTGCATGGCCCAAGGTGGACCTGCCCAGCAACCCCTATCCGCCAGCCAGTTGGCGCAATTGATGGAGCGCTGCCGCAGCGCCAAAGAGCTTCTGCTGGCCGAAGGTGCGCCGGAGCAAACCACTGTGACGCTGCTGGGTGCGGGCGCGCGCCTGATCGGCGCAAGCCGCTCCAGCACACTCACCCGCGCCGAGATCGAAACGCTGGTGTTGGACGGCTTTTTCCCCATGGTATCGGCCGATGCACCCACCGAGCCAGGACGGCGCGGCCTGGTGGCCTTTGGCCTGCCCTATGCACGCGATGCAGCCATTACCCGCCACATCGCTGAATTTTTGCGCCAGCACGCCAGCGCCATGCCCGACACGCTCTTACTCAACGGCGGCGTGTTCCGAGCCCCGGCGCTGGTACAGCGCCTGCAAGACACCCTGGCCGCTTGGCGTGGTGCGCCGTTGCGCCTACTGCACAACGACAACCCCGACGTGGCCGTGGCCCGTGGCGCCGTCGCCTACGCATTGGCCCAGCACGGCCACACACCCACCATTGGTGCCGGGTCGGCGCGCAGCTATTTCTTGCTGCTGCAGGGCAATGATGGCCCGGCCAAGCGAGGCAAGGGCGCTGCACCCACGCGGGGCATTTGTATCCTGCCTCGCCTGACCCAGCCGGGGCAAGAGGTGCGTTTGAGTGAACACACCTTTGCACTGCGGGTGGGGCAACCGGTGCGTTTTCACCTGTGCAGCGTCAGCAGCGATGCGGCCAACCAAGCCCCTTACGTGGCGGGTCAAACGGTGGATTTGGTCGGCCCCGCGTTTGTGCGCCTGCCGCCCATCGTCACGGCCCTCACGGCACTAACTACCCTCACCGCCGACGCCAACGAGCAGGCGCAAAAAGACATCCCGGTACACCTGGTGGCCGCACTTACCGAAGTGGGCACCCTGGCACTGCACTGCATGGGCGTGGCAGACCCCAGCCAACGTTGGCTGCTGGAATTTGACCTGCGCCACACCCAAGCGCTGGACGATGGCGACTCCGATGTTGGCGGACAAGCGGCGGCCGCGTCACCCCGCGTTGCGGAAGCGGTCAAAGCGCTCGACCGTATCTTTGGCACCAACGCGCAAAAAGTGGACGCAAAAGAGGTACGCCAACTGCGCGCCCAGCTAGAGCAACTTTTAGGCGCGCGCGCGCAGTGGTCGCTAGAAATTTTGCGCCCCCTTTTTGACGCGCTGTGGCAACGTGCGCGCGGCCGACGCCGATCGGCCGAGCATGAGCGGGCGTGGCTCAACTTGGCAGGCTACTGCCTGCGCCCAGGCTGGGGCGACGCGCTGGACGACTGGCGGGTGCAGCAGTTGTGGACACTGTTGCCCAGCGGCGTTCAATTTTCGCGCGACAAGCAAGTCTGCGTCCAATGGTGGACCCTGTGGCGCCGGGTGGCAGGCGGCTTGGACGCCAATGCCCAGCTGCGCCTGCTGAACGACTTTGCCTACAACCTGCAAAGCAGCGTGGAAGGCTCGTCCGATGAGGCAGACGCACCCCAGACCAGACCGGTCAAAGGCGACGCGCAAGACATGCTGCGCCTGGGCGCATCCCTAGAGCGAATACCCGCGGCCTACAAGGTGGAGGTGGGTGACTGGCTCTTGGGCCGCATTCAGAAGGCTGTGGCAAAAGCGGCCAAGGCCGCTAAGTCCGACAATGCCGCCAAGTCCGAGTCCACCGACACCCTGGTTGGCCTGTGGGCGTTGGGGCGCATCGGCGCACGCCAACCCTTGTACGGCAGCACCCACGATGTAGCACCACCCGAGGCCGTTACACCGTGGATTGAAGCCCTACTAAAGCTAGACTGGAAACGTCTGGACGCAGCCGCCTTTGCCGCCACCCAGATGGCCCGCGTCAGCGACGACCGCGTGCGCGACCTGCCCGTGGCGCTGCGCGAACAGGTTGCCGCGCAATTGCACACCAGCGGCGCACCAGCCGCGTGGGAGGCCATGGTGCGCCACAAGGTGGACTTGGACGAAGCCCAGCAAAGCCGCATCGTGGGTGAGTCGCTGCCACCGGGCTTGAAGCTGATTCGTTAAACGCCACCCGCAGCTTGGTGGAAGTGCAGGTGCTAAGCCCTGCTCAGTCCTTGAGGACCACCCCCAGCATATTGAGTTTTTTTGCAAATGAGTCTCTGCGCTTTGCAGCCTTTGCGGCTGTTTCGACGGCCGCCCGAATGGCCTTGGGCCCTTTTTTTGCAACCGCTTTGATCAATCCGAACTTGTGAGCAGCGTCTGCCTGTGCTCTCCTGAAAGAAGCGATGAGTTCGGCATGGGGAGCGGATTGATTCACAAGAACCTCATTGTTTAAAGTGCTATTTTCTGCTCCTTTTTGCACCCATATCTGTAATCCTGATCACGTTTCTTTTACGAATCGAGTGGCAGATCGATGGCGCCAAAACGTGTTCATTCCTAAAAGCTGCCAGCACATCGCTGAGGTAGTGCACGCTAAGGTACGTGCGGGTCAATGCCACCAACAGCGGATGTTCAAAACTGGGGCGGGCACGGTGAAACGAAACCCT
The DNA here is from genome assembly GCA_038245855.1 of Burkholderiales bacterium. Lineage (GTDB taxonomy): Bacteria > Pseudomonadota > Gammaproteobacteria > Burkholderiales > Burkholderiaceae_C > Allorhodoferax. Next base: position 5,864 of record JBBRSA010000006.1, read on the forward strand.
CATCACGAGATGGCCCCGGCGCATTTGTGCCGACGATGCCGTCCCCGAACCCGATTTAAGCCCAGTCGCGGCACCAACGGGTTTCGGCGCAGACTTCTGGCGAGTCCGTGTCTTGGTTGTTAGCAACTACCAGGTGAATCGGGTAGTAACTCAGGAGATATCATGTTCAAAGGATTGATGGCCGGAATCGGCTTGACGCTGTTCGTCGGTTGCCTCGTGGCCTACGCGGCGCTACACAGTGGGTACATACCGGCCAATGCGGATGCGGCGCTCGGCTCGTTGGAATTATGGGCGGCGCGCACTTCGCTGGAAGCGACCTTGGACCGCTTGGCACCAACCGAGCCCAATCCGGTGGCACTTTCGGACGGAAACCTACTGTCGGGGGTTGGCCTATTCGCAAAAAACTGCGCGGTGTGCCATGGCGCCGCAAACGGGACCCGGTCGCCCATCGCCAAGGGGCTTTATCCACAGCCGCCTCAGATGGCGACTGACGGTGTTGAAGATGACCCCGAGGGAAAATCCTTCTGGAAGATCAAGCACGATATCCGGTTGACGGGGATGCCTTCGTTCGGTGCCACCCTCAGCGACAAACACATCTGGACGCTAGCGCTATTTCTCAAGCACATGGACAAGCTGCCACCGGCTGTGCAGCAGGCATGGCTCGAAGTCCGCAACTGGCCGATAAGCCCTGTCAAGTAGTGGCTGGGCCCCGTGCCGTAGTCGCGACGCCTGTTGCGGTACCGCACAGGGCCAAGCGTATTTCGCTCCCTATCGCATGAAAAATGGCAGATTGAAGTCGAGTGCTTTCCAACGATGCAGGGCGCTGACGAATACGTCCGCAGTATGTGGACGCGCAGTGCCGATATTTAACGAACCGCTCCGATTGACTCCGCATACTGCGATACTGCTATGGCATCAGCAACACTCATATCATGGGTTTCCTGCTTCATGGCCGCCCCACGGGGGCGCTGGTCAGTCAACTGAAATACTTTAATTTGCTCCAGCATGTATTCAGCGTGTTGTCCAGCAATGCGGGGGATCGCGCCATTGCCTTCGCCGTTTTTCCCGTGGCAAGCAACGCATTGGACAACGTTGTTTTCAGGAATACCTTTTTGAAAGATGGCTTCACCCCGTGCCAGTAAAGCCGGGTCGCCAACTTTCCCACGCATTGGTGGTTGTTGCGAAAAGTAGTCAGCCAACTCATCAACTTGTTTGGTCGTCAGGTGGGTAAACCCCCACATATATTGGGTGCCGCGCGAGTCGCTGCGCTCATGCCCTTTGAAGTCGGCAATTTGCGCCGCCAGATATTCCTTTTGTTGTCCAGCCAGTTTGGGGAATTGGGGAGAGATCGACTCTCCTGTCACGGTATGACAAGCGGAGCACGTATTGATGGCAATATCTCTACCAGACAGAGAGGGGTCAGCTACGCTGCGGCTCGTCATGTTGGAGCAAGCCGTCAGCGTAAGTGCAGCCACCGAGATCAAGCCAAGGCCGAAATATGCAATTTTTGAATTCATGATGAACCTGTATGTTTTTTTGAGCTGTGCGGCAATGGCTTAGAAAGCGGTCCACATGTAAGCGTAGGTGCTATTGTTGTCGCTGGCGTTGCGCAGTCCGCTTGCAGTGTCATAGCCATTGACTGACCCTTGGTACTTCGTAAAGAAGTTGAATTGAAGGCCCACGCGCACATTTTGAACAGGTGTCCAGAATACCTCTGGCGTCCAAATCTGTGTATCCGGCGTTAGCGAGGTGTTGCCAGCGTATGCGGTGGCGTCAGAGCTTCCTGTGGCCTCCTTGTAGGCAAGGCTAGCACCATACTTGTGACGGTACACATAGTTGATCCGGGCCATCATGGTATTTAACGTGTTGGATTTGTTTGCAAAGACTAGGTTATTCGAGTCGTCGATGGCTTCATTGATAGCGCGGAAGTGGGCCGTAACGGTGTGCGGCGAAAGAATGTACTGGTATTGCGCATCCACACCCACGTCGCGGTAGTGCGTGCTTCCGAGGTCCGAGAGCGGCGCACCGGAGAGGGGATCATTGGAAAACACTTTGGTATCAAACGCCAATCCACCTAGCATGATGCTATGAGGACCCCAATCGTGGGTATAAGCCAAGCGTGCGTAAAAGCTGTTGCCGTCTAGGTTTACATATCCGGGGGCTGCGCCGTAGCGCAGCAAGGAGGCAGCGCCGCTGGCACTCTGATAAGCAGACAGTTCAGCGTATATAGCCTTGTTCAAATATATGTACCCACCAGTGCCCAAAACATGGTTGACTCCGCCCTCTATCTGGGTCGCGGGAACGTCAAGCCCGCTAGGGGTGCCATTGGCCGGACCTTGCATGGGAAAGCTAAAGGCGGAACTGGAGCTATTGAATACGTCTTGCACACCCGGGTTGTTATGCAGTGTGGCACCCCATATCAGGTCGGAGTTGGCGTCCACCTTGCGGTCAGCGTAGCGTACGTCGAACTGGTCAGTGGCTACACCACTCGAACCGGCATTGCCGAATGCGTCATTGCCACCCTGCAGCGAGGTGGAAAACTGCGCAAAGCTGCCGATGTTGTCGGTGAACTTGCCCGCCACGAACATGCTTGCCGTGTCCAAGATGGCCGTGTTGTCCTGCGTCGCGATCTTTCCACCTGCACCGTCGTCGTTTTTGGCAATGCTGGTATAGCTAGCAATGATCATTGCCGCCAATGGCGTGGTCTTCTCGCCCTGGGTGTAGCCGGTGAGCTTAAAAATACGTCCGTAGGGCGTCAACTCAAAGAATTGACCGCCCGCGTGGCACGCGACGCAGCTTTGTCCGGTTTGGTTTGCATAGGAAGGCACCGCATTCGCCGGTGCGCTAAACAGGATACCAACGCATGCAACCCCTATGGCTGTCAGGGCGAGTCGAGCCTTTGATTGCAAAAATTTGATTTTTAGAAATGACTTGCAAGTTGCTAAGGCCATAAACGCTCCAATTGCTTCCGTGAATCTCAATACAAGCGAGATGCTTGGGGGCGATCATGATACCGCTTACAACTTGTCAATTTGATTTAAATCAAAATCAATGAAATATTGACACCCCTCCCAAGCAATCTAAAAAGCGACTGACATTCGTCTCGTCCATATTGCAACAATGCCACCGGATTTGTCGCAACCTACCAGCGCGAGCGGTGGTCTTCCGTCACACCCACCAATGCCTGCACTGCGCGCGGTGGTGCACCGGGCGCAGGGCGAACCGTGCCGCTGAAGGTGCCAATGGGCTGGATGTAGTAGCTGGCCGCCACCAACAGATTCTTGCTTTGCTGGCGCGCACCTTCGGGGTGAAACTGCAAGTCCAGCAGGCCGTCATCGGTGCGAATGGTCCAGGGCTTTAACGGGGCTTTGGGGTCAAAACCAAAGTCGGCGTTACCCAGTGGAATCAGTTCACCGTCTAGCCACAGCGCGTTCTCGTGGTTGCCAAAATAACCGTGCTGCAGGTTAAAACCTACGCTAGGCGAGTGGGCCGAGGCCCAGCGCCACTGGGTGTCGCGCGCCAGCAGGCCGTTGGAATAGTCAAAACTGGCCACGCCGCCGGTCAGGTCAAAAGTTTTACCACCAGCGGTGACCGTGCCCTTGACCGACAAGGCGGACGATTTGACGGTGGAGTGGGCGCAGCCGCCGTCCCCAATGGGGCCGATGGCGCACAAAAAGGGGGCCGCGTGGGCGCTGTCTATCTCAGCGTTGATCTGCAGGCCTTGGCGAATGGCAACTTGCAGGCGGTAGTGGTTGCCGTGCAGGTGTTCGTAATGGATGCGGCTACCAATATGGCTGAACCACGAAGACGCGCCGTGTGCGGGGCGGTCGCTGATGGTGGCCGTCAAGCCCGGTAAGCCGTCTTGCGCAAAATCAATCAGCAGTTTTTTCTGCTGGCGGTCAAACACGTAGGCAAAGGCGGTGTTGGTCCAGCCCAGGTCCACGATGGCAAGGCCCACAAAACACTGCTCGGTGGCCAGCGCCAGGTAATGCCAGCGTTTGTGGTGAAACCGCCGCCACAAGGCCGAGCGCTGAAAGGCGCCACGCAGGCCCGACCAGTCGATGTGCGCTGGGCTACCGGTGTAGCGGCCGGTGGCGGGTGCTCCGCCCTGCACGACGTGGGTTGGTGCGGATGGCAGTGGTGGGGTGTGGTGGGTTTTCATAGTCCGCCGTCCTATACCGATTCCAAGGCCAGCAGCTCCGCCACCGTCTGTTTGCGCCGGATCAAGCGCGCTTTGCCGCTCTCCACCAGCACCTCGGGGATGAGTGGGCGGGTGTTGTAGTTGGAGGACATGGACGCGCCATAGGCACCGGTGTCGTGCAGCACCAGCAGGTCGCCTACCTGGGCTTGGGGCAAGGCTCGCTCTAGCACCACACCGCCCTCGCCCTGCGTAAACACGTCACCCGACTCGCACAGCGGCCCAGCCACCACGCTATCGCGCAACGGGCCAGCGGCAGGTGTGCCGTCAGAGTGGATGACTTGCATACCGTGGTAGCTGCCGTACATGGCCGGGCGCATCAGGTCGCTAAAACCGGCGTCCACCATCACAAAGTGTTTGCGGCCTTGGTTTTTGACGGCGCGCACTTCGCTCACCAACACACCGGATTCGGCCACCAAATAGCGGCCCGGCTCCAACTCCAGCGTGACCGCGTGGCCCAAGAGTGTGGCAATGGTTTGGCGCGCGGCGTCCCACATGGAAAAGTAGTGCGCGGTGTCGATGGTGGGCTCACCCACCTGGTAGGGAATGGACAAACCGCCCCCGGCGGAGATGGCGTGCACATCCAGCCCCTGGGCGTTGACCGCCTCGACCAGTTTGACCATGGCGCCGCACACCTCTTGCAAATGCGCGTAATCCACACCCGAGCCAATGTGCATGTGCACGCCCTGCAAGGCCAGACCATGGGTACGCACTCTTTCACATGCAAGTGCCAAGTCACCTTGCCAGATGCCGTGTTTGCTTTGCTCGCCACCGGTGTTGGTCTTGTTGCTGTGGCCGTGGCCAAAGCCGGGGTTGATACGCAGCCACACCGGGTGGCCGGGCTTGGCCGCGCCCAACTGGTCGAGCATATCGACCGAGCCACAGTTCACTGGTATGCCCAGTTCCACCACACGCGCCAGCGTGGCGCGGTCTAACAGGTCGGCGGTAAACACAATCTCCGCGTGGGGCTTGCCATTCACTATGTGCAGACCCGGTGTAAAGCCTGCGGCCAGCGCACGCTCTACCTCGCCCAGAGAGACTGAGTCCACCACCACGCCCAGGCTGCGCATGTGGCGCAGGATGTGGATGTTGGAGTTGGCTTTTTGGGCAAAACGCACCACGTCAAACTGGCGCAGCGCCGCAATCTGGCGGGTGATGGTGGCGGCGTCGTACACCCACACGGGGGTGCCGAAATGCTGGGCAAAGGATGCGAGAGAGGAAGGGGTAAATGGGTTCATAGCCGCATCATGCCGCCAGCAACCGATTCAATCAATACCAATTTTGTTGGCAACACATTCAAAATTGATATAGTTTATGCATGACAAAACCTGCCCCAATTACGGCGTCCAACAATGCCGCGCCCGCCCTCACCCACCGCCAGCTTGCGCTGTTTCGGGCCATCATGCTGCACGGCAACCTGGGCCGAGCGGCCGAATCCACGGGCAGCAGCCAGCCCACACTCAGCCGCGAGTTGGCGCGCTTAGAGCAGGTGCTGGGCTTTGCCTTGTTTGACCGGGTGCGCGGGCGCCTGCGCCCCACGGTGCGAGCGCTGGCGCTGATGCAAGAGGTGGAGCGATCCTTCATTGGGCTGGAGCAAATAGCCGCACGCGCACAAGAGCTGCGCACCCAAACCACCGGCCGCCTGCGCTTGGCCTGCCTACCGGCGCTGGCCCACGCACTGGTACCGCGCGCGCTGGTGCACCTGGCAGCCCTACACCCCGATTTGGCGGTGAGCGTGCAACCGCTAGAGTCACCCTGGCTGGAGCAGGCCCTGAGCGAGCAGCGTTTTGATGTGGGCCTGAGCGAAGCGACCGAGCCGCCCACCGGTGTGGCCTTGCGCTCGCTACTCACGGTAAACGAGGTGGCAGTGCTGCCACGCGGCCACCGGCTGTGCGCCAAGGCGGTGTTGCAGCCAGTGGACTTTGCCAACGAGCGCTTTATCAGCCTGGCTGCGGGTGACCCTTACCGCAGCGCAATTGACCAGATGTTTGCCAACGCCCAAGTGCCGCGCATCACCACGCTAGAAACCGCCAGCGCCGTGGCCGTGTGCGCCATGGTGCGCCGCGGTTTGGGCGTGGCCATCGTCAACCCGCTCACCGCCGCCGAATTGGCCAGCCCTGAGCTGGCAGGCTCCGATCTGGTGATACGTCCCTTAAGCGTGGCCATCGCCTTTCGGGTCAGCCTGCTGCTGCCGCAGGTGGCTGCGCCCCACCCACTGCGGGGCGCGCTGGTCACGGCGCTGGAGCAGACCGCAGTGGAACTCGGCAGCGTCTAGCTACTACTATTTTGATAGCTGCTTACGCACGTTCTGCGAGGGCTAGCGGCACAAATCACGGCCTAATTCTGGGGCAGGATGCCCAGCACCAATTCGGACGGGCGGCACAGGCGAGTGCCCAGTGGCGTGACCACGATGGGCCGGTTGATTAATACCGGATGGGCCAGCATGGCGTCCACCAGTTGTACATCGGTCACGCCGCTGCGGCCCAGCTGCAGTTCGGCAAACACCGATTCCTTGCTGCGCACGATGTCGATCACCGGCAGGCCGCTGGCCTGGATCAGGGCAAGCAGCGTTTCACGCTCCGGTGGAGTTTTCAGGTAGTCGATGACGGTTGGCTCCACGCCGCTGTTGCGGATCATGGCCAGAGTGTTGCGCCGGAATTGAATCCGAACAGGTTGATAGCTGCCGCCACGGCCAATTCAAAGAAGTTGGACGCACCGATCAAAGCCGAAGGGCAGGCAATGTTGTGCTTCTCGCCCAGGACCCGATTGAGCCAGTACGCCAGTGCCGAATTGAAAAACACCTGGATCAGGATCGGAACCGCCAGCAAGGCAATCACCAGCGGCTGCCTCAAAATGGCCTCGCCCTGGAAGGCAAACAGCAGCACCAACGTGGCCAGCAGTGCCGCAACGGACCAGGGCACCGTGATCGCCGAAATGCCCAGCAAAAATGCGACCAACGGTGCGAAGACGACGACCATGATGCTGTCGTTCAACGCCACTTGCGACAAGGTGAACAGCGGGTCGCCACCGGTCAGGCCGCTCCAAACAAACACCATCGCCGTGCAGGGTGCTGCGGCCAGCAAAATCAAACCGGCAATGTAACTATCGAGCTGGTCGGGCGGCAACAACGCCCTTGGTGTGTTTACGTACCACGCCTAACGCGCCAAAGTCCACCTTCACCAGCATCGGGATGATCATCACCCAGATCAGCAAGCCCACAGGCAAATTGACCTGCGCAATTTCCATGCGGCCAACTGCCTGAAACACGCCAGGAAAGAGCTGCCCCAAGGCAATACCCACAACAATACACAAGAAAACCCAGACCGTCAGGTAGCGCTCAAATACGCTCATAGGTGCTCAGTGCCCGTGCGCCATACGGCTGAGAAGCGTCACCGCAACGATGCCCAATGCGAGCCACGCGACCTGTGCCACCGTCTGGCTCAGGCTGAGCCGCTTTTGCAGTTGCGGTATCAGGTCGGCCAATGCCACATACACAAAACTGCTGGCGGCAACGACCAAAAAATAGGGCAGGTAGTCGTGCAGCAAGTCCACCAGCCAGTAGCCCGCCAAACCGCCCAACATGGTGACCGCCCCGGCCAGAGACACCTTGACCACCGCCATGCGTCTGTTGTTGGCACCCGTTCGCAGCACCATCAGGTCACCCATGTGGTGGGGCACCTCGTGCGCCAACACCGCTAACGCGGCAATCACGCCCAGGCGCATGTTTGCCATAAAGGCCGATGCAATCAAGATGCCATCGCCAAAACAGTGCACGCTGTCGCCGGTCAATATGGCCCAGCTACCCGGTTTGGTCTCATGCGCATGACCATGGTCATGCGGGTGACCATGGTCAGCATGGTCACCCGATACGTCTTGGTGGTGCTCATGGCCGTGGTGCCACAACTCGGCCTTGTCGAGCAAAAAGAAGAACACCAAACCCAGCAGCAGGGTCAGAAACAAATCGTGCGGCTCCACGGGGCTCTCAAAGGCCTCGGGCAAGAGGTGCATAAACGCCGTCGCCAGCAAGGCACCAGCGGCCAAGCTCAGCATGTGCTGGGTGTAGCGTGCCAAGGCACCAAAGCTCAGCACCGCCGCCAGCCACACCGAGCCGACACCTGCCACCACGGTGCCCACCATAATTGCTATTAAATTCATAGCTGTATTCGCTTATTGTATGAGGGCTAGAGCCCTATTTGACCAATAAAAACCATCATCGGATGGTTGCGCCAGCCGCCGGTTTAGCGCCAAGGCATAGGTATCTTAGCAAGCGTGTCAAGAGGGGGCACCTTCTGTGCGGCGCGGGGCACGCGTGCCCGACAATGGCGCATGGCCCACCACCTGCGCGTTGGCGAATACCCATCCGTAAATCGCAACCTGATTGCGCCCGACCCGCGCAACGCGGGCTGCCAGGTCACGGCCATGTCCGGCGGGCTGGTCGCCCCAGGCCAGCGGCCTGTTTGCAAGCAGTGCCTGCGCCCGCAGAAAACCTGCATCTGCCAATGGATCACACCCACCGCGCACCAGGCTGAGGTGGTGGTGTTGCAGCACCCGTTGGAGGAACACCAGGCCAAGGGAACAGCGCGCCTTCTGCACCTAAGCCTAGCGCACAGTGCGCTGGTTGTCGGCGAAACCTTTGACGATGCCACCCTGCACGCGTGTATCTGCGGCCCACTGCCAGGGTCACCGGCAGCGCTGCCACCGCCGCACACACTCTTACTCTACCCCGACACACCCCACAACCCACCGCCAAGCGCAGCCACAACCACGCCGCCGCCAACCGATAGGCGAGACCCCACACGGTTGCGCCTGATCGTGTTGGACGGTACCTGGCGTAAAAGCCGCAAGATGTTGTACTGCAATCCGTCACTACAGCAACTACCCCGCTTTGCGCTGCGCGACGTGCCTGCATCGAACTACCACATACGACAGGCCCACCATGCGCATCAACTGTCTACGCTGGAGGCGACCTGCGCTGCATTGGCAACACTAGAAGGCGACACCGCGCCGTTTGCCCCGCTACTGGCTGCATTTGACGGCTTTGTGGCGCAGCAAGGGGGCTACCGAGAAATTAAAGGCGTATGAACTTGGGTTGCCAACCACGTGGATCACCGGTAGCCGCACAGCAAGGCATCACCTTGCTATAGCCTTGCGCCAGGCGCGGCACACTCAGGGTGGTCTTGACGCCGCTGACGTGGTACACGGTGGCCCGCTCTTTGAGCGCTTCACGAACCGATCCTGTAGGCGGTGGATAGACTTCATTCAACACCACGGCACCGGGTTGCAAGCCGTTCAAAATGCCCGTCCACGCCGCGTAACTTGCGACATTCAGAACAAGATGGGGGCCTTCCATTGCAGCTAAACGCGAGGCCACGTCGTCATCTTTGTCCAAACCGATTACCGAACGGGTGCGCGCCAAAACGTCGCATAAACCCGCGCCGATATGTCCTTGTGCGCCTACCACCACCACGGGGGACGACTCCGCCAAATTTTCTAGCGCAAAAATTTCTTTCACCACGGCACAAACAATACCCACCGTACCGTCGCGCTGCGGGCTGCTGGTGATGACCCCTGCGCGCAGCATCAGGGAAGGCAGTATCCCGGCCATGGATTGGTAGGGTGCGCCTAGCAAGTGTTGAACACGCCCCAAATTGGCGCTAACGGCCTGCAACTCTTCGCGAGAGAACTTGAAGATGTCTGCCTCAAGCACCGTCAGCGACAGCACCACCGTCAGTCGCCGGTTGAGCAAGAAGAAGCCGAGCAATGCGGGCTTGACCCGAAACACCGACTGCATCCATCCAAAGGTGTGGTTGCGTATGTGAATTTCGCGTGCGGGGTAGACCAAAAAAACGCTGGTGATCAGTCGGCGCCCAGACAGGCGGTTCAACAAACCCACAAAGCCCAAAGCCACCGCGTTGTTGAGCGTAACGTGTGTCAATATCGCAAAGCATTTGAGAAACATAGTGTGAGGGGAATCCATGCAACCCGCGATGATGCCACTCAACCTAGTGGGCGCGAAATAGTCCATTTGGGCTACTAGCGCAGCCCGCTGCCTACTTCAGGCCATGCGTTTTGAACCAGGCCAACATGTGCTGCCAGCCGTCTTGCGCCGCCTCTTTGCGGTAGCTCGGGCGGTAGTCAGCATGGAAGGCGTGGGATGCGTCCGGGTAGACAATAAACTGCGACGCCTTTGCGGCGGCATTGCCTTTGGCGCCGGCGGCCGCCAACGCGTCTTTCATCGCGTTCACCGTGGTCAACGGAATGCCGCTGTCTTGCCCGCCGTACAGCCCTAAAACAGGCGCGTGCAAGGAGGCGGCCAATTCCAGCGGATGGTGCGGCGTGAGTGGCGATGCACTGCCCACCAAGCGGCCGTACCAAGCAACTCCGGCTTTGAGGTTTTTGCGCTGTTCGGCATACAACCAGACGATGCGCCCACCCCAGCAAAAGCCAGTAATGCCCACCTTGGCAGCATTACCGCCGTGCGCACCGGCCCAGGCCACCGCTGCATCCAGGTCTTTGAGCACCTGCGCATCCGGAACCTTGGACACCAACTCGGCCAGCAGTTTGCCAATGTCGGTGTACTGGCTGGCGTCGCCCTGGCGGGCATACAAATCGGGGGCAATTGCTATGTAACCGGCGTGGGCCAACCGGCGGCATATGTCGGCGATGTAGGCGTGAACGCCAAAAATCTCTTGCACCACCAATATGACGGGCCGGTTTTTCTTGCCTGCGGGGGCTGCGTAGTAGAACGGGACCGAAAAACCGTCCACCTCCATATGCTGCATGCCACTGACCAACCCCTCCGAGGACGTGGTCACTGCCGTTTGCGCCGCAATCGGCATAGCCGAGGCCGCGTAACCCACGCCCAAAGCCACTTTCAGCGCCGTTCGACGGTCGGCACCCTGCACCGTGCTTTTGCCAGGCAACAGGGAATTAAAGGCATCCATCAGGTCTTCGCGCATACAGGGCTCCTTCGTGTTGTTGAACGGGACAGTCTAGGGACCGCGCAATGCCAACATACACGTTAAGGACAAACGCGGCCCGCCATAGTCCTTTAGTGTGCCAATGCACTAATGCACTAATGCGCCTTGTCCCAGTTGGGGCCCACGCCAACCTCGGCCAGCAAGGGCACCTGCAATGCCGCCACCCCCGCCATCAGCCGTGGTATCTCGACTTTTAGCCACTCTACTTCCGCCAGTGGCACCTCAAACACCAGTTCGTCGTGCACCTGCATGATCATTTTGGTGCCGCGTTGCTCGGCGTCTAGCACCTGCTGCACCTTGACCATGCTGAGCTTGATCAGGTCTGCCGCCGTGCCCTGCATGGGCGCGTTGATGGCCGCGCGCTCTAGGCCCGCCAGTTGCGCGCCTTTGGCAGTTTGAATACCGGCAAGTTGCAGGCGCCGGCCAAACACGGTTTCCACATAACCCTGGCGCTTGGCAATTGCGCGCGTGGCTTCCATATACTGCTTGACGCCAGGGTAACGCTCAAAGTAACGCTGGATGTAATTCTTGGCGGCCGTGTTGTCGATGCCCAGGTTGCGCGCCAAGCCGTAGGCACTCATGCCGTAAATCAAGCCAAAGTTGATTACCTTGGCGTAACGGCGCTGCTCGCTACTCACCTGGTCCACCGCCACACCAAACACCTCGGCAGCGGTGGCGCGGTGCACGTCTAGCCCATCTTTAAAGGCCTTGAGCAGGGCTGAATCACCGCTGATATGGGCCATGATGCGCAGCTCAATCTGCGAGTAGTCGGCACTGGCAATCACACTGCCCGCAGGTGCAATAAAGGCCTCACGCACGCGGCGACCCTCTGCCGTGCGGATGGGGATGTTTTGCAAATTGGGGTCGTTGCTAGACAGGCGCCCGGTCACGGCCACGGCCTGCGCGTAATGGGTGTGTACCCTGCCCGTGCGGGGCAAGGCCAATTGGGCCAGTTTGTCGGTGTAAGTGCCCTTGAGTTTGGCCAGGCTGCGGTGCTCCAGCAGTTTGGCGGGCAGCGGGTAGTCTTCGGCCAGTTTTTCTAGCACCTCTTCGTCGGTACTGCGCGCGCCGGTTGCCGTTTTTTTGACCACCGGCATACCCAGCTTGTCGAAAAATATCTCGCCCAGTTGTTTGGGGCTGGCCAGGTTAAACGGCTGGCCAGCAATCTCATAGGCCTCGGTCTCTAGCTGCAAGATACGCTGGCCCAATTCGTGGCTTTGCTTGGCCAGCGTGGGTGCGTCAATCAGCACGCCATTGCGCTCAATGCGGAACAGGGCCTCGCTGCTGGCGATTTCGAGCGCGTAAATAAAACGCAGCTTGTCGTCACCGGCAATGCGGGGCCACAGCAACTGGTGCACGTCCAGCGTCTGCTCGGCGTCTTCGCAGGCATAGGCTGCGGCCTTGTCGACCTCCACCTGGTCAAAACAAATCTGGTTCACGCCTTTGCCACACAGGTCTTCAAAGCTGGTGCCACTGCGCCCCAGGTGGCGCAGCGCCAGACTAGCCAGACCATGGGGCATATGGGCTTCAAGCACATAACTTTGCAGCATGGTGTCGTGGGCATAACCTTGCACCTCAATGCCGTGGTTGGCGAATACATGGCGGTCGTATTTGATGTGCTGGCCCAGTTTGGCAGCCAGCGGGTCTTCTAGCCAAGGCTTGAGTTTGGCCAGCACCGCATCACGCGGGAGCTGGTCGGGTGCGTCAGGGTAGCGGTGCGCCAAGGGAATGTAGGCAGCCTGGCCGGGTTTGATGCTCACAGAGATGCCAACAATCTCAGCGACCATCTCGTCCAGCGAGGTGGTTTCAGTGTCTAGCGCCACCAGCTCGGCGCCTTGCAGAGTGGCCAGCAGTGCGTCCAGCGCGTCCCAGCTCAGGATGGTTTGGTAGACCACATCACGGGCTTGCGGTGTGGGGGCCGTGGCAGTGGGTGCATCAAACAAGCCAGGGGCGGACGCCTGCGCTGGCTTGGTCGCCGCACTGGCCGCACCGCCATCAACTTGCTCACCGAGCGATTTGGCCAAACCTTTGAAGCCATATTTTTCACAAAAATCACGCATAGCCCTCGTATTTATTGGATTAGTAGCTATTGAATCCATAGCAGGCAGGCCGTCAACCCACCCCGTCAGGTCGCAATCGGTCTTGATGGTCAAGATGCTGCGGCCCGTGGGTAACCAGCCCAGCGCGGCGCGCAGGTTCTCACCAACCACGCCTTTGATATGGGCCGCGTTGTCCACCACGCCCTGGAGCGAGCCGTATTCTTGCAACCACTTCACCGCCGTCTTGGGGCCCACCTTGGACACACCGGGCACGTTGTCTACTGTGTCGCCCACCAAAGTTTGGTAATCGAGCATCAACCGGGCGGGCACGCCAAACTCGGCCTCTACACCGGCCAAGTCGCGGCGTTTGCCGTTCATGGTGTCGATGATGGTGACGTGTTCATTGACCAACTGCGCCAGGTCTTTGTCACCGCTGCTGACAATGACTTCAATGCCCTGCGCGGACGCCGTAGCCGCCAGGGTGCCGATTACGTCATCAGCCTCCACGCCGGGCACGTCCAGCACGGGCCAGCCCAGATACCGCACCACCTCGTGGATGGGGCCAATCTGGCTGCGCAAATCGTCGGGCATGGGGTCGCGGTGGGCTTTGTACTGGGGGTAAATGGCGTCGCGAAAGGTGGGACCCTTGGCGTCAAACACGCAGACTACGTAGTCAGCGGGGTAGTCTTTGCGCAAAGATTGCAGCATATTAATGATGATTCGGATGGCACCGGTCTTTTGCACTGTGCCATCAAGCAGCGTGACCGACATATCACCGCCGCCAGCGAAAAAGGCCCGGTACAAATAGCTGGAACCATCGACAAGTAAAAGGGTTTTTCTGGGAGTGGATGTGTGCATCCTTCCATTTTGCCTTTTTGCACGATCGCAACATTTTGGCGCTGTTACTTAGTCTTACAAATTGAAACGACTGCCTCTGAAAATAATCAAGCAACACTCATTTTGCAGCCCGAGGTGGGCGCACAAGGAGTAGCAAAATGAAAATTCAACGTCGCATTGTGTCCGTTGCCCTAACTTTGGCATTTGCATCGTGGTCTTCTGCCGCGGTGTCTGGGATGCTTGAGGCAAACGCTGCACTGGAAAAGAGCGATTTCGCCACTGCCTATACCGAATTTAACCGTCTGGCCATCAATGGCAACACCGAAGCCCAGTACACCATGGGCCAGATGTATCTCAACGGCTGGGGTCGCGCCAAAGATTTCGCCCAGGCACAGCATTGGTACCGCCTGGCCGCCGAGCATGGCCACGCCAATGCCCAATTTGTGATGGGTGTGTTGTACGGCACCGGTAGCGGCGTCGAACAAAGCGCCACGATGGCCGAAAAATGGTACCGCCTGGCAGCCGCCCAAGGCCACGTCAAGGCCCAACAAGGCCTGGGTCTGATGTATGACAACGGTCAGGGCGCCCCCATGGACCACGCCGAAGCGGTCAAGTGGTACCGCCTAGCCGCTGCCCAAGGTTACGCCAAGGCCCAATACAGCCTGGGCGTGAAATACAGCACCGGCCAAGGTGTTGCGCAAGACCCTAAGGAAGCTGCCCACTGGTTCCGCCTAGCTGCCGACCAGGGTCATGCCAAAGCCATGTACAGCCTGGGCGTGCAATATGACAACGGCCAAGGCGTGGTTAAAAACTACGAAGAGGCCGTCAAGCTGTTTCGCTTGGCATCCAACCTGGGGCTGGCCGAAGCGCAGGTCTACCTGGGTGTGAAATACGACAATGGCGAAGGCGTGGCGCAAGACTACCAAGAAGCCATCAAATGGTACCGCCTAGCAGCCGCACAAGGCAATGCAACCGCGCAGTACAACCTGGGTTTGATGTACGACAAAGGCAAGGGTGTGCTGTATGACTACCGCGTCGCAGCCAAGTTCTTGCGCATGGCGGCCGACCAAGGCAATCTGGACGCACAGGTCTACTTGGGCGTGAAGTACAACCACGGCGTGCGCGGCGAGGCCGTTAAGGCGGACGAAGAAGACTACGGCTCATTGGCCTAACGCACCCGCCATCCCAAGACCAGCGCAAGGGTGGCGGCCCTACAATCCGGAGATCTAATTTTGATTTTCGGGCTGTTTGATTCATGGCGGTTTACACAGAGGTCTCCTGCGACGAGGCCAACCTTTTCTTGCAAAGCCTCAATCTGGGCACGCTACAAAGCATGGCACCCTGCTCTGGCGGCATTGAAAACACCAATTACTTCGTCACCACCGACCAAGCACCCTACGTACTGACCTTGTTTGAGCGTCTGAGTGATGCGCAATTGCCGTTTTATCTGCGCTTGATGAAACACCTCGCGCACCACGGCATTCCCGTTCCGGACCCCGCCGCCAACCGCGATGGTGACGTGCTGCACAGCCTCAACGGCAAACCCGCTGCGGTGGTGAACCGACTGCGCGGCAAGAGCGAAATGGCGCCTGGTGCATCGCATTGCGCGCTGGTCGGCGAGATGCTGGCCCGCATGCACCTGGCTGGTCGTGACTTTGCTATGCACCAGCCCAACCTGCGTGGTCTGGCCTGGTGGAATGAAACGGCGCCAACGGTTCTGCCATTCCTCACGCCGGAGCAAGCGGCCTTGTTGCAGAGCGAACTGGCGTACCAAAATCATATTGCCACCCAATCTGCCTACGCCGCCCTGCCCCGCGGCCCCATCCACGCAGACCTGTTTCGCGACAACGTGATGTTTGAGACATCCACCGACACACAGGGCGAACCCGCACTGACCGGGTTTTTCGATTTTTATTTTGCCGGCGTCGACACTTGGCTGTTTGACGTGGCGGTGTGCCTGAACGACTGGTGTGTGAACCTGGACACCGGCGCACAAGACATGGCGCGAACCCAGGCCTTCATGGCGGCCTACTCACTGGTTCGCCCCCTGACCGCGCAAGAGCGGGCCCTGCTGCCCGCATTGGCACGGGCAGGTGCTCTGCGGTTTTGGATGTCCCGTGTGTGGGACCTGCACCACCCCCGCGAAGCAGCGGTGCTGCAGGCCCATGACCCAGAGCATTTTGAGCGGGTGCTGCGCCAGCGTATCCTGCACCCCATAACACCCGAGCAATACGCTAGCGCAAACGCATGAAACTCCATCTCGCCTCGGCGCGCCAAGGTACCCAATGGGTCAAGCTGGGCATTCAGACATTTTTTCGCCAACCCTTGGCTCTGACCGGTCTGTTTTTCATGTTTTTGGCGGTCATTTCACTCGTCAATTTGGTACCGGTCGTTGGCAGTATCCTGGCCATGACGCTACTCCCGGGGGCGACGCTGGGCTTTATGACTGCCAGTCGCGAAGCCGGCGACGGAAAATTCCCCATGCCAACCATGCTGATCAGCGGTTTTCGTGCCGGACGCAAAAAATTCAACGCCATGCTGACCCTGGGCGTTTTGTATGCCCTGAGCCTGCTGCTGGTTCTGGGGCTATCGGCCCTGATTGACGGCGGAAAGTTTGCCACGCTGTATCTGGGTGGTGCCAGCATGACGGTCGATATTTTGCAGGAGTCCGATTTTCAGTGGGCCCTACTGGTTTCAACAGCGCTATACATCCCTATCTCTCTCTTGTTCTGGCATGCACCAGCACTGGTGTATTGGCATGACGAGCCACCCATAAAAAGCCTGTTTTTCAGTTTTGTGGCCTGCCTTCGCAACATTGCCGCATTTACCGTTTACAGCCTTACTTGGTTGGGGGTATTTATGCTGGTCAGCGTCATAGTCTCGATCATCGCGGCCCTGACAGGGAGCGTAGAGTTGGTCACCACCCTGATGTACCCGTCTGCCATGATTTTGGCAGCCATGTTCTTCACATCAATCTACTTCACCTTCCGCGACACCTTCGAACACAACCCCGGAGTTGCCCCGTGACGCAGCACACCCTGTGTGGCCGAACAGAGAATGAATTGCTGTGGTTCCAGCGCCGCAGTTTTCTGCAGGCGGCCGCTGCGTGGACGGCTTTGGGTGGTGCCGACATGGCCCTGGCGCAAGCGCGCAGCAACATTGTGGAATTGTGGGGTGACGCCACCGTTAACGGCACACGCCTGCGCCCGGATCAATCCATTCAAACCGGCGACCAGATTGCCACCGGACCAAACTCCAACGTGATCTTTGTGATCGGCAATTCAGCATTTCATGTACGGCAAAACTCCCGTATGACCGTGGAACGCGGGTCAGCCCTCAGTGTCGTTAGTGCGCTGCGTTTATTTGCCGGTGCGGTCATCAGCGTCTGGGGCCGCGGCAGCCACCGCCAGATCATTACACCAACGTTGACAGCAGGCATCCGTGGCACCGGTGTCTATACCGAATTGCTAGACCGCCAGGGTGGACGCAGCTATTTTTGCAACTGCTATGGCACGGTCGAACTGTCTGCAGGAAACGACCAAACCGTAAGCCATTCGGTCTACCACCAAGCGTTTTGGGGCGAAGTGACGCCCAAAAAGGGAGCCACTTTGACGCCCGCACCTGCAATCAACCACAGCGACGACGAGCTGGAATTTTTAGCCCGGCTGGTGAACCAGCGCACTGCGTGGCAGATAAGCGGTAAAAAGGGTCAAAAGGTCGTTGGCGCCTATTGACACCACCACCGGCATGGCCTCACATACACAACGCGCACTGCCCTTATTGCTACTAGGAGACTTGATGAACTACACCCACTTCTGCCGCTCTTGCGCGGCACCTTTGATCGCCGTAATCGCCTTAGCGCTGGTTGCCTGCTCCAAACCCGACACACCCACCGCGTCGGTACCTGCCAGCACGGTCGTTTTACCCGCCCTGAGCTATAGCAAAGTGGTATCGGAGGGCAAGGGCTTCACCGCAGGAGCCTTGATGAGCGCGAACACGGTGTACGTCTTATTCGACCCCCAGTGCCCCCACTGCGGGCACCTGTGGCAAGCATCACAGGCTTTGCTCAATAAGACCAAGTTTGTGTGGATTCCTGTGTCCATCATCAATGCCAAGAGCGCACTGCAAGGCGCTGCTTTGTTGAGCGCAGCCAATCCAACGGAGCTGATGGCTGCCCACGAGGCATCTATTCTGGCAGGCACCGGGGGCTTGCCGACCACCGACACGCCGTCACCTACCGTGCAAGCCACCATTAAAAGCAATACCCAATTGTTCAATGAACTTGCCCTGGAGTCGGTTCCCTACGTAGTCGCCAAAAATGCCCGCACGGGTCAGGTGGTCACCCACAGCGGCGCCATGGACACGGCAACCCTCGCGCAGTGGTTAGGTGTCGATGGCCAGTAGCCCCGTGCGTTACCAACGCGCCGGGTCCACCTTGTAGTAGCCGCGCAGTTCCTGGTAAAGCGCAGGGTAGGCGTGCGCCAGAGCCTGACCTTGCTCAAAAAATGCTTCCGATGCAACAGCGAAAAACTCGGCCGGGTCCTGCGCCCCATAGTGGTTGAGCATCCCGTGGTGGCCGCGTGCGGCCTCGGCGCGCAGTTGGGCAAATGCTGCATGGAACACCTCCGACCAGCGGCGTGCACTGTACTGGCCATCGCCCGGCGCAGGCGGTGGTGCACCATGAGCAGCACCATTTTCCTGGTCTAGTTGGTGGGCGAATTCGTGAATCACTACATTACGCCCGTCAACTTCTGTCGCAGACCCCTCCAACGTGTCGTGCCACGACAAAATGACCTGTCCTTGGGTCCACGATTCCCCGGCCAAGGTCTGGCTGTGTGACTGCTGCACCCCCCCACTTTCGGTCGTGGTACGGCGCACCACAAAAGCGGCGGGATACACCAGGATTTGTCGCACGTTGCCAAAATAGTCCGTTTTCCGGTTGAGCAGCAGCAAGCACGCCTGGGCGGCAACGACCACACGCATCTCGTCTGTGAGCTCCAAACCCGCGCAGCCAATAAAATTTTTCTCAGCAATAAAAATCTGCATGTGTTTTTTTAGCTGCAATTGCAGATCGACAGGGAGGCGGCGTACCAAGGGCACGCGGCGGCGCAAAATTTTGCGCCAAGCGGCGGGAAAGGCCCGTTCAGCGGTACGCTTACGTTGGTAAGCACGCCAATACGGCTGCCCCGACAGGCCTAGAACCAGCAACAGGGCCAAGACGCAAAAAATAACAAAGGCCACAGCAGGTTCCAATCGCAACACAGTTCAAACAGACACTGTAGCTGGGCGCGGCGCGCGCCTTTTCAAGTCGACCGATTACATCGCCTTGAGCACTCGCCCCATTAGGGCTGCGGCGCGAATGACTAAAATTCGAACTCCATGCCCATGATCGCCCTGATTCCGCTCGCAGACCCCATCAGTGCGCACGCCGTTTTTGTCACTCTACAGCGCCAAGCCGACATGTTTAACCTGACCCTGCGTGCATCACCACCCGAGCCCATAACCTGCTGTGGGCGAGGGTGTAATAGTTGCGTGTGGGAAGGCTTCTATGCAGCAGCCATGTATTGGCAGGAAGACGCACTCTTGGCCATTGCTGCGGCAGGCACTGAACCATGAATGATTCCCTGTCGTTTTCAGACGTTTCAGAGCGCCACTATTCGACCGCCTTGGGGTCGAGCAAACTTCGCTTCGAGTTCACCGGCACAGGGGCTGAATATTTCAAGCTCTGGATCGTTAACTTGCTGCTCACCCTGGCAACACTAGGCCTGTATTACCCATGGGCGAAAGTGCGGCGCCTGAAGTACTTCTTTGCAAACACCCAGCTTGACGGCGACCCGCTTGAATACGATGGCGCGCCTTCGGTCATTGCTAGGGGCTATGCCCTGCTGTTGATCATGGCAGGACTGAGCTGGGTAGCCGGCTATTACGCCAAAGCCGCGGGCGCAGCAGCGGTGTTGGTCGTGGCATTGGCATGTCCAGCGCTGCTGCACGCATCCCTGCGTTACCACCTTGTCCATACGACATGGCGCGGACTTCGATTTGGCTTCAATGGCACGCGCAAAGAGGCCTATTGGGCGACCGCGCCGCTCATAGGCGCAGGCGGTATGTTGCTCAGCCTAGCACTGCTTGCACTGCTACCCAAAACAATGCCCACATGGCTTGGCTACGGCACAGCAGTCTTAGGCATTGTTTGCCTTATCTTGGCGCCGTGGCGCATGTGGATTTACAAACAGTATGAGCACAAGCACTTCACGCTGGGAACGCTGAAGGCGCGCTTCAAAGCCACGCCTCAGGATTTCTACCGGCTTTTTCTCCAAATTTATCTGTTCGCGGCGATTCTCATCAGCATCGCTACATCGCTTGCGCTGGACTGGCTTGATGCGGTGGCGCCCGTAACCACCAGCAAAACCACACTCGCCCATAGTGCTACGACCACGGTATTGGTGTATCTGACAGTAGTGACTCTCAGCGCATGGCTGGCTATACGACCGTTCGCAACCTCCCGCCTGCAAAACTTGGTATGGACACAAACCGGCAATTCGTCTTTGCGCTGTCTCAGCCTACTGCGGTACCGCGCCCTAGTGTGGCTGGGTCTCAAGAACAGCCTTTTGATGGTCGCGACCCTGGGGCTCTACTGGCCTTTTGCGACGGTGGCCACAACACGCCTGCGCATGGAGTCCGTGCAGATCAAAACCCGGGTTGATCCAAACGTATTGGTCAGTACTGCCCGCCCTGCAGCAGGCAAGGCATCAGCCGAGCGACCCAAAGGTATCCTCGGCTTCGACGTTAGCCTGTAAGGCGGGCGACAGCAGCGGCCAATACCGCCACTTACACCGCACCAGCGCACAAAAGGTTGGGCAGGCCGCAAAGCTGCCACAAAAAAAGCCTAGTGCAGTAACTCCACGCAGGATGGTGGTTGGTCTAGCGTGTGACCAACACTGGAATAGGTGACTCTGCCACGACTTTGCTCGCGACACTACCCAAAAGCAGTCGTGCTAGACCTGAGCGGCCGTGGGAGCCGATGACCAACAAATCTGCCGCTTCGATTTTTGCGGTGTCGACTATGCCGCTGGCCGCGCCCACATTTTCCACCAACCGCACTTGCAGCGCAATGACGGCACCGCCTTTTTTGCACAGAGCTTCCACTTTCGCATGTGCGGCAGCGGCGTGCTCCTGTGCCGCCGACATGTAGGCCTGAAAACCCAATGGATTGATTTCTCCCACCCCCATATAAGGGTATGGATCCACCACAAAGACAGCAGTCAATTTGGCTCCGTGGGTGCGTGCCAAATCGACTGCCAACTGTGCTGCGTGGTCAGACGCAGGTGATCCGTCGGTTGCTACAAGAATGTGTTTGAACATAAATTCTCCGTTCTATCGCTGTTTCTGAAAACTGGCTCGTTCCAGTGGGGGTACCTGCATTGCATAGGCTACGCAAGCAATGCGTTGACGGCAAGATCCGCATGGTACGGTTATTTGCACTTTTGTCTCGCCCCATGATTACATTTGTGCCGTAATATCGAGAACCTTAGCCCCATGTCGGGGCAGTATTTGGAGCACGTATGGCAAAAGGTGATCAACGCAAAGAAAAGATGGCGAAGAAACCCAAAAAGGACACTTCAGACCCCAAAAATTCCACATCCGACCGTCCCATGGCGCCGATGACGGCCGTCATCCCGCGCGGTAAAGAAAAAAACAAATAGACGTCGGGCTGGCAAACACCACCCACCCTGTCCATTTTCAAACAGCCCCTGGCCTTGCCATGGGCTGTTTGCATGTGAGGTTCGCACGTTATATCGGCACGTTATTGTGAATAGTTGACGGTGCCACACAACCCAGCTGGGTCTAGCGTATGTTTAATCGCCCCGGCAATCTGTTTCACGCGCGTATGGGTGTACCGCTGGTAATAGGGCACGTTGTGCGGGCCTACACCATGCTCGGCGCTGTAGCTGCCACCAAACTGCTCCACCACCAACGCATATATTCGATCACGCAGGTCTTGGACG
The DNA here is from genome assembly GCA_038245855.1 of Burkholderiales bacterium. Taxonomy (GTDB): domain Bacteria; phylum Pseudomonadota; class Gammaproteobacteria; order Burkholderiales; family Burkholderiaceae_C; genus Allorhodoferax. Next base: position 27,924 of record JBBRSA010000006.1, read on the forward strand.
ATCGCAGCATCGAAGGCAGGGCTGGCGGCATGCGGCCACACCAAGTTGAAGTGCACGCCACCATCGGCAATGTGTCCAAAATCGATCGCCGTGAGGTAGGGAAAACCGTTTGCCACGATCTCGGTTGCGGCCTTGCGGAACTCCATGATGCGAGAGCGTGGAACCGACACATCAAAGGCGATTGGCTTTCCCACATGGCGTGCGCCTTCGGTGATGCTGTGGCGTAAGCGCCAGAGGTCTTGGGCATTGCCAATCACCGCATTTGAGATCAGTGATTCCAACTTGCTTTCCAAAAAGCGGTTCAGTGTTTGCCCAAGGTCCAGGCCGGTTGCGGCGAACGAGCAACTTGATTCCAGTTCAATCAAAATGGCAAATTCCGGTATCGGCTCGGGTGCGAACGGGTTTCGCGCAGTCGGAATATGCTCCACGGCCACGCGCATGGCGTTCGCCGACATGCCTTCAAATGCCGACAAAAAATCACCCAATTCGCTTTCCAGTGCCGTGAGGAGCTGCATGACTGCAGCGTCCGACGTGGGAACAACCAACGCAGTCGCAGATTGCTGTGGGCGCGGATGAATTTCCAGCGTGGCGCGGGTGATGACGCCGCCAACACCCGAAGTACCCACAAAAAGTTGCTTCAAATCGAAACCGGTATTGTCCTTGCGCAGTGGGCGGCCCAAGGTTAGCTGCTGCCCCGGCGGATCAAACAGCACAACCTCCAGCGACAGCAGGTTGTGCCGCACGTCACCGTAACGGATAAGGCGGGTTCCCCCAGTGTTGGCGCCTATCATTCCGCCGATCATGGGGTTGGCACCCAAATCAATGGGGAACCAAAAGGCATGTGGCGCCAACTGATCGTTGAGTACTTGCAACGAAACCCCGGCATCCACCGTGACACTGCGATTACCAATATCGACCGTGCACACGCGGTTCAAGCGCGCGGTCGACAAAATGACCTGTCTGCCGCTTGCGTCGGGCGAGCTGGCCCCCACCAGACCGGTATTGGCGCCTTGCACCACGATAGGCACCGCCTGCGCGGCGCAGAACTTCACCACCTCGCTCACTTGCGCAGCGCTTGCAGGACGCACTACACACAGTGCAACGCCAGCTCCGTAGCGAGCGCCTTTGGCATAAGGCGCAGCATCGTCACCGGTCAGTATTCCGATCTCTCCCACCAAGGCCGTCAAGCCATCGATGATGCGTTGGGCGTCGGCATCCATATTCACCATGTGTTTTCCTTTGCGTCATGCAGCGCGGCGATCAAAGCGACGCATCGCACGGGGGCTGTCAGTCAGGGTCTTTGGCGCTGCGTTTGTCTAACCATTGGAGCTTTTTCTCAATGGCTGCCCAATCGCCAGCATCATCCAGGGCTTTGTGGGTTCGCGTGATGGTTGGCCACACATGGGACAAACTTGCATTGAGGGGCGTAAATTGGCGTTGATCGGCTGGCACGTCTTCTTCTGGGTAGATGGCATTGACGGGGCATTCTGGAATACACACCGCGCAGTCAATGCATTCGTCAGGATCGATCACCAGCATGTTCTTGCCTGCCCGAAAGGCGTCTACCGGACAAACGTCAACACAGTCGGTGTACTTACAGCGGATGCAAGCTTCGGTCACGACGTGGGTCACAGTCAACTCCTTTCAGTAAGGCAAGAACGACTCGGGCGCAGACACAGCGCCCTTTTTCTTCGGGGCTTAGGGCGCAACGCCCTGTTTAGCGAAGTCGATCACGATGGCGCCCGGCTCGCGCTGCAGGTACGAAATTTGCACCGCAGCGCCATAGCGCGCCTGCAGCTGGTTCAACAGCGGCAGTGGGTCATGGTCATTGACAAAACGCATGGTCTCGCCGGGGTTGAGCGAATCCAACGCACCAAAAATGGCCGCATGGCGAAAACGCTTGGCCACACCCCGTGCGTCAAAGGGGTAAATGGCTTCGGGCGAGGTGTGGTTGCAGGCTTGGGTCATGGTTTTCTTTCAGGTTGATGAGGATGAATGAGAGGCTGACAGCTTCATCACGTCGGTCAGCTCGGAAGGTTCGAGTACGGTTTGTGCCAAGGGGAACAGGGTGCGCTCCTCAAAGCGCACATGGATTTCCATGGCAGCGCCCCATAAGGCCAAGGCTGACATATCACCGTGGCGTATGCGCTGTACCAGAGCGCGTAGCGCGGCGTGCTGACTGAGTGCAAGGGCCACCGGCTCGCTTTGCCCGGCGCGCTCAAGAGCGGGTAGCAGGGTCTGCTCTTCTAGTGCGAAGTGCGGCGCAAACTGCAGTGCCCAGCGCTCCAGCAGGTGGGCTCGCTGGGCGTGTGCATCGACTCCATTTGGATCCGCAGCTGTAGCACAGGCGTGGCGGGCCAGCACCAGGGCTTCGTGGTGCTCGCGGGACAGACCTTTGAGTGCTTCTGCGCGCTGCATAAATCGCTCAGTACAAGATGCGGCAGCGGATGGTGCCGGGCACGCCATTGAGCTCAACCAACGCCGCTTGGCTGGCGGCGCTGTCCACGTCGATCACCACGTAGCCGACGGCCTCATTGGTGCTCAGGTACTGCGCCGAGATGTTGATACCCGCAGCCGACAGCCGCTCGTTGACGTGCGCCAACACACCCGGAACGTTTTTGTGAATATGCAGCAAGCGGCTGCGCCCAGTGTGCTCGGGCAGCGCCACTTCAGGGAAGTTGACCGCTGACGTGCTAGACCCATTGTTGCCATAGCGCACCAACTTTGCCGCCACTTCGCTGCCGATATTGACCTGGGCTTCCGAGGTAGAGCCGCCAATGTGCGGGGTGAGGATGACGTTATCAAACTTCGTGAGCGGCGAGGTAAATACTGCGTCATTGCCCTGTGGTTCCGCCGGGAACACGTCAATGGCGGCGCCGAGCAGATGGCGGCTCTCCAGCGCAGCGGCTAAGGCGTCAATATCGACCACCGTGCCGCGCGAGGCGTTAATCAGGTGGCTGCCCGGCTTCATCGCTGCCAGTTGTTCCGCGCCGAACATGTTTTTAGTCTCCGGCGTTTCGGGCACATGCAGGCTCACCACATCGGAGAGGGCCAACAACTCCTCCAAGCTGGTGGTTTGGCGCGCGTTGCCCAAAGACAATTTGGCCTCGATATCAGAAAACACAACACGCATGCCCAGTTGCTCGGCCAGCACACCAATTTGCGTACCAATATGGCCATACCCGATGATGCCCAGTGTTTTTCCACGCACCTCATACGAGTGCGCCGCGCTCTTGTTCCATCCCCCTCGGTGCTGGATGGCGTTCTTCTCAGGGATGCCGCGCATCAACATGATGATTTGCGCCAGCACCAATTCGGCCACGCTGCGGGTGTTAGAAAACGGGGCGTTGAACACCGGAATGCCCAGGCGCATGGCAGCTTTCAAATCGACCTGGTTGGTGCCAATGCAAAAGCAGCCAATGGCAGCAAGCTGGGGGGCTTTTTCTAGCACGGCGGCCGTCAATTGCGTGCGCGAGCGAAGGCCCACAAAATGCGCCCCGTCTAACGCCGCCAACAACTCCGCACCCACCAAGGCTTTGGCGTGCGTCACGATGTTGGTGTAGCCACCCTGCTGCAGCACTTCCACCGCAGACGGGTGTATGCCTTCAAAGAGTACGGCTTTAAGAACATTTTTTTGCGCGGTGGCATCAGCGGGGCGAGGAGTCATGGTGGGCCTTTGTGGATAGTTAAATTGAGAATGGGGTGTAGTGGGTACTTGCCTCGACGCTTGCATGGGTGCACTAGTCGGCCGTAACGTTGATGCGCAGGAAAGGGCCATCCGGCGGCGTATGGGGCGTACACGACCCTTCGGTCTGGGGGGCCGGTGGCAGCAAGTCGGCCAATGTGTAGGCGTCCAGGTACTGCATCAGACTTTGCAGGGCACCGCTCATGATGCCGGTGAGCTTGCAATGCCCGGTGAGACTGCAAGCGGTGTCGCGGGTGAGGCAATCGACCAAGTAGAAGTCTGGCTCAATACTGCGCACTACGGCACCCAAGCTGATATCGGCCGGCGCCGCCGCTAAGCGCATACCCCCGCCCTTACCGCGCACCGTTTCCAACCAACCGTTAAGGCCGAGTTGGTGGGTGATCTTCATCAGATGCGATTCCGAAATGTCATACGCCTTGGCCACCTCCGCAATGGTGCACAGCCGGTCCGGCTGCTGGGCAACGTACATCAGCAAGCGCATCGCGTAATCGGTCATAGTGGTCAGGCGCATGAAAGACCCTTTCTGGGTAGTTGGGCAATTACGGCTTCAATTGCGCGGGCGGATCAAAATCGGTGTGAACTGCCACAGGTACAAGGCCAGTGAAGCAATCCACGCGGCGCCCGCCATGTGCAGCAACGCTGCGCTGGCCGGTGTGGTCGCGATGGCCGCAAGGCGCAGGACGACGGCGATCAACATGAGCCAGTAGCTGGCACGTATGGTGCGATCCGTAGCCAAGGGGCGGCCTGTATGGCCCAATGCGGTGCGGGTTACCATGCCGATGATGAGTACTGAGAAGCCCGCCATGGCGATGGTGTGCACCGGCAACACGCGCGGCAGATTTACCCCGACTTGCGTCGCTGCGGTCATCAGCAAACCAATACCAATGCTGGCATAGCCCACGTACAAAATCCACAGCAGCGCGTTACCACGCACGACCAGCGGCTTCCAGCTGATGATCTGCACCAAAGCCAAGGCACCTGCCAACCCCAATCCCACGGCCACCGCTATGGGCTGACCGACCACAAGGCCCAGCGCCCCCACGGTACAGGCACCCAGCTGCACCCAACCGGTCTCGGTCTGTTTGGGGAGCGCCAAGTCGTGTATGGCGCGCATTGCAAAGAAAGGGATGACGCGGCGTCCAATCAATAAAGCGATCAAGGCCATGACTGACAAGCCAACGTTGAAGCGTTGCATCAACAGCATGTAGTCGCCCTCGCGCGCGGTCAGCAGGTACAAGGCGTCGGCGGCGCCTAGGCCGGCCAGCAGAGCCGGCACCGCGTAATTACGGCTGTTTTTAGACACCACCACAGCGCGCAGCATGGCACCTGAACCCAGCAAAAAGAATGCCAGCTCAGACGCCATAGCCACCCAAAAAGCGGCCTCCAACGGAACCAAAAAACCAATGCGTGCTACCGCCCACAACACGCATGCCAAGGCCAACACCTTACCCGTCATGGGGGTGATGCCGGTCCAACTAGCACCAGCGGTCATCAAAAAGGCCAAGGCGATGGTGGCAATAAATCCCCACAGCATCTCATGCGCATGCCAAGCCACGCCGCCCAGAGGCGCATTGAGCAACGATGGCGCGTAAATCCACAAGGCGATAGCTACCAACGCCCAGCCCACGCCCGCCAAATACAACGGCCTAAACGCGAGCTCCAAAAAAGCCTTCATGCTGGGCGCAACAGGGGCCTTAGCGGGTGGTTCTTGCGACTGAAGTACGGCGGTAGCAGGGCGAATGGGAGGAAGGGGCACGGTGTTCTCCATGAAACAATTATAAGATTCATTTTATATATATCTTATAATAAGTTTTCAATTTATTTAAGGAGATGCACCCATGACCGAGGCCACCAACGCGATCCAAGTCGACACCCGCCCCATGGAGCCGAAGAATCGCCGCTCTCTGGTTTTCTGGGCATTTGATCAGCTCGGAGTCGATGTGACCATGGAGCTGATCAACGACCACGACCCGCTGACGCTGCGTAGCCAGTTTGAGTTAGAAAAGCCGAACTTGTTTGCCTGGGAAACACTGGAAAACGGCCCCGAAGTCTGGCGCATTGCTGTGACCAAACTCAAAGGAAAGCACGGCGTGGACCATTGCTGCGGCGCCTGCGGCGGATAGTCTGTCGTTGGACCGGTATTTCTCAATTCAAAACGGAGTGCACTATGAAATTTTCTCTTTCCTTATTGATCGCCGCAAGCTTGGCAACACCGCTGGCGGTCTTGGCTGCGGACCACCATGAACACGGCGCGGTTGCCAAATCCGAAATCACCCTCAACGCAGGCAAGAAGTGGACAACCGATGCGCCTTTGCGCCAGGCCATGACCGCGCTGCGTTCAGCCGTCGCCACCACACTACCCAAAGCCCATGCGGGCAAGGCAACTCCAGCCGACTACGAGGCACTGAGCAAGGAAGCCAACGCCCAGGTGGCCTACATCGTGCAGAACTGCAAACTCGACACCAAAGCCGACGAACAGCTACACACTGTGATTGCTGGAATCTTGAATGGAGCAGAAGTCGCAGAGGGCAAGCAAGCCGGTAAGGAACGGGCTGAGGGCGTGGTGCAAATCGCGCAAGGGCTCAATACCTACGGCACGTACTTTGACCACGCAGGTTGGAAGCCCATCCCCCTGCCCCACTGAGCATCTAACGCGGCCTGATCAGGCCGCAATCACTTCCAGATCGGGCTCCAGCGTGCGCAGCTGGTTCTCAATGCTCTGCAGCGTGCCCGAAATAGAACTCGGGCAGGTCCCACAAGCGCCCTGGTAGTGCACCACCAGCTTGTTGCCCACCAGACTTAGCACATGCAGATCGCCGCCATCGCTTTGCAGATAAGGGCGAATCTGTTCATCCAACATCGTGTTGATGTCATCCAGACGAAGTTGATCCGCCTCGCTCAGGTGATCAAACGCTTGGCGTGCTGCAAACACAGCGGCCGCAGACTGGTCGGCTGCCGCCGGTGCAGCGCGCAGCAGCACGGCCACCTCCCGCGCCAGGTCTTCCCACTGCACCGCGCCGTCTTGCGTGATGGTGATCCAGCGGTCGATATAAAAAACGTTGGTGACGTGATCAATGGCAAACAAGGCGCTGGCCAGCGGGTCGTCTTGTGCTTGGGCGGCGTTCTCAAACGAATGCGCAATGCCCCAGGACAGCGGCTCGCGCAGGATGAACTTCACTGCGTTGGGGTTGGGGGTGGGTTCGATGTCGGCAATCTTGGGCATGGTGCGCTCCTGTTGTGCAATGGGACGAGGCTTAGGCGTCGCCCATAGGGGATTGCATGGGGTCGCTCTGGGCTTCAGTGGTGGCGCTGGTCTGGCTGTTAAGCGCCGCCTGCAGCGTGTGCCAGGGCAGAATGGCGCACTTCACGCGCATGGGCAAATCGCGTATACCCGAGAACACGGCCAGGCGGGACATGCCAGGTAGCGCGGCAGCCGCGGCATCGGGTTCGGCACGGCCAGTTGCCATGTCCACAAACGCATGCACCAGTTGTTCGGCCTCCGCCGGGCTCTTGCCTTTAACGGCCATGGTCATCATGGAGGCGGATGCTTTGCAGATGGCGCACGATTCGCCATGAAAAGCGATGGACTCTAGCGTGTCATCGGCCAGGTTGAGCGCCACGTAGATGTGGTCGCCACACAGCGGATTCAGCCCTTCTGCTTGGTGGCTGGCGTGGTCCAGCGTGCCGTAGTTGCGGGGCTTTTTGTTGTGATCCAGGATCACTTCCTGGTACAGGGCTTTGGGGTCTGCGCTCATGGTTTTATTGCCCCGCTATCAGGCAAAAATCCGCTGCACACAGCGAATCCCCACCACCAACGCGTCCACCTCAGCGGGGGTGTTGTAGAACGCAAACGAGGCACGGGCCGTCGCCGCAACGCCTAAGCGTTGCATCAGGGGCTGCGCACAGTGGTGACCGGTGCGCACCGCAACGCCTTCGGCATTGAGCAAAGTGCCCACATCGTGCGGGTGAATGCCTTGCAAGGCGAACGACAGCACCGCCGCTTTCTCACGTGCCGTGCCAATGAGGCGCACACCGGGCATGGCGACTAGTTGTTCTGTGGCGTATTGCAGCAGGCTGTGCTCGTGCGTGGCAATCGCGTCCATGCCCAACGCCTGCAGGTAGTCAATCGCGGCTGCCAAGCCAATGGCCGCCGCGATGGGGGGCGTTCCGGCTTCAAACTTGTTGGGAATGGGCGCGTAGGTGGATTTCTCTAACGTGACGGTGTGGATCATGTCGCCACCGCCTTTAAAGGGCTGCATGGCTTCCAGCAAATCTGCCCGGCCATAGAGCACACCAATACCAGTGGGACCGCACAGCTTGTGGCCCGAGAAGGCATAGAAGTCGCAGCCCAGGTCTTGCACATCCACACGCAGGTGTGGTGCGGCCTGTGCACCGTCGAGCAGTACCGGTACACCCTGCGCGTGTGCCATGGCCACCATACCGCGCACCGGATTGATGCTGCCCAGCGCATTGGACACATGGCCCAGGCAAACCAGCCGCGTGCGGTCGCTAAACAGGGCCTCGTAAACATCGAGCTGCAATTCACCGGCGTCGTTGATGGGCACCACCTTGAGTGTGGCGCCCTTCTCGGCGCACAGCATGTGCCAAGGCACGATGTTGGAATGGTGCTCCAGCACGGTGATGATGATTTCGTCACCCGCCTGAATGAACTTGCGGCCCCAGCCGTGCATCACCAGATTGATGCTCTCGGTGGTGCCGCTGGTAAAGATTACTTCCCGCGCTTCGCGGGCGTGAATGAACTGCTGCACGGTGCACCGCGCGGCCTCGTAGGCGGCGGTGGCGGTCTCGGACAGGTAATGCACCGCGCGGTGGATGTTGGCATGCTCTTGGCGTTGGTAGCGCAGCATGCGCTCCATCACTTGCATCGGCATCTGGCTGGAGGCCGCGTTGTCCAGGTACACCAAGGGCTTGCTGCCGACAGTAGTTTCCAGAATGGGGAAGTCCGCGCGCACACGGTCAAGATCCAGCATCTTGGAGACGAGCGGAGCCTTTGGCGATGCGGTAGTCTGCGGAGACAAGGCATCCCGAACGGCCAGACTGAGGGCTGCAGCGCTCATAGCCCTACTCCCCGGTGTTGCAGCACGACGTCTTGCAGTTGCTTGCGCACCGATGCGATGGAAATGCGCGCAATCACCTCCGCCGCAAAGGCGTAAGTCAGCAGGCTGCGCGCGGCCTCGGGTGAAAGCCCCCGGCTTTGCAGGTAGAAGACTTCTTCGCTGTCGAGCTGGCCCACTGTAGCGCCGTGGGTGCAGCGCACGTCGTCGGCGTTGATCTCCAACTGTGGCAGCGTATTGACTTGCGCCTTGGGGCCCAGCAGCAAGGTACGGCTGGACTGGGCTGAATCTGTTTTCTGCGCACCGGGATGCACCTGCACGCGGCCATTGAACACGGCATGCGCCGTGTCGGCCACGATGCATTTGTGCAACTGGCGGCTTGTGCCATGCGGCTGTGCGTGGGTAATGCAGGTGTGCGTGTCGGCCACTTGTTGTCCGGAAATATGGGCCAAGCCGTCCAATGCGCAATGGATACCCGTGCCACGCAACTGCGCGGTGGTGTCCACACGCGATATTTCAGCCCCCAGCGCAATGCTGACGCCGGTGTAGTGGCTGTCACGCGCCTGCGTCAGTGCGCAACGGGCGATATGAAAGGCCTGCAGGCTCTCGCGCTGCAGACGAATGTGTTGCACCTGCGCGTTAGCAGCCAGCGCCAGTTCGGTCACGGTGTTGGTGAGGTAGGCGCCATCGGTGAGCGTCACGTAGTCTTCGATAAGCGTCAGCGCACTGCCCTCTTCCGCGATGACCAAGGTGCGTGGGTAGCTGTTGACGTTGGGCTGGGTAGCAACAAACAGCAGGTGTACCGGGGTGCTGTCGGTGGTGTTGCGCGGCGCAATGACCACGGCGGCATCAAACAGGTTGGCGGTGTTTTGCGCAGTGAAGCGCTGTTGGGGGTCAAGGGCGTGCTGGCCCAGGTGTTGCATGACGACGGCAGGATGGGTGGCCAGCGCCTGCGCCAAGGTGCTGACCGTGACGCCGTCAGCAGTCAGATTCGTACTGAGTTCGGACGCATACACGCCGTCCACAAAAACAATGCGCTGAGTCGCTTCGGGGATGACCCATTGGGCAATATCAGCAGGAGCCAGCGCCCTTGGCGTACTGACCGCATTCAGGCTTGTTCGGGTTAACGCCGCAATACTGGTAAAGCGCCAAGCCTCGTCATGGGTAGTGGGCACTGCCAATTCGCCAACCCGCTCCAGCGCAGCGGATCGCAATGCTTTGAGACCTGCGTTGGCAGAGGCGGTGGTAACTGCGCTGGCCGCTGCCTCCGTAGACCCGTCGACAGGAACTTGGACCGCGTGCTGTGCAATGGCAGTGTTCATGACAACGCCTCGGCGGCATGCACCGGTGCAGCAGCCGTTTGTGTTGTCCAGTCGTAACCCCGGGTCTCCAACTCCAGCGCCAGCTCTTTGCCACCGGTTTTGCTGATGCGGCCACTCTCCATGACATGCACAAAGTCCGGCACGATATGGTCCAACAAGCGCTGGTAGTGGGTAATCAGCAGTAAAGACCGGTCCGCATGGGCCAACTGGTTGATGCCGTGCGAGATGACGCGCAGCGCGTCAATGTCCAGACCCGAATCGGTCTCGTCCAGAATAGCCAGCGTAGGCTCCAACAAGGCCATTTGCAAAATCTCGTTGCGCTTTTTCTCGCCACCCGAGAAGCCTTCATTGACGCTGCGTTGCAAAAACTCGGGCCGCATTTCCAGCAGCTTCATTTTTTCACGCACCATGTCGTCAAACTCCAGTGGGTCCAGCTCTTCTTTGCCGCGTGCGCCTTGTACGGTGTTGTAGGCCAAGCGCAAAAACTGGCTGTTGCCCACACCCGGAATTTCAATGGGGTACTGAAATGCCAGAAACACCCCGGCGCGTGCGCGCGCCTCGGGTGAGAGTTCCAACAGATTGGTTCCCTCAAACAGCACTTCGCCGCTCGTCACTTCATAAGCGGTGTGGCCAGCCAGCACTTTGGACAGCGTGCTTTTGCCCGAGCCATTGGGGCCCATGATGGCGTGCACTTCGCCGCGCCGAATGGTCAGGTTCAGGCCCTTGAGAATAGGTGTGCCATTGATGTTGGCGTGCAGGTTGCGCACGTCCAGCAAGACCGGGCTATTGGGCAAAATCATCCGACGCTCCCTTCAAGTTTTAATCCGAGTAATTTGGTGGCCTCTACGGCAAACTCCATGGGCAGCTGTTGGAACACGTCTTTGCAGAATCCGTTGATGATCATGGAGATGGCCTCTTCGGCGTCGATGCCGCGCTGGGCAAAATAGAACAGCTGGTCTTCACCAATGCGCGAGGTAGAGGCCTCGTGCTCCACGGTGGCACTGTCGTTGCGCACATGAATGTAGGGGAAGGTGTGCGCGCCGCTCTTCTGGCCGATCAGCATCGAGTCGCACTGTGAGTAGCTGCGCGCGTTGCTGGCGGTGGGCATCACCTTGACCAGCCCACGGTAGCTGTTGCTGGATTGCCCGGCTGAGATACCTTTGCTGACGATGGTGCTGCGCGTATTCTTGCCCAAATGGATCATCTTGGTGCCGGTGTCGGCCTGCTGGTGGTGGTTGGTCACCGCGACCGAATAAAACTCGCCCACCGAGTTGTCGCCCTGCAAAATGCAAGACGGGTATTTCCAGGTGATGGCCGAGCCAGTCTCCACCTGCGTCCAAGCAATGCGCGAGTTCACGCCCTTGGCCAAGCCACGTTTGGTGACAAAGTTATAGATGCCGCCCAGGCCGTTTTCATCTCCCGCATACCAGTTTTGTACGGTGGAGTATTTGATGTCGGCGTTGTCCAGCGCCACCAATTCCACCACAGCCGCGTGCAACTGGTTGGTGTCAAATTTGGGCGCGGTGCAGCCTTCCAAGTACGACACGCTGGCGCCTTCTTCGGCCACGATCAGGGTGCGCTCAAACTGGCCAGTTTCTTCGGTGTTGATGCGAAAGTAGGTGGACAGCTCCATCGGGCACTTGACGCCTTTTGGGATGTAGCAAAACGAGCCATCGGTGAAAACTGCCGAATTGAGTGCAGCATAGAAGTTGTCAGCCGCTGGCACCACAGTGCCCAGGTACTTTTTCACCAGCTCGGGGTGGTTTTGCACCGCGTCGGACATGGAACCAAAGATGATGCCCACCTCGGCCAGCTTGGCTTTGTAGGTGGTGGCGACCGACACACTGTCAAAAATCACGTCCACCGCCACGCCAGCCAAAGCTGCGCGCTCATGCATAGGCACACCCAGCTTCTCAAAAGTGCGCAGCAGCTCTGGGTCCACCTCGTCCATGCTGGCCAGCTTGGCCTTCTTCTTGGGCGCGGCGTAGTAGCTGATGTTTTGAAAGTCGATGGGGGGGTGCTGCAGCTTGGCCCAAGCCGGATCTTTCATGGTGAGCCAATGGCGCAGAGCTTTCAGGCGGAACTCCAGCAACCACTCGGGCTCGTTCTTCTTGGCAGAAATCATGCGCACCGTGTCTTCGCTCAAGCCCTTGGCCGCAACGTCGGTGGCAATGTCGGTCACAAAGCCATGCCGGTAAGGCTGGCTGACCAGGTCTTGCAGGGTGTCGCTCATGCTATGCCTTTTTCAGGTTAAAGCTCTCGCCGCAGCCGCAGGTGCTGCTGACGTTGGGGTTGTCGAATTGAAAGGTCTTTTTCATACCTTCGCTCACGTAATCCAAGTTGGAACCATCGAGGCTGCTCAATGCCTGCGCATCGACGAACAATTTGGCGCCAAAGTGTTCAAACACCTGATCGTCGGTTTGCAGGACGTCCGCAATGTCGTAGGTATACGTTAGGCCTGAGCAGCCTACCGGTTTCACCCCCACCCGCAGGCCCACGCCGCTGCCGTGCCTGGCAAGTTGGGCGTTGATTTGTTTGGCTGCGGCTTCAGTCAAGGTGATGGCCATAGGTCAATTCTTTCATAAGATTCATTTCGTATATATCTTATAGTGAGCACGAAATTTGTCAACTCACTACCTAGAGATAACACTACTGGAAACAGTGCGGAAACGCAGCAGCTTCGGCACAAAACTGCCGCGAATACCGTGCGCTGGCTAAATCAGCTTGGAGTATGTGGAGGTGGTGGGTTGGCCCAAGAACTTGTCAAACACCATTCCACTGGCACGCACAAACAAACGCCCCTTGGAGGTTACGCGGATCGCGCTCGCGTCGACCTTGATCAGACCAGCCTCTTCATACGGGCGAAGCTGCCGGAGCTCCGTCGCAAAGTAAGTGGCAAAATCAACACCATAGTCGTGCCGGATCGCATCAAACTCCACCGGTGCGCTGCACATCAGCGTCATGATAATGTCGCGTCGCAGCACATCATCGGCACTCAGTGCGAAGCCTTTATCGATGGGCAATCGGCCAGCGTCCAGGTGTTCGTAATAGGCGTTAAGTGTGCGTACCGCCTGGCTGTAGGAATGCCCCACCTTGCTGATGGCCGAGACGCCAAAGCCGATCAAATCGCACTCCGAGCGCGTGGTGTAGCCCTGAAAATTGCGGTGTAGGGTTTGGTTTAGGCGGGCTTTGTTCAATTCGTCATCGGGTTTGGCAAAGTGGTCCAAACCGATGTATACGTAGCCCGCATCGAGCAGACGGCGCATGGACATTAAAAAGATTTGCAAACGCGCTTCGGCCGATGGCAAGTCAATGGCCACAATCAGGCGCTGCGCCTTGAAACGCTTGGGCAAATGCGCGTAGTTGTACAGCGCAATGCGGTCGGGTGCGACGCGGATCAAACTATCCAACGTGCGGCTAAAGCTCTCCAGCGTTTGCTTGGGCAGACCATAAATCAGGTCAGCGTTGATGGAGTGAAAGTTGAACTTACGGCTCTCTGCCACCGCCTGCTCCACCATCTCTAGCGGCTGGATGCGGTTGACGGCCTTTTGCACTTCGGCATCAAAGTCTTGCACGCCAAAACTATTGCGGTTAAAGCCCAGCTCGGCCAACAACTCCAAAGTACCGGCCTGCACGGTGCGCGGGTCTATCTCCACCCCCAGCTCGGCGTCTGGGGTAAAGGTAAAGTGGCTGCGCAGCATGGTCATCAGCTGGCGCAGCTCATCGGCATTAAAAAAGGTGGGGGTTCCACCACCCAGGTGCAGCTGCACCGTTTTGCGGTCGCTGCCTAAGCGCGCGGCAACCAGGGCCATTTCTTTGTCCAGGTAGCGCAGGTATTCGCTCACACGGGCATGGTCTTTGGTGATGATCTTGTTGCAGGCGCAAAAATAGCACAGCGACTCACAAAACGGCAGATGCATGTAAATCGACAAGGGCGGATTACCCGCCCTGCCCGCACGCTCCTCTAGGTACGACTGGTAGGTTTCGGCCGTAAAACCGGCATGAAAACGGTCCGCAGTCGGGTAAGAGGTGTAGCGTGGCCCGGATGTGTCAAATCGGCGGACCAGCGCTTCAGAAATATCAATATCGGTGTGATGGCTTGTCATGGAGCAATGATAAAGCGCATCCAACCTCTATCAGGCCGTATGGGTTTGCGCACCGAGCACCCCGACAGCTTGCGGACGCTTGTCACCGGTGAGTAGCTTGATCGCAAACAGCGCCAGGAACAAAGCACCTACAGTAAACACCACGTCCCCGGGAACGCGCAGCCAAACCATAGTTTCCATGAAATGCGAGTGCACCACCGCAGGCGAGCGGGCAAACCACATGCCCTCGGTGATGCTGGCCCAAGCCTGGTAGATGCCTGCGGGAACGAGCGAGATGAACACCATCATGGCAAGGCCGATATTGAGCCACCAGAACATGTGTTGCAGCAGCTTGTCAGACCATACGGCGCGTGGAGACAAACCACGCAAGCAGAACAATAGCAGACCGATACCGAGCATGCCATAGACGCCAAACAATGCGGCGTGACCGTGGGCGGCCGTCATATTCAGGCCTTGCAGGTAGTACAGCGCAATAGGCGTGTTGACGGTAAAGCCCAGCAGACCGGCGCCCACCACATTCCAGAAACCGACGGCGATGAAGCACATGATCGACCATTTGTAAGACTGCACCCAGGGCGCGGCCTTAGAACGCTGATAGCTGCTGTAGGCCTCGAATCCAATCATGGCCAGCGGCACCACTTCCAGCGCCGAGAACATGGCGCCAATTGCAATCACATAGGTCGGCGTGCCGGTGAAGTACAGGTGGTGCAGCGTACCCAAGATGCCGCCGAGTAGGAACACGATAGTTTCCATCACGATGGCACTGTTGGCCGTGCTAGCACGAATCAGGCCTAGGCGGGTGAACAGCAGTGCGATGACCGCTGTGGCGAACACTTCAAAGAAGCCTTCAACCCAGAGGTGGACCAGCCACCAGCGCCAGTACTCGATCATCGAGTAATGGGTGTGTCGACCCCAGGCCAACGAACTGGCGTAAAACGCGCCAATACACAGTGCCGAAAGGAACACCATGGCGATAAGGCCGCGGCTTTCAGACGGCTTCTTGAGCGCGGGCAGCAGTCCGCGACCCAGCAGAGTGACCCAGAACAGCAATCCGATGAACAGAAGGATTTGCCAAATGCGGCCCATGCTAGTGTATTCAAGGCCCTGGTTGCCGATCCAAAAACTGAAACTGCTGCCCAGGTGTTGCAGGCTGCCGATCCAGCCGAAGGCGGTAGATCCGACGACGATGAACAGCAAAGCGTAAAAAAGCACATCAACACCTAGCTTCTGGTACTTGGGTTCCTGACCAGAAATGGCCGGCGCAATGTACAGACCAGTGGCCAGCCAAGCGGTCGCAATCCACAGAACCGCGAACTGGGTGTGAATAGTGCGACTCACGGTGTAGGGCAGAATCTGACCCAACGGCAAGCCAAAGAAGCTTTGGCCCTCGACCGCGTAGTGCGCAGTAATCACGCCCATGCCGATCTGCGCCAGGATCAAGCCGATCACCACGTAAAAATACTTGCGCGTGGCCTTCATCGACGGTGTCGGCTTCATGTCAAACAAGGGATCGGTCTTGGGTGGCGTGGGATCGCCCTCTTCCTTGCCCGACGAGTGGTAAAAAATCATTCCAGCGATGGCCCCGATCATGAGGATCACACTGGCAATCGACCAGATGCCAGCGCCGGCGGTCGGGGTGTTACCGACCAGTGCATCGTGCGGCCAGTTGCTGGTGTAGCTCAAGTCAGTTTCACCGGGGCGGTCGGTTGCTGCAGCCCATGACGACCAAAAGAAAAACGCTGGCAGCGCCTTTAGGTCTTCTGGATTGGGCAAGGTGTCGGCGCTCATGGCGTACTGCTCGCGCAGCTTGTCCATGGACGGCGCATCTCCGAACAGGTCGGTGTAGTGCTTGGTGATCTGCTGCACAGCCTGCGCACGCTCTGGCGAGAGCGTGATGACGCCAGTGGCGGCGTCATAGGTATTGGCGCGCATCTCATTTTTCAGCCGGGCGCCCAACTCACCCCTCTGGCCGACGTTCAGGTCTTCGAATTTCTTTCCGAAATCGCGTTTTGACCAAATGTCGCGCAATGCCAGCGCCTCACGGTGCAGCCAGTCGGCCGACCAGTCAGGCGCCACATAAGCGCCGTGCCCCCAGACCGAACCGAGCTGCTGCCCACCCGCGGAAAGCCAAGCTTCCTGGCCGCGTTGAACCTGACCTTCGGAAAAGAGTACCTCGCCCTGGGTGCTGATGACCTGTTTCGGAATCGGCGGCGCTGTCAGATAGATCTCTGTTCCGACCCAGCCGAGAACGGCAAAAGACAAGGCACAGATGACAGCGAGCCAAGTCCAAAGTTTGCGCGTTGAATGCATTACAAATTTCCTTGGTAGTTAATGGTAAAAAAGACAAATCGTCGTAACATGCATTTTATATGCATCTTTTTATGAAAAACATTTTGAATGCATGTTTAATGCGGTGCCTCTATTTTTCCTATTGAGGCAGTCACGTCGTAAAAGTGTGATACACAGGCCCACTCAATCAGGCATTTAATTCCACTGTAAAACCGCATCCGGCACACCCATTCACCCCACCATGAAACTGACTGCTTACACCGACTACGCGTTGCGCACCTTGATGTACCTCGGTGCGCAGCAGGACCGCTTGGTCACCATCCAAGACATAGCGGACTTGCACAATATTGCCAAAAACCACCTCACAAAGGTCGTCCATCAACTCGGGGTGCTGGGGGTCATTCAAACCGTTCGGGGGCGTAACGGTGGACTGCGTTTAGGCAAAGGGCCCGCCGACATCAACATCGGGACAGTTGTCCGCAACACAGAAACTGACTTCTATATGGCTGAATGTTTTGATCGGGAACGCAACACCTGCATCCTGACGCCTTCATGCGCTCTTAAAGGTATTCTGAACACTGCAACTAGTGCCTACCTGGCGGTACTTGATGGGGTAACCCTGCAAGACCTAATGCCAGCGAGTGGCGATCAGGCAGCCAAAGTGGTATCAACCCAAACAATCCACCTCCAGCGCCGGGCGAAGGGGACATAAGTTCGCAGGTTGAGCAGCGACAACCGCGTCACGACTTGGCGCGCGCAGGTTTCTACAATCACACCATGGCCATTCCCCAAACGTTCATTCAAGAACTGCTCTCGCGCACGGACGTGGTGGAGATCGTAGGCCGCTATGTGCAGCTCAAAAAGGGCGGCGCCAATTTCATGGGGCTGTGCCCGTTCCATGGGGAGAAGTCGCCCTCCTTCTCAGTGAGCCCCACCAAGCAGTTCTACCATTGCTTCGGTTGTGGCAAGAACGGCAATGCGATCAGTTTTTTGATGGACCACGCGGGCATGAGTTTTGTAGAAGCCGTCAAAGACCTGGCGCAGCAATACGGCATGCAGGTTCCGGAAGAAGACGCCTCACCCGAAGACCGCGCCCGCGCACAAGCACAGCGCCAAAAGCAAGATACCTTGAGCGACGTCCTGGAGAAGGCGGGCGAAGCCTACCGCCGTGCCCTCAAAGTATCCCCGCGTGCCATTGACTACTTCAAAGGGCGCGGCCTGTCCGGCGCCATCGCTAAGCAGTTTGGACTGGGTTACGCACCAGAGGGCTGGCGCAGCCTAGCCAGCGTATTTCCCCACTACGACGACCCACTCCTCGTGGAAAGTGGCTTGGTCATTAGCAACACCGAAGAGGGCAGCACCGAAGAAAAGCGCTACGACCGGTTCCGTGACCGGGTGATGTTCCCCATTCGCAACATCAAAGGCGAATGCATCGGGTTTGGCGGGCGGGTGTTGGGTGACGATAAGCCCAAATACCTCAACTCCCCCGAAACTCCCGTATTTAGCAAAGGGCGGGAGCTGTATGGACTGTTCGAGGCGCGCAACGCCTTGCGCGAACACGGCTTTGTATTGGTAACTGAAGGCTATATGGACGTGGTGGCCTTGGCACAGCTGGGTTTTCCCAACGTCGTCGCTACCCTGGGCACGGCCTGCACGGCGGACCATATCCATAAACTATTTCGATTTACCGACACGGTGGTGTTTAGTTTTGACGGCGACGCTGCCGGGCGGCGCGCCGCACGCAAAGCGCTGGACGCCGCCTTGCCCTACGCCAGCGATGTACGCAGCATCAAATTTCTGTTCTTACCGGCAGAACACGACCCAGACAGCTTTATCCGCGCTAACGGCAAAGATGCATTCACCAGCTACGTGAACGAAGCTACACCCCTGAGTCGCTTTTTGGTCGAAGCTGCGCGGGAAGACTGCGACGTATCGACGGCTGAGGGGCGTGCCCACATGGCCGCCAATGCAAAACCACTGTGGCAACTCATGCCGGAAGGGGCATTGAAGGTACAACTTCTGACAGAGCTGGCCAACCAGGTACAAATTGGCAGCCAAGACCTTTTGTCGTTGTGGAGTGCCGTGGCTCTGCACACAAGACCGCTTGCAGACCCACCTCCATTGGTGGACGCGCCCTGGCGCCCTGAGCGTATGGCTGATAACGAAAACCACGGAAAGCGCAGCGGTCGCTCTGGGGCGTGGAAAGGCAATTGGAAAGACAAAGGCACCTATGCCGCGCAACGCTCTTCCACAGGCCCACGCTCGGCCCCTGCAAGCCGCGCCGACCACGCCACCCGCATATTGCTGCGCCATAGTGGCCTATGGGAAACACTTTCCGGAGAAGACCACGCCCTACTTTGTGAACTACCCGACCCACATGGAACTTTGTTAGCGTGGCTGGAAACTCAGTTACATGAGCACGGTCCGCTGGCATGGGGGGCGCTGCGTGACGAGCTTCAGGGCCACGAGGTAGAAGACTTGGCTGTACGTCTGATGGCAGACCCTGCCCTGCGCACTGACCCAACGGGCGACGCAACCAATGAGTCCGAATCGGAGCTCCGCGACCTGCTCCACCGCATGCTAGTCGAGCGGCTCAAAGAGCAAGAAACATTGGCCATTGCGGTTTCTGGTCAAGATCCAGAGGCCTTGCGCCGCTACCGAGAACTTCAAAATCGACGATTACTGCTGGAGTCGGCAATGCGCCCCACCGGTGAGCCAACCAACTAATGGGCTTTTTTGAAACTGCATAATTTTATTTGATGGGTAAAGCGTTGCGTCCATCACAAATCCTGCAAATTCCCTTGAATTTCCTATGTAAAAAGTTATAATGTCAGGCTGTTTCGGCAAGCGCGACAGCAGCACCTCCGGCCCAGGCCAACCATTGGGAAGCCCCCAATAGGCCACCTTACCGCAAGGACTGCATCCCAAATGTTCGCCCTCTCTCCTTGCCATTTGGGGAAATTTTTATTTCCCCTGCCTACTGCGATTGCACGTCGTGCACCGTAAACGGCACTCGCTTATTTCGCCCGTTTTTATGTCCCGAGGTTACGCGGTGCTGCCTAAAAGCCAGCGTATGCGATCCCACCTCCGAAGTCGTCTGATAAGAAAGCCCCATCCGTGCCAGCATCCAAGACACCCGTTACCAAGTCAAAGGCTCAACTCTTGAAGGAAGCAGCTGACGCGCTCCTGAATTCGGGTGCAACGGTCAAGAAAAAACCTGGGCGCCCACCAAAGGCCGCAGCAGCTGAGTCCAGCGCACCCGCCAAAACCGGCGCAAAGCGGGGTCGCAAGCCCAAAGCGGCTGCCGAATCGTCAGGTGACGACATGGACATGTCAGACGTCGAGGCTGATTTAGTCGGCGAAACCAACGACACAGCGGCCGTATCTGCCACGGGAGAGAAGGTTAAGCCGCTGCGTATGAAGATCAGCAAGGCCAAAGAGCGCGCCTTGATGAAAGAGTTTGGTCTAGACGAGACGGTGCTCTCTGAGGAAGACATCGCCAAGCGCCGCCAGCGCCTCAAGGCCCTGATCACCCTCGGCAAGACGCGTGGCTACCTCACACACGGTGAGATTTCAGACCACCTGCCCGACAAGCTGGTCGATGCCGAGACACTCGAAGTCGTCATCTCCATGCTCAACGACATGGGTGTAGCGGTCTACGAGCAAACGCCAGACGCCGAAACCTTGTTGCTCAACAACAATGTGTCTACCGCAGCCACGGCGGAAGAAGCCGAAGAAGAAGCCGAGGCCGCTTTATCCACAGTGGACAGTGAATTCGGCCGCACCACCGACCCCGTGCGTATGTACATGCGCGAAATGGGCACGGTAGAGTTGCTGACCCGCGAAGGCGAGATCGAGATTGCCAAGCGCATTGAAGGCGGCTTGATGGACATGATGGAAGCCATCAGTGCATCCCCTGCAACAATCGCCGAGATCCTGCGCCTGGGCGAAGACATTCGCGAAAGCAAAGTGGTTATTACCACCATCGTGGACGGCTTCTCAAACCCCAATGAGGCCGACGACTACGTGGCCGAGGAAGATTTTGACGAGTTCGACGAAGCCGACGATGACGACGGCAAAGGTGGCTCCAAGGCCCTCACTAAAAAGCTGGAAGAACTGAAAAAGCAAGCACTCGAGCGCTTTGACAAGTTGCGTGACTACTTTGAAAAAGTGCACAAGGTGTACGACAAAGAGGGTTACGGAACCCCTGCCTACAACAAAATGCAGAAGACCCTGTCCGAAGAACTCATGTCGATTCGCTTCACCGCCAAGGCGATTGAAAAACTGTGTGACATGGTGCGCTCGCAGGTCGACGACGTCCGCAAGAAAGAGCGCGAACTGCGCCGCATCATCGTCGACAAGTGCGGTTATTCACAGGAAAGCTTTATTGCTGATTTCAGTGGCCGCGACAAAAACGGCAACAAGGTAGCCTCCCAACTGCTCAATCTGAAATGGATTGAGAAGCAGGCAGCGGCTGGTAAGCCGTGGAGCGCCATCATGGGCCGCAACATTCCGCCCGTGCAAGATCTGCAACAAAAACTGACCGATCTGCAAGCCGCTGTGGTGGTGCCGCTGGACCAGCTTAAAGACATCAACAAGCGTATGAACGCAGGTGAGTACGCATCGCGCGCTGCCAAAAAAGAAATGATCGAGGCCAATCTGCGTCTCGTGATTTCCATTGCCAAGAAGTACACCAACCGTGGCTTGCAGTTCCTGGACCTGATCCAAGAGGGAAACATCGGCCTGATGAAGGCGGTGGACAAGTTCGAGTACCGGCGCGGCTACAAGTTTTCGACCTACGCCACCTGGTGGATTCGCCAGGCCATTACCCGCAGTATTGCGGACCAGGCGCGCACCATCCGTATCCCGGTGCACATGATCGAGACCATCAATAAGATGAATCGCATCAGTCGCCAGCATTTGCAAGAGTTTGGCTTTGAGCCTGATGCATCCGTTTTGGCCGAGCGCATGGAAATTCCGGAAGACAAGATCCGCAAGATCATGAAAATCGCCAAAGAGCCGATTTCCATGGAGACGCCGATTGGTGACGATGATGACAGCCACTTGGGTGATTTCATCGAAGACGGTGCCAACACCGCCCCGATGGAAGCAGCCATGCAAGCCGGTCTGCGCGATGTGGTCAAAGACATTCTGGACAGCCTGACACCGCGCGAAGCCAAAGTGCTGCGCATGCGTTTTGGTATCGAGATGACCAGCGACCACACACTGGAAGAAGTGGGCAAGCAGTTCGACGTGACGCGCGAGCGTATTCGCCAGATCGAAGCCAAGGCGCTGCGCAAACTCAAGCACCCATCGCGTTCGGACAAGCTGCGCAGTTTTACCGACAACCTGTAAATTTGTGGCCCCCACGCTCCACCGCTACGCGGGTCGCTGCCCCCCAGGGAGGCTAATTTTTCTTGGGGCGGCCCTGCGAAAAATTGCGAGTTCTTCGCAATGGCAATAGAGGCGCCCTACAAGCTAGCCGGTGTAATGGGTTGGCCGGTGGCGCATTCGCGATCACCGGTCATCCACAACCACTGGATTACACAGTACGGGTTGAAGGGCGCTTACGTCCTGCTGCCGGTGCAACCCGGGCGGCTTTCGGCAGCCCTTCGCAGCCTGCCCATTCTTGGATTCGCCGGGTGCAACCTCACCATTCCTCACAAAGTGGAGGCACTGAAATCGGTAGACCGCATTGATCCGCTGGCGCAGCGTATCGGCGCAGTCAATACCGTGATGGTAGAACCCGACGGCTCGCTCACCGGTTTGAATACCGATGGGTTTGGATATATCCAAAGTCTGTACGAAGCACAAACAAGCTGGAAGGCCGATGCCGGCCCCATCACCGTTGTGGGTGCTGGTGGTGCTGCACGGGCGATCATTGTTGCGCTTATCCAAAACGGCGCCAGTGAGGTTCGCTTGACCAACCGCAGTTTTGGAAAAGCCCATGACATGGCCCAAGAACTTGGCCCTGAAGTGCGGGCCATCGCTTGGGATGAGCGGCACGAAGCATTGGCCGGGGTAAGCTTATTGGTCAACACGACCAACCAGGGAATGCACGGCGAGCCTGCCTTGGAGCTGCGGCTGGACCACCTACCCGCTGAGGCGCTCGTGTCCGATATTATTTATGTGCCCTTGGAAACACCACTTTTGACCGCGGCCAGGTTGCACGGCAATCCCACGGTAAATGGACTTGGCATGCTGCTACACCAGGCGCGCCCGGCCTTTGCTGCGTGGTTTGGCGTAATGCCGGAGGTCACCGCCGAACTTTACGGCAAAGTTCAAGCGACTCTGTAACAGGTCTATTTCTTGGCGCGTTCCCTGACAAACCGGAACGCAAATTGCAACACCTCTTCGAGCGACACATCAATGGCATGGCGTTCATGTTCGGTCAGGTAGAACATTAGATCCACGTCGTGGCGCACGTAGCGTGACGGCAGCCGGTTTAATGCCACACAGGCAACGTCGGCAAGCATGTCGCTACTGAACCCAGGGGTGGCCTCCGAACGCCGCGCCACTTCCTCAAATACGAGCCGTTCATAGTAGTTATGGACCTGCTCAAAATTAAATACCATGGACCCCTCCTGCACCCCGTAAAAAGGGAAAACTGCGTTGACGTTAGCATTTCTGCCCGACTCTGACAAGAGCACGTCACCGCAGATTCGGACACCCACAATCCAACCCCTGCAAAACGTCGACTGACATTTGCCAAAATGCCACAAATAGCCCCGCCACGTCGTGCAACCGTTGCGGTCAAGCTATGAATCTTGTAGCAGGCCATAAATTGCGATATAGTCCCCACCTACTTCAACATGTCGGGTAATTCGCTACGAACAGCCCCACGGCTGGCGAGCCATCCGAACAAAAAATCTGCATCCAAGAGGGGTCGTTAATGAGTTCGAAAGAATCGGTCGCCATCAGCCAGCTTCTGAGCTTGCTGGAGTCTCGCTATGCCATGCGTGTGCTTTGGGCGCTACGGGATGGCCACGCACAAACCTTTCGTCTTTTGCAAGACAGTGTGGGCGGCATCACGCCCAATACGCTTAACACCCGAATCAAAGAATTGCGCGAGGCCGGTCTCATGACCCACAGTGGCGACGGCTACTCCGTCACAGGTGTTGGGGCAGATTTGCTCAAGCGCATGGGGGATTTGCAGGCCTTTGCAGGAAAATGGGCGACCGGACAAGCAAAAAAAGCCAAATAAATAGACTGCAGGCCTAATTGGCCCAATAAAAAGACAGGCTGGCCCTGTCTTTTTTGTCTGCGGCATAATTTAGGGCTTTGCAGCCGCATGGTTGCGGCCATAGTGGGCGACATTCGCGGCGCACAACTACAACCCCAAGGAATTCATATGCATACAACCCCCACCGGCCTTCAATACCTCGACACCACCGAGGGCAGTGGTGCAGTAGCGGCTAAAGGGCAGAGTGTCACCGTGCACTACACCGGCTGGCTCTACAACAACGGCACCCAAGGCGCAAAATTCGACTCCAGCAAAGACCGCAATGACCCCTTCGTGTTCCATTTGGGCGCTGGCATGGTCATTCGCGGCTGGGATGAAGGCGTTGCTGGAATGAAGGTGGGCGGCGCCCGCACCCTCATCATTCCAGCCGACCTCGGCTACGGAAGCCGCGGTGCAGGCGGGGTCATTCCGCCCAATGCCACGCTCAAGTTCGACGTAGAACTGCTTGCTACGTCTGCCTGACCCTCGGGCATCACGCGTCGGCGGGAGTAAATTTATACACCCGCCACTTGAATCCCGACGCAACGCCCCAATACTGGATTCAGTAATCCACTACTCCTTTTATTAGCGCATGTCCGATACTCCGTCTACGCCCCACGCCTCTCCATCCACCGCGCCGTACCAAAGCACCCAGGATATGGTCTCCACACCAAGCTCCGATGCCTTGGTCCAAGTCCAGGCCGAGCTCGCCGAATTGCAAGCCAAGAGCAGTGATCTGGCCGACCAATACCTGCGTGCCAAGGCGGATGCTGAGAACGCCCGCCGCCGCGCCGAAGAAGAGATTTCAAAGGCCCGCAAGTTCGCAGTTGAAAGTTTCGCCGATAGCCTGCTGCCGGTAGCAGACAGTCTAGAGGCCGGTCTCTTGATCAAGGATGCCACGATTGACCAAATACGCGAAGGTGCGCAAGCCACGCTGCGCCAGCTGATCGCGGCCTTGGAGCGAAACAAAGTAGTGGCCATTGCGCCCGCTGCAGGTACTGCATTTGATCCCCACCAGCACCAGGCAATCAGCGTCGTGCCATCCGAACAGGAAGCCAACACGGTCGTTAGCCTTTTGCAAAAAGGCTATTCCATTGCTGACCGCATTCTGCGCCCTGCATTGGTGACCGTTTCCGCCCCGAAATCGTAATCTCGCAGACGGCAGAACGAACTTGGTTTCGTTTCTGCTGCATTCATGTGTCTGGCTCTTGAAATCTCTGCCATTGGCATCAAGTTGTCCTCATCTAAACCTTTTTTGAAAATTAGCAGGAGTTAACCATGGGAAGAATCATCGGCATTGACCTCGGAACCACCAATTCATGCGTTGCCATCATGGAAGGCAATACGCCTAAAGTGATTGAAAACGCGGAAGGTGCCCGCACGACCCCGTCCATCATTGCGTACCAAGAGGACGGTGAAGTATTGGTAGGCGCTTCGGCCAAACGCCAGTCGGTTACCAACCCAAAAAACACTTTGTATGCGGTCAAGCGCCTTATCGGTCGCAAGTACACCGAAAAGGAAGTGCAAAAAGACATCGATTTGATGCCTTACAAAATTGCCGCAGCGGACAACGGCGACGCGTGGGTAGAAGTGCGTGGCAACCGGATGGCGCCGCAGCAGGTCAGCGCCGACATTTTGCGCAAAATGAAGAAGACTGCGGAAGATTACCTCGGCGAAGAAGTCACCGATGCGGTCATCACCGTTCCAGCCTACTTCAACGACGCACAACGTCAAGCGACCAAAGACGCCGGCCGCATTGCAGGCTTGGATGTCAAACGTATCATCAACGAGCCAACCGCAGCGGCCCTGGCGTTTGGGCTGGATAAAAACGAAAAAGGTGATCGCAAGATTGCCGTGTATGACCTCGGCGGCGGAACCTTTGACGTCTCCATTATCGAAATCGCTGACGTCGACGGTGAAAAACAGTTCGAAGTGTTGTCTACCAACGGCGATACCTTCTTGGGCGGTGAAGACTTTGACCAGCGCATCATCGACTTCATCATTACCGAATTCAAGAAAGAACAAGGCGTAGACCTGGGCAAAGATGTGCTGGCCCTGCAGCGCCTGAAAGAAGCCGCCGAGAAAGCCAAGATTGAGCTCTCCAGCAGCGCCCAGACGGACATCAACCTGCCTTACGTGACCGCTGATGCCTCCGGCCCCAAACACCTGAGCATCAAACTCACCCGTGCCAAGCTGGAAAGCTTGGTGGAAGAGTTGATCGAACGCACCATCGCACCTTGCCGTACCGCGATCAAAGATGCTGGCGTTAACGTCGCCGATATTCACGACGTTATTCTGGTTGGCGGTATGACACGGATGCCCAAGGTGCAGGAGAAAGTCAAAGAGTTGTTTGGGAAGGAACCTCGCAAAGACGTAAACCCTGACGAGGCTGTGGCCGTTGGTGCTGCCATTCAAGGCCAAGTGCTCAGTGGCGACCGTAAAGACGTGCTGCTATTAGACGTGACTCCTCTGTCTCTGGGCATCGAAACTATGGGCGGCGTCATGACCAAGATGATCACCAAGAACACCACCATTCCGACCAAGTTCGCACAGACATTCTCGACCGCCGATGACAACCAACCTGCCGTGACCATCAAGGTGTTTCAAGGCGAGCGCGAAATTGCCGTTGGAAACAAGATGCTCGGTGAGTTCAACCTCGAAGGTATTCCACCTGCCGCGCGTGGAACACCCCAGATTGAAGTCTCGTTTGACATTGATGCGAACGGAATTTTGCATGTCGGAGCCAAGGACAAAGGCACAGGCAAAGAAAGCAAGATCACCATCAAGGCCAACTCCGGCTTGTCCGAAGCAGAGATTCAGCAAATGGTGAAGGATGCCGAGCTCAATGCGGCGGACGACAAGAAAAAATTGGAGCTGGTTCAGTCCAAGAACCAGGCTGACAGCAACCTGCACAGCGTAAAGAAAAACCTGGCCGAATACGGCGACAAGCTCGAAGCAGACGAGAAGGCAAAAATCGAAGCCGCAACCAAAGAACTGGAAGACGCTATCAAAGGCGACGACAAAGCGGTCATCGACGAGAAAAACACGGCCCTGATGGCTGCCAGTCAAAAGCTAGGCGAGAAGATGTACGCCGACGCACAGGCCAAGCAGGCCACTGAAGCCGGCGCAGATGCGACTGGCGAACAAGCCCATGCTGCAGGACATTCCGGCGGCGCAGCGGCGGCAGACGACAACGTGGTAGACGCTGAAGTCAAGGAAGTCAAGAAGGGCTAACGGTACACGCGTCAGCGTACCTATTCAGTCCGCCGCGACTGACGCATCCCACCGGAATCGTCAGCGTGGCTTTTTGCATTAAGTATTCTCAGTGAATCACAGACCAACACAGTCCGGCAACCATGGCTAAAAGAGATTTTTACGAAATTCTGAGCGTTCCTAAAAACGCCTCCGATGACGACATCAAGAAGGCCTATCGCAAACTTGCGATGAAGCACCACCCGGACCGCAATCAGGGCGACACGTCCAAGGTTGCAGAAGACAAGTTCAAGGAGTGCAAAGAAGCCTACGAAATGCTGTCTGACCCGCAAAAGCGCGCGGCCTATGACCAGCACGGCCATGCGGGCGTTGACCCCAATATGCGCGGCCCTGGCGGTGAAGGTTACGGTGGTTTTGCCGAAGCCTTTGGCGACATTTTTGGTGACATGTTTGGTCAACAGCGCGGCGGCCGCGCTGGTGGTCGACAGGTTTTCCGCGGCGGCGACCTCAGCTACGCCATGGAGATCACGCTGGAGGAAGCGGCCAAAGGCAAAGACGCCCAAATCCGCATTCCCAGCTGGGAAGCCTGTGACAGCTGCAAAGGCAGTGGTGCCAAACCCGGCACCCAGGTCAAAACCTGCGGCACCTGCGCGGGCTCGGGTGCTGTGCAAATGCGCCAAGGGTTTTTCAGTGTCCAGCAAACCTGCCCTACCTGCCGCGGAAACGGCAAGGTCATTCCTGAGCCGTGCACGGCATGCCAGGGGCAGGGTAAGCTCAAAAAACAGAAAACCCTGGAAGTCAAAATTCCATCGGGTATCGACGGCGGCATGCGGATTCGAAGCACTGGCAACGGTGAGCCCGGAACCAACGGCGGTCCTGCGGGCGACCTGTACATCGAAATTCGGCTCAAAAAACATGATATTTTTGAGCGTGAAGGCGACGACCTACACTGCTCCATTCCTATTAGCATGTCTACCGCCACTTTGGGCGGCGAAATTGATGTTCCCACCCTTGCCGGTAAGGCGGCTATCGACATTCCGGAGGGAACCCAAAGCGGCAAGCAATTCCGCCTGCGGGGCAAAGGCATCAAGGGTGTGCGCTCTAGCTATCCAGGAGACCTGTACTGCCACATCACCGTGGAAACACCGGTTAAGCTCAGTGAACACCAGCGCCGCCTGATGCGCGAGCTTGATGAATCTTTTAAAAAAGGCGGAAGCAAACATTCACCCACAGGTGATAGTTGGACCGACCGACTAAAAAGTTTATTCAGTTGACGCAGATCAAATGGCGCGCCGCACGCGCTGCGCCAATCGATGCCGCCCGGTCTATAAAGAACTGGGCGGCATTTTTTATTTCTGTTCGGGAATGGGCTGCCACGAACGAAGTAGCAGCACATGGCCGTTAGCATCACCTTTCTCGGCGGGGCCGATACCGTCACCGGGTCCAAGTACTTGGTTCGACACGATGGTCGCAGCATGCTGGTCGATTGCGGTCTGTTTCAAGGTTACAAACAACTGCGATTGCGCAACCGGACACCACTGCCCATTGCCCCAGACCAGATCGACGCCGTCGTTCTGACCCATGCCCACTTAGACCACAGCGGCTACCTGCCACTGTTGGTCAAAGAAGGCTTTGCCGGCAAAGTGTATACATCGTCCGGCACGCAGGCCCTGTGCAAGATTTTGCTGCCCGATAGTGGCCACATTCAAGAAGAAGATGCCGCATTTGCCAACCGCCACGGCTTCTCCAAACATGCCCCCGCCCTGCCTCTTTACACCCGCCAAGACGCACTGGACTGTCTGCCACACATCCATGCAGCCAAAGTGGGCACCACGTTTGAGCCAATACCGCGCTGGCGCGTCACCTTTAGCTCTGCCGGTCATATTTTGGGTGCCTGCAGCGTCTTTCTCGCGGTGGGCGGGCGGCGCATATTGTTCTCCGGCGACCTGGGGCGACCCGATGACTCCCTGATGTATGCACCGGACCCTGCGCCAGCCGCAGACACAGTACTCATTGAATCCACCTACGGCGACCGCGAGCATGCCAAAAGTACGCTGTTGGCGGAATTGGGAACAGCCCTGCACCAGGTTGCCAAACGCGGTGGCGTGGCGGTGGTACCGGTGTTTGCCGTAGGTCGTGCGCAGGCAGTACTTCATGCCATTGCGCAACTCAAATCCAGTGGAGAAATTCCGCATGGCTTGCCAGTTTTCTTGGACAGCCCCATGGCCGTCCACACCACCCATCTGTTTGAGGAGTACTCGGGCGCACACCGACTCAATGCCAAAGAAACCAAGGCTCTGTCGCATGGTGCCACCATGGTTACCAGCACCGATGAGTCCAAAGCACTCTCCAGCCACCATGGTCCGATGGTCATCTTGTCCGCAAGCGGTATGGCAACGGGTGGACGTGTCTTGCACCACATTGCGCAACGCGCGGGCAACCACCGCAACATGATTATCCTGACTGGTTACCAGGCGCCTGGGACCCGGGGTGCCAGTCTGCTTGCCGGTGTCAAATCGATTCGCATCCATGGGCGTGATGTTGAGGTCAACGCAGAGGTCGTGCAACTCGCGTCCGCGTCCGCACACGCCGATTCTGGGCAATTGATGCAATGGCTGCGCACCATGCCCCATGCACCGGAGCAGGTTTATGTCGTTCACGGCGAGATGCAAGCATCGGACGCGCTGCGCGTACGCATCCAGCACGAACTCGGCTGGCGCGCCATGGTGCCTGAACACGGCTCCACCTGGCCGTGTTAGACACGCGCCGCACCGCCGTTTGACAACGGTTGTGGCAAGACACCAACGCAGGTCATGGGCCCCACCTCCGTGACCCTATCTCCATGCAACTACCAACTAGTTGTTCGGTATTTCTGTGATAGCCTCATTTGGCCTCCAATCGAACAATGGCATAAACACGATGACCTCTGCTTCTCGGCTCGGTGGGATAAGTCCTGCGCAGAGTCGCTTCACCCCATGAAAATTGACGGCGCAGTGGTCGGCATTGTGAGATGGCGCGCCAAGTGGGCGACCGCGATGCTGTTTCTGGCATTGTCGCTGGGTGGACTGGGCAATGCCTTTGCTTCCCAGGTGCTCAACTTGGTGGACGGAACCGAGAACTACCCCCTGGGTTTGCACCTGTCGTACTTTGAAGACAAAGAAGGCCGGATGAGCCTGCAAGATGTGCTTGAGGAAGAAAGTCGCCAGCCCTTCACCCCCAGCGACAAGGCAGTGCCCAGTTTCAGCTTCACCAAATCGTCACTGTGGTTCCGTCTGGATTTGCACAACCAGGACTCACCAGTGCAACGCTGGCTACTGGAATGCCTGTACCCGCCGCTGGATCACATCAACGTCTATTTGATTGATGCCAATAACAATGTGGTTACTTACCGCAGCGGCGACAAGCTGCCGTTCTCCAAACGGGCCGTAAAACACCGCAACGTGATGTTCAATGTTCCGCTTGCCACCGGCGAAAGCGTGCGGGTCTACATCCGGGTGCGCACCGAAGGCTCCTTGCAAGTACCCTTATTCCTGCGCAGCCCACGCGCCCTGCTGGCCAAAGACCATGAGGAGCAGCTGGCACTGGGCCTCTTTTATGGCGCCCTGGTGGCCATGCTGCTCTACAACCTGTTGATTTTTGTGTCTATCAGGGACATCTCCTACCTGTACTACGTCGGCTATATCGTTGGTTGGGGCTTGTTCCAGATGTCACTCAATGGTTTGGCCTTTGAGTACCTCTGGCCAGAGTCGCCCAAGTGGGGCAACATGGCCACACCCTTTTTTGTAGGCTTTGACCTCTTAGCTGCACTGTTCTTTGCAAGAGTCTTTTTAGAGACCAAGGTGCATATGCCCCGCTTTGATCGCCTATTAAAGATAAACGCGGCCCTCACGGTCGCGGCCATGGTGGCAGCCATTCTGGCCAGCTACTCCGTTGCGATGAAATTGGGCACGGCGACCACACTCTTGACCGTTATCTTGGTCGTCAGTACGGGCTTATGGTCTTTAAAAATTGGGGTACGGCAAGCACGCTTTTTCATGCTGGCGTGGACAGCACTTTTGCTAGGCATCATGGTCTATGCCCTCAAGACCTTTGGCATTTTTCCGAGCAACACGTTTACCGAATACGGTATGCAGATTGCCTCGGTGGCCGAACTGATTTTGCTTTCCTTTGCCCTAGCCCACCGCATGCGCATCCTCAAAGAGGACAACGAGCGTATCCAGCTAGAAGCCAATGAAAGCCTAGAGCGCCGGGTTCAGGAGCGAACCCAAGAACTGGATGAGGCGCTGCTTGGGCTATCCAAAGCGAATGAGAAACTCAAAGACCTCAGCCACATTGACGGTCTGACCGCCATTAACAACCGGGGCTACTTCAACGAGCAATTTGAATTTGAATGGCAGCGCGCCATGCGTATTCGCAGCCCGGTCGGTTTGTTGATGATTGACGTGGACCACTTCAAAAACTTCAACGACACCTACGGCCACTTGGGCGGAGACGCCTGCTTGAAGATGGTGGCGCAAACCATCCAGCAAGCCATCAAACGCCCGGCTGACCGGTGTTACCGCTACGGCGGTGAAGAATTTTCTGCGCTATTGCCCCATACGGACTTGGAGGGCAGCTTCTACATTGCTGAAACCATTTGCCGGGCGGTAGAAGCGCTGGATTTCCGCATTGATGGCGTCCGCGTTCCGGTGACCATCAGCATCGGGGTGTCTAGCGTCATTCCGGAGCGCGATGCCGCCTGCGAGTCGCTCATCGCCTACGCGGACCAAGCGCTCTACCAGGCCAAACGCAACGGGCGCAACCGGGTTGAGAGTTTCGTGCCATTGGCAGGATCCACGACTGCCAAGTGACACCCAGACGCGCGCCAATGTCCAGCACTGTATTCACCTTTATCCGCCCGGCAGCCCTAGTCTCCGCCGTCTTTCTCCGACTAAACCGCTGGCTTGGCCACGCGGGTGCATGCGCACTGGTTTTGCTGTCGTTGGGCGCGGTTTGGCCCCATGCGGCGTGGGCCCTCGACCCCGTCACCCTGGTTGAAGGGACTGAGGTGTATCCGCTGGGCTTGCACCTCTCCTATTTTGAAGACCGCAATGGCCGCCAAAGCCTCGACGAGGTCCGCTCAGGTGACGCCTGCCACACCTTCACCCCCAGCCAAGACGAAGTGCCTAACTTCAGCTTTACCAACTCCCCGTATTGGTTTCAGCTTGACATCACCAACCAAAGCTCTACCGTCAAAGACTGGCTTCTGGAAGGCCAGTACCCGCTCTTAGACCGGGTCAACGTCTACCTGGTCTACCCTGATGACCGGGTGGTGACTTACCGCAGCGGTGACAAGTTGCCGTTTGAGAAACGCGCTGTAAAAAACCGGAACTTCATGTTCAAGGTTCCACTTGCCATGGGCGAGAGCGTGCGCATTTATATCAAGGTCAGAACCGAAAGTTCTATGCAAATGCCTCTGGTGCTGCGCAGCCCAGAATCCATGCAGGCACGGGATCATGAAGAGCAATACGTACTTGGGATTTTTTACGGCATCTTGCTGGCCATGCTGCTGTACAACTTATTAATATTTGCATCGATTCGGGACATCAATTACCTGTTTTACGTGTGGTACCTGGGCGGTTGGATACTTTTCCAGATGTCGCTCACCGGGCTTGCCTTTGAATACCTTTGGCCCGACAACCCATCTTGGGGCAACAAGGCTACGCCGTTCTTCATTGGTTTCTCCAATCTAGGAATTATTCTATTTGCCCGCAGTTTGCTGCAAACCAAAATAAATTTACCCAAATTTGAACGACTACTAAAGTATGTTGCAGGGCTTTGTGTGCTGATCATGGTGCTCGCACTATTTGCTAGTTACACGATCGCCATCAAACTGGCAACGGCAGGGGCTTTGGTGGTAGCCCTGCTGGTGGTGAGCACCGGCATCTGGTCCCTCAAAATTGGCTTGCGGCAAGCGCGCTATTTCATGCTGGCATGGTCAGCATTACTATTGGGCATCATGCTGTACGTTCTGAAGACCTTTGGTGTGCTTCCCAGTACCCCAGTCACCGAATACAGCATGCAAATTGGCTCTGCGTTTGAAGTCATCCTGCTCTCATTCGCACTGGCCCACCGCATGCGCATTCTCAAAGAAGACAATGAACGTATCCAACTTGAAGCCAATGAAAACCTGGAGCGCAGGGTGCAAGAGCGAACCCTTGAACTCGACGAGGCCCTGCTCGGGCTCTCCAAAGCGAACGAGCAGCTCAAAGACCTCAGCCACATTGACGGACTGACCGCCATTAACAACCGGGGATACTTCAACGAACAATTTGAATTTGAATGGCAGCGTGCCATGCGTGTTCGCAGCCCGGTCGGCTTGCTGATGGTTGATATTGACCACTTCAAAAACTTCAACGACACCTACGGGCACCTGGGCGGAGACGCCTGCCTGAAGATGGTGGCGCAGACCATTCAGCAAGCCATCAAACGCCCCGCCGACCGGTGTTACCGCTACGGTGGTGAGGAATTTTCTGTGCTCTTGCCACACACCGATTTGGAGGGGAGCGTCTATATCGCCGAAACCATTTGCCGGGCCGTAGAAGCGCTGGACTTCCGCATTGATGGCGTGCGCGTTCCGGTAAACATCAGCGTGGGTGTATCCAGCGTTATTCCAGAGCGGGGCACTCCGTGCGAATCACTGATTAGTTTTGCAGACCAAGCGCTCTACCAGGCCAAGCGCAACGGGCGCAACCGGGTTGAAAGTTTCGTGCCGTTGGCTGGCTCTAATACCGCAACTTAACACCTAAGCGAGCGCCCATGTCTACTTCAGCATTCACTTTGACGGACATGGTGCCTAACGTCACCGCCCTCCTTCGCCTGCTACGGCGTTGGCTCGGCCACGGCGGTGCGTGTGCGCTTGTTGTGCTTTCGCTAGGCGCCATTTGGCCCAGTGCAGTGTGGGCAGTTGACCCGGTCACGCTGGTGGAAGGGACAGAGGTGTATCCGCTGGGCTTGCATCTTTCTTATTTTGAAGACCGCGATGGCCGCCAAAGCCTCGACGAGGTTCGCTCAGGGGACGCTTGCCACCCGTTTACACCCAGCCAGGACGCAGTACCCAATTTTAGTTTTACCAGTTCCCCCTACTGGTTCCAATTCGACCTCACCAATGAAAGCTCTACGGTGAAAAACTGGTTGCTTGAGAGCCAGTACCCGCTGTTGGACCGCATCAATGTGTACCTGGTCTATCCAGACGGAAGAGTGCTCACGCGCCGGGGAGGTGACAAGCTGCCATTTGAAAAACGTGAGATCAAACACCGAAACGTCATGTTCGATGTGCCTTTGGCAATGGGCGAAAGTGTTCGCGTTTTCGTCAAAGTCCGCACCGAAAGTTCAATGCAGTTGCCCTTGGTGTTGCGAAGCCCCGATTCGCTGTTTACAAAGGACCACGACGAGCAGTACGTCTTGGGCATCTACTACGGCATCCTAGTAGCTCTGTTGCTTTACAACCTGCTGGTGTTCACCGCAACTCGGGACATCAACTACCTGTATTTTGTGTGGTACGTCGGCGCCTGGACTCTGTTTCAGCTATCGCTCAATGGCTTGGCCTTCGAATACCTATGGCCGGAAAGCCCCAACTGGGGCAACAAAGCCACGCCTTTCTTCATCGGTATGGCCGGACTGGGCATGATTCAATTTGCCCGCCGACTGCTGCACACCAAGAAAAACTTGCCCAAGTTTGACAAACCGCTTCGCTATACTGCGGGCTTGTGTGTGATGATGATGCTGTTGTCCTTGTTCGCGGGCTATACCATTGCAATCAAAGTTGCCACTGCTGGCGCCTTGGTCGTAGCCGTACTGGTGGTCAGCACCGGTGCTTGGTCGCTCATAAAGGGATTTCGCCAAGCGCGCTATTTCATGCTGGCATGGACATCACTCATGGTGGGTGTCGTGCTGTATGTTCTCAAGACCTTTGGCGTTTTGCCAACCAACATCATCACCGAATACAGCATGCAAATTGGCTCCGCGGTGGAGGTCATCCTGTTGTCCTTTGCGCTGGCAGACCGCATGCGACTGCTAAAAGAAGAAAACGCCCGCATGCAACGGGAGGCCGCTACAACGCTTGAGAACCGGGTACAGGAACGCACCCGCGAACTCGACCAAACCTTGCTGGGCCTCTCCGAAGTCAATGGCAAGCTGCAGGAATTGACCCGCATTGACGGCCTGACTGGCATTAGCAACCGGGGCTTCTTCGACGATCAATTCGAGGTCGAATGGCAGCGCGCCGCCCGCATCCACAGCCCCCTAGGCCTGTTGATGCTTGATATTGACCACTTCAAACACTTTAACGACACTTACGGTCATTTGGGCGGCGATGCATGCCTTAAGGCGGTTGCCTCGGTCATTCACCAAGCCATGCGTCGTCCTGCGGACAAGTGCTTCCGCTATGGGGGTGAAGAATTTGTGGTGGTGCTGCCCCACACCGACCCCGCAGGTAGCCTGTTTATTGGCGAACGCATCCGTAAGGCGGTGGCCGAAATGGTGTTCACGTTGGAAGGCCAACACATCCCGGTCACTATCAGTGTGGGGGTGTGCAGCATCGTTCCCAGTCGCGACCTACCAAACAACACACTCATCGGTTACGCCGATCAGGCGCTCTACCAGGCCAAGCACAACGGGCGCAACCGGGTCGCAGACTTCATACCGCCCACAGCCGACAGCGAACCAAGCTAATCTAATGTCTGTGCAGGTTTTCGTTTTTTGTGCGAGGCCAAAGAAACCGTCAAGTCAAAAGACGAGCCATTATGCCCACGCAGGCACAATGGAGGCATGGCCAATGCACCCTTTCTCACCGCTGCCTTCTACCAATTTGTCGACCTGCCCGACTACGCCGCCCTCAAGCCAAGGCTGCTTGCGTTATGCCAAAAACACAATATCAAAGGCCTAATTTTGCTGGCCCGCGAAGGCATTAACAGCACCATTGCAGGCTTGCCCGAAGACGTTAATGCCGTGCTGGCATACATTCGCCAAGACCCGCGTCTGGCAAACCTGCAACACAAGGAGTCTTATTCCGATAAAGCACCATTCAATCGAATGAAGGTGCGGCTTAAGAAGGAAATCGTCACCATGGGCATCCCCGGCATTAGCCCTGTGCAAATGGCCGGCACCTATGTGAAGCCCGAGGATTGGAATGCACTCATTGCGCAACCAGATGTGATTCTGGTGGACACCCGTAACGACTACGAGGTGGAACTGGGCACCTTTGCCGGTGCCGTCAATCCGCACATCAAAACCTTTGCTGAGTTGCCCCAGTGGGTAGAGAGCCAATCCGCGCTTACCGACACACAAAAGCCAAAACCCAAGGTGGCCATGTTTTGCACCGGAGGCATACGCTGTGAAAAGTCTACCGCGCTGATGCGTGCCCGCGGTTTTGACGAGGTTTACCACCTTGAGGGTGGCATCCTCAAGTACCTGGAGACCATTGCCCCCGAGCAGAGCCAATGGCACGGTGAATGTTTTGTGTTTGACGAGCGTGTTTCTGTGGGCCATGGCCTGCATCCTGGCCCCCACACCTTGTGCCGGGCGTGCCGCCAGCCGCTCGCACCTGGCGCAATTGAGTCCACCTTGTATGAGATAGGCGTCAGTTGCCCGCGCTGCCACGCAGTCACCTCTGAGGCACAGAAATCGGGCGCCCGAGAGCGCCAACGCCAGTGGGAGCGAGCCAAGGCGCGGCATGCGCAAGACGCCTTGGCAGATGAGCCCCAGGTCAACCACTAGCGATGCAGCCTGCGATACCCATCCTGTATTCGTTTCGCCGATGTCCGTACGCCATGCGGGCAAGGCTGGTGCTGGCCGTCAGCGGGCAAGCCTGCACCCTGCGCGAAGTGGTGCTGGCTGACAAACCCCCTGCCCTGCTGCTAGTCTCGCCCAAGGCAACGGTTCCGGTGCTGGTACTGCCCGGCGGTGAAGTCATCGACCAAAGCCTAGACATCATGCTGTGGGCGCTACGACGCAACGACCCGCTGCACTGGTTGCCCGCTGACGACGCGGGCATGACCCGTGCGTTGCATTGGATCCAGCAATGCGACGGCACCTTCAAGCAGGCGCTGGACCGCTACAAATACCCGCACCGTTATGCCTTGCCCGACGGCTTGACCGACCGCGACCGTGGGGCTGAATTCTTAAGCGACTTAAACGCATGCCTTGCGCAATACGGCAGCATCCATGACGCCTGCCTACACCAGGCTATGGGCGTCACGCCACAACCGGTTTTTGGTTTGGCGGATGCTGCGGTCGCACCGTTTGTGCGCCAATTCGCCGCCACCGACGCCATTTGGTTTGACCGCCAACCGTGGCCTGCGTTGCAGGCGTGGCTGGCGCAATTCATTAGCAGCGCCCTGTTGGCGCGGGTGATGGGAAAATACCCGCGCTGGGCACCGGATCAAGCACCCGTCGCCTTTCCACCCTAGCCACCGAAGATACCCATATTGCTATCAATTAAATAGCTGGCTGCGCATATTCCACGAGGGCTAGAGGACGAAATGGCTTAGAAAATAGGCGACGGATGGATCAGGCGTACGAATGTGCCAGCAACTGGGCCTTGGCGGCGGCGTACTCGCGTTTGAGCTGGGCCACATAGTCGGCGGTAGGCTGGATACGCGTGACGGCGCCAATACCCTGACCACAGCCCCAGATTTCTTTCCAGGCCTTGGCCTCGCTACCGCCAAAGTTCATCTTACTGGGGTCGCTGACGGGCAGATTGAGCGGGTCCATACCGGCGGCGCGGATGCTGGGCGCAAGGTAGTTGCCGTGGACGCCGGTAAACAGGTTGCTGTAGATGATTTCGTCCGAATCGCTGTCCACAATCGCCTGCTTGTAGGCTTCAGAAGCCTGCGCCTCGTGGGTGGCAATAAAGGCCGAGCCAATGTAGGCAAAGTCAGCGCCCATCGCCTGGGCCGCCAAAACCGCCGCCCCCGTGGAGATGGCACCGCTGAGCGCCAACGGGCCGTCAAACCACTGGCGAATTTCTTGCACCAAGGCAAACGGGCTCTTGGTGCCAGCATGTCCCCCTGCGCCAGCAGCCACGGCGATCAGGCCATCAGCGCCCTTCTCGATCGCTTTATGGGCGTGTTTGTTGTTGATGACGTCATGCAACACCACGCCACCGTAGCTGTGGGCTGCGGCGTTGATTTCTTCGCGCGCGCCCAGGCTGGTGATGATGATAGGCACCTTGTACTTGACGCACATCGCCATGTCGTGCTCCAACCGGTCATTGCTCTTGTGCACGATCTGGTTGATGGCAAATGGTGCAGCGGGCTTGTCCGGATGCGCGGCGTTGTAAGCCGCCAATGCCTCGGTAATCTCAATCAGCCACTCCTCCAACCGCTCTGCCGGGCGGGCATTGAGTGCCGGCATGGCGCCCACCACGCCCGCAATACACTGCGCCACCACCAGCTTGGGGTTGCTGATGATAAACAGCGGCGAGCCGATCACGGGGAAAGGCAAACGGTCAAGAGGCGTTGGTAGCTTGGACATAGTGTCTCCGGGTCAGAAATACAATACAAAACACCCTGTAGCCCTCGTGCCTTATGCGCAAGCAGCTACCAATTAAATAGCAATCTCTTGAGATCTTGGCGATCAGAATGCGTCCAGCGGCAAGGCCGTTACAGAGTCCGCGCCTTCGACAATGCTGTCGCGTATGCCGGGTGCTTTGGTCAGCATGTGGTCGGCATAGAAACGGGCAGTGGTTATTTTGGCCTGCATAAAGGCCACCTCATTGCCTGCCGCCATTTGCGTCTGTGCCACCAACAGCGAACGCGCCAATTGCCAGCCCGCCATCACATTGCCGGCCAGCATCAGGTAAGGCACGCTGCCAGAAAACACGGCATTGGGGCTAGTTTTGGTATTGCTGGCCACAAAATCCACCACATCCAAGAACGCTAGGCGTGCTGCTTTTAGGCGCTTGGCCACGGCCAATGCATCGGCAGTGCCGCTTTTCAGTAATTCGGCTTCAGTGGCTTCGATTTGGGTCGCGATACCTTTGGCAGTTTGGCCGCCGTCGCGTGCCGTCTTGCGGCCCACGAGGTCGTTGGCCTGGATGGCAGTCGTACCTTCGTAAATCGTCAAAATTT
This sequence comes from Burkholderiales bacterium, assembly GCA_038245855.1. Classification (GTDB taxonomy): domain Bacteria; phylum Pseudomonadota; class Gammaproteobacteria; order Burkholderiales; family Burkholderiaceae_C; genus Allorhodoferax. Next base: position 66,967 of record JBBRSA010000006.1, read on the forward strand.
TGGCATCGCGGTAATACTGGGCCGCACCGGTTTCTTCGATAAAGCCCATACCACCGTGCACCTGCACACCCAAGGAGGTAACTTCCAGGCTCATCTCCGTGCTGTAGCCCTTGACCAGCGGCACCATAAATTCGTAGAAGGTCTGGTTGACCTTGCGCACTTCGGCATCCGTGTGGTGGTGCGCGGCGTCGTAGGCGCTGGCAGCCACACTGGCCATGGCGCGGCAGCCTTCAATGTAGGCACGCATGGTCATAAGCATGCGGCGCACGTCTGGGTGGTGAATGATGGGGGCGCTCGCTGCAATAGAGCCGTCGACCGGGCGGCTCTGCACCCGGTCTTTGGAAAACTGCACCGCCTTTTGGTAGGCACGGTCGGCAATCGCAATACCCTGCACACCCACACCGTAGCGGGCGGCGTTCATCATGATGAACATGTACTCTAGGCCGCGGTTTTCCTGGCCAACCAGGTAACCCACGGCACCGCCTTTGTCGCCGAACTGCAGCACCGCAGTAGGACTGGCCTTAATACCCAATTTGTGTTCGATGCTCACGCAGTGCACATCGTTGCGCGCACCCAAGGAGCCGTCTTTGTTGACCATGAACTTGGGCACCACGAACAGGCTGATGCCCTTGACACCTTCGGGGGCACCCTGCACGCGGGCCAGCACCAGATGGACGAGGTTCTCGGCCATGTCGTGCTCACCCCAGGTGATAAAAATCTTGGTGCCAAACACCTTGTAGCTGCCGTCGGGCAGGGGCTCGGCCCGGGTGCGCACCAGCGCCAAGTCAGAGCCGGCTTGGGGCTCGGTCAAGTTCATGGTGCCCGTCCACTGGCCGCTAATCAGCTTGCTCAGGTAGATGGCTTTGAGTTCATCGGAACCGGCGGTCAGCAGCGCCTCAATGGCACCGTCACTGAGCAGCGGGCACAGCGCAAAACTCAGGTTGGCAGCGTTTTGCATTTCACCCACGGCTGAGCCAATGGTCTTGGGCAGGCCCTGGCCATCGAATTCGACCGGGTGCTGCAAACCTTGCCAACCCGCCTCACGAAACTGGTGAAACGCCTCTTTGAAACCGGGGGTGGCGGTGACGACACCGTCTTTCCAGCTTGATGGATTTTTGTCACCTTCCCAGTTCAACGGAGCCAATACACCCTCATTAAATTTGGCAGCCTCTTCCAGCACGGCTTGGGCGGTGTCAAATCCGGCCTCTTCAAAACCGGGCATCTGGGCGATTTTTTCAATCTGTGCCAAATGCTGAATGTTGAACAACATGTCTTTGACAGGGGCGACGTAACTCATGAGAAGCTCCGAAAAATAGGGGGAAAGCGAAAAACCATCCAAGTCAACAAAAAAAAGGGGCATCGCACGCGATGCCCCTTTTGGCGCTATAAATTACAGCGCTGCCGTCAAGGCCGGCACGGCCACAAACAAATCAGCCTCTAGACCGTAGTCGGCGACGCCAAAAATGGGTGCCTCGGGGTCCTTATTGATGGCAACAATCACCTTGCTGTCCTTCATACCGGCCAAGTGCTGAATCGCACCGCTGATACCGCAGGCGATGTACAACTGGGGCGCCACGATCTTGCCAGTCTGGCCCACTTGCAGGTCATTAGGCGCGTAGCCTGCATCCACTGCGGCGCGGCTGGCACCGATGGCAGCGCCCAGCTTGTCGGCCAGGGGCGTCATGATTTCGTTGAACTTCTCGGAAGAACCCAAAGCACGTCCACCGGAGACAATGATCTTGGCGGCGGTTAGTTCAGGGCGGTCGTTCTTGGCGATCTCCGAACCCACAAACGCGGAAGCGGCATTGGCGCCCACCGCCGTCAGGGTTTCTACCGCGGCGCTGCCACCGGTGGCAGCAGCAGGGTCAAAACCCGTGGTGCGCACGGTTACCACCTTGGTGGCATCAAGGCTTTGCACAGTGGCAATGGCGTTACCGGCATAAATGGGGCGCTCGAAGGTGTCGGCACTGATCACTTTGGTGATGTCAGACACCTGGGCCACATCCAGCTTGGCGGCCACGCGAGGGGCCACGTTTTTGCCCGAAGCGGTGGCGGGGAACAAGATGTGGCTGTAGCTCGCGGCAACGGCCAATACCTGGGCCGCCACGTTTTCAGCCAGACCATGCGCAAAACCAGCGCCGTCTGCGTGCAAAACCTTGGTCACACCGGCGATTTTTGCAGCCTGTGCCGCAGCGGCTGCGGCATTGGCACCGGCAACCAGCACATGCACATCACCGCCACATTGGGCGGCAGCGGTCACGGTGTTGAGGGTGGCACCCTTGATGGATGCGTTGTCGTGTTCAGCGATTACGAGAGCAGTCATTTCTTAGTCCTCAGATAACTTTGGCAACGTTTTTCAGCTTGTCGACCAGGGTGGCGACATCGGGCACCTTGATACCAGCGCTGCGCTTGGGTGGCTCGACGACCTTGAGCGTTTTGATACGCGAGGCAACATCGACACCCAATGCCTCAGGTGTGAGGACTTCGAGCGGCTTTTTCTTAGCCTTCATGATGTTGGGTAAGGTCACATAACGTGGCTCGTTCAAGCGCAGGTCGGTGGTGATCACGGCAGGCATGCTCAGCGACAGGGTCTCGGAGCCACCATCGACTTCGCGGGTCACCACGGCTTTGCCGTCGGCGATTTCAACTTTGCTGGCAAACGTTGCCTGAGGCAAGTCGGTCAGCGCTGCCAGCATTTGGCCGGTTTGGTTGCAGTCATCGTCAATGGCCTGCTTGCCCAAAATAATGAGACCGGGCTGCTCTTTGTCGACCAGCGCCTTGAGCAATTTGGCCACAGCCAGGGGCTGCAGTTCAGCCGTGGTTTCCACCAAAATGGCGCGGTCCGCACCAATGGCCATGGCGGTACGCAGAGTTTCCTGGCACTGTGTCACGCCGCAGGACACCACGATCACTTCCGTGACCACGCCTTTTTCCTTCAAACGAACGGCTTCTTCGACAGCGATTTCGTCAAAGGGGTTCATGCTCATTTTGACGTTGGCGATATCAACGCCCGTGCCGTCGGACTTGACGCGAACCTTCACGTTGTAATCAACCACGCGCTTTACAGGTACCAGGACTTTCATTAGTGCCGCTCCAGAGTGTTACAAATTGGGTGTCTCGGTTGACGCTAACGTCAAACCGTCCATTCTATTGTGCCGCAGGCCGTGCAAGGCCTGCGCCACCGCAAATGCGGTGGAATTCATAAAATAGAACGACCGTGCTTTTTTCGGATTATACCGTGCCGTTGTGGACAGATGTTCTCAACGGGTATGGACCACCCGCTGGGGGTACGGGATTTCGATATTGTGGGCCCGCAGCGCCGCCAAAATCGCCATATTGATGTCAGAACGCACGTTCATTCTGCCGTTCTGGATGTCGCCAATCCAATAGGCCACGGTGAACTCCAAGCCGTCTGCGCCAAAGTTGGACAGCGCAACGGAGGGCTCTGGATTGCGCAACACACGCGGCTGGGCCAATGCGGCCTCCAGTAAAAGCCGGCTCACCAGCTGCACATCCGCGTCATAAGAAACCGACACCATGGTGGTCTGGTGCACATTGTTGTCGCCCAGGGTCAGGTTTTCAACCCGGTTGGTGATGAGTTGCTCGTTGGGAACAATGGATTCGCGCCCGGTAAACGAGCGCACTACCGTGTAGCGGGCATTGATTTGGGTGATGGTGCCTTCAAAGTTATCCAAGAGCACGTTGTCACCAATACGGATGTTGCGTTCGGCCAAAATGACAAAACCACTGACGTAGTTGGCCGCGAGCTTTTGCAGACCAAAACCAATACCCACGCCCACCGCACCGCCCACGACCGACAAGGCAGTGAGGTCAATGCCTGCCAAGGATAGAGCCAGCATCAAGCCAACAAACATCACGATAGCGCGTGCCGCGTTGCTCAAGGCCTTGCGCAACGACAGTTCGCCGCCAGTGGCCGAACGCAGCAAGCGGCTTTCAATACCCGATGAAATCCACAGTGTCACGATCAGCACACCACTGGCGGTAAGAACACCTTCGAGCAGGCTGCGCACCGACATGGTCGTGGAGCCCACCTTCCAGGTAATTTGCTCCATTGCATTCAGAATGACTGGCAGCAAACCGCTGACCCACAGCACCACCGCCAGCCAGGCCAACCAGGAGATAGATCGCTCAATGGGACGCACCCAGCGCGCGTCTGAAAATGCGACCTGCAACACTTTAACGCCCACCCGAATCACCACCAAAGACATCAGCACTGGAACCGCAACCTTGAGCACGGTGATGGAAATCACATCGTCCAGCGCTGCACTGGCGATGAAGTTCAGGCACAACAACAACAGCGGAAACAAAACGCCATCGACTTCGCGCTTGCCAAACCAGATCGAGCGCACATCGTGCACACTGGTTGAGCGGCGCATAACCCGGACCGCCATATAGACCAGTGCCACGCACACACCCAACACCAGCAGTTCGATAAGTACGCTGGGCTGGGTAAATGCGGCCAGCCAGCCTTGAAAGTCGTCTATGGGTTTGGGAACGAGCGAATGTTTGAAATAGGTCATCACAGATCAGCCAAAACGCGGATGTGGGCCTCTACACTGAGCGCCAAGGCGTCAAGGTCGTAGCCCCCTTCCAGGCACGACACGATACGCCCCTGCGCGTGGCGCTGCGCCACTTCTTTAACCCGTTTGGTGATCCAAGCGTAGTCGGCCTCTACCAGCCCCATCTGCCCCATCTCATCGGCGCGGTGGGCATCAAACCCGGCGCTGATAAAAATCATCTCTGGGCGGTAGGCCTCCAGCCGGGGCAGCCAATGCTCGGTAATCAGCTTGCGTACCTCGGGGCCCTTGGTGTAGGCCGCAACCGGCACGTTAACCAAGTTACTTGCATGCGAACGTGAGCCTCCCGGTGGGTAGAACGGGTGCTGAAAAAAACTCACCATCAATACACGCTGGTCACCGGCAATGATGTTCTCGGTGCCGTTGCCGTGGTGCACGTCAAAGTCGACGATGGCCACACGCTTGAGACCGTGGCGTTCCAGTGCGTACAGCGCCGCGATCGCCACGTTATTGAGAAAACAAAAACCCATCGCTTGGTCACGGCAGGCATGGTGGCCTGGCGGGCGGATGGCGCAAAACGCGTTGGGCATTTCACCGGCGATCACCGCATCGGTTGCAGCCAACGCTGCACCGGCAGCACGCTGTGCAGCCGACCATGTGTGGATGTTGAGCGAAGTGTCTGGGTCGATCTGCGCATGGGTGGGGCCACCCGCCTCGATCTCTTCGCGCAGAGTGTCGGTCAAGCCGCGCAGTGCCGCCATGTGCATGCGGCCATGGGCCAACTCCAGATCACCCATGGGGGCTTCGGGGGCGTCTCGGCGTTCCAGTGCGTCGCCCACACCGCTGATCAGCAAGCGGTCTTCAATGGCGTCGAGCCGCTCTGGGCATTCCGGATGCCCCTCCCCCATCTCGTGCTTCCAGCAGTCGCGATGGGTAAAAAATCCGGTCTTGTTCGCCAAAGCACTCATGGTTCTAATAATTCGGGTAACGTCCCAGCATGGACGCACAACACAAGCTTAAATCATTGTTGGACCAGCTTAACACGGTGATTGTCGGCAAACCAGCCCAGACGCAGGACTGCGTAGCCTGCCTGCTGGCCGGGGGCCATTTGCTGATCGACGACGTGCCCGGCGTGGGCAAGACTACCTTGGCCCACGCGCTGGCCCGGACCTTTGGCCTGCAATTCTCGCGCGTGCAGTTCACCTCCGACTTGATGCCCAGTGACTTGTCTGGCGTGTCGATTTACGAGCGTGGCAAAGAGGCATTTGTCTTTCACCCCGGCCCCATCTTTGCCCAGGTCTTGCTGGCCGACGAAATCAACCGCGCCAGCCCCAAGACCCAGAGCGCACTCTTAGAGGCTATGGAAGAAAAGCAAGTCACTATTGAGGGCCAGACCCGCGCCCTACCGCAACCATTTTTTGTGATTGCCACCCAAAACCCGCTCGACCAGCTGGGCACCTACGCCCTACCCGAGTCGCAGCTGGACCGTTTTTTGATGCGTATTTCCCTGGGTTACCCCGACCGCGTGGCCGAACGCGCGCTCTTGGCTGGCCAGGACCGGCGTGAAGTGGTCGACCACTTGCCCAGCTTACTGACCGCCGGGGAACTTCATTCCCTGCAGCAACAGGTTCTGGCGGTGCATGCTGCCGACCCGCTTTTGGACTATGTGCAAGACCTGATTGCCGCCACCCGCAGCGCCCAGTGGTTTGTGCAGGGACTCTCCCCGCGCGCCGGTATTGCCGTGCTGCGGGCCGCCAAAGCCCAGGCCCTGCTGAGCGGGCGCAACTATGTGGCACCAGACGACGTGCAGGCCATCCTGCCGCAAACCATTGCCCACCGCTTGATCCCAGTGGGCGACTCCGGGCGCGGTGCGGTGGAGCAGGTTCGCGCCATGCTGCAAGCCGTGCCCCTGCCATAAAAGTAGGGCGCGTTTTTGAGCCCCCGCTCCCCCACCTCTCCCACCTATGGCGCCGACGCCATGCCCCTGCCCAGCCTGGCGTGGCACCCGGTAGAGCACCTGCGCGCACGCCTGAACCGCTGGTTTCAAAACCGCATTTCGCCGCGCGACACCGTCACCCTGACCCAGCGCAACGTCTACATCTTGCCAACCGGGCCTGGGCTCATGCTGGCCTTGACGCTGCTGGTGCTGCTGGTGGCCTCCATCAATTACCAGCTCAACCTGGGCTACGTGTTGACCTTTTTGCTCACCGGCAGCGCGGTGGTTGGCATGCATGTGTGCCACGGCACGCTGCGCGGCATTACTATGAATTTAATAGCGCCTGACGCACAGTTTGCGAGGGCTAGCGTTCCAATTGGCATCACAATTCTCAACCAGCGCAAGTCGATTCGCTATGGCATTGGTCTGGCCGTTTTAGGCACTGGGCACTGGAGCTGGACCGATGTACCGGCCCAGGGCAGCAGCAACGTGCAGGTAGCCTTCACGCCGCCCCGCCGCGGCCGCTATGCCATACCCGCGCTGACGGCGGAAACCCGTTTCCCGCTGGGCACCTTTCGGGTTTGGACCGTGTGGCGCCCGGCCGCACAGGTTTTGGTCTACCCCGCTGCCGAATTACACCCGCCGCCTTTGCCGCCCGGCGAGCCACGCAGCGGCGGCGCGGCCACGACGCAGCGCCACAGCACCGGGGAGTTTGACGGCGTGCGTGCCTACCGCCGTGGTGACCCACTCAAGCTGGTGGTCTGGAAGAAGGCCGCAAAAACGGGTGAACTGGTCAGCCGCGACGCACAACACGCGCAGCGGTTTGAGCTGTGGCTGGACCTGGCCCAGGCCGGGCATGGTAACGCCGGTGGTGGCCTGGAGGCGCAGCTCTCGCGCCTGTGCGCCTGGGTGCTGCTGGCCGACAAAAAGGAGTTGCTTTACGGGCTGCGACTGCCGGGGCAAGAGATTGCGCCGGGCTGCGGCGACGCCCACCGCCACCAATGCCTGCAGGCGCTGGCCCTGTACTAAAGCCACCTGACGCGCCGTTTATGTTCAAGACCCTAAAGAGCCTGCCCCGCGACACCCGCGACACCCTGTTTTTGCTGGCGGTAGTGGCCTGGGTGGTGGCGCCGCTGAGCAACCAGCTGCCGTGGTGGTGCAGTGCCTTGACCGCCGTGTTGCTGCTGTGGCGCGCCAGCATTGCCTGGCGCGGCCAAACCTTACCCTCACGCTGGTGGCTGTTGGTCCTACTAGCGCTGGCATCAGCGGCCACCTTTTACACCCACAAAACGCTACTCGGACGCGATGCGGGGGTGAGTTTTATCGTGGTGCTGCTGGCGCTCAAAACGCTGGAGATGCGGGCCCGGCGGGACGCGTTTGTCATCTTCTTCTTAGGCTTTTTCACCCTGCTGAGCAATTTTTTCTATTCGCAAAGCCTGCTCACCGCCGCAGCCATGCTGGTGGGGCTGCTGGGCCTGCTCACCGCACTGGTCAACAGCCACATGCCGGTGGGTAAGCCCCCCTTGCTCCAGGCGGCCAAAACGGCGGGGGGCATGGCGCTGCTGGGGGCACCGATCATGGTGGTGCTGTTTGTGCTGTTTCCGCGCCTAGCTCCGCTGTGGGGCGTGCCGTCGGACGCCATGGCCGGGCGCAGCGGGTTATCGAGCACGATGCAAGTGGGAACGATTGCCAAACTGGCGCTGGACAGCAGCGTGGCCATGCGAATCAAATTTGAAGGCCCAGTTCCGCCCCAAAGTGATATGTATTTCAGAGGGCCGGTTCTCTCTAGCTTTGACGGGCGGCAGTGGCGCGCACTGCGTTCAACATTCCCCCCGGCCATGCAACTGGGCGCCAACCTGCAGGTTGAAGGCAAACCCCTGCGTTACCAGGTCACGCTAGAGGGCAACAACAAGCCCTGGCTCTTGGTGCTAGACGCCACACCGGTCGCCCCCACCATGAAGGGGTTTACCCCCAGCCAAACGCCTGACCTGCAGTGGGTGGTAGAGCGCCCTATTGCCGACCTGGTGCGCTACTCCGCGCAAAGCTACACCCAATTTCGCCACGGCCCGGCCAAACGGGTCACGGGCTTGCAAGACTACCTGGACCTGCCCCCGGGCTTTAACCCCCGCACCCTGCAGCTTGCCATCGACCTGCGCCGCGACCCGCGTTACGCCCACGCCAGCGCAAGCACCCTGGTGGACGTGGTGCTAGAGCGGCTGCGCACTGGGGGCTACACCTACACCCTGGAGCCCGGTGTTTATGGCAGCAACACCGCAGACGAATTCTGGTTTGACCGCAAAGCAGGGTTTTGCGAGCACATTGCGTCCAGTTTTGTGCTACTAATGCGGGCGCTGGACGTGCCAGCCCGCATCGTCACCGGCTACCAAGGTGGCGAGCCCAACGCGGTGGACGGCTTTTGGACCGTGCGCCAAAGCGATGCCCACGCCTGGGCCGAGGTCTGGGAGGCCGGTCTTGGCTGGGTACGGGTGGACCCGACATCGGCCGTGGCGCCGGGGCGCACCGGCGCATTCCAGCGCTTGGAGCCAACGCCCAGCGTGATTGCCCAGGCGCTGCAAGCCGTTAGCCCCCAATTCACCCTCAACCTGCGCTCGCTATGGGAGGCGGCCAACAACCGTTGGAACCAGTGGGTTCTGAACTATAGCCAAAGCAAGCAGCTCGACCTGCTGCGCAACATCGGCTTTGAATCACCGAGCTGGGAAGACCTGGGTTATGTGCTGATCGGCATCGTGGTTGTAGTGAGCCTGCTCGGCGCCGCCTGGGCCCAGTGGGAGCGCCACCGCCAAGACCCCTGGCTGCGCCTGTTGCACCAGGCCACCCAACGCCTCAAGGCCGGTGGCCTGCTGCCAGATGCCAATGCAGGGCCCCGCCAACTTGCCGCCCAACTGCAGGCCCACATGCCTGCAGGCGACCCCAACACCACCGCACTGTGCCAATGGCTGCTGCGCCTGGAGGCCTGGCGCTACGCCCCACCGCAGTCTTCGACCAACACCCCGGCAGCACAGCGCCGCGCACTGGCTACACTGCAGCGAGAAGTCCGCCAGTTACGCTGGCCATCTCGCAGGGCCTAGAGCCATGGCGCATTGCGCGCCTTTCGCCCCATTTTTACGCAACTGCTCCGCTACTCGCTCCATGCTTCTTGCCACCGCATCCCGTATCACCCTGAAAATTGCTACACTTTTAATAGCTGCTTGCGCAATGAGTACCTGGGCTGCAAGCCAAAAATACACTAAGAAACACCACCCCAAGCGGCACCACAAGGTGGTCGCTCAAAAGCCCGAAGCCAACGCCCCGCTGTACGCCACCCGCCCCGACGTAATGGCGCTGGCCGACGGTATCGCCCAGCGCAATGGCATAGACCTAGAGTGGGTGCGCAACGCCTTGGGCCAAGCCCGTTTTGTTGCCAGCATTGCCAAGGCCAGTGCGCCGTCGCCTGTGGGCACGACCAAAAACTGGACCGTGTACCGCAGCCGCTTTATTGACGCCCATCGCATCCATGCGGGTGTGAAGTTCTGGGAGGCCAACCGCGAAGCATTGGCGCGCGCCGAGCAAGAGATGGGTGTTCCGCCTGAGATCGTGGTCGGCATCATCGGTGTGGAAACCATCTACGGCCAGAAAACCGGCAACTTTCGGGTGATCGACGCGCTGTGTACATTGGCGTTTGACTTCCCCCAAGACCACCCCCGCGCAGCGAAACGGGCTGCGTTTTTTCGGGACGAATTGGAGGCATACCTCAGCCTGACGTTTCGCACCCACACCGATCCATTGGCCCTGCGGGGCAGCTACGCAGGCGCCATGGGTTTGCCCCAGTTCATGCCATCGAGCTGGAAAAACTACGCGGTGGATTTCGACGGTGACGGGCGTATTGACCTGTTTCACAGCCCGGCCGACGTGATTGGCTCGGTGGCCAATTACTTCAAGGTATTTGGCTGGAAGCGCGGCATGCCTACCCACTATGCCACCGTGCTGAACGCTGCGGGCGAAGACCGTGCGGCGCTGCTGGCACCCGACATACTGCCCACCTTTACGCCCGATGAATTTACCCGCCGGGGCGCGGCGCTCGATACGACCGCCTTGCAACACCCCGGACCGCTGGCGCTGGTGGAACTGCAAAACGGCACAGAGGCACCACTGTACCTAGCAGGCACCGAAAACTTTTACACCGTCACCCGCTACAACTGGAGCAGCTACTACGCGCTGGCGGTGATTGAGCTGGGCCAGGCGGTGGCCGCCGCCGTGCCAAAATAAGCCATGACCGAAGCCACCACTCCAACCGAAGTCCCCGCCGACCCCGTCCTTGAAGCCGTACCCGGAGCCAAGGAAGACGTCACCACCAGCCTGTACCGTGCGGCCATTGGCCCCATGTGTCCAGACTTCTACCTACCGATCTTCAGCCGCTTTGAGGCGGCCGGTAAACCCGGCCTGAGTTGGAACAGCGCAGCCAGTTTGCTGACCTTCAATTGGCTGCTGTTTCGCCAGTTGTGGACTGCGGCACTGGCTTATGTGGGCATCTTGGCGGCGGTCGGCCTGTTGGTGTTTGGTATTGGGCGCCTGGTGTTCCAGATGTCAGACTCGGTCAGCGTGGTTTTGCTGTTGGTCTTGGGTTTGGCGGCATTTGTGGCACCAGGGCTGTTGGGCAATGTCCTGCTGCACAAACAGTGCCGCACGCGTATGGAGCAAGCCTTGGCCGACAACCCCACCGTGACCGAAGCCACATCGCAGTTGCAACGCCAAGCCAGTTCACGCCGACGCCTGCTGTGGTTGGCCCTGGGCAATGTGGTCGTATTGGGCTTAGTGGCACTGGTGTATATGCAGTTGTCCGCGCTAACCACCATGAATACCATGCCCCAGGGCGCAGTGGAGGCCCACCAAACCGTATCTGGGCTGGCCACGGATGCCAACAGTGCGCTTGCGGGCGCATCAGCCGCAGGTCCCACCGTGGCAGCCGCTTCAGAATCGGCATTGCCTGCTGCGTCTGCACCCACCGCCGCAGCCTCTGAGCCAGCCAGCATCGCGTCTGCCGCACCTGTGGCCGTCGCGGCATCGGCACCCGCAGCAGCGGCCAGCGCCCCACCAGCCGCAGTGAAAGTCGCTGCCGCCACCGAAGCACTACAAAAGGCGTTGTTCTACATCAATGTGGGCTTGTTCTCTAAGCCGGAGAATGCCAGTCGGGTTCATGCCCAATTGTTAAAGGCGAACATGCCCTCGGTCATGAAAGAGCTCAAAACCACCAAGGCGCGCCAAATCCGCGTGCGGGTGGGCCCTTATGCGACCGAAGAAAAGGCTGAAGCCGCCGCTACCAAGATCAAGGCCATGCAGTTCGAGGCCGGAATCATTCAGAAGTAAATTACACCAGCGCCTCTGACGGGCACGCTGCCACACAGGGAAACGCACCATGGGTTTTTTGTACCAAGCAACCTCGCTCACCGGATGGGCGATCTGGTTCGCGGTTTTGTTTTCCTTGATGGCCTTCAATGAACTGGGCCGCACCACGCGCTGGGGCGGACTGGTTTTGTTTTTTGTGCTTCCACTGGGCCTGACCCTCTGTGTGTGGCCCACCACAGCCGCCCCCGATAACGAATACGGCACTGGCACCTGGTTCAACTGGGTCAAAACCTATTCGGCGCTGGCGGGGTGCCTGGGTTTTATGGCGATTCGGTTTATCCCGGGCGTGGCGAAAAAAAAGTGGGCCCTGCTGTTTCCGCCCACCATCTTGGCGCTCAACATTTTGGAAGCCTGTGTGCGTGACTTTCAGGTGTACACCTTCCACGCCTGGAACGGGGTTTATATCGACAACCTCTGGATGATGTCGGGCCCGTGGAACATCATGAACGGCATTGCCGGCTTGCTTAACATCGTTGCCATTTGCGGCTGGCTGGGCATATTTGTGTCCAAGGACCGCTCCAAAGACATGATTTGGCCCGACATGATCTGGCCCTGGATCATCGCCTACGACCTGTGGAATTTTGCCTACACCTACAACTGTATTGCCGACCACTCGTTCTACGCTGGCGCCGCCTTGCTGGCGGCCTGCACTATTCCGGCGTTCTTCATCAAAAAAGGCGCCTGGCTGCAGCACCGGGCGCAGACCCTGGCGCTGTGGATCATGTTTGTGATGACCATACCGTCGTTCGCAGACCGCATCGCACCGGTTCCCACCACGCACAACCCGAGGGCCTTTATGGCGGTGAGTGCATTGGCTTTGCTAGCCAATGTGGCCTTGGTGGTCTACCAGTTCAGCCGTATCCGCAAGTACCGGCTCAATCCACTCAAAGATGAGATTTTTGTCAGCACACAGTCCTACCAGCAGGTTGCGTTAGACAACCGATAACGCGGAGATTCGGCAGCGGTCCGGCAGGCTAACTCGACTAGACAGAGCCGCCAGACACGCCCTCAAACTGCGCTTGGAGCGCATCGGCCCAGATTTCGACTTCACCGTTGGTGACGTTCAGGTATGACAGACAGGCCGGACCATACTGGGTCCATTCTTTGTGCGTTTTAGCGCCTTCGTGCAGGGCTACCAGGTGCTCGGCAATCAGGGCCATGGCCACCAGCGAGCGAACCTCTGTAGAAACGCTTTTGTCATTCAAAACGGTGAAGTCGTGGTGAAAACGCACTGCCTGGTACAGGGATGCAGGCAGGCGCCAGGTGCGCCCCACCAGTGCGCCAACCACCGCATGGTCGGTTTTGTGCGCCGCATTTTCGGTGTCAGTAAAGCTGCGGTCTTGGCGCGCAAGCGCTTCGACCAACGTGCCTGAATAGCCCTGCACACCTTGCATCAAAATGGGAATACCCACATGGCAAAACAGGCCGCAGGTATAGGCCAAACCTGGATCTACGCAGTACAACTGGCGGGCAATATGGGTCATGGCCAACGCACGCTGGGTGGAGGCGTCCCAAAAATGCTCTAAGAGCGGCGAGTTGACCTGGATGGCGTGGCGCATCAGGATGGCCGTGAGCAGTTTTTCGGCCATGCGCACGCCCAGCACACCAATGGCCTGCTGCACCGTGGTGGCGGGCTGGGAACGCACGTAATACGGGCTGTTGGCGGTGCGTATCAGCGCGGCAGACATGGCCACATCACGGCTGGCAATACCGGCCACCACATGGGGGTCGGGGTCTTCCTTGTTCATTTCAACCCGCAGGGCCACCAGCAACTCTGGGCACGGGGGAATAGAAATATCGCGCAGCGGACCGGATGTCCGTGCTTGGTCAAGTTCACTGTCTGTGTTCATGGTGTTGGCAACATTGAGCGGGCATTATGAGCGTCGTTATCGTTTTCTAACACCTGACTTGGGACAAAATGCCTGACAAAAAGGCACGCTGACGCGTCAAGCATGGTTCAACCATCGTGTGGCCAGTTGCACCCAGTAAGTTGCACCCAGCGGAATCAAGTCGTCGTTGAAGTCATAACTGGGGTTGTGCAGCGTACATGGACCGCCACCGTGGCCCAGCGCGCGGTGGTCGCCCTCGCCATTAAAAATAAAGCAGTAGGCACCGGGCTTGGCCTGCAGCATGTAGGCAAAGTCTTCAGCGCCCATGGTGGGCTCCTGCGGCGCCACCCCTACTTCACCCACGATGTCGGCCATGACGCGGTGGGCAAACGCGGCCTCGTCCGCCGAATTGATGGTGGGTGGGTAGTTGCGCGAGAAGTGAAAGTCACACTGCGCGCCAAACGCGGCGCAGGTGTGCTGGGCGACGTCGCGCATACGCTGCTCAATCAAGTCCAGCACCTCTAGGCTGAAAGTGCGCACCGTGCCTTGCAATTCACAGCTATCGGGCACCACGTTGGTGGCCTCGCCCGCGTTGACCATGGTGACCGAGATCACACCGGCGTCAATGGGCTTTTTGTTACGGCTAATAATCGTCTGAAACGCCTGCACCATCTGGCAGGCCACCAGCACTGGGTCCACCCCGGTGTGCGGCATGGCGGCGTGTCCGCCTTTGCCCCGGATGGTGATTTTGAATTCGTTGCTCGACGCCATCACCGGCCCTGCACTGACCGCGAAACGGCCCACCGACCCACCCGGCCAGTTGTGCATGCCAAACACGGCCTCCATGGGAAACTGGGTAAACAAGCCATCGGCAATCATCACCCGCGCACCACCACCGCCTTCTTCGGCGGGCTGAAAAATCAGATAAACGGTGCCGTCAAATTCTCGGTGGCGGGCCAGGTACTGGGCTGCCGCCAGCAGCATCGCGGTGTGGCCGTCATGGCCGCAGGCGTGCATCTTGCCAGCATGCACGCTGGCGTGGGCAAACTGGTTGAACTCTTGCATGGGCAGCGCGTCCATATCGGCCCGCAGCCCCACACCGCGCCCGCAGGCGCCGCCATCACGGCCATGCACGATGCCCACCACACCGGTGCCCCCCATGCCCCGGTGAATCGGAATACCCCATTCGGTGAGTGCGTGCGCTACCACATCAGCAGTGCGAAATTCTTCAAAACACAATTCGGGGTGGGCATGCAGGTCTTGGCGAATAGCCGCCATCGCGCTAGCCTGGGTCAGCAGTGAGTCGATGATTTTCATAGAACGGTATCCTTGTTCGCCACGTTGTCAGGGTACATCAGGGGCACATGGGGTTCATTCTATTGAGTCGCTTCAATCACTGCTGGGCATCAGAAATTCGGTACATGGTGCTGCCAATAATGCGGGTCTTGGGATCGCAAGCAACCAGACTCTTCATCACCGTCGGCACGCCAAGATTGCCAAACAAAAGCACCGCAGTGGGGCGAATCGACCATGACGATACCACGCTCGCGGAAACGCGCCACCACGGGTGCTGCCGGGTGGCCAAATCGGTTACGGTAACCACTCTGCACCACCGCCAACCGTGGCGCCACCGTATCCAAGAAGGCCGCGCTGCTGGAGGTCTTACTGCCGTGGTGGGGTACTAACAGCACATCGGCCTTCAGGTTGGCACCCTCACCCACCAGACGCGCCTCTTGCGCCTGCTCAATGTCGCCGACCAACAATGCGGTGCGGCTGCCATTGGAAATACGCAGCACACAGGACATGGCGTTGGTCCGCGCAGGTGTGTCGTAGTCTGACGCCTTGGGGTGCAGCACTTCGAACACAACACCGTCCCACGCCCAGCGCTGCCCGGCTATGCAGCGCTGGGCTGGGCGCAAGGCCTGCAACGGGTTGCCTGCCTCAATCGAACTTAGCAACTGGGCCTGCGGCTGCATCGCCAAAATGGCGGGCGCACCGCCTACATGGTCCATGTCGCGGTGGCTGAGAACCAACCAATCGAGCTGCACATCCAGGGCGCGCAGCAGCGGCACCACCACCCGGTTGCCGGCGTCGCTTTCCAGGCCGTAACGCGGGCCACTGTCGTACATCAGTGCATGGTTGGCGGTGCGTACCAAAACGGCGTTACCCTGCCCCACATCAGCCGCCAACAGTTCAAAAGCACCCAGCGGCGGTAAGGGAGCGCGCCACAGCAGCACGGGCAACAACAGTGGCAGGCCCAAAAACCGCACCCGCCACGGCAAGGGCATCACCACGACGATTCCGCCCAAGACGCCCAACGCACCCGCCCACACCGGGGGCACCGCAACACTCAGTGCAGCCCAGGGCCAACTGGCCAGGACATGCAGGTAAACCATCAGGCCATCGATGGCCGCACCGGCCAGCATCCACAATCCCGGCACCACAACACCCAGCATGGCCAGGGGCGTGACCACCAGGGTCATCCACGGGATAGCCACGGCATTGGCTGCTAAGCCGACGACTGACACCTGGCCAAACAGCAGCAGACTCAAAGGGGTCAGCGCCACGGTGACCACCCACTGCGCGTGTAACATGGACAATACAGAGCCTTTTAGACCGCTAGCCCTCGCAGAATCTGCGTCACCAGCTCCTGAATTGCTAGCAAACAAAACCCCCACAGCGACGAAACTGAGCCAAAAACCAGCCTGCAGCAACGCCCACGGGTCGGTAGCCACCGCCACCGCGCAGGCCAGCATCCACACCAAAGACCAGGGCCAACGCGCCCCGGACAGCCGCAAGACCGCGATCGTGGCCAACATCACGCAAGTGCGCTGCGCCGGTACCCCCCACCCTGAAAACACCGCATAGGCCACCGCCAACACCACCCCGCCGACCAAGGCTGCGCTGGACGCGGGCACGGCCAGGCACAAACGCTGCGAGCGCCGCCACAAGCCCCCTACCAGCAAGGCTGCCGCCCAGGCGAACATGGTGATATGCAGCCCAGAAATACTGACCAGATGCGCAACACCCGTTGCGCGAAACACATCCCAATCGGCGCGGTCAATGGCTGCTTGGTCCCCCACCACCAGCGCGGCAAGCATGCCTGCAACCGGCCGATCCGACACCTGTTGCTCGATGCGCGCACGCACCATCTGGCGCAGCCAGGCTACCGGGTAACGCCAGGTCTGACCCAGACGCACCGGGGCCGGGTCTTTGGCCGTGGCGCGCACGTAGGCTGTCGCCTGTACACCTTGCTCCCACAACCAGAGTTCGTAGTCAAAGCCGTATGGATTGCGGCTGCCATGGGGCGCCTTGAGCCGCAAAACCATGCGCCAGCGCTCACCGGCTTTGACCGTATCCACCTGCGGGTCCGCTCGCAGCACCGGTGCCTTTTCAGCGCCTTCCGGCGCACCGTCCGATCCGGCAGTCGCCATGGGAGCGGCGGCCCACGCTCCGGTGTACCAACCCACATCAATACGCTGCGGCAGCACAGTGGGCAGGCCGTTCAGCGTTGCGGATTCAACCACCAGCCGAAAGCGCTGACCCGACTCACTGTGCTGAGGTAAGCCCGCCACCACGCCGGTCACCAGCAGATCGCGCCCCTCCAACGCCGGGTTCAGAGCGCCCTGTTGGTACACCGCCGCGCGCAGACCAGCCACACCAAAACCCAGAGCCAACATGGCCAACACGACTACCACAAGGCGCACGCCATGCGCTATCTTTTTAAGAGCAATATACACATATGCGACGAGGTCTAGCGGCACAATAAGCGCATAAATTCGCCCATCCCATAGTGCACTCTGCTGCAACTGCAATGCGGCGCCCAGAACCCATGCCAGCAGGGCGGGAAACAGAGTCTGGGCTATACCAGCGGGGAGTTGTGCAGCGCGGTGCATGCGCCATGCTAACCCGCGCCACGGCGCGCTGAACCAAGTTGCTTACCCACTACACCGATGGCCGCCTGGTGGCACACACATGGCGCCGTACCCGAAGCCTCGTCTAGCGTCTGCGTCGGCACCAGCCGCAAGCTCACTTTGACACGGGATTTGAAGAGAATGTAGTTTTGCTGCCAAAATGAGAGCACATCCGAGCGGTTCGTCTGGCAGCCGCTGTGCGACGTTGTAGACTGTGGTATGGGGACAAAACAACAACCTTCAGGATTACTGTCGAAAGTAGCGCGCTACTTCAGCGCACCCGTGTCAGAAGGGGCAGAGGCCGATGAGTCCGTTCAGTCACGCACGGGTGAGCTAGAGAAGCATGCACTGCAATCGCTGATTGAGCGCAAGCGCCAGGACGACTTGGTGCGTCGGCGCGAATTTAACCATTTGCGCAAACTGCGCACGCACAGTTGGGGAAGCAGTGCGGCCGGCTTGAGCGGCATGAGCAACATGGAGCGCACGTCGACCTTCCAGCACAGCTCTGGCTTCAGTGTGGAAGACCGCGCCTCCACCATCAAGAAAATTGACGACATCGAAGCCAACATGGTTGAGGGCTGGTCCCGCAGCAAAGCCTCGGCCAAGAAGCCACTCACCCATCGTCCTGTTACATCTGCACAACAAGCGCCGCGCGCCGGCGGCCCCGCCCCTGGCGTTCAGCCACCCAAGCTGACCGAACGGGCCAAACCAACCCAGCAACCTCCGTTGGTTGACATGGACCTGGACTTCACGGCCATGCTGGCAGCAACGCCCTTGGCACCGCTGGCGGATCAGACACCCCCACCCCCGCCGAGCAAGAATGTACCCGCTGCGGCACCTGCGGTACCCCAACCGGCGGCCAAGGCCGCACCCGCAAAAAAAGGCGCACCCGCACCCACTGCTGCCGTTGGTAAAACGCCTGCCACACCCGCGCGTGCACCTGCCGTGCCGGTCGCAAGCGCACCCAAAACGGCAGCGGCAATACCCGCCGCAGCCCCCTTAGTAGCAACGGCTGCGGCGGCGCCGCCCAAGGCCAGCCCACCTGCGCGCAACCTCACCCCCACGCCAGCACTGGTTGAGGCAGTTTTGCTGGCCGAACCGGTTGAAAACGGTCTGCAAGCGGCGGCCATGTTGTTTGCCGAAGGTGACAGTGCCGCGGCAGAAGCCGTCTTATTGGCACTGATCCAGGGCACAGACATCGGACCGGGCGAAGCCGACGTGCTGGCCTCCGCTCTGTTTGACCTGTACCGTGCCACCGGCCAGCAAGATGGCTTTGATGTGGTGGCGATGGACTACGCCGGTCGGTTTGGTCGCTCCCCTGCCGAGTGGTTTTCGCTACCCGAAATGCTGGGCAAAAGTGCAGCAGTGGCTGCCGCGGAACCGCCCCCTAAGCCCTTGATGATGCAAACGCAGGACGGCGTATGGACGTGTCCGCCCTTGCTGGACGAAGCCTCGCTGGCCAAGCTCAATGCCCGCTTTCCAGGGTCCGCTGCTGAATGGCACATCGATTGGGCTCAACTGAGTGCCATCGACACGCAAGCAGCCCAAGCGCTGGCCGATGTGTTCAAGTTCTGGACCTCTCACCCGGTCAAGCTGCACTGGAGTGGCATGGACGCCTTGCTGCAGGCGCTGGAGTCCAAAACACCCGCCGATGACAACAGTACCGACCCCCTGTGGTGGCTGATTCGGCTGGACGCCATGTGTATCCTGGGTGAGCAAGATCCCTTTGAGAGTCTGGCACTTGACTATTGTGTGGTCTACGAAGTGTCGCCGCCCAGTTGGAAAGATCTGCCCTGTGAGTATGTGCAAGAACTCTCGCACAGCGTCTTCCTGACCAACTCCGACGACCCCAATTCTGTGCTGCCGCCTGAAGGCCTTGACGCACCCGCCCTGTATGCCAAATGCGAACTCAGCGGCGAACTGTTGGGCGACCGTCCCGATGTGCTGGAGCGCCTGCAGGCCGCGTCGGGCTCTTCAGACTATGTGATGGTCTCGTGTGCGCGCCTGATCCGAATCGATTTCACGGCCACCGGCAACCTGTTGAACTGGGTGACCGCCTGCGAGGCCAAGGGCTGCCAGGTCGAATTTGACCAGGTTCCCAGGCTGGTGTCGGTATTCTTCAAAATGCTGGGCTTGGATGGCCACGCCAAAGTGTCTGTGCGTGCCAATTAATCGCCTGTGGCGCAAACGGCTGATTGCTTCGAACGCCCGCCCGAAGCAGACTTGCAAACACACGCGCTGGCACTAAACGCATCGGCGGCGGCAGCCGGTCATTTTGGCGAATGGAAAATGCGCACCCACCAGAGGACCGCGGCCATCGACAATGCTATATATTTAATAGCATGTGGTGCATATTTTACGGGGGCTAAGCCGACCTTTTTCTATCAACTACCCATTGGAGACAAGTATGTCTGTTTACGAAACACTATCAAAGCTGAACATCACCCTTCCCCCCGTTTCCACACCGGCAGCTGCATATGTGTCTTTTGTTCAAACCGGTAATTTGGTTTTTCTCAGTGGCCATATCGCCAAACGAGACGGCAAACCGTGGGTTGGCCAGCTAGGCAAATCCATGACCACCGAAGAAGGCAATGCGGCGGCACGTGCCATCGCGATCGACCTTATGGGCACCCTGCACGCTGCGGTGGGTGACCTGAACCGGGTGCGGCGCATCGTCAAACTCATGTCGCTGGTCAATTCCACTGCCGACTTCACTGAGCACCACCTGGTCACCAACGGCGCCAGCGAACTGCTGGGCCAGGTGTTTGGGCCCGACAAAGGCGCCCACGCACGCAGCGCGTTTGGTGTAGCGCAGATTCCACTAGGCGCATGTGTGGAAATTGAGCTGATCGCAGAATTGGCCTGAGAACCCATTGCCGTGGCATCCATTCTGTTCGAAAATGCGCAATCAAACTCTTCAATGCGCCCGGTTTCAGCCATGTGATACATGGGGCATGTGTCCGATGCAATTGAATCTGGTTCAACGCTGGCTGTTGTCAATCCTCTTGACTCTATGGATCGCGGCGCCAGTGTCCGCGCAAACGGCTGGGGACGCCACATTCCCCACGCTCACCATTTCCCACACGTCGCCCACGCGTATTGAAGTGGGAACCCGCATGGGGGTTATGGTCGACAGATCCACCACATTGACTTTGGAGCAGGCGCGCCACTCCGACCTGACGTGGAAGACCATCACACGTCGCTCCCCCAACTTTGGCTTTACCGAAGACGCCTACTGGTTTCGCTTCCAGCTCAACAACCCCGACGCGCAGCCCCTACCCCGCTACATTGAGCTACCCATTCCGTTTATGGATGACGTGCGGCTCTACCAGTTTGCGGCCAATACGCTGCAAAGCAGCCAATCCCTGGGTGACGAGCTGCCCTTTGCACAGCGTTCGGTACGCCACCGCAACTTCGTCATGCCGGTGACGCTGGCACCAGGTGTCAATCAGTTTTATATGCGCCTGGCCTCTGCCGGAACCATCGAAGGGCCGCTGCGTATTTGGGATCCCTTGACGTTTTATGCCGCCAGCAATGACGAAAATCTGCTGCAAGGCAGCGTCATAGGCGTCATGCTGATCATGATTGTCTACAACCTGTTTGTGTACTTCTCGACACGCGACCTCAACTACCTCTATCTGATTGGCTTTATCGCCAGTTACATGATGTTCCACCTAACTTTGACCGGGTATGCCTACGCCTACCTGTGGCCCAAGGCGGTGCGCTGGAATAGTTTTGCCATTTCCACCTTTCTTGCCAGCGCGGCAGTGTTTACCTGCCTTTTTACCAGCCACTTTCTCAAACTGCGCCAGTACTCCCAAGCCGCCTTTCACCTAGTGCGTGCGATGACAATTTTTTGTACCGCATTGCTGGTTCTGACCTTTGTGCTGCCCTACAGCCTGACGATTCGCGTGGGGGCCTCCATCGTCGTTCCGTTGGCGGCCATTGCACTGTCGCTAGGTTACTGGCGTTGGTGGAGGGGGGCGACCTTTGCCCGCTATTACTGCTTGGCATGGACCGCCATTTTGGTCGGTGTGTCGGTTCTGAGCGCCAGCAAATTAGGTTGGATACCGCTCAACGTCTGGACCGAAAACGCCTCACAAATTGGCATCGTCTTGCAGATTTTGTTTCTGTCATTCACCTTGGCAGACCGCATCAACCATGACCGCACCATGCGCCTCAACGCACAGGCTGTCGCGCTGGCCCATGAACGCAAGTCCCGCGCTAGCCAGCAGGCACTGATTGATGCGACCAAAACCTCCAACCGCGAGCTGGAGCAACGCGTGCAGTTGCGCACCGCAGACCTCAAAGCCACGCTGGAGCAACTCAAAGTCGCAAACGACCACCTGCAACTTCTGTCTACGACCGATGGCCTCACCAAAATCAGCAACCGGGCCTATTTCGACAAAGCGGTGGCCACGGAGTTGCGGCGTGCGGCGCGCCAGCAAAGCGCGATAACGGTCATCCTGTTTGACATTGACCTCTTCAAAAATATCAATGACACCCATGGACATTTGGCAGGGGACGCGTGCCTACGGGCACTGGCCAATCTGCTTAAACCACGTATCCACCGCGCGGGGGATATATTTGCCCGCTATGGTGGTGAAGAATTTGTGCTAGCGGTGGGTGGCTTTGACATGGCCGGATCGGTGGCACTGGCGCAAGAATTCCGAGCAGCCATCGAGGCCATGCGTATCCATTTCGCAGACACCATCATCCAATTTACGGCCAGTTTTGGTGTGGTGTCCGCCATCCCCCACCCTACCATGCGCCCACAGGACTTCTTGGCCCATGCGGACAAAGCACTCTACCAGGCCAAGGCCGATGGGCGCAACTGCGTGCGCGCCTGCACCATCCCCGCAGCAGTCATGTAGGACAGGGGTGCCGCCACACGGCTTGGTCGGCTACGGCTTCGAGTTGGACAGGTGTAACCCGGTCGGGAATGAGCTCTGCCAAGGGCAGTAACACAAAAGCACGCTCCCACATGCGAGGATGCGGCAGCACCAGCGCTGCACTGTTTATTTGTTTGTTGCCATACAGCAAGATATCCAAATCCAGGGTGCGCGGCGCATTGCGGTGGCTGCGCTGGCGTCCTGCCCGCGACTCTAGCGCCTGCAGCGCGGCCAACAAGGCCAAGGGTTTGAGTACGGTCTGAACCTCCACCACCGCGTTGACAAAATCAGCGCCCACAGCGTCTACCGGCGCGCTGCCATACAGCGAAGATTGGCGCATCAGCACCAAGCCATCAAGGTCTGCAATGGCGTCCATGGCAGTACGCACCAGCAGATGAGGCTCCCCCAAATTGGAACCCAAACCAATGTATGCGAGTACGGCGCTAGGCATGGATTCCGAGCGTGGCCGAAGTCTTGTTAACGCCTAGACCGATCCACCGACGCCACCGCCATCACCCATGCCACCGTCACCGGGTCCTTTGGGTGCGCCAGAACGGCGGCGCCGACGGCGCTTGCGGGGTGCAAGCTCCTCGGGCGACTCCGCGCCCGTGAACGACAAGTGCCCCTCGGGCGACATATCCTGCGCTAGACGTTCAACGGCTTCACTGCCAGCCTTGGCAGCGGTGCCCGCCGGTAGTACGGCCGGATTGGCCCCGGGCGCGCGGTGCACGCGGGGTGCACGCTGGCGCTTTTGCTGTTCATCACGCACCTGGTCCACCAGGTCTTGGCGTTGGTTGTCATTGGCCATGCTGAATTCTTGCCACCAGTCGGCCAGCGATTCATCCACCTCACCAATGTCGGCGCGCAGGCGCATGAAGTCAAATGCGGCCCGAAACCGGGCTTGGTCCACCAGTCCGAATGGGGCACTGCCCACGCGCTTTTCGAAGCGGGGCTGCATGACCCAAATCTCGCGCATATCGCCAGCGAGTTTGCCGCCACCGGCAACGTCGCCAATACGTGCGCCAAACACGTCGTCTATCGCGTCCATCAGGGCTGGATGGGAATGCTGGCGCTGCTCGATACGGCGTGCCCAACCATCACGCACGTCCGCCCACAACACACAGGCCAGTAAAAAGCTAGGTGCAACCGGCTTGCCTTCTCCCACGCGCCGGTCGGTGTCTTTCAAAGCCGCATTGACAAAGGGCTGCTCAGCGCGCTCTACCACCACATCAAGCAAAGGATAAATGCCGCGCTCCATGCCCAGTTTTTTGAGCTGGGCGATCGACGCCAGCGCATGCCCGGTTTGCAGGAGTTTGAGCATTTCATCAAACAGGCGGCTTTGCGGCACGTCGGCCAGCAGCGACTGCGATTTGAGCAGCGGGGCCGATGTTTTGGCATCCAGAGTAAAGCCCAATGCACTCAACTTGGCCGAAAAACGCACTGCCCGAATGATGCGCACGGGGTCTTCGCGGTAGCGGGTGGCTGCGTCGCCAATCATGCGGATCACGCGGCTTTTCACGTCCTTAAAACCGTTGTGGTAGTCGACCACGATCTGGGTTTTTGGATCGTAGTACATGGCGTTGATCGTGAAGTCGCGGCGTACAGCGTCTTGCTCTTGTGGGCCCCACACATTGTCGCGCAGTACCCGGCCGGTGCTGTCCACCGCGTGTTTCATGCCGGCGAGTTCGCTCTTACTCGTCTTCTCATTGCCAGCCACCTGTTCGGCAGCGGCATTGTCCAGATAGGCCCTAAAGGTCGAAACCTCGATTACCTCATGTTCGCGGCCACGGCCGTACACGACGTGAACGATACGAAACCGCCGCCCGATGATGAACGCACGGCGGAACAGCGACTTGACCTGTTCTGGCGTGGCATTGGTGGCAACATCAAAGTCTTTGGGCCGCAGCCCCACCAACAAGTCACGCACCGCACCGCCTACGATGTAGGCCTCAAACCCCGCTTGCTGCAGGGTACTCACCACGTTGTTGGCTCGCTCGTCCACCAGCTTGGGATCGATACCATGGGTTTGAACTGGCACGTCCACCCGCTTGCCAAAATTGGGCGGCTTGGGACGCGTGCTCGGGGAAGATTTACCCAATAATTTGTCGATGAATTTTTTGATCATGGGTTCTCTGGCGTGGCGCGGTCTTGCCTGAGGCAGACACAAAGCCACAATTGCGTGGTCATTGGCAGTAAGTGTGCGCCGCTAGCGCGAGCACGATTTTCAATGGGCTAAAAGAGGTCAAGTATGCGCCATCCGCGCTCTTGGGCCAATACGCGCAAACGCGCATCTGGATTGGTGGCCACCGGCACTGTTGCCTTTTCCAACAGCGGCAGGTCATTCATGGAGTCGGAGTAAAACACGGTATTTACCGTATCCCACGACAAACCATGTGCCGCAAGCCACTGCTCCACCCGCGCCACCTTGCCCTCGCGAAACGAGGGTACCCCCCGCACAGCTCCGGTAAACCAGAGTGATCCGTTGTCACCGGTATCGCGCTCGAGCTCCACCGCGATCAATTCGGCGACACCAAACAACTCGGCAATAGGGCGGGTCACAAACTCATTGGTGGCTGTCACGATGACGACGGTATCGCCCGCCCGCTGGTGTTGGCGGACCAGCTCCAGCGCCTGCGGTGTAATGGTTTTTTGTACCACATCCCTCATGAAATCTGCATGTGCTGCTATAGAATTCGTAGCACCCTGGCGACAAATGGCGCCCGTTGCAAAGCGCACATAGGTCGCAATGTCCAGGGTTCCGTCCTGATACTGTGCATAAAACCGGTCGTTTTGCTGCTTGAACGCCACCGGATCGACCCAACCACGCGCGATCGTAAATTCACCCCATGCATGGTCTGAATCAATGGGGAGCAAGGTGTGGTCCAGGTCAAACAACGCCAATTTGTGCACAGCGGTGTTTGGGGGGGCATTCCCTGCAGACGGCGCCTGTGGACTCTGGGCCTTAGGGTTCACTATTGGTTCTCCAGCATAGATTTGATGAGGGGGATGGTGATGGCACGCTGTGTTTGCAAGGCATAACCATCCATCAGTTCGAGTAATTGCATCAGACTACCGAGGTCGCGGCTAAAGCGTGTCAGCATAAAGTCCATGACTTCGTCACTGAGCAGTACGCCACGGGCATCGGCGGCTTGCCGCAACACCGCGCGCCGCTCAGACTCACTGAGCGGTTGCAAACAAAATATATGCCCCCAGCCCAATCGGGTACGCAAATCGTCGCGCAGTTTGAGGTTGATCGGCGCTACCTCACCGGCGGCCAATACCGGGCGTTGCAGGGTTTGGGCGTTGACAAACCAATTGAAAGCCATCTGCTGCTGGGCGCTGGTGTACAGGTGCACGTCGTCCATCATCACTGCAGCCCAGGTGTCGCTGTAGGCGGGCACCTCCAAAGTCAAGGCATCCATCCACCCAACCTGAGCGCCCTGCTCGCGCAGGCCCTCGCGCGCAGCCTTGAGCAAATGGCTCTTGCCGCTGGCACTGCTGCCCCACAGGTAGGTCGGCACGGGCGAGCGGTTAGAACCACCCGCCGCGCCAGACGATTTGGCCCCAACCCACAGCTCCATGTGGCGCAGCGCCGCCAAATTGGGACCCGGAAAGAAATTGGCGAACGTGGGCCCCGTGGGTAAACCAATGTCCAATGCGATCTGTTGCATGGCCAACGCTTACCCCTGGTACAGCGCGCTGGCGACATAGCGTGCCTTAACGCGCCGAACGGCTACCAGCAAAACAGCGCTCACCGGCAGGGCTATCAGTACGCCCACAAAACCGAACAACTGGCCAAAGGCCAGCAGGGCAAATATGACGGCTAGCGGATGTAGGCCAATGCGCTCCCCAACGAGACGCGGCGTTAGAAAAAACCCTTCTACCAGCTGCCCAGAGCCAAACACCACCGCAACCATCAGCAGCGCATGCCCCATGCCTACGGTACTGGAAAATTCCAACAAGCCGGCAAAGGTCGCCAGTACCAAACCGATGCCAAATCCGAGGTAGGGAACAAAAACCGCAAGCCCCGTAAAAATCCCAATGGGCAATGCCAACTCCAAACCAAAAAGCGCAAGCCCAACGCTGTAATACGCAGCCAAGATTGCCATGACCAGCAGTTGCCCGCGCAGGTACTGCCCTAAAACCATATCGGCTTCTTGAATAAAGTCGTCCGTCGCAGCCCGCATCCGCACAGGAATCAACGCCCGAAGCTGGCCTACGAAGCGGCCCCAATCCAACAGCAGATAAAACAGGGCTACTGGTATCAAAATCGCGTTGCCAACCAGGGCAAAGGCCACGCTGCCTCCCAACTTCAAAGAGGCCAGCACCGAGCCCATGGTTTCAGCAACGTTCGCATGGAGGTATTTCACCGCAAACGCCTTGACGCTATTGCCATCCAACGACACGTGAATGCCCCATTGCCTCAGCCATGGCCCCACGGTCGCATTCAGGCTATCCATCACCAGGGGAAACTGCTCACGCAAAAGCGGCAGCTCTTTGGCTACGATGGGGACCATTAACAAGGTCATACCCAGCAAAGCCATCAAGAACAACAATTCAACCACCACGACGGCCAACAGTCGCGGAATACGACCGCGTGTCAATCCGACCAACCGATCCACGACAGGCGTCAGTGCGTACGCCAGCACGGACGCCACGACAAACGGTGCTAACACTGCCGCCAGCTGCCACAGCGCGCTGGCCAGCACGAGCACGATCAGGCTCCAGGCAGCGAAACTTTTTTGGGCGGAGGTCAATTGCATACAGAAACGATGGGGCAAACCATTAAAATCAGGCCAAATTCTATAGGGCCCGCATACGCTGCGCCGGTCCGCCACCGCAAATGAACCCATCCAGCTCCCCTACCCCCTTGTCATACAAAGATGCCGGCGTTGATATTGATGCTGGCGACGCACTGATTGAGCGCATCAAACCCCTGGCAAAGAAGACCATGCGCGAAGGTGTGCTCGCCGGTATCGGCGGGTTTGGCGCCCTGTTTGAAGTCCCCAAACGTTACAAAGAACCCGTCTTGGTCAGTGGCACCGATGGCGTCGGTACCAAGCTGAAGCTGGCATTCGAGTGGAACATGCACGACACAGTCGGCATCGATCTGGTGGCCATGAGCGTCAATGACGTGCTGGTGCAAGGTGCCGAGCCATTGTTCTTTTTGGACTACTTTGCCTGCGGCAAGCTCGACGTCGACACCGCCGCCGCGGTAATTGGCGGCATTGCAAAAGGCTGCGAGCTATCCGGATGTGCGCTTATCGGTGGCGAAACCGCAGAAATGCCCGGCATGTACCCACCCGGCGAATACGACCTAGCAGGCTTTGCAGTTGGTGCGGTCGAAAAATCCAAAATACTCACCGGTGCAAACGTCAAGCCGGGCGACGTGGTTTTGGGCTTAGCCAGCCATGGTGTGCACTCCAACGGTTTTAGCTTGGTGCGCAAATGTATTGAACGCGCTGGCAGCGCCTTGCCTGAAATGCTGGACGGAAAACCCTTCAAGCAGGCGATCATGGAGCCCACCCGTTTGTATGTCAAAAACGTGTTGGCGGCTTTGGCAGCGCACCCCATCAAGGCCCTGGCCCATATCACCGGTGGTGGCCTACTAGAGAACATTCCCCGTGTGCTACCCGACGGCATGGCGGCCCATTTGCGCAAGGGCAGCTGGCCACAGACCGAACTATTTGCATGGTTGCAAAAAACAGCTGGTATTGACGACACCGAGATGAACCGCACGTTTAACAACGGTATTGGCATGGTGGTGGTCATCGATGCGGCCCACGCTGCGGCCTGCACCCAAACCCTAGCGGCGGCCGGCGAGTTGGTCTATGCCATTGGCGTGATTGCCGAGCGGGGTACGAGTGCCTCGGTCATGGTGGCCTGATACTGATCGGTTGTACCGCTTTGGAGTGCCCTTCTCAGTGTCGCGTCATCGGCATCGTGTGCACTAACTCCTGCGTAAGTCGTCAACGCGATCGGCAATGGCATTGAGGTCAACACGCTCTTCGGCGTGGACCAAATAACATTCCAGATCAGCCAAGGCCTGCTCGGTATTTCCCAATTCCGCATGGGCCAGTCCGCGGTCGCGGTACTCAGGCCACGACTCTGGCAACAGCACAATCAGCCGCTCCTGAGTGGCCAGCATACGCTGCCAGTCCTGCTGTGCACGGTAAAGTTCTTTCAGGTTGTGCAGCATGCGGGCAATGATGTCGCGGTTTGGCGCAGTCTGCAAAAACAGGCCCAGTGGCACCTCGCTGTCGTCGAATCGCCCGGTGCGCCTGCGAAACGGCTCTAGGCGCTCAACCAGCGTCTCTCGGCTAAGCGATTTGCCGTCCATCGGATCGATCACCGCCTGCCCCAAGGGCAAATCCACCCGCACCAAAAAGTGGCCAGGAAAGGCAACACCACGCACCGATAGATCCAATCCCTGCGCCAATTCCATCCACAGCACCGCCAACGCAATGGGAATGCCGCGGCGACTCTGCAGCAAGGCGTGGATGAAACTATTGTCGGGATCGTAATAATCATTGGCGTTTGCGCCAAACGCCAGGTCATGGAAAAAAAACTGGTTCAATAAACGCAATTTTTGCAGTGGAACCGCATCGGCGGGGGTGCGCTTGCGAATACGCGCGAGCAGCTGGTCCACTGCACCCAAAACACTTTGCACATCCAGCTCTGGATATTCATCGTGCGCAATACTGATCGCCGCTTCCAACAAGGGGAAGTCAAGATCACTTTGAACCAGCGACGCAAAATAATCGAGCGGCGTGGGTGTGTCAAACGACAGGTTCATGGCAATTCTCCCTGCTGAATTCAGCGTCGAAGGAACTGCCGTAAGTTTAGTCCGGCTGCCCACACTGCGCCCAAATAAATAACAACCGCGCCCACCAACAAGCCACTAAACAGGAGGATGCGCTTTAAACTTTCAGCCCTTAGCTCAATCCATGGGAAGGCTTGGGCTGCCCACAACAGGTAAATAGCCAACAACGCAGAACCTGCGAGCACCTGAACCAAAAACAAGCCCCAGCCTGGCTCGGGTCGATAGCTTTTTCGCAACAACAGGCCGACCAACAACCACACCGCGTTGATGACCGCGCCCAGACTGATGGCCAAGGACAACCCCGCCTGCTTGAACTGCGGCACCAACACCACATTGAGCAACTGCGTTATGACCAGAACAGCCATGGCAATACGCACCGGCGTTTTGATGTCTTGACTGGCATAGTAACCGGGAGCCAGCACTTTGATCGCAACAATGCCTACCAAGCCCGCCCCCCAACCCATCAACGCGGCAGCCGTCTGATTGACATCGACTGCCGTGAATGCGCCATAGTGGTACAGCACCGCAACCAGTGGCTTTGCAAAGATTAGTAGGCCGAGCGAACAGGGCACCGACAGCAGTACCACAATGCGCAAGCCCCAGTCCAGTAAGGCAGAGTACTTCTTGGCATCCGCGCCCGCGCTGGCCAAGGCCAACTGGGGCATTAACACCACACCCAATGCGACACCCAATAAAGCGGTCGGGAACTCCATCAATCGATCGGCATAGGTCAACCAACTGACACTACCACTGGGCAAATGGGACGCAATTTGGGTGTTGATGAGAGTCGATATTTGGGCCACACTCACACCCAGCAGGGCTGGCACCATCAGAGAAGCTACATTTCTAGTACCCGGATCGGCCCAGGCTGCACGAATGGCCGCCCACCGCCAAGCGATGCGCGGCATCAGGTCCATCTTGCGCAAAGCCGCCAACTGAACAGCCAGTTGCAGCGCCCCCCCCGCCAACACACCGCCACCCAGGGCGTAAATGGGTTCTAGGCCCATGGTTTTAAACCAAGGGCCACCCAGCCAAGCGGCACCAATCATGCACAGGTTAAGTAACACGGGGGTAAATGCCGGCACCGCAAATCGCTTCCAGGTGTTCAATACGCCCGCAGCCAGTGCAACCAGCGACATAAATCCAATGTAGGGGAACATCCAGCGCGTCATGACCACCGCCACGTTAAACCCATGCGGATCTTGCTGAAGTCCACTGGCCATCGCCCACACTAACGCGGGTGAGGCTAATACACCGACCACACACGTAACAAGCAAGGCCCACAGCAAGACCGTACCAACCCGGTCAATCAGCAGGTGGGTGCTTGCTTGTCCATGCTGCGCCCTTGTTGCGGCCAACACGGGCACAAACGCCTGGCTGAACGCGCCCTCCCCAAACAAGCGGCGAAAAAAATTGGGAATACGAAAAGCGACGTTAAACGCATCCGTCATGGCACTTGCACCAAATGTCGATGCAATGAGCAGCTCACGAACCAAACCCGTAATGCGCGACGCTAGGGTCAGCAGGGAAACAATAGAGGCGGATTTGATAAGCGACACGGCGGGAAGTGTAGCGCCACCACACACGACGTCTGAATCGAGCCATCGCCCGCACAACGGCAAGTCATGGGCTCCAACTTGTCTGCGGTATAATTGTCGGCTTTGCTGGCATCATCCTCAGACACAAGGAACATTTATTATGGCATCTGGAAAACCCAAGAAAAAGAACCCGCGCCTGGCGTCGGGCCGTAAACGCGTCCGCCAGGACGTCAAGATTAACGCAGCCAACACCTCCCTGCGCTCCAAGTACCGCACTGTGGTCAAGAACGTCGAGAAGGCTGTTCTGGCTGGTGACAAGGTTAAAGCAACCGAAGCATTTGCCAAGATGCAAGCCGTGGTGGATACCGTGGCCGACAAGGGCATCTTCCACAAAAACAAGGCAGCTCGCGATAAGAGCCGCTTGGCAACCAAGGTGAAAGCCTTGGCACTCGCAGCCTAATTTTAGGCAAACCGCACGAATCCTTCGGGATTCGCCGTTTGTACCGGGTGCGCTACCAGCAAAGCAAAAAGGCCGTCTAATGACGGCTTTTTTGCTTTGGTACTTATAAAGCGATGATACTGACGCAGTAGCTGCAATTGTCTTGCGGCACATCCGTTAACATGCGCACAAATTGATCCATTGCACACAGTATCCAGAGCGCCCCATGAACACAGAGACCCAAGAATCCGCTTACCTGGACAACGTCAACGATACGGCCGTTAGCCGGATGCCGCTAAAAGCATTAGGACTGCGCGCGGGCATGGCATTGCAAACCCGACGTTTGGTTGAGGGCGCCACCAAGAAGGAATCCCAGTTTTTTGGTGCCATTGAAGGCAAAGGCGTCATGGTCGGGCCACTCGGTGCAGACGGAGTCAAGCTAGAGCTAGAAGCCGGCGAAGTCTGCGTGGTGCGGGGCTTCACTGGCCAACACGAATTCTCGTTTGTCAGTAAAGTCCTGCAAACATTCGAAAAACCCTTTGTTTACGCCCTACTGCTCTACCCAGAACAAGTGGATGTACGGCAGGTTCGCCAATCCATGCGCACCAAAACATCCTGGCCGACAACTGCCATCGTTCCAGCCACCGCGAATACACCGGCAACGCCACCGAGTAACGTCACCTTGGTCGACATCAGCCTATCAGGCGCCATGATCCAATCACCAACCGCGCTGGCCGCCATTGGTACAACCATCACCCTGTGTATGTCGGTGGTGTTTGACAAAGCCCCAATCGAACTCACACTCACGGCAAAAGTCTGCCACAGCAACAAGGGCACATCGGACGCTGCGTTTTATATTGGCATGGCCTTCATCAACCTCAGCCAAAACGACAAGTTGGTCTTGCATTTCGTGACACAGAGTCCGCACAGCTAAAGCGACTGCGCTAAATGGGTAAACCGCCCTTTTCCAATGCAGCTCCCAGGGCAAAAACACTGTTCACACCCAGACGGACGACAGGTTTAGGTGGCTGCACGCGTATGCAGGCGCAGTCCCTACCGTATTGGGTGATCACATAGTGCATGCACTTCACTGGGTTACCCTGCGCCGCGATTCTTTTGGCCCTCATCGCCCGCACGGTCCCTGCGGATTCCAGTTTGGCAAGGCGGTTGCGGGTAGAAATTTCGGGGGCGTGTACGCCCTGAGCAACTTCCTTGATCGGTTTTGGTTCGGCCTGCGCGGCCAACAGGCGCAAAATCTCAAGCGACTCAGGCCACTGTTCCACTGGGATATTTCGATTCGAGAGTTTTGCCATGCCGCCGCCTTTAGTTTGAGACTTCAAATAAAGGGCAACGCCACTTCGAAAAATCAACCGATTCGTCGAAGGCAACCCCGCTGGCAAATGACCGTAATCATGTAGCCCGGAAGCTTTGCGTCCTTGGCTTTCGCCAAGTTTGCCCTTGCCAGCTTCGCTCCAAAGAGCCGCCTTGCTGGTTGCGAATAGGCCCACTGAACAGCGGGCCTAATTCGTGCAGTATAGCGGCACATTTACGCAACTTCAAAAATTGAATACACGCGAAAGCACGTTGTTTCGAAGTCTGGATGCCGCAGCACACCCGGTCACTGAAAAGTTCGGCGCACATGGAAATACACCTTTACCGTCGAGATGGCGGCAAATACAGCCTTGATTTACACAGAGACGGCTGAAAAAACACTAAATAGACGCAAAAAAAAGGACTTGCGATTTCTCGTAAGTCCTTGATTTTCAACCAATAATTTGGTGGGCAGTACAAGTTTCGAACTTGTGACCCCTGCAGTGTGAATGCAGTGCTCTACCCCTGAGCTAACCGCCCTGAATTTGCATTCAGATTAGCCTTGAATTATACAATATCTTTTAGGCAGCCAACTGCCAGATCAACTTTCCGCCGCTGGATTTATCGACTTGCTTCAGCACATCGTCATGGGCCAACATCTCCTGCTCACTGGCCGCCAGCACCGGGAGCACCAAACCACTCAGGTCGATCCGCTCAACCACCAGGCCGGCAACCTCTGGCACTTCGGCCTCAATCAGCAGCGCATCTTGGCCCCGTGTCAGGTTGATGTAAACGTCAGCCAGCAACTCTGCATCCAGCAGCGCGCCGTGCAGGGTTCGTCCTGAATTGTCAACACCTAGTCGGTCGCACAAAGCATTGAGGCTATTGCGTTTGCCTGGGTACATCTCCTTGGCCATAACCAAGGTATCGACGATGCCCGCCACATGGGTACCGAAGGGCTTGCGACCCACCAGCGCCAATTCTTTGTTCAAGAAACCGACGTCAAAGGCGGCGTTGTGGATGATGACTTCGGCATCCTTCAGGTAGACCATGAATTCATCAACCACCGCGTCGAACTTAGGCTTGTCGCGCAAAAACTCGGTGGTTATCCCGTGCACCTTGAGCGCCTCTTCGTGGCTGTCGCGCCCCGGATTGAGGTAGAAGTGCAGGTTGTTGCCGGTGAGCTTGCGGTTGACCAGCTCCACACAGCCGATCTCAATCACACGGTCGCCGTTTTCGGCCGACAAACCCGTGGTTTCAGTGTCTAAAAATATTTGGCGCATGGGTCAATGGTACCGAACGCACGCGGCAGAACATGCCACTTCAGTGATTTTCTTTGGCGTGGTTAATCGAATACTTGGGTATCTCCACCACCACACTCGACTGGGCAAGGATGGCCTGGCAACTCAGGCGCGAATTGGGCTCCAGGCCCCAGGCCCGGTCCAACAAGTCCTCTTCGGTCTCATCCAGCTCATTGAGCGACGCAAAGCCTTCACGCACCACCACATGGCAAGTGGTGCAGGCGCAACTCATGTCACAGGCATGCTCAATGTTGATTTTGTTGTCTAACAAAGCCTCGCAGATGGTGGTTCCACTAGGGACCGACAACTCTGCGCCTTGCGGGCAGTATTCCGGGTGGGGGAGAATTTTGATAATGGGCATGGTCAAACGGGTTTGGCTAAGGTCGGTAGCGGGCTACGGCACGGGCACTGCGCCGTCCCCGGGAAAACTAGAGGGTGGCAATATTTTTGCCCGAAAGTGCATGGGAGATACCCCGATTCATCCGCTGTGCGGCGAACGCCTCGGTGGCCTGTGCCAAGGCCTTGGCCGTATTCTCCAACAGCGCCGCGTCCTCACTGGAGCGTGCAGCGTCCAGTGCCTGCATCGCCGCATCGATGAAATCACGCTCTGGTGGCGCCAACAAATCGCCGTCAGTCGCCAAGGCGCTGCGGGTAGCCAAAAGCAAGCGATCTGCGTCAACTCGAGCCTCGACCAATGCGCGGGTTCGCATGTCTTTTTCGGCCGTCACAAAGCTGTCTTTGAGCATCTGCGTGATTTGTTCATCACCCAAGCCATACGAAGGCTTGACGTTGATATTGGCCTGCACGCCGCTCACCTGTTCATGCGCTGACACATTGAGCAAGCCATCGGCATCAACAGTGAAGGTCACCCGAATACGCGCGGCACCAGCGGCCATGGGTGGAATACCCCGCAACTCGAAACGGGCCAGGCTGCGGCAATCAGCCACCATATCGCGCTCACCTTGAACAACGTGCAACGCGAGCGCAGTCTGACCGTCTTGGTAGGTGGTGAAGTCTTGCGCCATCGCCGTGGGGATGGTCTGGTTGCGCGGCACGATGCGCTCAACCAGCCCGCCCATGGTTTCAACGCCAAGTGATAGCGGGATCACGTCGAGCAGCAACAAATCGCCTGCCGTATTGTTACCCGCGAGCTGATTGGCCTGAATAGCAGCACCTAAGGCCACCACCTCATCGGGGTTAAGGTTGTTCAGCGGCGCGCGGCCAAAAAAGTCGGCCACGGCTGCTTGTACCTGTGGCATCCGGGTGGAGCCCCCTACCATCACGACGCCTTGTATGTCTTGCACAGTAAGGCGCGCGTCCCGCAAGGTCTTGCGGGACGCGGCAATGGTGCGCGCTGTCAAGGGTGCTGCGAGCACCTCAAACTGCGATTTTTTCACATCAAATTGCACGTTAGCCCTCGTCAAATATGACTGGAACGCTACTTTTTCTGTAGCAGATAACGCTTCTTTGCAGGCACGAGCGGCCACCTTGAGTGCGGCCTTGTCTGACGCACTACCCACCTGCACACCGGTTTGGGCCACCACCCAATCCACCAACGCGTGGTCGTAATCGTCCCCACCCAGCGCCGAGTCGCCACCGGTGGCAACCACTTCAAACACACCTTGGGTGAGGCGCAATATTGAAATATCGAAAGTGCCGCCCCCCAGGTCAAATATGGCGTAGACGCCCTCACTGGCGTTGTCCAATCCATACGCAATGGCAGCCGCAGTAGGCTCATTGATGAGCCGCAACACGTTCAACCCGGCCAATTGCGCAGCGTCTTTGGTTGCTTGGCGTTGTGCATCATCAAAATAGGCCGGTACCGTCACCACCGCACCATACAAGTCTGCGTTAAAGGTGTCTTCAGCCCGGTAGCGCAGGGTTGCCAGAATGTCTGCACTCACCTCCACTGGTGACTTTTCGCCGGCGACCGTCAGGATACCCAGCATGCCGTCGTGTTGGGCAAAACGGTACGGCAATTTATCAATACCCTGCACATCGGCCAGGCTTCGTCCCATAAAACGTTTTGCCGAGGCTATGGTGTTTTCTGGATCGCTGACCACCGCCAGCTGGGCGGCAAAGCCAATCTCGCGCTTGCCCGCCGCCAAATACCGCACAACCGATGGCAATATCACCCTACCCTGGTCGTCTGGCAGGCACTCGGCCACGCCGTTGCGCACCGATGCGACTAAAGAATGGGTGGTGCCCAGGTCAATACCCACTGCGACCCGCCGCTCATGGGGGTTGGGTGTTTGACCCGGCTCAGAAATTTGTAGAAGCGCCATAGTTATTCAAATTGATCGAAAGCACGATCGAGGTCGTGGATAAATTTGTCCATAAACAAAAGTGCACGCACCGCCTGCACTGCTGCGCCGTAATCACGCGCCACGTCCAAGGCGTGGGCGCATTCCTGCATCAACTCGGCTTGTGCGGACTCAACCGTCTCGCGCAATTGCTCCAAGTCAGCGCTACTGGCTGCGTCTTCCATAGATTCGCGCCACTGCATTTGTTGCATTAAAAATGCACCTGGCATGGCCGTATTACTGTGGGCATTGATGGCCGCGCCGCCAATTTCGCACAAATACGCGGCCCGCTTAAGGGGGTCTTTCAGGCGTTGGTAGGCTTCGTTGATACGCACCGACCATTGCATGGCCACCCGCTGTGCGGCTGCGCCTTGGGCGGCAAAGCGGTCCGGATGGGCCTCACGCTGCAAGGCTTTCCAACGTGTATCAATCGCTGCACGGTCCTGGGCGAATTGCGCCGGGACGCCGAACAACTCAAAATCAGTAGACTGGAGATTCACACCCGAAACGACTCACCGCAGCCGCACTTGTCGCGCTCGTTGGGGTTGTTGAAGCGGAATCCTTCGTTGAGCCCCT
>JBBRSA010000007.1:0-100156 GCA_038245855.1 Burkholderiales bacterium
CGAGCTTTTGGATCAAATTTCTTGATCAGCATCTTCTCGGGCATGGTTTTCTTGTTCTTGCTGGTGGTGTAAAAGTGACCGGTTCCAGCAGTAGATTCCAGTTTGATTTTTTCGCGTCCGCCTTTGGCTGCCATGGTGCTACTCCTTAAGCTTGGCCACGTGCGCGCAGGTCTGCGAGCACTGAATCAATACCGTTTTTGTCGATCAGGCGCAAGCCTGCATTGCTGATACGCAGACGAATCCAGCGGTTTTCAGTTTCGACCCAAATACGGCGGTATTGCAGGTTCGGCAAGAACCGGCGCTTGGTTTTGTTGTTGGCGTGGGAAACATTGTTTCCTACCATTGGGCCTTTGCCCGTTACTTCGCATACGCGTGCCATCAGGACACTCCGATACATTTATACGACCATCACTGGCGACGGGGTAAGCCTGTTAAACAGCTTACTTAGTCTCGCTTTGGTCTCACCTCGCCAAGGAAATAGGGTGGCGGTAACCCTCCGCCAATGACTCGGCGGCACTTGCATCAGACTTCAAACCCTCACGGGTTGAACTTAGCAAAGCCTTGAATTATAGCGGTAAATTCTACGCAGGCCTTAGCGCCGCCATAGAGCGAAGGTTGCGCATTGTGCTAACGGCTCGTTAGACAGGGTGCCCGACTGGCGCAGTGTTGCGCGGCAACTTCATTGTGATGCGTGTGCCTTGGCCTGGCGTACTGTCGACATGGATGCGCCCTCCCATTAAATAGTTAATCTGGTTGTACACCGCGTAAAGCCCAAACCCAGAGCCCCCTTGGCCCAGGCGGGTGGTGTAAAACGGGTCGAAAATCTTTCCAATACGGTCGGGGGCAATGCCTTTGCCGTCGTCACTCACCGTGAGCTTGACCCAATCGTCGTCCAGGGCGGCGCCAACAATCCGAACGGTGCCAACCCCCTTTGCA
The DNA here is from genome assembly GCA_038245855.1 of Burkholderiales bacterium. Taxonomy (GTDB): domain Bacteria; phylum Pseudomonadota; class Gammaproteobacteria; order Burkholderiales; family Burkholderiaceae_C; genus Allorhodoferax. Next base: position 937 of record JBBRSA010000007.1, read on the forward strand.
TCAAATGCGTGGTTAAAGGCGTTGCTGAGCAACTGGGTCAAGACCTGTTCCAGCGCGTTCGGGTAACCGTTAACGGTGATAGAGGGGCCCACGCACACCTCGACTGGGCGCGGCTTTTGGGGTGTTTGGGCTTGAAAAGTCAGCACTGATTCGCGTACCAGTTGATCCAGCTCGAAATTCTGGGACTGGTTGCTCATCTGGTCTACGGCTACCAGCCGGAACTTGCGAATCAATTCGCCAGCGCGGTTGAGGCTTCGTCCAAGTATGGCCATACCCTCATCGACGTTTTGGAGCCGCTGAACGAGGTCATCCGTTTGGGTTGGGTTGTTGGCCACGCTGGGTGACAGCGCTTGAATCTTGTGAAGGTCCTCTTGCAGAGTACTTGCCGTCAGCATGGCAGTGCCAATGGGGGTGTTGAGTTCATGGGCAATGCCGCTGACCAATGCCCCCAACCCCGCCAGCTTGGCCGACAGTACCAACTGCGTCTGGGCTTTTTCCAGCGTCGCAATGGTTGTGGCCAATTGCTTGTTAGCGCCTTTTAACGCGAGCTCGGTCTTGCGGCGTGTCTCGATAACGTCTTGCAAGGCAGCGTTGCGCTGGGCGAGTTCCCGGCGTACTGCCCGCAGTCCGAGGTGGGTGTTAATGCGTACTAACGCCTCTGCAATCTGAATCGGTTTGGTGACGTAGTCGACGCCGCCGGCCTCAAAACCGGTCACCTTGTCGCTGGTGTCAGACAGTGCTGTCATAAAAATGACTGGAATGTCGGCCGTCTCCGGCATTGCCTTGAGGCGACGGCAGGTTTCAAAACCGTCTATGCCGGGCATCATCACATCCAGCAGAATCAGGTCGGGCAGAGTGCGCTGGGCGCGTCGGATGCCGTCTTCACCGCTTTGGGCGATCACGATATCGAAGCCGTTGTCTTCCAGGTGTGAGGCAATGACGCCCAAGTTAGCCGACGTGTCGTCAACAATGAGTAAAACCGGCGGGGCATCGGGCGAAAATCTAACCATGTCCATTGGCGTCGCCCATGTGTTTTTCGATAAAATTTTGGATCTCTTGGACTTGGAATGTTCTGCCGAGTTGCCGAAGTTTGTCGGTGAAGCCGCGGTACGAAGGGTCTAGGGAATCTAGATGGTCGGCCCGCTTGCGAATGCGCGCCATATTACCATCCAGTGCCAGGCTGTGAAGCACCTTCAATTCGACTAAAGGCGGTGCCACCAGTGTGACCGATGGTTCGGCAGTGGGTGCATTGTCGGTGATCCAGTACAGCTTTAATTGCGTGGCGATGGCGTTCAAAAGACGGCTTTGGTCAATGGGTTTGGTCAGGAACACATCCGCGCCTGCCTTCACTGCCGAGACCGTGTCCTGCGCCAAAAACGTGGCCGAGACGACGATGACCGGAACGTCTGCCAGCGCGGGGTCAGCACGCATGCAGCGGGTTGCTTCCAGTCCATCCATGACGGGCATGCTGACGTCGGTGATGACCAAGTCGGGGCGTTGCCGGTACATCGTGTCGAGCGACTCTTGGCCGTTGCTGGCCTGCAAAATGTCAAAGCCAAGCCCACCCAATAGTGATGCCAGCATGGCCCGATTGGCAGGCACGTCATCGACAATCAGCACCGTACGCCGTGCGCCCTCGTACCCAATGATGGCCATTTGCGCCGACTCTGCGCTGCGCGCATGGTCGGCGTCTTCCGCGATAGCTAGTGCAATTTCAAACCAAAACATGCTGCCTAGACCGGTCTGACTTTGCACCACTATGTCACCGCCCATGAGGCGAACTAACTGGCGGCTGATCGACAGGCCCAACCCGGTGCCGCCGGCACGTTGTTTGGTATCTCCAACCTGCTCGAAGGCATGGAAGATGGTTTCCAGTTGGTCTGCCTCCAGGCCGACGCCCGTGTCGCGTACTTCAAAACGCACAACACACTGGTGGTCGGTGGCGGCTACCCGCAGGACACGTAAAGTGACCTGTCCGCACTCGGAAAACTTGACCGCATTACCCAGCAGATTCAGCAACACCTGGCGCAAGCGGGTTGCATCCACCATCACTGCAAAGGGCAGTGTTGGGTCAATTTCTGACACAAATACCAGCTTGCGTTCCTCAGCCTTGACGCGGACCATGTCGTTGATAACCTGAATGAAAGCGGGCAGCCGAACTGACTCTGGATGGAGCTCGAATTTGCCGGCCTCAATCTTGGAGATGTCCAACACATCGTTGATCAGTATCAGCAGGTGTTCGCCACTGCGCTGCATGGTGTCTAAGGCAGTCCATTGGCGTTCATTGAGGTCATTGTCGCGCTTCAAAATTTGGGCATAGCCCAGGATGGCATTGAGCGGAGTGCGAAGCTCGTGGCTCATGCTGGCCAGAAAGCGACTTTTTGCTTGATTGGCAATCTCGGCGCGGTTTTTGGCCACTGAGAGCTCGCCGGTGCGATGGGCCACAATTTTCTCGAGGTCATCGCGGTGCTGCTGCAACTCACGCTCGGTCTGCTTGCGGTGCTCTATGTCTTGGCCTAGCTCGATATTTTTCTGTTCGAGTTCTTTAAACACGTCTTGCAGGGCGCGACGGGTATTCTCCAAACTCGCTCCCAGTGTTCCTAATTCATCTTTGCGGCGCCAAATAAAGGGCGCGTCCAAATCGCGGTCGGCCAGGCGTTCTGACTCCCGCATCAGGCGGCGAATCGGCGCTAATAGGCGCAGATGCAAGAGCGAGACGATCAAAATCAGGCTAAAGAGCAGCTGACCCAACACCGTCAGCACCAGGTCCCGGCGGTGGTGGGCGATTTCGGCATCCATCTGCCCGGTGTCCATCTCCAAACTGACGGTGCCGACGGTCTTGTCGTCTAGCACCACATTACGTGTGGCCCGAATTTGCTGGCCCAAGCGCCGCTCGGGGTAATCCACCGATGAAAAAGTTTCACTAGCACCCGTCGATAACATGCCCTTGACAGTGCCTGATACCAATCGTACGTCGCTGAACACCGAGCCCAGTAACGGCACAGTCGTTTCACGGTCAAAGGACCACAGGGGCTTGCGCAGGCTGATCGCCAAGGTGTCAATCTGGCGTGCCAAATCGCCATTAAGCTGCTTAGTGAGTTCAACTTGGCGTCGCTCCAGCGTGATCAGGCTGCCTACCGTCGACGGTATCAGTAGACCCACAACCACGCCCAGCACAATGGCCCAGCGCAGGCTGATGTTGCCGCGCAGCCAGCGCGAGGGCGATGTATGCGTTGCCAACGCGGGTGCACTATCAACAGCCGACCGCGCTTGCGCCTGCATTGGCGCAGCATTGGCATGTAGTGGGATGGACGGCATAGGGTTAGCGTCCACCCGTGGTCAGTTTGGAGAGGGTTCCGTCCCGGATCATGGTGTCCAGGGTCGATTGCAACACGTCCACATCTGCAAGTGGCATTTTGGTGTTGCAAGCCAGTGAGCCCAGCGAGCGGCGAAACGTCAGTGCGTTGACAGGAGTTTTCTTTGCATCGCCATTTTTCCCGATGAAATATTGGGCCGAAAGAATGTCAGTGGCCCATGCATCTACCCGTTTGTTGAGCAGCTTTTCCAGACTCTGTTCAGGCGTGTTGGCCTCGTCAACCTCATAGTGAAATGATTTGAGGTATTCAGCGTCACCACTGCCGCGCATGACGCCAATTTTTAACGGTCGCGCGTCAGCCAAGGCAATAAGTGGGTTGGCGGCGTCTGGGTGCATGAATAAGCCGGAATCGGTCACAAAAATCGGGCTTATCCAGCGGTAATCGGCCTCGATGGACTGTGCCCGTTGGACCGGAAATACACATGCCCGCTCGCGTGCTTTGGTTTCCGCCATACCCCGCGCCAGCGGTGTCGCATTGAGCCGGTAGCCAATCTTGGCTTTGTCAAACAAGGTCGCGATGATGTCGATGGCGATACCCATGGGCTTGCCGCTCTGTGTCATCGTAAACGGTGGGTTTTCAGCGTACTCCAGCGTGTAAGGCTCTGCTTGTGCGTAGCTGCCAGCACAAAAGAGCAGGCTACCAAGAACGCTTAATACTTTCTTCATAACTTTGCGTCTCGCCTTTGGGCTTTTCATTGGCCAATTTGGGGAAGGGGGCTGTGCCTTTTGCATACCAGTATGTTGGTGGATGTTTCGCGTTGAGCCTGGGTGCGCACTTGGCCATACCGGTCTTTTGCAGGTCACCCATCATCTCATCGGCCTGTTCGGCCATGGTGTTGAGAGCGGTCTGAACCGGCACTTCGCCCCGGATAGCAGCGCCAATATTGCTCCACCACAGTGGGGCCATGTTGGCGTAGTCGGGGACATTGGTGCCCGTGGGTGTCCAGAATTTGCGCGCCGGGCTACGATAGAACTCCACCAGACCGCCCAGCCGGGGCGCGGCCTGTGTCATGGCTTGGGACTGGATGTCCGACTCGCGAATGGGCGTCAGCCCCACCAGTGTCTTCTTGAGTGATACGGATTTTGAGGTGACGAATTGCGCATAAAGCCACGCCGCTTTCAGATTGCCCAGTGGTGTGCCTTTCATCAGGGTCCAAGAACCGACATCTTGGTAGCCCACCTTCATGCCTGCATGCCAATAGGGGCCGTGCGGCGATGGAGCAACCCGCCATTTGGGCGTGCCGTCTGGGTTGGTTACGGGCAGGCCGGGGCGGGTCATGGATGCGGTAAACGCCAAATACCAAAATATCTGCTGAGCCACCTGGCCCTGGCCGGGAATAGGACCGGCCGTGCCAAAGTCCATGTTCTTCGCCTCGGGCGGGGCGTATTTGTTGATCCATTCGATGAATTTATTGACCGAATAGACTGCGGCCGCACCGTTCATGTCACCGCCCCGCTCCACGGAGGCGCCAACGGGGTGGCAACCATCGGCGCGTATGCCCCAGTCATCGACCGGATAGCCAAAAGGAATGCCCGTGTCACCTGCGCCTGCCATGGAGAACCATGAATCGGAGAAGCGCCACCCCAACGACGGATCTTTGCGGCCGTAGTCCATGTGGCCGTAGACCTTTTTACCGTCAAGCTCTTGCACATAAACGGTAAAAAACTCCGCAATGTCTTCGTAGGCTGACCAGTTGACCGGTACATCGAGCTTGTAGCCGTAGATTGCTTTGAACTTCTTTTGCAGATCAGGGCGGTCGAACCAGTCTTTGCGGTACCAGTACAAGTTGGCAAACTGCTGGTCGGGCAATTGGTAGATATTTCCATCCGGCCCGGTAGTAAAACTCAGGCCGATGAAGTCTTTGAGATCGAGCGTGGGCGAGGTCACCGACTTACCCTCGTGGGCCATGAAATCACTCAGGTTGACGGTTTTACCTGCGCGGTAGTGCCAGCCGATCATGTCGCTGTCGTTGATGTAGGCGTCGTAGAGCTGTATGCCGGTGCGGGCCTGGGTTTCAATCTTCTTTATAAGATCATCTTCGCCCGTTTGCTCATGCACGACATGGATGCCGGTGAGCTGGGTAAATGCCTTGGCCAATACGTCAGATTCATAGGCGTGGATATCGAGGGTCTCGGAGACGACGCGGATGGTTTTTCCCTTAAACGGCTTGGCCGCATGGCGGAACCACTCAAGCTCTTGGCGCTGTTGGCTCTTGGTTAGTGTGGTGGGGGTGAATTCGTTCATTAACCGCTCCACCACATCCTGGTCTTGCGTCCACCCCAATTGGCAAAAAACCATCAGGGCGATACCAACAGCGGAAATTTGTAAATTGCGGGTCATTGAAACCGGATTTCCTCAGAAAAACTGGCGTACACCATACACCGCAGCTTGCGGCACGACCGTACAAATAGTGCTCTGAAACGGCGTGGCCGTCAATTCGGGAAGACATGCAGGAAGGCATGCGAATGGACGGCCACTTTTTGCTACCTGCGCCACGGCAGGGTAAACAACTACTCTTGCTCGAGGAAACGCTGCGCATCCAACGCCGCCATACAGCCGGTTCCCGCGCTGGTGATGGCCTGGCGGTAGACGTGGTCCTGCACGTCACCGGCCGCAAACACACCGGGAATCGAGGTCTGCGTGGCGAAACCCTTTAAGCCACCCTGTGTGACGATATAGCCGCCCGTCATCTCCAGTTGGCCTTGGAAGATGTCGGTGTTGGGCGCATGGCCAATGGCAATAAAGCAGCCTGTTAGCGCAAGGTCTTCGGTGCTGCCATCGGTGACGCTTTTGATGCGAATGCCGGTTACGCCGCCTGCGTCGCCCAGAACCTCGTCCAATGTGCAAAAGGTTTTGAGCTCAATCTTGCCGCTGGCCACTTTGTCCATCATCTTGTCGATCAAGATGGGCTCTGCCTTGAACTTGTCGCGGCGGTGCACCATGATGACCTTGCTGGCAATGTTGGACAGGTACAGCGCTTCTTCAACAGCCGTGTTGCCACCACCCACCACACACACGGTCTGGTCGCGGTAAAAGAATCCGTCGCAGGTGGCGCAACCCGAAACACCTTTGCCCATAAACGCCGTCTCACTGGGCAGGCCCAGGTATTTGGCCGAGGCACCCGTGGCAATGATGAGCGCGTCGCAGGTGAACTGCCCGTTGTCTCCGGTGAGGGTAAAGGGGCGCTTGCTGAGGTCTACGGCGCTGATGTGGTCAAACAGCACTTCGGTCTTGAATCGCTCAGCATGCTCCAGAAAACGCTGCATCAGTTCGGGCCCCTGTACACCTTGCACATCGGCGGGCCAGTTGTCGACCTCGGTGGTGGTCATCAATTGCCCCCCCTGAGCCATGCCGGTGACCAATACCGGGTTGAGGTTGGCGCGCGCGGCATACACGGCGGCGGTATAGCCTGCAGGGCCCGAGCCCAAAATAAGTACCCGTGCGTGTTTGGTAGAGGACATGTGTTACCTTTTGTGGATCAGCAAAGCGCCCCCGTGTACATTTGGGGAGCGTGATGTATATCAATGTAAAACCGTTGTGCGAACGCTGGCCCATTATTGGGGGCGTTGTGCCCCATTGTAAGAAACGCCACGGCGCTTTTCTGGAAACGATTCAATGTCAATACTGAGCAACCTGGATTTGATTCGGCGCGTTCCCTTGTTTGAAGTGCTGACCCCTATCCAAGCCCAGCAGGTGGCGGCTGTGGTCACCAAAAAGCGCTACAAACGCGGCGAGTGTTTGGTGGAAGAGGGCAAAACGACCGACGCGCTCTATCTGCTGCTGTCAGGCCGGGCGCGGGTTTTGATGACCGACCACAAAGGCAACGAGGTGATTTTGGCCACCCTGCGCACCGGAGACTATGTTGGCGAGATGAGCCTGATTGACGGCGCGCCGCATTCGGCAACCGTGACGACCGAAGTGCAGACCGACGTATTGATTCTGGGCCGGGCCGATTTTTTGCGGTGCGTGGGCGACAACGCGGCCGTAGCGCTGTCCCTGATGCGCGGCTTGGTGCAGCGCCTGCGCCATGCGGACCGCAAAATTGGCTCTCTGGCGCTCATGGGCGTGTACGGTCGCGTTGCAACCGTGCTGCTGGAGTCGGCCCAGTTGGGCGACAACCAACAGCGGGTCATTCGGGACAAGATTTCGCGCCAAGATCTGGCGAAAATGGTGGGTGCATCGCGTGAAATGGTGAGTCGGGTGATGAAAGAGTTTGAAGAGCAGGGTTTTATCGAGACCTTGGACAAGGGCGCTATCCGCGTCAATGAACGTCGCATGGCGCCGCGCTAAGCCACGCCCTCTCATAATGCCTGTTGGGAGCGCCCCTGCGGCGCGGGCATGCGGTAAGCTCACCCTGATTAATTTTCGACATGACTTATTCCCTCAATACCCTTCGCTCCGGCACCCCCGCAGCAGCTCCCGCCCCAAAGGGTATGGGCCGCTTCGCCAATGAATTCACCCTGATCGTCGGTTTTGTGGTCTTGGTGCTGTGGCTCGTAGCCCTGTTGACCTACTCGCCCATGGACGCCGCATGGTCCACATCCGGCGTTGGTATGCCCATCTTGAATCGGGTGGGGCGCCTGGGGGCCTGGGCGGCCGACGTGAGCTACTTTGTGCTCGGCTTCTCCGTCTGGTGGTGTGTGGCTGTGGCTGTGCGGCTGTGGCTGGCGCTGCTGGCCAATCGGCTGCGCGGCGACGAGACCACCCGCGTGGTGCCGCGGCGCTGGGTATTTTGGCTGGGCATGGCGCTGCTGCTGTACGCCAGCACCACGCTGGAGTGGGCGCGCTTGTATAGCTTGGAATCGTATTTGCCAGACCACAGCGGCGGTGTGGTGGGTCATGTGTTGGGCCCCATCAGCGTGAAATGGCTAGGTTTTGTTGGCTCAGGCCTGGTGTCGATTGCCTTGGGTGTGATGGGCTCGGCCTTGGTGTTTGGTTTTTCGTGGATGCACGTGGCTGAAAAGCTGGGGGCCTGGGTGGATGGCCAAGTGCAGGCGCGGCGTGACAAGCGCGAGCGCGCGCAAGACCGGCAGATGGGCCAAATCGCCGTGCGCGAACGCGAAGAAATTTTGCTTGAAGAGCGCGAAGAAATCATCGTGCACCACCCCAAGCCCGTGGTGATAGAGCCCGTTTTGGTTGACCTACCACCCAGCAAACGTGTGGCCAAAGAGCGGCAAAAGCCCTTGTTTACCGAGATGCCTGACAGCAAATTGCCACAGGTTAATTTGCTCGACGGGGCCCAATTGCGCCAAGAAACCGTGGCCCCCGAGACGCTGGAAATGACCAGCCGCATGATCGAGAAAAAGCTCAAAGACTTTGGCGTAGAAGTACGCGTCGTGCTGGCCCAGCCCGGCCCGGTGATTACCCGCTACGAGATCGAGCCCGCTACAGGAGTTAAAGGCTCGCAGATTGTGGGCCTGGCCAAAGACTTGGCGCGCTCGCTCAGCCTGGTGTCTATCCGCGTAGTCGAGACCATTCCGGGCAAAAACTACATGGCGCTGGAACTACCCAACGCCAAGCGACAAAGTATCAAGCTGTCGGAGATATTGGGCTCGCAGGTTTACAACGAAGCCAAGTCCTTGCTGACCATGGGCTTGGGCAAGGATATTGTGGGTAACCCCATCGTGGTCGATTTGGCCAAGATGCCACACGTTTTGGTGGCTGGAACCACTGGCTCGGGCAAGTCGGTGGGTATCAACGCCATGATTTTGAGCCTGTTGTACAAGGCCGAGGCGCACGACGTGCGTCTGCTCATGATCGACCCCAAGATGCTGGAGATGTCGGTCTATGAAGGTATTCCCCATTTGCTGGCGCCCGTGGTGACTGACATGCGCCAAGCCGCCCACGGCCTGACATGGTGCGTGGCCGAGATGGAGCGGCGCTACAAACTGCTCAGCAAAATGGGCGTGCGCAACCTGGCTGGTTACAACACCAAGATAGACGAGGCCAAGGCTAAAGGCGAGTTCATTTACAACCCCTTTAGCCTGACACCGGAGGCGCCCGAACCGTTAGACCGCCTGCCGCACATCGTGGTGATCATCGACGAATTGGCCGACTTGATGATGGTGGTGGGCAAGAAAATCGAGGAGTTGATTGCCCGTCTGGCGCAAAAAGCCCGCGCCGCCGGTATCCACTTGATTTTGGCCACCCAGCGCCCCAGCGTAGATGTGATTACCGGCCTGATCAAGGCCAATATTCCCACCCGTATTGCATTCTCGGTGGGCTCCAAGATCGACAGCCGCACCATCCTAGACCAGATGGGTGCCGAGGCCCTTTTAGGCATGGGTGACATGCTCTACATGGCCAGTGGCACCGGCTTTCCGGTGCGCGTGCACGGCGCCTTTGTCAGCGACGAAGAGGTGCACCGCGTTGTGAGCTATCTAAAGAGTCAAGGCGAGCCCAATTACATCGAAGGTGTGCTCGAAGGCGGCACGATCGATGGTGAAGGCGACGTCGGCACCGACGGCAGCAATGGCGGCGGTGAAAAAGACCCCATGTACGACCAGGCGGTAGAGGTTGTCCTTAAAAACCGCAAGGCCAGCATCTCGCTGGTGCAGCGCCACCTGAAGATTGGTTACAACCGCGCAGCCCGCTTGGTGGAAGACATGGAAACGGCTGGTTTGGTCAGCTCGATGAGTACCAGCGGGCAGCGTGAAATTTTGGTGCCCGCACGGGCAGAGTAAACATGAAGACTTTGTTAAAAAATTTTATTGCTATTGTTTTTATAGCTGCTTGCGCAGGTTCCGCGTGGGCTGGCGGCCTAGAAAGCCTTGAAACTTTTATCCATACGGTCAAAACTGCGCGCACGGAATTTACCCAAGTGGTGACACTGCCGGCTAAGGACGGGCAGGCCCCACGCTTGAAAACCTCTAGCGGCACCTTTGAATTTGCCCGGCCCGGTCGCTTCAAATTCGTCTACGAAAAGCCGTTTGAGCAAACCATCGTGGCCGACGGTACCACCCTGTGGCTGTATGACGTGGACCTGAACCAAGTCACCGCCCGCAAGCAGGCCAGTGCGCTGGGGTCCACCCCCGCAGCGCTGATTGCTTCGGCCGCCGACGTGCGGGCACTGCAGGCCGATTTTGTGTTGACCTCTGAGGCAGCGCGTGATGGGCTGGAGTGGGTGCTGGCTGTGCCCAAGGCCAAAGACAGTGCGTTGCAGACGGTGCGGGTGGGTTTGCGCGGCGCGGACCTGGCGCAGCTGGAAATCGTGGACAGTTTTGGCCAAAAATCCACGCTCAGCTTTCGCGCCTTTGTTCCCAATGCCGCGCTGGACGCGGGCACCTTTCAGTTCAAGCCGCCCATGGGTGTGGACCTGATTCGCCAGTAGCGACCCCCCGGCTGACATGAAAAAACATCGCACCGGCACCACGGGACATCAACGCTTGGTCTCTGGGCTAGTGGTCGGCCTTGTGGTGGCGCTGCTGCCGTTTCCGGTTGCTTTACCCACGCGAATTTTGCTGGCCTGGTGTGCGGGCGCTGTCACGTTTTTGGTGCTCGCATGGTGGCTTGCGGTGGTGTTTGACGCGACCCAAACCCGGGCACACGCCCAGGCACAGGACCAGCCCGGAGTATTGTTATTTTTGATGGTCTTGGTGTCGGTATTTGCCAGCATCGCGGCTATCGTGTTTATGTTGCAGCATGCCAAAGATCTGGCCGGCATCGGTCGCCTGTGGCACCTAGCGCTTTTTGTGGTGTCGTTGGTGGCCTCGTGGATGTTGATGCAGGCCATCTTCGCGTTTCGCTATGCCCACCTGTACTACCAGGAGGAGCTGCGTGGGCACACGCACGGCGCGGGGCTGGTGTTTCCGGGCAATCTGCCGCCGGACTATTTTGACTTTTTGTATTACGCCCACGTCGTGGGCATGACCTCGCAGGTGTCGGACGTGGTGGTTACTTCGCGCACCATGCGCCGCCTCACGCTGCTGCACAGCGGCACCGCGTTTGCATTCAACATGCTGGTGCTGGCGCTGAGTATCAATGTCATGGTCTCTGCATTTCAGTAGGCATCAGGGCTCGGCAAGCCAGGTTTGCATCTGCTCATACACCGCCCGGCTGTCTAGCAGCCCCAGGTGGGTCATGCCGTAAAAAACCTTTTGCCGGTCTGGTGCAAACACCAAGGCGCGACTGCTGTCGTGGTGTTGACCCAGCGCGCTCTTGAGCGGCACCAACCCGTCTCCTACCAGCTTGCCACCCAGGTCGCTGTGTTCCTTGGCAATCATGGCTGCAATGGCGTAGCACTGCACCTGGTCCGGCAGTGGTATCGGTTGGCGGGGGTCGGCGCCAGCGGCAAAACGGTCGCGCCCGGCCCAATCTTCGTCGATCAGGTTGCCATAGCGCAGGTCGGTGGTGCCAGCGCTGCGGATTTTGCCCAGTCGGGCCAGCGCTTCGGAATACGGGCTGACTTCTAGCGCAATATCTACCAAATTACCCGCCTGCTCCAGCATAGAACCGTGGTGGGGTGAGCCCACAAAAATCAGCTTGCGCACCTGCTGCATCCAGCCATGCTGGGCCAATGCGCCATAGTAGAAGGCGCTGCGCGCCAGCAAGCCTCCCATGCTGTAGCCCACAATACAAATCTCTTGCACTGGCGTGGGCCACGCCTTGATCAACTGCTCTAGCTGGTCGGCCAACGCGCGGCCATTTTGCGAAACGTGCAAGCCGGTGTTGTAGCGCAATACCATGGCGGTAAAGCCGTTGTGTTCGGCCAGTATGTCCCCATGGTTATGGCCGCTGCCGGTGGTCCATTGCAATTCATTCATGCAGTGGCCATGCAGCATCACCAAAATGCGCCCCGTGGCCTGTGGCAGCGCTTGGCGCAATGCCTCAGTGTTGGACGCCAATGCCTGCCCTTGGTAGCGCCAACCCATGGTGATGGTGAGTGGGTTGTTGCGGGTTGTCATGTGGTCACCCAATACGCCGTTGAGGATCGACAACACTGCCGCACGTACTTTGGACGATTGGATATGCTCCAGCTCGGGTTGCAGTCGGCCCAACGCCGCGTCCAGCCCAGTGCCCACCAGTCGGGTAACGCCACGCACCGAACCGTACACCAAGCCCGTGGCTTTGCGCACCACGCTGTGCACTGGGCCATGCGACTGTTTGCGCTGTTTGCCCCGCGCGGTGGTGAATGGCTGTGGAAGGCGCAAGATATTGAGGTGCATGGCCTCAACCAGGTCGGTTACACCCAGCGTAGCGTCGATTGCCAATCGGCTGTAGCCGTGTAGATCAGACCAGTGGATATGGCGCGTTTTTATCGCTTTTTTCATGGGTGTCCTCCTGAAAGGGGTTGATGCCGCGCGGGTATTTGCGGCGCACGGCGCCGCATGGATGCTTAGATCAAGCTGCGGATGTGCGAGGAAACGGCCAGCAGTTGCTTAGAGTCCATGCGCACGATGAACTTGCGGCTCATCGAGTTGACGAGCGTGACGGCACCGGTAATGCCCAGGCGTGCAGATTGCTCTTTGAGAAAACCCACGTCGGCCTGCTTCAGGGCGCGCATAAAGTAGTAGTCCATACCGGCCTCCACCAGATCAGAGACCAAGTCGGCAATGGCCTCGCCATGGTTGCCGTGTTCGGGGGACTTTTCTAGCGCGCCCAGTACCGTGTTGGTGCGGTCGCGCAGGGCTTTCGAGTGGTGAAAGCGCAAAGAGGGCTCTGCACCGCCCGCGCTGGTTTTGGTGGCAGGGGCCTTGGTGACTTTGGTGGTTTTTGCGGCAGCTTTGACGGGTGTTTTTACCGCTGTTTTAGCCGCAGTTTTTGTTGCAGGCTTGGCCGCTTTCTTGGTGGCTGCGGGGGTAGTGGGCATGGCGTATTCCTCGTGTAGTGGTGAATCTCTCTTATTGTGTACGTTTGTACACAAAATGTCTATTGATTTTTCTGAGTGTGATTCAGTGTGATGTAAAAACCATTAAAAATTTTGATATTTATCAATCTATGGAGAGTCTAGTTGGTATACGTATGTACACATATTGATTGATTCCAGGCGGCGCCTCGCGCCTACACGACTAGCGTGCCGGCATTTTCGAATTCCCATTTGGAAAGTATTGTTTCCTTGTCGGGTTTGTGATGTTCTTCGAAATGTCTAAACTGACCAGTAGAAGTCAAAAAGGAGGCGGCATGGTCAAGAATTCATTCTCGAACATTTTGCGGGTTGGCGCGGCTGGGGATGCCGCACGGACTTTAGAGCACACGCTGGAGCACTTTCAGGCCATTGTGGAAAGCTCGGATGATGCAATCATCAGCAAGACCTTGGATGGCTTGGTCATTAGTTGGAATTCTGGTGCGCAGTCCATCTTTGGCTACACCGAACGGGAAATGCTGGGTAGGTCCATATTGGTGCTGTTTCCACCCGAGCGCAGGGGTGAGGAAACCCATATCCTGAAGCAGGTGTCCAGTGGCGCCCGAGTGGACCACTTCGAAACCGAACGCGTCCATAAAAACGGCAACCGTATCAATGTGTCGGTCACGATCTCTCCGATTCGTGACCGCGATGGTGTTGTTGTCGGTGCGTCCAAAATTGCGCGCGACATCACGCAGAGGGTCAAAATGGAGGCCGCTGCTCACCTGTCCAATGCCATCTTGAACTCGACAGACGATGCCGTTGTGAGCAAGTCGCTCAATGGCGTTGTGACGAGTTGGAATCCAGCTGCTACCAAGATATTTGGCTACACCGCAGAGGAAATGATTGGGCGCAGCATCGAAGTGCTGCTGCCGCTTGACCGCAAGGGGGAGGAGCAGTTCATTCTTGAAAGAATCCGCAACGGCGAAGTCATTGACCATTTTGAGACCGAGCGTATTTGTAAAAACGGAAAGATCATCATCGTCTCAGTGACCATTTCCCCCATTTTTGACAGTTTGGGAAAAATCATAGGCGCATCCAAGATCGCCCGCGACATTACCGCGCAGAAGTTGGCTGAATCCCAATTGCGCCTTACGTCCAGAGTGTTTGCCGCCACCAGTGAAGGCATCCTCATCACCAACGCCGAGGGCCTGATCGTGGATGTCAACGAGGCCTTTACCCGTATCACCGGCTACGGCCATGACGAAGTTCTGGGAAAAGACCCACTGACTTTTCGATCTGGCCGCCAAAGCCACACGGTGTTCAGAGCGATGCGTTGTGCGCTCATGCGCCATGGCGAGTGGAGAGGGGAGGTATGGAGCCGGCGCAAAGACGGTGAGGCCTACTCTGTGCTCTTGACCGTCAGTCGCGTGTGTGAGGCTAAGGGCTCCATCACCAATTATGTGGCGCTGTTTTCCGACATCACGCCCCTCAAGTTGCAGCAGGAAAGGCTTGAACACGGCGCACACTTTGATGCGTTGACCAACCTGCCCAACCGCTTGCTGCTGTCGGATCGCTTGCATCAGGCGATGGTGAATTGCCAGCGCCACGACCAACTCCTTGCGGTGTTGTATATGGATATTGATGGCTTTAAGTCCATCAACGATACGTTTGGCCACAGCGCCGGCGACGAACTACTCGTGGCCATTTCCCATCAAATGCGCGACGTACTGCGCGAGGGCGACACTTTGGCCCGTATCGGAGGTGATGAATTTGTGATCGTTCTAACCGACCTGCACGGTATTGAAGACTGCGTGCTATTGGTCAACCGCGTGTTGGCGGCGTGCGCGCGCCCTGTGTCCGTGTACGGTCACGCGCAGTCGATCACTGTCAGCATCGGCGTGGCTCTGTACCAGAATGTCGATGTGGATGCCGACCAGCTGATGCGCAACGCCGATTTCGCCATGTATGAGGCCAAGCGCAGCGGCAAGAACCGCTTCCATTTGTTCGATGCGGCCCAAGACGCTGAAGTCAAGATCCGCACCAACGCGCAAGCCCGTATCGAACAGGCTCTCCTGAAAGAGGAGCTGGTGCTGTACTACCAGCCCAAGGTCAACATGCGCAGTGGTATCGTGATCGGGGCCGAGGCGCTGATACGCTGGAACCACCCGGAGCGGGGCGTACTGGCACCCGCCAACTTCTTGCCCGCCATTGAAAAGCACCCGCTCATCGAACGCGTGGGTGACTGGGTTTTGGCCGCGGCCTTCAAGCAGCTCGATGCCTGGTGCGCGTCTGGGCTGATGCTACCGGTCAGCATCAACGTGAGTGCGCGGCAGTTTCTGGATGCGCAGTTCACCACTAAATTGGAGGTGCTCTTGGCGAGGTGCCCGCGCTTGGACCCTGCTATGGTGGAGTTGGAAATTCTGGAAACCAGTGCACTGGAAGACTTGGGTGCCATACAGAAAATCATCACAGACTGTCATAAGCTGGGAGTGAGTTTTTCGTTGGACGACTTTGGCACGGGTTATTCATCGCTTACCTATCTGCGCGGCTTGCCCATAGACACGCTGAAGATCGATCAGAGCTTTGTTCGTAACATGCTGGACGATGCTGGCAACCTGTCGATTGTCAAAGGCGTCATTGGCCTTGCCGTGGCCTTCAACCGAGCCGTGATTGCTGAGGGCGTTGAAACCGAAGCCCACGGCACGCAGTTGCTGGCCTTGGGCTGTGAACTGGCCCAGGGTTACGCCATCGCAAAGCCCATGCCAGCAGAGCAGGTGGCGAACTGGGTGACGAACTGGCACGCGCCAATCGCTTGGGTAACCGATGCAATAAACCCGCAACCATGATGCATTTGGGTTTTAGCCCTTGCAGCAAGGGCACACCCCAAATGGCCGCCAGCAGCACAAAGTCCAGCACCCAAGCGGGGGCGGCGTTTGGCACCGGGTTGGCGCAGGGTGTTGGCGGGGGCGTGGTGGTCAACGGCGGTGTTCCAGTTCCAGCAGGGAAACCTTGCGGTCTAGCCTTCCAGCATAGCCGGTCAGGCTGCCTTTGGCACCCAGCACGCGGTGGCAAGGCACGATGATGCTGATGGGGTTGCGGCCCACCGCCCCGCCCACCGCCCGCACGGCACTGGCTTGGCCCAGCGCATGACTGACCGCCCCGTAGCTACAGGTATCACCGTAGGCAATGGCCAGCAGTTGCTGCCACACCCGCTGCTGAAACGGCGTGCCACAGCCCAGGTCTAGCGCAATGTCAAAGGTGCGACGTTCACCGGCAAAGTACTGCTGCAACTGCTCGGTGGTTTGGCGCAGCAACGGGTGCGCGTCATCCATGCGCCAAGCCTGGGTGTCCTCTTCGTGCTTCTGGCCGTCAAAGCCGACCCAGACCAGTGCGGTGTCGTGGGCCGCCAGTGTCATGGGGCCCCAGGGGCTTTGCAGGGTGCTGCGAACGGGGGTAGGGATAAATTTCATATGTGTTTTAGGCCGGTAGCCCTCGTAAATATTGCGCAAGCAGCTATTGTTTTGATAGTAATTTAGACCAGCCCCGCACCACGGCGTAGCTGCGCCAGGGCTTCCAGCGCTCAGACGCCTGTTCCGCTGCGCGGGCCGGGTGCTTGGCATCGCGCACGCCCAGCGCCTTTTGCAAGGCCACATCACCGGCCACAAAGGCATCTGGCCAGCGCAGCGCCCGCATGGCAATGTATTGCGCCGTCCACGGGCCGATGCCCGGTAGGGCTTGCAGCGCGGCGAGCGTGGCGGCAATGTCCACGCCGGGCTGCAATACTAGTTGCCCTTCTGACACCGCCTGTGCCAACGATTGAATAGCTTGCTGGCGCTGGCGCACGATGCCCATTTGCCCCAATTCGTCTCCACTGGCCTGCGCCAGGGTTTGCGGCGTGGGAAAGACGCGGCGCAATCCGGGCACCGGGTGGGGCAGGTCTGAACCCAAGCGCGCCACCAGCCGCGCACCCAGCGTGCACGCGGCCCGCACCGTAATCTGCTGGCCCAGAATCGCGCGCACGCCTAGTTCAAATCCATCCAAACAGCCGGGCACACGCAGGCTGTCAAAGCCGGGGAAATCACCTTGCAGCACCGCGTTGATGGCGCTGGGGTCGGCATCTAGGTCCAGCAGGCTGCGCAACCGAGCCAGCACCTGGGGCAGGGCCTCAATCAAGCTGGGGCTTATGTGTAGCCGTACCGTGCAGGCATCGGGCACAAACTGCGCCCGCACCCAGCCCACCAGCGTGCGTTCGCCATGCACCAGCGCCAAGGTGCGCGCCAACGTCAGCCGCTCCAGGTCCACGGCTTCCAGTCCGTCAATCTGGCGGGTGGCGAAGAAGCCCAGCATCGCCGTCACGTCGTAGGGCGGGCGATAAGAGGCCTTGAGCACGATGGCGCTGGGCTCGCCCTGGTCGTTTTTAAGATCGAGGTTTTGGCGTAATTGGCGCGGCTGCAGTCGGTAGTGCTGCACAAAGCTGGCGTTAAAGCGCCGCACGCTGGAAAAGCCGCTCAAGCCCGCCACCTGCGCCACCGGCAGGCAGGTATCGGTCAGGAGCCGCTTGGCCATCAAGAGGCGTCGGGTCTGCAGGTATTGCAGGGGCGATACGCCCCAATGCGTCTCAAAAATGCGGCGCACATGGCGCTCGCTCACACCCAAGCGCGCGGCCACGTCGGCCATGCTGGGTGCGCCATCGCTCCACAAGTCGGGCGCGTCCAACAGCTCGGCTGCTTGGCGCGCCAGGATGAAAGATGCATCTTGTGTGGACCAAGGCCGCAGCGCCTGCACAGATTCGTTTGAACCCGCAGCGCTGGCCGGCGCCAGCTCGGGGCGGCAGCGCAGGCAGGGGCGAAACCCGGCGGATTCGGCCTGTGCCGCCAACGCAAAGAAGCGGCAGTTTTCCCGCTTCGGCGTGCGCACCGTGCATACGGGGCGGCAATAGATGCCGGTGGACGTGACCCCGGTGAAGAAGCGCCCGTCAAACCGTGCGTCCCGTGCCTTGAGCGCTAGGGAGCAGGCGTCGCTGGCAGCCTGCGTGGCAATCGTTGATTCGGGCGCGGTGGGGGAGGGCATGGGTGAATCATACGCAGCGATGGGGCTTTGAGTAGCCGTTTTCGGACATGTGGCTGTGGGATCTGTTTAAGCTCATTTGTGGCGCATGTGGCATCGACCCGGCGCGGGCGGGGCGGATACCGGGGGCTCATGAACCTGCGGTTCCGAAATCGCCCCCAATATCCACCCCGCCCGTGCTTGTTGGTGGTCAGAGGGCTCAGCCGCTGTGTGGCCTGGTCATGGGAGATTTGCAATCTCGTCAAGTTTCGTATTATTCGTTATTTTCATTTTATACTAAACAGACATCTGAACCATTATTGGGAGGGCATCATGCCTACTGCCGCGACATTGGGTAAAACACCTGTGCACCGCCATGACCCGCTCGGGCCGTTGGCTGAAGCCATCGGATCGATAACCGGAACCTTATCCGGTCAGGTGGTCAAAGCATTGCACCAAGTTCTTGAAGCCACCACTCCGCAAAGCCGCAGTGTCCGTTTGCAGTTAATTCGCCACTTGGCGGACATTGAGAGTCAAACTATTGGTATCGAGATACCGAAGTCGGGTGCCACTACCAATGAACTTATCAGTACGGCGCAGGCCGCCGAATTGCTGGGTTACAGCCGACCCTATGTTGCCATGTTGATCGACCAAAAGAAGCTCAAGGGGGCAACGGTGTCTGCAGGCGGTCATCGGCGCGTTTCCCGTGCCGTCGTGCTGGACTGGAAAGTCACGCATCAGGTGACCGGCAAGGCCTCTGATCTGCGTACCGAAGGTCAAAAGGCGGGCGTCTACAAAAGCCCTGAAGCGGACGTGGTACGCCGGGTCAAAGTGCTTGCCAAAAATCGGTGACCGTCGGTGATGGACCGCCAGCCGCTCACCCCCGGTGGTAATACCTTGGTTATTTTGGATACCTGCGTGCTGTTGCCATCACGCCTGTCGGATGTGCTGTTTGACCTGATGCTCGAAGGCCTCTACTTTGCCTACTGGA
The DNA here is from genome assembly GCA_038245855.1 of Burkholderiales bacterium. Lineage (GTDB taxonomy): Bacteria > Pseudomonadota > Gammaproteobacteria > Burkholderiales > Burkholderiaceae_C > Allorhodoferax. The sequence goes on from JBBRSA010000007.1 coordinate 20,135, forward strand.
CCAGTGATATTGAGGCTGAGTTTCTGCGCAACTGGCCGCAAGTGCATCCTGGCGCAGCGAAGTCAGGTGCCAAGCGTCTCAAGGCGTTTCAACGTGCCACCAACAACGGGCATCTGATTACCGGGTATGACGACGACGCGTACATGTCCCGCGTCCCCGCACGTGTGCATGACAACGACCGGCACCTGATCGCCGCCGCCTTGGTGTTGCATGACGGACTTGATGAAGAAGATGCCCCGGCATTGCACAAGATCATGATCGTGTCGGACAACACAAAACATCTAGCCGTCGCCGACACCCGTAAGCTCGGCGTCGAGGTTGTCAAAGCCGGTGTATTCTTGGATCGTCTATTTGGTGCTGCGCCATCCAGAACCAGTCAGGCGATTGCGAAGTCGCTCAGCGATCTGACAAAGCCGCCGTACTCCAAAGCCGAGCTGGTGGCCGCGCTTCGCCTCCATGGTGCGAAGGCGACCGCAGACGGGGTGGGGAAAATCGACGGATCGTTGTGAGCGCAGTCGCAAGGCGACGCGGGACTATTTGCAACAAGGTGAACACCATGCCAAAAGTTGATGCGTATGAACAGGAAATTCTGGCTGCCTTTGACGCAGGCAAGCTGAAGTCTGTGGCGACGAAGGCGGAACTTCAGAAATTTCGTGACGCGGCCAGGGCCACCGCCGTTAAGGACCGCAGGGTCAATTTCGTCTGTCATCCATTGACCTGAGCGACATTCAAGTCAAGGCCTTGGAAGTGGGCATGCCGTATCAAACCCTGATCGCGAGTGTCCTGCACAAGTTCGTTAGTGGTCGGCTGGTTGAAAGGACGTAAGGCGGCGTGGACTTGCTGGGGCCACTGGGGTGTTGGAAGCGTGAATCCGACATCAACTTAAATTCGCCAAGATAGACGACAAAACTAAGGGGATGGAAGTGACTTCAACGGATTCGGGATTTGACCGCGAACCCAGGCAGAATGCGCCTTGTCGTTTGCTGAAGCTTTGGACTCTGCAAACGCCAATCGTGTATATCCAGTCGCCTATCCTGGATAAACAAAATATCCGACGAACTACATCAAGTTAGACCCCAATGACGAACGTCACGCTGTATCGGAAGGACGAGGAGCTTCGTCGGCGTATCAATGCGTTTCTTCAACTGACGTTCGAGCTGCCCGATAGTGACTACTACGCCAAGCTAGATACCAAAAGCCTCCTAATGTTGAAGTCGGCTCTCTCCGACATAAACAACGCACTAACGATGCAGCTGACGCTGGGTTTCCTGGATTGGGTTGCCACGGCACTGCCACTCGACTTAGCCGCGATCTCAAGGATTCGATCCGCGGTGCTCAGTACAAAGCCGAGCAGCAACGGCTACGACATTCATTGCTACGAGCCCATCCCCTTCGTTGCAGAAGTAAAGTGCAACATCCCGATCAATGGTGGCAACCTGTACGGAGCCGCGCAGAAGGCTGGCATTCTGAAAGATGTCGAGGCGCTACTCCAAGGCAAATCAAAGGGATTTCCGGTCAGTCGGGAGTCCCTGAAGTTCATGGTATTCCTCGACCTACCGGAAGTGAGAGCCGCCAATGAACACTTGGTCAGGTCGAACTCCAAGATCTCCAAGGCCTTCCGGCTCCTTGTGAGCGGGGAGGTGCCCAGCGATCCAGCGGTGGTCTACGGTGTACATGCCGCGCTTGGGGGCTAATCCTTCCATCGAGCGGACTCGTTCACGCAGCGTAGGCTTAGCCTTCATTTCATTCTGGGCCAAGCCCGCGCCGCCTCCGCGAGCCGCTCATGTCAAAGGTTTAGACTGAAAAAATCTTGAAATGGCATTTGCGACATATCCAGCTAAGTAGATCGCACCCATGTCAAGTTACAAACGCCAGAACCGCAACAGCAAGCTGATTCCGATGGTGTTGTCAGAGGTTGGCAGTTGTAGGACCAACGTCTGGCGCAAGTTTCGCGCTTACGGTCGCAGACAGCGACCAATGCAATATTTATGACCATTTTCTGCTACCAGCCCTCGCCGAATATGTGCAAGATGCTATCGTTTAAATAGCAATTCCAGCCCTCCAACCCCAACCCAGACATCGCTCCAGCGCGGGCGAGGTGCGTGTTGGGGGCGATTTCGGAACCGCAGGTTCATGAGCCCCCGGCATGCGCCTCGCCCGCTTTGGGGGGAGGTCACCCCCAGTCGCAGCCCACCTACAATCCCAAGTTCCCGGCAAGGCGACAACAAAGCAGCCCTTGCCACCGACCACGCGAACAGGGAAAACGGTATGCAACTCTCACCTAGCATCTTCAAAGCCTACGACATCCGCGGCATCGTGCCTTCCACCATCAACGAAGAGGTCGCCCGTGGCCTGGGCCGTGCCTTTGGCACCATGGCCATGCAGCAGGGTGAGAAGACGGTGGCAGTGGGGCGCGACGGACGCCTAAGCGGCCCTCGCTTGGCCGACGCGCTGATGGCAGGTCTGCAGGACGCTGGCATGACCGTGATCGATGTGGGCATGGTCACCACGCCCATGCTGTATTTCGCGGCCAGCACGCTGTGCAAGAGCGGCATTCAGGTCACTGGCAGCCACAACCCCAAGGACTACAACGGTTTCAAGATGGTGCTGGGCGGGCGCGCTATTTACGGCGACGACATCCAAACCCTGCGCACCACCATGGAGACCAACAGTTGGACGCTGCAAATTGGCGGCGCGCGCCAGCAGGCCGATGTGCTGGCCGACTACAGCGCACGCATTGTGGGCGACATCAAGCTGGCACGCCCCATCAAAATCGTGGTCGACTGCGGCAACGGTGTGGCGGGTGCATCGGCCCCCGACATCTTGCGCGCCATTGGCTGTGAGGTCACCGAGTTGTTTAGCGAGGTCGACGGCACCTTCCCCAACCACCACCCCGACCCCAGTAAGCCCGAAAACCTGAAGGACCTGATCGCCGCCCTGAAAGCGGGCGAGGCCGAACTGGGCCTGGCCTTTGACGGCGACGGTGACCGCCTAGGCATCGTCACCCGCGACGGCACCAATATTTACCCCGACCGCCAGATGATGCTTTTTGCCCAAGACGTGCTCAAGCGCGTGCCCGGCGGCACCATTATTTTTGACGTGAAGTGTTCGCAGCGCCTGGCGCCCGCCATTGAGGCCGCAGGCGGCGTGCCTTTGATGTTTAAGACCGGCCACTCGCTGATCAAGGCCAAGATGCGTGAGCTCGATTCGCCCCTGGGTGGTGAGATGAGCGGTCACATTTTCTTCAAAGAACGCTGGTACGGTTTTGACGACGGCACCTACGCCGGATGCCGCCTGCTAGAGATCGTGAGCCGTGCGCCGGATGCTGGTGCCGTGCTCAACGCCTTGCCCACCAGTTTCTCTACGCCCGAGCTCAATGTGCAGTGTGCCGAGGGCGAGCCCCACACGCTGGTGACCCAGTTGGTGGCTTTGTCTGGCCCGGCTTTTGCCGGTGACAGCGCCGCCAAGCTCAACACCATTGACGGCTTGCGGGTGGATTGGCCGGACGGCTTTGGTCTGATTCGCGCCTCTAACACCACGCCGGTGCTGGTGCTGCGGTTTGAGGGCCACACCACCGAAGCGCTGGAGCGTATCCAGGCCACCATGCTGGCGCTGCTGCGCAAAATCAAACCCGACGCCAATTTTTCAGAGGCTGCGCATTGACCCACTCGCACATTCCGGACGAGGAGCGTGGGGGCAACGGTCTTCCGCCGGGTTGCCCCAAGGAAGACCACGCCCCCTTGGGGGGCAGCGACCCACACACCGTGGGGGAGCGTGGGGGCAAGATACTAATTGTCAAACTGTCGTCGCTGGGCGATGTGGTGCACGCCATGCCGGCGGTGCAAGACATTCGCCGCGCGTTGCCCGGTGTGCAGATTGACTGGGTGGTTGAGCGCGCCTTTATGCCGCTGCTGACGCGCTGCGAAGGCGTGGGCCGCGTCATCGCCTGCGACCTGCGGCGCTGGCGCAAAAATCCCCTGACCGCGCAGACCCGCCAAGAGTGGCGGGCGTTTCGTAGCGACCTGCGCAGCGAGACTTATGACGCGGTGATCGACTTGCAAGGCCTGACCAAATCGGCCCTGGTGTCGCGCATGGCCCGCACCACGCCCACCGGGCGGCGTTATGGCCTGGCCAACCAGACGGAGGGCTCTGGTTTTGAGGCCCCAGCCCGCTGGGTGGCTGATGTGGCTATCCCTATGGAGCGCCGGGTGCATGCGGTGCAGCGCTCACGCTTGCTGTGCGCCGCCGCGCTGGGCTACACCGTGTTGGGGCCGGACCTATACGGTTTGCACGGCGGCAGCTTGGCGGCTGCGGCGCCCGACCCGATGGGTCTTGCAGTCAACCCCTTTGCGCCGCGCAAAGCCTGGGTGGCGCTGGTGCATGGCACCTCGCGCTTGGATAAAGAGTGGCCTTTGGAAAGCTGGGTCGATCTGGGCCAGCGTCTGAACCACAGCGGCTTTGCGGTGGCCTTGCCCCACGGCAACCCGGCCGAGTGCGCCACCAGCGAGGCTATAGCCGCCCAGTTGGATGACGCCTGGGTGTGGCCCGCGTTGTCGCTGGACGCCCTGACCGACACCCTGGCCCGCTGCGCCGGAGTGGTGGGGGTGGACAGCGGGGTTAGCCACATCGCCGTGGCCCTGGACCTGCCGCATGTGCAAATTTATAACTTCGACACTGCCTGGCGCACCGGCCCCGCGCCCAGCGAGTACCAGTGCAGCGTCTATGCCGCGCCCCAGCCCAGCGTGGCTGCGGTGTGGCAGGCCTGGGTTGACCTGGCCACGCCGGTTTTTAGCCGCTAACACCCTGCATGGCGCGCTGGCTGTATTCCCTGTTGGTATGGCTCATCACGCCATTCATGCGGCGCAAACTTCGCCTGCGCGCCCAAGCCGAACCTGGCTACGCCGAAGCCGTGCCTGAACGTTGGGGCTACTACACCACGCCACCTTTGCCCGGCACGGCGCCAGCAGGTCCAAGCCCAAGCCAAGGTGTTGGGCCCACCGTGTGGGTGCATGCCGTGTCCTTGGGAGAAACCCGCGCTGCCGCCGTTTTGGTGGCGCAGCTGCGCTTGCAATGGCCGGGTATGCGTCTGCTGCTGACCAATGGCACGGCAACTGGGCGCGCGCAGGGCAAGGCACTGCTGCAGCCAGGTGACGTGCAGGTTTGGCAGCCCTGGGACACCCTTGCGGGTGTGCAGCGCTTCTTGGCGCATTTCAATCCCCATGTGGGCCTGCTGGTAGAAACCGAAGTTTGGCCGAATATGGTGGCTGCGTGTCAACAAGCGGGTGTTCCGCTGTGCCTAGTCAACGCCCGCCTGAATGAAAAATCGCTGCGCCAAGCCCAGCGCATTGCCTGGCTGGCGCGCCCGGCCTACCGGGGCCTTCGGGCCGTGTGGGCGCAAACTGCGCAAGACGCCCAGCGCCTGACCCAACTGGGAGCCGATGTGCACGGTGTGCTGGGTAACTTCAAGTTTGATGTGCAGCCGGATGGCGTGCAGCTGGCACAGGGGCGAGCGTGGCGCCAGAGTCAGGCTAGGCCCGTCATCATCTTTGCCAGTTCGCGCGAAGGCGAAGAGCCGCTGCTCTTGGATAAATTAAAGAAAATAAGGGCTCTAGCCCTCGCCAAACCTGCGCAAGCAGCTACTAATTTAATAGCAAGTGGCGTGCAGTGGCTCATCGTGCCCCGCCACCCCCAGCGCTTTGATGCGGTGCAGCAGCTGTGCCAAGACGCCGGTTTTTCAGTATCCCGCCGCAGTGCGTGGCAGGGCGGCCCCGAGGCTGCCGACATTTGGCTGGGTGACAGTTTGGGTGAGATGGCGCTGTACTTTGGCTTGGCCGACGCCGCGTTGTTGGGTGGCAGCTTTGCCCCGCTGGGCGGCCAAAATTTGATTGAAGCCGCAGCCTGTGACTGCCCGGTATTTATGGGCCCACACACCTTTAATTTTGCCCAGGCGGCCGAACTGGCCTTGGAAGCGGGCGCCGCCTTTACAGTTGAAGACTTAGCCCAAGCGGTGGACCAGGCCACGGCGCTGGTGCAGGACGGCCCAGCACTTCAACAGGCCCGCCAGGCGGCGCATTCCCTAGGCCAAGCCAATCGGGGTGCAGCACTGCGCACGGCGCAGGCGGTGCGAACTTTGGTGGGTCCTAGTTTTGGCTAGAAATTATTGTGCCAGCAAGCCGTTAATCGCCTGCAAATCATCCGCCTTGAGCGAACCGCTGGCTTGGCGCAGCTTCAGGCCGCCCATCAGCACGTCGTAGCGGGCTTTGGCCAGCTTGGCCTTGGTGTCAAACAACTGGCTTTCTGAATTGAGCACGTCGATGTTGATGCGCACGCCCACCTGGTAGCCCAGTTTGTTGGCGTCCAGCGCGCTTTGGCTGGAGGCTTGCGCGGCTTGCAACGCGTTGACCTGTGCTAAGCCGGATTGCAGGCCAAGGTAGGCGGTGCGGGTGGCTTGCGCCACGGCACGGCGGGCGGCTTCTAGGTCGGTATGGGCTTTTTCCTCCAGCGCCACGGTTTCCTTGATCCGGTTTTGGGTGGCGTAACCGGCAAACAGGGGCATGTTAAATAACAGGCCTACTGTGGCCTGGCTGCCGCTGGTGCTGTACGGAGTCAAAGGAGACTGGGCATTGTTGGTGGATGCTGTGGTGTAGCTGCCGGTCAGGTCCAGCGTGGGTTTGTGGCCGGCTTCGGCTTTGCTGGTTTCCAGTTTGGCGATTTGCAGGGCCGCATCTGCCAAGACGACGCTCGGGTGGCTGGCTTGCGACTGGTCTACCCACAGGTTTACGTCTGTGGGCTGCACCGGGTTTAGCACCACCGGTGTGGCCAGCGGCTTGGGTTGTGCTTGGGCCAAGCCCACCAGGGTGTTCAGTGCCAGACGTTTGACCATCAGGTCGTTTTCGGCCGCCAGTTCCTGTGCGACGACCAGGTCGTAGCGGGCTTGTGCCTCGCGCGAATCGGTGATGGTGGATGTGCCCACCTCAAAGTTGCGTTTGGCCGATGCAAATTGCTCATTGACGGCCGCTTTTTGCGCCTTGACAAACTCCAGCGAGTCGCTGGCCGCGAGCACGTCGAAATAGGCTTGGCTCACCCGCACAATCAGGTCTTGTTCCGCCAGCGCGAGCTGTGCTTGCGCCAGTTCAGCGCTTATTTTGCCCTGCTCAAAACTGGCGTAGTTGCTGGGGCGATACAGCGGTTGCGAAACCGCGATCGTCGCCGATTGGGCGCCGTAGCTGTAGTCGCTTGAAATCGGTGACTTGGTGACTTGGTTGTTTTGACTGATACCAGCCGACAAGCCAACGGTGGGCAACACCAGCGCGCGTGATTGGGCGGCCTTGGCCTGCGCCGCATCAAATTGCAGTTTGGCCGACTGGTAAGTGGCGTCGTAGCCGCGTGCGGCGGTGTACAGGTCCACCAAGCTTTGCGCTTGCGCAGAAAGCGACAAGCTGCCAGCGCCCAGGGCGATGAGCAATGGAAGCAGACGAAGGCGGGGGCTAAAACGTTGCAGGGACATGGTGGTCTTTCTCTGGCTCAGGAATAAACGGGGCGGTCGGCTGTCTCGCAGTGGTACGTGCTCAATACCGGGCAATGGTGGGGTCCAACTCTGCGGACCAGGCATTGATACCCCCCGCAATATTGGCGACGTGGTCGAAACCGCGCCCTTCTAAAAAGTAGGCCACTTGCATGCTGCGCGCACCGTGGTGGCACAGGCAGGCTATTGGGCGCTCGGGGGTGAGCTCGGACAGCCTCGGCGGAATGGCTCCCATGGGGATGGTGAGTAATTCAAAGCCGTCGGCCCGAATACTGGCAATTTGCAGCTCGTGGGGCTCGCGCACATCCAGCACCACGGGCTCGCCGTGTGCACGCACGGACGCTAACCACTGGGCCAGTTCAGAGGGACGGACTTGGACAATCATGGGAGCACGCTCTGTTGGCCCATTAAAAGTGAAACCGCGACGGCTCGGGGAAGTGCAGCAGGCGCGGTGCCACCGTATCCCAGTTCTGCGTGGTGACAAAGTCGGTTGTGCTGGTGCGGGTGACCATGGTGGCGCGCATCATTGGCTCTTCGCCCACAATCGCGGCAAGCCGTCCACCCACCTTGAGTAGGGCTAGTAAAGCGTGGGGCACTTCAGCCACCGAACCACTGAGCAAGATGACTTCGTACTGGCCTTCGGCGGGGGTGGGGTCAGCACCGTCGGCCTCGCGCACTTCGGCATTCAGAATGCCCGCTTTGCGCAAGTTGTCGCGGGCCATTTTGGTCAGTTCGGGGACGATTTCCAATGTCACCACACGGTGTGCACGGCTGGCCAGCAAGGCCGCCATGAAGCCCGAGCCCGCGCCAATTTCTAGCACGGTTTCGTGGGCTTGCACCGCCAAGTCTTGCAGCAGCCGCGCCTCTAGGCGGGGCGCCAACATACATTGGCCCAAACGCATGGCTTCGTCGGTGTCGCCCATTAGCGGGATCTCTAGGTCCGCAAAGGCCAGCCCTTTATGGGCCGCAGGGACAAAGTCTTCGCGTTTGATGACGGCCAAAAGTGCAAGCACATCCGGGTTGAGCACGTTCCAAGGCCGGATTTGTTGCTCAATCATGTTGAAGCGGGCTTTTTCGATGTTCATTTAATACTCCGTGGGGTATGTGACTGTATTGTAGCCAATTCTACGGGTGAGGGGGGGTTGCCGCTGGTAAAAATGCGGCGCGCCCATTGCGCCAGATCGTCCATATAGCAATAAACCACCGGCACCACCACCAAAGTCAAGAGTGATGATGTGATGACGCCGCCAATGACGGCCTGGCCCATTGGGGCGCGCATTTCAGAGCCCTCCGACAGGGCAAACGCGAGCGGAACCATGCCAAAAATCATGGCCAGCGTGGTCATCAGGATAGGGCGCAAACGCACCTTGGCCGCTTGCAGCAGGGCGGCATCACGGTCCATGCCTTCTTCTTGTGCCCGGATGGCAAAGTCCACCAACAAAATGGCATTTTTGGTGACCAGGCCCATCAGCATCACCACGCCAATGACCGAGAACATGGACAGGGTGGAGTTAAACATCATCAAAGCCAGCACCACCCCAATGAGGGTGAGGGGCAGGGCGGTCATCAAGGCCAGAGGCTGCAAGAAGCTCTTGAACTGGCTGGCCAGAATCATGTAGATAAATACCACCGCCAGTACCAGTGCCGAGATGGCGTAGCCAAACGCCTCGGCCATGTCTTTGGTGGAGCCGCTGAACTTGTAGCCATAGCCCGGTGGCATGGCGATGGTGTCCATGGCGGTCTTGATGTCAGCGGATACTTCACCTGCCGAGCGGCCGGAGACGTTGCCGCTGATGGAGACCTCACGCGTCAGATCGCGACGGTTGATCTGGTTGGGCCCGGTGGATTCAACCACCGTGGCGACTTGGCTGAGACGCACGGTGCGTGGGCTGCCATCGGCATTGCTGCCCACGGTGAAAGGCAACTGGTTTAAGTTATCCAGGCTGTTGCGCGCATCGGGGCTCAGGCGCACATTGGCATCGTAGGTTTGGTCGTCTGGTGCACGCCAGTTGCCCACCGTTTGCCCCGCTACCAAGGTGCGCAAGGCAGAACCGATTTGCCCCACCGACAGGCCCAGATCGGATGCCGCATCATTGCGCACCCGCACATCCAGTGTTGGCTTGTTGGGTTTGGCGCTGGAGTCCAGATCCACGAGGCCGGGGATAGAACGCACCTTGTCCAGTGCAAGCGTGGTCAGGCGCTCCAGCTCTGCCGTGTCAGGCCCTTGAATAGAGAACAAAATTTGCTTTTGCCCGCCCACTGAATCGAGCAAGCCGACATGGGTGACGGTGATGCCCGGCACTTTTTTGAGCCGCTCACGCAAGGCCACCGACATCTCGTTAATACCCAGCGTGCGCGATTTTCGGTCCACCAAGCGGATGTAAATGTTGGCGTAAATCTTGCCATTGGCGCTACCCGTGTTGATGGTTGCGAGGGTGTAACGCACCTCTGGAAAATCCTGGATGATGGCCTCTACTTGGCGGGCTTTGGCCGCGGTCACTTCCAAGGACGACCCCACTGGGGTGTTGAAGTTGAGGGTGGTCTCGGAAAAGTCTGATTTGGGCACAAACTCGGTCCCCAAGAGCGGCACCATCGCAATGCTGGTCGCAAAAATGCCGAGTGCCAGCCCGACAGTTGCCAGTTTGTGCGCCAGCGACCAGCGCAGGATGTTTTGGTACACGTCCGCCAGTGTGTCGGTGGCATGGTCAAACCAGCCGGTGACGCGGCCAATGGTCTTGTCATAAAAAGTCACCGGTGCGTGGCGTTTGCCGTGTGCTTCGATGCTAGGGTCGTGCCAAATGCTGGACAACATAGGGTCTAGCGTGAAGCTCACAAACATCGAGATCAGCACCGCCGCCACGATGGTGATGCCAAACTCATGGAAGAATTTTCCAATGATGCCGCCCATAAAGCCAATGGGCAAAAACACTGCGACGATGGACAGGGTTGTGGCCAGCACGGCCAGACCAATTTCTTGTGTGCCGTCCAGTGACGCTGCATAGGCACTCTTGCCCATCTGGACGTGGCGCACGATGTTTTCCCGCACCACAATGGCGTCGTCAATCAGCAAACCCACGCACAGGCTTAGCGCCATCAGCGTGATCATGTTGATGGTGAATCCAAACAACTGCATGAAGAAAAACGTGCCTATCAATGCAATGGGCAACGTCAGCCCGGTGATCACCGTCGAGCGCCAGGAGTTGAGAAACAGAAACACAATCAGCACGGTCAGCGCTGCGCCTTCAATCAGGGTGCTGCGCACGTTGTCGACCGACACGCGAATCTGCCGCGAGCCATCGGTAATTTCTTTCAGTTTGATGCCTGGGGGCAGTTGCTTTTGCATCGCCTCCATCGTCCTTTGCAGACCGTCGACCACTGCAATGGTGTTGTCATCCTGCGTTTTTTGCACCGAGAGCAACAGCGTGCGCTGGCCGTTGTAGAGCGCTAGGCTCTCGGTCTCTTGTGCACCGTCGCTGATGCGCGCCACTTGTGACACCCGAATAGCTGCGCCGTTTTTACGCGCCACGATGATGCGTCCAAAGTCTTCGGGGCGCTGCATGCGTGCGTCAATCTGGATCACCCGCTCTTGCTCGGCGGAGCGAATGGAACCTACCGGCACGTTTTGGTTTTCGCTGCGCACGGCGGCCACCACTTGGTCGGGCGTAATGCCAAGTGCTTCTAGCGCGCTGGGGTTTAAGTAGATGTTGATTTCGCGCTTGGTGCCACCCACCAGCGTGACTGATCCGACGCCGCGCACATTTTCTAGGCGCTTTTTCAGCGTTTGGTCGGCCCAGTTGGTCAGTTCAATCGCGCTGGGTAACTTGTCGGGCGCCACACTGGTGTCGGGCACCACTGCAACCGACCAAATTGCCCGGGCCGATGGGTCAAACCGCAATACGCGGGGTTCGCCTACCTCGGTGCGCAAATTGGGCCGCACGCCTGCTACCTTTTCGCGTACATCGTCGGCGGCTTTGCGGCCATCGACGTGCAGCCCAAATTCGATCACCACCACCGACTGGCCTTCATAACTGCGTGAGGTCAGGGCGTTGATGCCGGCAATGGCGTTGACCCCTTCTTCTATTTTCTTGGAGACTTCACTCTCCACAATCTCCGGCGATGCGCCGGGGTAGTCGGTGACCACCACCACCACTGGGAAATCAACATTCGGAAACTGGTCGATCTGCATGCGCTGCAGTGAAAATAGGCCCAGCACGACCAGTGCCAGCATCACCATGGTCGCAAAGACCGGGTTCTTCAGGCTAACCTTGGTAAACCACATTTACTGGCTGCCCTGTGTGAACTTGACTACCGTCCCGGCGCGCACCGCGCCCACGCTGCCACTGAGGATTTGCGCGCCCTCAGGCAACCCTTGCAACGCGACCATGGTTTGGCCCTGGTACTCGCCGCGTACACCCGGCACCACCGTTTGGTGCACCACCAGGTTGTTGACGATCTGCTGCACATAGGGCTGGGGTTTGTCGGTGCGCACCGCCGTCAATGGCACGGCTAATGTCTTGGTGCTGCCGACATCCAGTCGGCCTTGGGCAAACAGTCCTTGTCGCAGGCCAGCCGTTGAATCCAGTGCCAAGTAGGCTAAGACCGCGCGGCTGCTAGCTGTTGCGCTGGGGTTGATGCGTGCAACTTTGGCTGCGATGGGCTGGGCAACCCCTTCCACGGTCAGCTGGGCCGTTTGACCAATCTGCACGCCCACTGAATCGGCGGGGCTCAGGCTGGCTTCTAATTCCAGGCGGCGTAAGTCCACGACCTCGATGATGCGGGCATCTATTGCCACCCGCTCGCCGGGCTGGGCCAGGCGCTGGGCGACCAAGCCCTCAATCGGCGAGCGCAGAACTGTGTCGCTGAGTGCTTTGGTCGCTACGTCGGCCCCGGCTTGTGCTGCCAGGTAGGCAGCTTGCGCCGCCGCCAGGTTGGCGGTGGCGGACTCCATGGCGGTTTTGGAAATAAAGCCCTGGTCGACCAATGAACGGTTGTTGTCAAAGCTGCGTTTGGCGATTTCTACCTGTGCTTTGGCCGACTCCGCCTGCTGCTGCGCCTGGCGCACTCGCGCCGAGTATTCGGTGGAATCCACCCGCGCGATGACTTGGCCGGCCTGCACCCGGTCGCCTTCGCGAACCGTCAAACCCTGCAACTCGCCCGCAACACGGGCCTTTACAAAAGCTGAGTTCACCGCTTTGATAGAACCCGAAATGGCCACGCCTTGGGAGAGTTGCACGGTTTTGGCCTGCAACACATCACCGCTGCCCAGTTCGATCACCGCTTGTGTGTTGGCCGCAGCTTGCTGCGCGTCCAGTGCAAGGCGCTGTGTCTTACGGGCCGACAGCGTGCGCAAGCCCCCACCGACCACCGCGAGCGCAACCAGCCCGATGACCATCCATTTCAGCCAAGGTTTCATGGTTTAGATTTTTGAAGAAAAGGGGGTTATGGGGTGCGTGGCGCGGTGTCAGGCCGACCGCTGATACCCAGTAAAATGGCGTCGATCTGTGCGGCCAAGTACTCTTTGGGTACCAGGTGGTCTTTGGCGTCGCTGAGTGTGCCGTAGGAGTGTTTCCAGAGCGCGAGAAATAGCATCGGCCCGAGCACGGTGTAGACCGCGTACTTCATGTTCATAGGGCGAAACTCGCCCCGATCCACACCCCGTTGCAATATGCGCTTAATCAGTTCGTTGCCAGGTCGGATGACCTCGTCGCGGTAAAAGGTTGCCAACTCAGGGAAGTTGCCGGCTTCGCTGAGCATCAGCTTGGTAATGCCCGAGACTTTGGTGGAGCCAATACGTTCCCACCAAGCCAACATACACATGCGCAGCATCTCCGCCGTGCTGCCCTGGAACTGGTTGATCTCGGTGCCCCATTGCGCAAAACGGCCCGAGATGTTTTCGCGCACTACCGCTTTAAAAAGCTCTTCTTTGCTGGAGAAATACAAAAAGAGGGTGCCCTTAGACACCCCAGCGCGTTTGGCCACCTCTTCGGCGCGTGTGGCAGCGAAGCCTTTTTCAACAAAAAGGTCCAGCGCGGCCGCCAGCAACTCGCCGGGGCGAGCTTCTTTGCGCCGAGCGCGTTTGGCGCTCACGGTGGCGGCGATAGAGCAAAGATTTAGGGGGGAGGGCATAAAGTTAATGACTGATTGGTTATTAGTATAGCCAATCACCCCCACAGCGTCAACGGCAGACGCCGCCGTACACTGCCGTACGCGCCCCCTCTTGGCAGTGCCGTGGGCCGCGTTTTACGCGGGCCACGCACCTACCGCTTTGCTACGAGCAACCGCAACCTGACGAGCCACAACCCTCGGCTGCCGGTGCAGCAGGCGCCGCTTCAAACTGCGGGAACAACACGTTGTTTTCCAGGTGGATGTGGTTGATCAGGTCATCGCCGAATTGGGCAATACCAGCGTAAAGCGCACGCCAGGTGTTGCAGGCGCCTTGCGGTGGGGTGGCATCGTTGGTCAATGCCATTATTTTTGCCAACATGGCGCCGTGGTCCACATGTTCGGTGCGCATCATGCCAATGGGCTGGGTGACAAACGGGTTGCCGCCAGATTTCAGCATCGGGAACAAGATTTGTTCTTCCTTCATCATGTGTGAGAGCAGCTCCTGCTCAGTAGCCTCCAGCAATGCACCCAACCCGGCAGGCACATTGGGGTTGGCCTTGTGCACCAACTCCACCCGGTGCGCCATGCGGATGAGTTCGGGCAACTGCTGGCGATGCACGTCGTGGTAACGGGTGATGATGTGGTCAACCATCGCGCCGGGTTCTGTCACCGCGGGCAGGGTGTCAGGGCGTTGCAATGCGTTTAACTCTGCAATCACTGCGGGTAGGTCCAGTCCTTTGTCGGCCGTGGCTTCGCGCAGGCTCAGTTGGCCACCGCAGCAAAAGTCCAGCTTAAGGCGTCGAAACACGGCGGTTGCACCCGGCAGTTGCACGGCGAGCTGGCCAATAGACTGCTCGCCATTTACGGCGGATGCAGCGGGTTGGATGGTTTCTAGACGGGCGTTCATGATGAGACTTCCTTTAAAGATTCATTTGGTATGCATATAATAAAGGATGAACATGTATTTGCAATGCGTCTTTTGTTGACCTGGGGCAATTTTTTGCGCGATCGGCGCACGCAACAGGCTGCCGACCCGTGTTTTATGGCGCGAAAGAGGCGTCGACCTGTCGACTGTTTGCGCCGGTATTGACCGAGATCAGATCGGCAAAGTTTCCCTTGGTCTATGGTCAGGACTTGGCTTTTTTTGCTACCGTTCGTATGAATCTCATCCCCCCCGTTGCCGACGCCACCCCCGCTGCGCCACCGCTTGAAGAAGGCTTGGCACCCGCTCCGATGGAGCTCGTTTGCCCCGCGGGCAGTTTGCCAGCGCTTAAAGCGGCGGTAGACAACGGCGCGAGCTGCGTCTATTTGGGCCTGCGTGACGCTACCAATGCACGCAATTTCGCGGGCCTCAATTTTGACGAGGCGGCCATCACCACTGGCATACGCTACGCGCACGACCGCGGTGCCAAGGTCTTCATGGCACTCAACACCTATCCCCAGGCGTCTAACCCCACGCCGTGGCAAACGGCTGTGGACAAAGCTGCGGACCTTGGTGTCAACGCGGTCATCCTGGCCGACCCTGGACTGATGCAGTACGCAGCCACACGCTACCCACAATTGCGCCTGCATTTGTCGGTGCAGGGGTCTGCTACCAACTTTGACGCTATCAACTTTTACCGTGAGCAATTTGGCGTCGTGCGGGCGGTGTTGCCACGGGTGTTGTCGCTCAGCCAGGTGCAGCAGGTGATTGAGAAGACGCCGGTTGAGATTGAAGTCTTTGGTTTTGGCAGCTTATGCGTCATGGTGGAGGGACGCTGCGCGTTATCGAGCTACGTTACGGGCGAGGCGCCTAACACCCACGGTGTGTGCTCGCCGCCCAAAGCCGTGCGCTGGGTCGAAACCCCGCAGGGCCGTGAGTCACGCCTCAATGGCGTGCTGATTGACCGTTATGCGCCAGGCGAAAACGCAGGCTACCCTACGCTGTGCAAAGGCCGCTTTGACGTGGGCGAGGACCACAACTACTACGCCATTGAAGAGCCAACCAGCCTCAACACCCTGGAGCTCTTGCCCCAACTGCAAAAAATCGGTGTACGCGCCATCAAGATCGAAGGGCGCCAGCGCAGCCCCGCCTACGTGGCGCAGGTTACCAAAGTGTGGCGCGAGGCGTTGGATCTGTGCCAAGCTAACGCCCACCGTTACGCGGCCAAACCCGCTTGGATGAACAGCTTGGACATGGTCGCCGAAGGCCAGCAACACACGCTGGGTGCCTACCACCGCCCCTGGAAATAACACGCGCCAACCACCATGAAACTATCACTGGGCCCCTTGTTGTATTACTGGTCGCGCGAGACCGTCTTGCGTTTTTATGAAGCCATGGCCGCCACCGCCGTTGACGTGGTGTATCTGGGTGAAACCGTGTGCTCGCGCCGCCACGAGCTGCGTCTGGCCGATTGGTTAGAGGTCGCCGCACGCCTGACCGACGCAGGCAAAGAGGTGGTGCTGTCCACCCAGGTCTTGCTGGAGTCGGGTGCCGAAGTAGGCACCATGCATCGGGTCACCAGCAACGGGCGTTACCGTGTTGAAGCCAATGACATGGGCGCGGTGCAATGTCTGTCGGGCAAGGTGCCGTTCGTCGCTGGTCCGCATCTCAATATCTACAACTTGCCCACGCTGCAATGGCTGGCGGGTCTGGGCGCAAGCCGCTGGGTTATGCCGCTGGAAATGTCGCAACGCGATCTGGCGGTGCTGCAAGCTGGTCGCCCGCAAGGGTTGCAAACCGAAGTGTTTGCATACGGGCGTATGCCGCTGGCGTTCTCGGCCCGCTGCTTTACTGCGCGGCATCGCAACCTGCCCAAAGACGACTGCCGCTTTAGCTGCTTGGACAATCCGGACGGTTTGCTGCTCAAGACGCGCGAGCAAGAATCGTTCTTGGTGCTCAACGGCACGCAAACCCAGTCGGCCAAGGTTTACAACCTCGTTAGCGCGTGGACCGAGATGCAGGCGCTGGGTGTGGACGTGGTCCGCATCAGCCCCCAATCGAGCGACACGGCACAAATCATTGCGCAGTTTGATGCGGTGCGCACGGGCACTTTGAGCGGATCGCAGGCACAAGAGCGTATGCAGCCGCTGATGCCCGACCAGGGTTGCAACGGTTACTGGTACGGCCAGCCCGGTTTAGACCAGGTTGATAACCCTGCGTTGGCGGAGCTGGGCTGATCGTCATGTACCACGGTGAGCGCTTCAACAGCATCAGCCACTTGGCGGGTGCGGCCTTGGCTCTGTTGGGTGCCACCGTGCTGGTGGCGGGCGCGGCCCGTGTGGGCGACCCCTGGAAAGTGGTCAGTTTTAGCATTTACGGGGCCATGCTGGTGGCGCTGTATGCGGCCAGCACGCTGTACCACAGCGTGCGTGGGCGCTCTAAAGCTGTGCTGCAAAAGTTTGACCATTGCTCTATTTACCTGCTGATTGCCGGCAGTTACACCCCGTTTGCACTGGTGTCCCTGCGCGGTGCGTGGGGCTGGAGTTTGCTTGCCGTGGTGTGGGGTTTGGCCCTGATTGGCATCGTGCAAGAAATTTGGTTTGCCAAAGGCGCACGCGTGCTGTCGTTGGTGATCTATGTACTGATGGGTTGGCTTGCCGTTGTGGCAGTGGTGCCGCTGTGGCGGGCGTTGACACCAGTCGGTTTTGGCTGGCTGGTTGCCGGTGGCGCTTGCTATACCCTGGGCATCATCTTCTTTGTGGCCGACAAGCGCGTGCGCCACGGCCACGGCATTTGGCACCTGTTTGTGCTGGCCGGTAGCGCCTGCCATTTTTACACCATGCTGCGTTTTGTCGCCTGACCGTATTGATTGCCATGAGCCAACCCACTCCAACCTTTCTCGTTCCGCCCCCGGTGGGTTCGGTGTTGTCGCGCTTGCCGGCTTACCCAGGCTCGCTATTGTTGGTCACTGCCTTGAACCGGGTTTTGGCCCAGCAGTTGCCTGAAGATGTGCGCCTGCACCTGCTGAACAAAAGGCTGCGCATCCATGTGCGTGACGCACGGCTGACCTTTGACTTCACCTGCGCAGCCAACCGTTTCGTGGCCTGCGCTCCTCAGGCAAGCACCGATCTGACCATTAGTGCCAACGCGCAAGATTTCATCCGCCTAGCCCAGCGCCAAGAAGACCCAGACACCCTGTTCTTTAACCGCCGCCTGTCCATGGAAGGCGATACCGAACTAGGGCTGCTGGTCAAAAATGCGCTCGATGCACTGGAGCTGCCCGTGCTCGATTTGAAGCAATGGACCCCACAGCAGGTCTTGGCACGGTTCGCACCCCGGCGCCGTGCCAAACCATCGGCGCCGCCGGGCAAGGATTCACCGTGAGCGATCACCCACAACCCCAACCACAACCCCTGCCGCTGGTCTATTCCTGCTCAGGTTGCTCCAGCGCCGCCCAGTTGGCCAACCAAGTTGCCCTGCGGTTGGACCGCAAGGGCGTGGCCGAGATGTCCTGTATTGCCGGTGTAGGGGGCGATGTGCCCCATTTGCTAAAAATCGCCCAATCGGGACGGCCCATTGTGGCGCTGGACGGCTGCCCGCTGGTGTGTGTGCATAGCACGCTGGCGCGCCACGGTATCGCGCCGCAGCGCCATTACCAGTTGCAACAATACGGGGTCAAGAAGCGCAAGCACGAAGACTTTGATGCCGAGCAGGCGGCCATGGTGCTGGCCCAGGTCGAAGCCGATTTGCAGGCACGCCCCTTGCACGCGGCACCGCTGGGCGCAGACGCGGCGCTGCGCGGCTGCGAGGCGGGTACACAGGCGCATGCGATGGTTGTTCCTGTCCTATGATCCAGTCATGACTACCAGCACCGCACCCGTTCCCCGGCGCATCATCGTCGGCATATCGGGTGCCAGTGGTGCGGTGTACGGTGTGCGGCTGTTGCAGGTGCTGCGCGAAGTACACGATGTACAAACCCATTTGGTGGTGTCTGATGCCGGCTGGCGCAATGTGGCGCAAGAGCACGGTATGCAGCGCGCCGCTGTTGAGGCCCTGGCCCACACCGTGCACGATGCGCGTGACGTGGGCGCCGCAATCGCCAGTGGTTCCTTTCAGTGCAGCGGCATGGTGGTGGCACCGTGTTCCATGCGCACACTGGCCGCCGTGGCGCACGGCCTGTCGGACAACCTGCTGACCCGCGCGGCCGATGTGGTGCTCAAAGAGCGCCGCCGCCTGGTGCTGATGGTGCGCGAATCGCCCCTGCACCTGGTGCATCTTCGAAACATGGTCAGCGTTACCGAGATGGGCGCTATTGTTTGCCCACCGCTGCCTGGGTTTTACTTGCGTCCGCAAACGGTGGACGACATTGTTGATTTCAGTGTCGCCCGCGTGCTCGATCTGCTGGATGTGCCCCACACCCTGACTGCGCGCTGGCAGGGCGAAACGTGAGGTTATCGGCCTTTCCTAAGTCAAATAAAACGGCAGTGCGCTGCATGAAGGTGTTTGCATGAGCTACCGCGACCTGCGCGACTTCATCGCCCAGCTAGAGCAAGCCGGCGACCTGCGCCGCATTGCAGAGCCTGTGTCGCCGCATCTAGAGATGACCGCGCTGTGTGACCGCGTGCTGCGCGCAGGTGGCCCGGCCATCTTGTTTGAAAACCCCACCGGCCACAGCATGCCCGTGCTGGGTAACCTGTTTGGAACCCCCGAGCGCGTGGCCCGCGCCATGGGGGTGGACAGCATCAGTGGTTTGCGCCCGTTTGGCGAGTTATTGGCCTCGCTCAAAGAGCCCGATCCGCCCAAGGGTCTCAAAGAAATGATGGGTATGCGCAGCCTGCTGGGCACGCTGTGGAACATGGCGCCCAAAGAGCTGCGTTCAGCCCCCTGCCAAGACGTGGTGTGGGAGGGGCAAGACGTCGACCTGTCCCGCTTGCCAGTGCAGCATTGCTGGCCGGGCGATGTGGCGCCGCTCATCACCTGGGGCCTAGTCATCACCAAAGGGCCGCACAAGGCGCGGCAAAACCTGGGCATTTACCGCCAGCAAGTGCTGGGGCGCAACCGGCTCATCATGCGCTGGCTGGCCCACCGGGGCGGTGCGCTCGACTTTCGGGACCACGGCAAGCTGCATCCGGGCGAGCCCTACCCGGTGGCGGTGGCCATAGGTGCCGACCCGGCCACCATTTTGGGTGCCGTCACACCCGTGCCCGATAGCCTCTCGGAATACCAGTTTGCCGGTCTGCTCCGCGGCGGCCGCACCGAGCTGGTTAAAGCCATTGGCAGCGAACTGCGCGTGCCCGCCAGCGCCGAGATCGTGTTGGAAGGCCACATCTACCCCGATGCGATGCACCCCACCGGCTACCAGCATGCGCTAGAAGGCCCGTATGGCGACCACACGGGTTACTACAACGAGCGGGCCGAGTTCCCCGTGTTCACCGTAGACCGAATCACCCTGCGCAAGGATCCGATCTACCACTCCACCTACACCGGCAAGCCGCCCGACGAACCTGCGGTGCTGGGTATGGCGCTCAACGAGTTGTTCATCCCGCTCTTGCAGCGCCAGTTCCCCGAGATCACCGACTTCTACCTGCCGCCCGAGGGTTGCAGCTACCGCATGGCCTTGGTGCAAATCAAAAAGGCCTACCCCGGCCACGCCCGGCGCGTCATGATGGGTGTGTGGAGCCACCTGCGCCAGTTCATGTACACCAAGTTCATCGTGGTGGTGGACGACGACGTGAACGTGCGCGACTGGAAAGAAGTCATCTGGGCGCTGACCACCCGCGTGGACCCGGCGCGCGACACCATGCTGGTGGAGAACACGCCCATCGACTACCTCGACTTTGCGTCCCCCGTGAGCGGCCTGGGCAGCAAGATGGGGCTGGACGCCACCAACAAATGGCCCGGCGAGACCCAGCGCGAGTGGGGCACCACCATCACCATGGATGCGGACGTGCAAAAGCGCATGGATGGGGTGTTTGCGGGGCTGGGGTTGTAACGGACCAAGCCGCTTAGGGCAGAGCGCTGGATGCAGGGCCGCAGCAAGCAGGGGAGGCGGCCGTTCCTTGCCATTTGCTACATTTTTAGTAGCTGCTTGCGCACATTCCATGAGGGCTGGAGGTCGATTTGATCAATAAATTCAGCGCGTTGGCGGCATTTGCCACCTTGCAGGCAATTGTGAAGTGTGAACTTCAATAAGTGTTTCTTATATTTGACAAAATAGTAAATTTGTAAATAATAAGAAACATAATGCCATCAGAAACTCCCTTCCACCACAGTGACTGCATAGCCCAGTTACAAGCCTTGGGCGCGCAGATTCGTGCCCAGCGCAAGGCTTTGCGCTTGAGCGCCACGGCGACGGCTGAGGCGGCAGGCATGTCGCGCGTCACGCTGCACCGCATCGAGAAGGGTGAGCCCACGGTGACCATGGGTGCATGGTGCAGCGCCATGGCCGCGCTGGGCCTGGGCGTGCAGGCGCACAACTTGATTGATGAATCCGCGTCAAACGCCCAGGCGTCAGACCACACCGGCTGGATTCCGGCGCGTGTGTCGCTTACCGACTACCCGCAGTTGCGTGCGCTGGCCTGGCAGGTGCAAGGCACCGACACGCTCACTCCTTCTGAGGCGCTAGATATTTACGAGCGCAATGCGCGGCATTTGGACTTGGCAGCGATGGCGGCGAGCGAGCAGGCCTTGCTGGACGCGTTGCGCTTGGCCTTTTCAACAAGCCAGCGGCCCACTGGTGGCGACAGCGATGCAGTTTGAGCGGCCCCACCACCAGCGCATTGCCCATGTGCTGGGCGCGCTAGACGGCGCTGTGCTGCGCCAGCACGGCTGCCTGTTTGGCGGGGGCCGCCGATTTAACTAAGGGGGAGAGTGCCATCTGTATTGGCGACTTTGTGGTCTATTCATAACCATTCAAATGACCGAGCTTAGGTCGCAAGTGAATGAAATCGACGCCTGCAGGGTTTCGCCCGGCGGCTTATAACAACATCGCCCGTTTCATCCAGCGTGTTTGCAGGGACTGTTCCGAATTTATCCGGGGCGGGACACTTCACATAATCGGTTATAAAACAACGATTTACAAAACACGGCAGTGAAAATTATCCAAATGGACTTTGTTCACAAGCTAGGTTTCACTCATACGTCTAGATAGAGCATTCATCACTATGCGAGCATTCGTTAGTCACATAACCGAAGAGTCGGCCATTGCCACGTGTCTCAAGGACTGGATTGAGAGCACACTCCTCGGGCAGTGTGATGTGTTTGTCAGCAGTGACTCCGCAGCACTGCCGGCGGGAGTGAAGTGGCTGCAAGAGATTGATGCGGCATTAAGTTCAGCGAACGTTCTGTTTGTAATTTGCAGCGCTAAATCATTGCCACGACCTTGGGTGAATTTCGAGACTGGCTGCGCATGGGCTCGCAAAATTCCAATTGTTCCGCTGTGCCACTCCGGTGTTACTAAATCAACACTTCCCCGTCCAATCGCAGACTTTCAGGCCATTGATCTTGTCGATGAACGCTTCCCTCAACTGTTCTTCGAATCTCTGCAAGCTCACTTCAAGCTTACGCGTATGCCTCGCGTAGATCGGGCAGCTATGCGTGCTGATATTGCGGAAGCTGTTAGCAAGACTTCAGCCCAGGGATTAGCGCCAATCCCGTTTCCCTCAGCGGAATTTCCCGTGGAACTGCACGAAGAGTCAATCAAGATGCTGCGCTACATCGGACAGCAGTCCGAAAAGTCGACAGTGAGTCATCTCGCTGTTCACTTTCGCAAGTCCGAGCAGCAGACAAAATACTTTCTGGATCAGCTGTCAAGCGCGAAGCTCATCAGAACCGCGCTCAATATGCGTACAGGCTCAAGCTTTGAACTCAACGACAAGGGTCGCACTTTCCTGTTCGAGCGCGAAATGCTTTAACCCTTCAATATCGAGGCTGTGCCCCGACAAGCCCGATCACGCCTCCCATGTCAAATATGGACTGACTACTTTTCCAGAGGCTGTAATTTTTCTCTGCCTTGCGCCGCACTTATTTTTTTGATGTGCGTGATGGCCACTATTCCTTCATGACCGCGTGAAAGCAATCCCGCAGTCCTGCAGGTATATGCCCTGGCCCCACCGTTCACGCTTTGTCAAAGCCTGAATCCGACACAATAGCCATCCACAGGCGCCTCCATTGGGTTGGCCGTCGATCACCACACAAGCAGAAACCATGTTGCAGTCAATCAATCAGTCTTTGGCCAAGGCCAGCCACGCCCTGTTTGCGTTTTTGGCGGACAAGGGGCGGTGGGTTCCAAACTTCCTGCGCCGCTTGTTTGGCTCTTGGCAGCCTCCCGCATGGCTGTCAGCCGTCGCAGGTTGGTTGGCCTCGGGTTTGGGTCGACTACAACAGCGCATAGGCACTGCACTGCTAGTGCTTGCGCTGGTCTTGGGCGGTGTGGCCCTCTGGCCCCTCGTGCAGAAGTGGACCCATGGCTTGATGCCGGAGCGCACTGCACAGGTGGTTGCAACCCTCAAAGTGGCTGACCCCGCGCGCACCGAAGTTGAAAACGACCGGGGCCCCAACCCGGTTGTCTTCAACTTCAGCAAGCCTGTGGCGCCCCTCGCATTGGTCGGCAAAGAAGCGGTCGATATTGCGCTAGAGCCCGCCACGCCCGGCCACTGGACCTGGGTCGCTGCCAACCGGTTGGAGTTTTTGCCCACAGCCGACTGGCCGGTGGGGCAGGCCTACCAAGTGAAGCTGGGCCGCAAGGCGCTGGCGCCCAATGTGGATCTTGAAGAACGCAAATATGCGTTCACAGCGTCACAATTTACAGCGCAGTTTGATACGGCTGAGTTTTACCAAGACCCGGTGCAGGCCAACTTGCGCCGTGCCGTTTTTACGGTGCGTTTTAGCCACCCGGTCAACACAGCCGAGTTTGAAAAACGCTTGTCGATGAACTATGACGATGCCTGCATCAAGGGCGCCGGTATCGTGTCGGCTTTGGGCCTGAACGCCTGCGCCAGCGACAAGTTCAACGTGGCCTACGACAAATACAAGTTGGTGGCCACGGTGCAGTCAGAGCCGCTGGCTATTCCTGAGCAAACCCGCGCCATGGTGCTCAAGTTGGCTGCCGGCATTACCGCCCAGCGCGGTGGGCCGGGCACCCGTGACGAGGAGCAGCGCCGTGTGGACATCCCCGGTCTGTTCAATGCCGCCATCACATCGGTCGATGCCAGCATCGTTACCAATGATTTGGGTGAGCCCGAGCATGTGCTGATGGTTACGTCGTCCATGACCGTGCATGAGCGCGAACTGGGCCGTGCGGTAGAGGCGTGGTTATTGCCACTAACCAAGGATACGAACGACACCAAGGATGCCAACGACAAGTCCAACGAGCGGTTTGACTGGTCGGCAGCGCCTGAAGCCATTACCGATGCCGTGCTCAAACGCGCCACCCACATGAATCTGCAGCCCATTGCCAGTGAACGTGAGGTGACCGATACCCTGGGCTTCAGAATGCCGCAGGCCGAAGGCGGGCGCTACCTGTTGGTGCGGGTCGCCAAGGGCATGAAGACGTATGGCGGCTACCAATTGGGCACGCAGCGCCAAGACGTGCTGCTGATCAAGTCCTTCGCGCCGGAGTTGTCGATCATGAGCCAAGGCGCTTTACTGGCCCTCTCAGGCGAAAAGAAGCTGCCGATTTTGGTGCGTGATTTACCCGGCATTAGGGTAGAAATTGGCCGCTTGCTGCCCCAGCAATTGCAGCACTTGGTGACCCAGTCGCAGGGGGAGTTTTCTAAGCCCGAGTTTTACAACGGCATTACCCCCGACAACCTGACTGAGCGGTTCGAGAAGACGATTCCCCTGTCGCTCAAACCGGGTAAGGCGCATTACGAAACGGTGGACTTTGGCGCCTACCTGAAGGCCGATGCGGCCGATCGGCGCGGCGTGTTTTTGCTCAGCGTAACCGGTTATGACCCTAAGGCGAACGCCACCGCACAAGAGGACATGGAGACCGCCCAGCAGCAACCCCGTTACAACAACCAAGACGAAGGCAATGACGAGGGCGAAGGCGACGTCAGCGCCGAAGACCGCGCCAACGCCCTGCGCAAGACCGACAAGCGCTTGGTGCTGGTCACCGACCTGGGCATTTTGGCCAAGAAAGCGCAAGACGGAACCCGCGATGTGTTTGTGCAAAGCATCGCAACGGGCCTGCCGGTGCCGGGTGCCAGTGTGGAGGTGTGGGGCCGCAACGGCGCCATTTTGCTCAGTGTGACGACCGATGCCACAGGCCGTGCCAGCCTGCCCAACTTGGGCGGCTACCAGCGTGAGAAGCTGCCAGCCGTGTTGGTGGTGCGCAAGGCAGGCGATCTGAGCTTTTTGCCTTTCAATAAGGCGGACCGCACGCTGGATATGTCGCGCTTTGATGTGGGTGGCCTGCGCAGCGCGGGTGTGCCCAACCAAATGACGGCCTATGTGTTCAGCGACCGGGGTATGTACCGCCCGGGCGACACCATGAACATTGCCATGGTGGTGAAAGCCGGTAACTGGGGTGTGTCGCTCAAAGACATGCCGGTGGACGTCGAGATCACCGATGCGCGGGGCCTGAGTGTGCGCCGCGAAACCCTGCGCTTGGGGCCCGGTGGCGCGGCCGAGTTGCAATACACCACGCAGGAAAGTTCGCCCACCGGCAACTACAGTGTCAACCTCTACCTGCCGCGCAGCAGCACGCCCGGTGCGCCCGATGTGCAGCCCTTGTTGCTGGGCTCAACCAGTGTCAAAGTACAAGAGTTTCTGCCTGACCGCACCAAGGTGACCGCGCGCCTGAGCGCCGAATCGCCTGAGGGCTGGGTCAAACCCAGCGACCTCAAAGCGATGGTCAACGTGCAAAACCTGTTTGGCACACCGGCGCAGAACCGCCGGGTAGAAGGCGTGTTGACCCTGAGTCCCGCGTACCCCAGTTTTCGCAGCTATGCCGACTACAGTTTCTACGACCCACAAAAGGCCAAAGAAAAGCAAGTGGATGAGTTGGGCAACGCGCAGACCAACGACAAAGGCGACGTCGAGTTTGACCTGCGCTTGCAACGTTTTGCCAGCGCCACCTACGAAGCCCATGTGCTGGTGCGGGCCTTTGAGCCCGAAGGCGGGCGCAGCGTGTCCGCCGAAGCACAAAGCCTGGTCAGTGACCAAGACTACCTGGTGGGTGTCAAGGTGGACGGCGACACCAGCTACATCAGCAAGGCGGCGGTGCGCAACGCCCACTTCATCGCCATTGACCCGCGTGCCCGCAAAACCGCAGTGGGTAATCTGAAGCTGCAGCGGGTGGAGCGCAAAACGCTGTCGGTGCTGATCAAACAAAGCAGCGGCCTGTACCGCTACGAGTCGCGCCGCAAAGAGGTGGTGCTGGAAGAAAAACCTTTTGACATTGCCGCCACAGGCAAGGCGGTGGCGCTCAACACCCAGACCCCTGGCAACTTTGCCTACGTGGTGCGCAATGCTGACGGGCTGGAACTGAGCCGCGTGGAATACAGCGTGGCCGGCACAGCCAACCTGAGCCGCAGCATGGACCGCAATGCTGAGCTGCAACTCACCCTGAACAAAAAAGACTATGCACCGGGTGAAGAGATTGAGGTCAACATCCGCGCACCCTACACCGGTGCAGGCCTGATCACCATTGAGCGTGACAAGGTGTACAGCCACGTCTGGTTCAAGACGGACACCACCGCGTCGGCACAAAAAATTACACTGCCCAAGACCTTTGAAGGCACGGGTTATGTGAGTGTGCAGTTCACCCGCGACTTGGCATCGGACGAAATCTATGCCAGCCCGCTCAGTTATGGCGTGGTGCCCTTTGCCACCAGCTTGGCCCGGCGCAGTGGCAATGTCACGTTGACCAGTTCTGCGCTGGTCAAGCCGGGTCAGGTTGTCAAAATGAAGCTCACCAGCGACCAGCCCACCCGGGCCATTGTGTTTGCGGTGGACGAAGGCATCTTGCAAGTGGCGCGCTACAAGACGCCCGATTTGCTCAAATTTTTCTTCCAAAAACGGGCCCTAGAGGTCACCACCCAGCAAACGCTGGACATGATCTTGCCGGAATTTAAAAAGCTGATGCAAGCCGCAGCCCCCGGTGGCGACGGCGAGGGCGAGAGCGGCAAGCACCTCAACCCCTTCAAGCGCAAACGCGACAAGCCGGTGGTGTTCTGGTCCGGCTTGGTGGATGTGGTGGGTAGCAAAGAGTTCAGCTACACCGTGCCCGAGAGCTTTAACGGCAGCCTGCGCGTGATGGCGATCACCGTGAATGACGACACGGTGGCCGCGCGCAGCACCACCACGACCGTGCGCGGCGACATGGTGATACTGCCCAACGTGCCGGTGGCTTTAGCCCCTGGTGACACGGTGGAGGTGGGTGTGGGCCTGGCCAATAACATTGCAGGTTCTGGCAAAGACGCGCCGATTGCGCTGACCTTGAGCGTGACTGGTGGCTTAGAGGTAGTAGGCCCGGCCCAGCAAACCTTGAAGGTGAACGAAAAAGGTGAGGCCAGCGCCCGCTACCAAATACGTGCCAAGGCGGGTGCGCAGGCGCAGCTTGGCTCGGCCAGCGTGGTGTTTGTAGCGCAGCACAAGACCAGTACTGCCCGCTTGTCCACCGATGTCAGCGTGAGCCCCGCATCACCCTTGGTGACGCTGGTGCAAGCAGGCAGCTTTCAGGGGCAGGGGGATCTCACGGCGCAGGGCAACTTCTACCCCAACTTCCACAAGAGTGATGTGGCCATCTCCTCCGCTCCTTGGGCGTTTGCGTCGGGGTTAATGCAGTATCTGCAGGCGTATCCGTATGGTTGCACCGAGCAGATTACAAGCCAGACTTTCCCCAGCGTCTTGCTGTCTAACCAGCCCGAACTGGCGCTGGCATTGTCCAAACAGACCGACCCCAAAGGCGCGGAAAAATTGGTCGAGAAAGACCCGCACAAACTGGCGCAAGCCGCATTGCAGCGTTACCTGACGCAGCTGCGCGCACGCCAAACGGCCGATGGCGGCTTTGCCTTGTGGCCTGGCAACGGCAGCGACCCGTTTGCCACCGTCTATGCCTTGCATTTGCTCATTGAAGCCAACGACCACAAGCTGAGCGTGCCGCAAGACCTGGTGCAAAAGGCCAATACCTATTTGCAAGGCTGGCTGGGCCACACGGATGGCAGCCAGTACCAATGGCGCACCCGCACCGAGGCGGTGTATTTGCTAACCCGCCAGGGTATTCAACTGCCCAGCGCTCTGGCCAATATGCGCGAAGCCTGGCGCAAAGGCAGCACCGGTGTCAGTGTGTCCAGTGGGTCCAATGGGCGCAGTAGCTGGCGTGACGACCTGGGCGCCGTGTACCTCGCCGCAAGCTACCAGTTGCTCAAGCAAGACAGGGTGGCCGACGAACTGCTGCAGCCCGCGTGGGCCGACTTGCTGCAGCGCACCGCCAAGAACACCCGCCGCAATGTATGGGACACGTACTACGACCCCATCGTGCACGACAGCATGCTGGTGTACCTGGTGGCCAAGCATTTTCCGCAGCGCCTCAAGGCCCTGCCACCGGCGGTGTGGACGCGCACGGCCGACATGCTGAAGGACGGCTGGTACAACAGCCTGTCCTCGGCCTCGATGCTGCTGGCCATTGACGCCTACTACAACGTGGTTAACGAGAACGTGCAGGGCAAGGTCAGCGCCACGGTAACGGACCGCCAGGGCGCCGCATCCAAGCTGGCACTGGGGCCCTTGTTGCCCCTGGCGCGGGCCAATGTACCCAGCAACGCCGCGAAGCTACGGCTCACCAACGCGGGCGACTTCCCGCTGTACTACGCCTGGGCTGAGCAGGGGTACGAGCGCACGGCGGCTACCACCGCCACCAATCAGGGCATGGAAGTCATCCATGAGGTGGTGGACGCCAAAGGCAACACCATCACCCAAGCGGCGCTGGGCGAAGAAGTGTTTGTGCGGGTACGGGTGCGCTCCCTGGGCAAAGCTGGGGTGGCCAACGTTGCTGTGGTGGATGTGTTGCCCGGCGGTCTGGAGCCCGTGCTGCAGTCGGCCAGCGATACGGGGGCGGATGGCGGCGCCGACGGCGCTGCGCCAGACGCCCCCGCATGGCAACGCCGCTTGGGTGGCCAGGGCAATTGGGCGGTGACCTATGCCGACGTGCGTGAAGATCGGGTGGTGTTTTACGGCGACATATCAACCAGCGTACAGGAGATGACCTACAAAGTGCGTGCCACCAATATTGGTGAGTTTGTGGTGCCTGCGGCCTACGGTGAAGCCATGTACGACAGGCGTACGTTCTCGCGCTCGGCAGGGGCCACGTTTAAGGTGGTGGCCGCCAAACCCTGAGTCCGACTGTGCGTCAAAAATTTAAGCCTTTTTGGCGTATAGCCCTCGTCGGTATTGCGGGGGCAGCTATTATTCTGATAGCGTTCAGGGTGGTCGGGCACACCCCTTTGGCGGATCGGGTGGGTACATCGCAGGCGGTGTACGCACGCGGCGGGGAGCTGCTGCGGCTGACGCTGGCCCCCGATCAGCAATACCGCCTCTGGACCCCCTTGGCGCAGATTTCACCCACCCTGGTCGATGCGGTTCTTACTTACGAAGACCGAGATTTTTACTGGCACCCCGGCGTCAACCCCGCCGCGATACTGCGGGCGGTGGTGAGCACCGCCAGCGGTGGTCGACGCCAAGGGGGCTCGACCGTCACCATGCAATTGGCCCGGCGTCTTTATGGCATCGACAGCCGCAGCGTGGGGGGCAAACTGGCGCAGATGGCAGCGGCCCTGTGGCTGGAGTTGCGCTACAGCAAGAAGGATATTTTGGAGGCCTATCTCAACACCGCGCCCTATGGCGGCAACATTGAAGGTGTGGGGGCGGCCAGTCTGATTTACTTTCACAAAGCCGCCAAAGACCTGAGTTGGCCCGAGGCCTTGACACTGGCAGTGGTGCCGCAAAACCCGGTTAAGCGGATCGCAGAGCGCGGGCGCAATGCCGAACTGCAGGCTGCGCGCCAGCGCCTGCTGGCAGCCTGGGTGCAGCGCAACCCGCAAGCCGCGCACCAAGCGCCAGAAGCCCTGTTAGCGCTGGAGGGCGCTGCGCGCAGTGCGCTGCCTTTTATCGCCCCCCATGCCACCGACATGCTGCTGGCGCAGAACCCCACGCCGCGCGCCATTTACTCCACGCTAGACCTGCGGATGCAGCGCACCTTGGAGCGGGTGATGGCCCAGTACCTCAAGACCCGCAGCGATGTCGGGCTGAACAACGCCAGCGCTTTGCTGCTGGATGCCAGCACCATGCAGGTGCGCGCGGTCATCGGGTCGGCCAACTACCACAACGATGCGATTGCCGGGCAGGTCAATGGCACGCTGGCCAAACGCTCGCCGGGGTCTACCCTCAAGCCCTTTATCTACGCGCTGGCCTTGGACCAAGGCTTGCTGCATCCACGCACCGTACTGAAGGACGCGCCGTCGTCCTTTGGCTCGTTTTCGCCCGAGAACTTTGACGGGCGCTTTGCCGGCCCCATTGCGGCGCAAGACGCCCTGATCCGCAGCCGCAATATTCCCGCCGTGGCCGTGGCGGCTCGGCTGCGCAAGCCGGATCTGTACGACTTTATGAAACTCTCCGGCGTGGCGCGAATGCAAAGCGAAGCGTATTACGGCCTGGCCTTGGTTCTGGGCGGCGGTGAGGTGACCATGGAAGAACTGGCGGGTATGTACGCCACGCTGGCCAATGGCGGCAAAAGCCAGGCCCTGCACTACAGCACCCCGGTGCGCCCAGACAGCATTGACCCCTTGGGCGTAGGCGCCGCAGCAACGCCCTTTGCACCCGTACAAAACCACGAGCAGCCTCTGCAACTGCTCAGCGAAGAGGCAGCTTTCATCACCTTGGACATGCTGCACCACACGCCGCGCCCGGACACCGGTGCCCCCGCGCGCCCCGCCATTGCCTGGAAGACCGGCACATCCTGGGGTTACCGGGATGCCTGGACGGCAGGTGTGTTTGGGCGCCATGTTCTGGTGGTGTGGCTGGGCAACTTTGACGGCAGCAGCAACCCCGCATTGGTTGGAATTGACGCCGCAGCACCCTTGTTCTTGCGTATGGTGGACGCCCTGCGTGCGCAGCGCCTAGACCCCGGTGAAATGGCGAGCCAGCAACCTGCCAACCTGCGCCGAGTCGAAGTCTGTACGGCCACTGGCGGTTTGCCCGATGCCTTGTGCCCGGTGCGCAGCACCACCTGGTTTATCGCTGGCAAATCGCCTATCCAAACGAGCAACCTGCACCGCATGGTTTGGATCGATGACCGCAGCGGAAAGCGCGTGTGCGGCCCACAACCCCACGCGACACAGCATGTGGTGGAGCAGTGGGGCAGTGATATGCAACGCGTGTTCAAACAAACCGGCTTGCCCCGTGTAACCACGCAAGAGCCCGATTGCAGCGCAGCCACTGGGCCTGGCGACAAAACGAGCGCTGCAATGGCACTGGGCCAATCGGGCAGCGACAGTGCACCTGCCATTGCGTCGCCACTGCGCAGTGTCCGCTACGAGATTCGCACCAGCAAGCCGCAGTCCATTGGGCTGCGGGCCGAGGCGGCACCGGGCGTGCGCCAAATCTTCTGGTTTGCCGACGATGTGCTGATAGGCAAGGCCCGGCCAGGTGAGTCCTTGCCGTGGTTACCAGATACCCCGCGCACCTATGTGTTGCGTGCGGTGGATGACCACGGGCGGGCCGAGTCGCGCACGGTGGTGGTGGACTTTTTGCCGTGAATGCATGGTCCACGAGATGGGGCAATAGTCCAACCACCACAGGTGGCGCTGGGGTGTCAGGGGTAAATTGCCTGCAAACAATCTTGCAGGTCTGTATAGACATGCTCTGGTCCCACCGCATTCAAAAAACCACTGCGCCGCGCAATGTCCAGCGGCTGGCGGTTTAGTCCACACACCAGCAGTTCAACACCAGACTTGTGGCAGGTGCGCACCAAGTCGTTGAGCGTGTCGGCGCCGGACGAGTCGATGTAGATCACGTTGGTCAGGTCCAGCACCAGCACTTTGTTGGGCAGGTGGTCTTGCAGGTTTTCGACCAATTTGACCGCACCAAAAAACAGGGCGCCAAACAGGCTGTAGGCGGCTACGTCGTATGCCTGTGCTGCGGGCACGGCGGGCAGGTCGATGACCTCGCAGCGCGACAGGCTTGAGATGCGGTAAATAAAGGTGATGCACGCGGCCACCAGGCCCACCTCCACCGCTACTGTCAAATCAAACACCACCGTCAAAATGAACACCGACAGCAGGGTGGCGCGGTAGGGCAGGCGGAACTGGCGCAGGTGCACAAATTTGCGCCACTCGCCCATGTTCCATGCCACAAACATCAGGATCGCCGCCATGGCCGCCAGCGGTATGTTTTGCGCCAAAGGCGCAGCCACCAACACCACCAGCAAGATGGTCGCGGCATGCACGATGCCTGAGATGGGGCTGGCGGCGCCACTATTGATATTGGTCACCGTGCGTGCGATGGTGCCAGTGGCCGGCATGCCGCCGAAAAACGGGGTCACAAAGTTGGCAATACCCTGGGCCATCAGCTCTTGGTTGGGGTCGTGGCGCTCGTCGGTCAAGCCGTCAGCCACGCGGGCGCACAACAGCGACTCAATGGCACCCAAGAGTGCCAGTGTGATAGCTGGCATCAATAAAAACCGCGCCGACGCCCACGAAAACGCTGGCCATTGCAATGTAGGCAGGCCCGATGGAATGCCGCCAAAGCGGCTGCCGATGGTTTCCACCGACAAACCCAGCAGAGACACGCAGACTGTGGCAAACACCAGTGCCACTACCGAACCTGGAACCAGCGACGCGCGCTGGGCCCAGCGGTGCTTGTGGGCCAACCAAGGGATGACCAAAATCCACGCCACAATGAGAGCCAGGCACGCAAAGCCCAGTGCTGCTGCGCTGTGGTTCATGGTGGGCAGGGCGTGCGAGAGGGTTGTCACGATGCCAAAAAAGTCGGCCGGCATGGTGGCTACGTGAAGGCCCAGAAAATCTTTGACTTGCGACAGCCCAATCAGCACCGCAATACCGTTGGTAAAACCGATCACCACCGCCACGGGGATGAAGCGAATCAGTGTGCCCAGCTTGAAAAACCCCATGGCAAACAGCATGACCCCGGACATGGCGGTGGCAATGATCAAATTGGCCAAGCCATACCGCTGCAAGATGCCGTAGACGATCACAATAAACGCCCCGGCGGGTCCGCCAATCTGCACCCGGCTGCCGCCCAGCGCCGAGATTAAAAAACCGGCAATGATGGCGGTGATCAGGCCTGCTTGCGGTTGCAGGCCGCTGGCTATCGCAAAGGCCATGGCCAGGGGCAGTGCCACCACACCGACTGTCAGGCCAGAAGCCAGGTCACGCAGCAGGTGCTGGCGAGAATAACCGTGCAACGAATCCACCAGCCGGGGGCGAAACCAAGGAAATGGCCAGCGGCCAGTTGTTGGGTCCGATGGAGGCGCGTCAAGCATGCGTCATTGTCGCGGAGTTATTGGCCCGGACATGATTCGCCCCTTGCGCCAGTCGTCGCGCACCGGGCCCCAACTCAGGGTGACCAGCAGCAGCGCAAGTGGCAATGTCGCCACATAACCAAAGGTCTTGAATCCCCACGCGCCCAGCAAGGCGCCAGAAAAAAAGCTCGTCACCAGCAAGGAATGGATGCGCAGCTTGCGCCGATTGGCCACCACCCGGCCAGGGAACTCGGCGCCATTGATGTAAAACAATTTGCCCAACTCAATACCCAGATCGGTTAGCAAGCCGGTGACGTGGGTGGTGCGAATGACGGCGTTGGATACTTTGGTAATCACCGCGTTTTGCAGCCCCATGATGAAGCACAGCAAAAACACGGTTAACGGAACAAACAGCGTGGCAAAGTGGGCAATGGCTGCGCCAAAAAGGCCAAACACCAGCAGCAGGCCCGCCTCTACCAGCAAGGGGCGCGCAAATGCGCTGCGCATCTCGCGCCGCTGCGCCCAGTTGACCATCCAAACCGTGGTCATGGAGCCGCTTAAAAACGCCAATACCGACGCGATGCCCACGACCGCAAGCTGCATTTTTGCCAGTACCAGGTTGTCGGCCACGGAAGACAAAATACCCGTCATGTGGGATGTGTACTGGCCCACAGCCAGAAAGCCGCCTGCGTTGGTGGCACCTGCCACAACGGCCAGCACGCAGCCCAGTCGCAAATCTGCGCCGGGGTTGCGGTGAACGTCGGTCCACCAATGGATTCGGTAACTCACGGTGCGGTGCAGACCATGGGCGTTTAGTGAATACGCATGCCGGGCTGGGCGCCGGGCCAGGGGTGCAGAACGTGGATGCCGGGCTGCGCACCTTCATCCGCGTGGCTGGCGGCCAGCACCATGCCCTCGCTCATGCCAAATTTCATCTTGCGCGGTGCCAGGTTGGCCACCATCACCGTGAGCTGGCCCACCAATTGCGCGGGTTGGTACATGCTGGCAATGCCACTGAACACGTTGCGGGTCTTGGGCTGACCCGCATCGTCCTTCTCGCCCACGTCCAGGGTCAGACGCAACAGCTTGGTGGAACCTTCCACCGCTTCGCAGTTCACAATTTTGGCGATGCGCAGGTCGATTTTGGCGAAGTCGTCAATGCTGATGGTGGGCGCCAGCGCCTCGCCACCGGGGGCGTTGGGGTCTGCCGGGGTGGCGGGTGCAGCTGATTTTGCTACTTTTTTAGGAGCTGTTTGCGCAGGTTCTACGAGGGCTAGAGGCTCTTTTGGCTCAAAAAGTGCGTCGAGTTGCTCGGGGGTGACGCGTTGCATCAGGTGCTGGTAGGGGGAAATTGATGTTGGCAGAGGAGATGCATCACTCCAGTTGAATGGACGATCAAGCTTAAATAGCTCTTTCGCTACTCTTGCTGTCAGTGCGGGAAGAACCGGGGCAAGAAGAACTGATAGGAGCTTGAAGCCATGCAGGACTCGTGAGCAGACGTCTTGCAACTCAGAACGTTTCGCGTCATCTTTAGCCAGAACCCAAGGCTTGGCCGCATCAAACGCAGCATTGATACCATCCGCTACTGTCATGATGTCGCGTAGCGCCTTGCTGTATTCACGGTGTTCATAAGCCTCTTGCGCTAAAAACGCGGTGCCTTTTGCTCCTTCCGTCAATGATGTTGTGTCGCCAGTGAACTTCAACTGGCCATCAAAATATTTTGATATGAAGCTGGCTGCACGACTGGCAATGTTGACGTACTTGCCAATCAAATCGCTGTTGACGCGCAGCATAAAGTCGTCGGCGTTGAAGTCAATGTCTTCATTGCGGGCCGACAACTTAGCAGCCAAGTAGTAGCGCAGCCACTCCGCATTCATGCCCAGCTTGAGGTACTTGAGCGGGTCCAGGCCGGTGCCACGGCTCTTGCTCATCTTCTCGCCGTTGTTCACCGTCAGAAAGCCGTGCACAAACACGTTGGTAGGTACCTTGCGGCCGCTGAATTTGAGCGTGGCGGGCCAGAACAGGGTGTGGAAGGTGACGATGTCTTTACCAATGAAGTGGTATTGCTCAAGCGCTGGGTTGGCCATGTAGTCGTCGTAACTCTGGCCGCGCTTGTTGACGAGCAGGTCTTTCAGGCTGGCCAAGTAACCAATGGGCGCGTCTAGCCAGACGTAAAAATATTTGCCCGGTGCATCGGGAATCTCAATGCCAAAGTAGGGTGCGTCACGCGAGATGTCCCAGTCGCCCAGGCCTTCGCTGGTGCTGCCATCGGGGTTGGTACGTACCGAAAACCACTCTTTGACCTTGTTGGCCACTTCGGGCTGCAATTTGCCGTCTTGTGTCCATTCTTGCAAAAAATCCACGCAGCGCGGGTCCGAGAGCTTGAAGAAAAAGTGCTCCGAGTTTTTGAGCACAGGCGTTGCGCCCGACAGCGCCGAGAAAGGCTTGATCAGGTCTGTGGGCGCATACACCGCGCCGCACACCTCGCAGTTGTCGCCGTATTGGTCTTGCGCGTGGCACTTGGGGCACTCGCCTTTGATGTAGCGGTCCGGCAAGAACATGTTCTTCTCGGGGTCGAAAAACTGTTCAATGGTGCGGGTCTCAATCAACGAACCACCGGCGTTGTCGCGCAGGTCGCGGTAGATCTGGCGCGCTAACTCATGGTTCTCGGGCGAATCGGTGCTGCTCCAGTTGTCAAATTCAATGTGAAAACCGTCTAGGTACTGCTTGCGTCCCGCTGCAATGTCGGCCACGAACTGCTGCGGTGTTTTGCCGGCTTTCTCCGCCGCAATCATGATCGGCGCGCCGTGGGTATCGTCAGCACAACAAAAGTCGACTGCATTGCCCTGCATGCGTTGGTACCGCACCCAAATATCAGCCTGGATGTACTCCATGATGTGGCCGATGTGGAAGTTGCCGTTGGCGTAGGGCAGGGCGGTGGTGACAAAAAGTTGGCGTGGCATTGGGGCGGGGCTTTCAGGGTACAGCCCCAGATTTTAGTCTGGCGCCTGTCCCCTTGGACTTGGGCATTCGCATCGTGCGACGCAACGCCAGCACAGGCTGGGTGGGCGTTCTGCGAAGGTAAAGGAGGAGGCCGCAGGCCGGGGGACACGCAGCAGAACGTTCACCCAGCCTGTGCGTACCAGTTCGCCAACGCAACCAAAGCGCAACGATTTGCTAGCGCAACCGAAGCGGATCAACCCGCCGCTCAGGCCGTGCGTCGCCCGTTGCGGCAGCAGCTGGCGCTGCCTTTGGGTCCGTCCATCCAAAAAATTTGCAAATTTCGGCCCGTTGACGCTGTGCGTCGGCATTGCCAAGGGCCATGAGTTCGCTGGTGTAGTTGGCTTCAAACAGCAGGTAACTGGCCAACGCAGAACCTTTGACGTCCTCTGTGCGAGACGACACGCCAACGCCGCCCAGCATCGTGCGTACCGCCCGTGGCAGGTCGCCAATGTGGCGGGATGCAATGGTGTCAAGGCGCTCACTCGGTGCAATCAACAGCACCTCTACCGGCCGAAGCGCACTGGATTTGCGCAATGCCTCCGGCACCAAGCCGATGGTTTGGTTGATACGGCGCACGCGCTCCACATCCACCGCCAGCGCATCCAGAAAAATATTGGACAACGCATGGCCGGCGATTTGGGCAATGCTGGGGTAGGCCGTATTGGTGGGCGGGACCGATTCTGATGAGGGTTCGCTCATACGGCTCGCACCAACGACCAAAATGCGCTCGGCCCCCAGGTGAATGGCGGGTGATATGGGCGCGGACTGTCGCATCGAGCCATCCCCAAAATACTGCGCGCAGCCCTTGAAATGCAGCTCTGTGGCCGGAAACACAAACGGAATAGCGCTGGAGGCCAGCAGATGCTCATGGGTAATGCGATCACGCACGGAAAAACGCTGGCTGCGCACCCAAGGCATCAGGCGTTTGTCGCCTTCATAAAACGTGACGTGTTCACCCGAGCTGTAGCTCGATGCACTGACGGCCAGTGCCTGCATGTGCCCTTCGCGAATCAGTTCAGGTAGGCGATCGAGTGGCACCAGTTGGTTGAGTACGCCGCGCAAAGGGGTGTTGTCCAAGAGCGAGCGGGGTTTGACCCGGAACCACCGGGCTAGCACCCACCCGAGCGACAGCAGCGTCATCCAACTGGCGCCGGAGCGCAGCATGGAAAAATGGTCAGCGCGGTACACCTGCTCTACATGCACCGTGCGCCAAGCCTGCGCCACCATGCGCACCGTGAGATCGAAATTGTCAGCCCCGCAGGCAAGGGCCGCCGCATTGATGGCGCCTGCAGACGTTCCGCAAATGATGGGGAACGGGTTGGGGCTTTTTCCCTGTCCGCACGCCCTTCGAATCTGGGCGATGGCTTCCAGCACGCCCACCTGATAGGAGGCCCGTGCACCGCCCCCCGTCAAAATCAGCCCGGTTGCTGGGGTGTGGGGGGTGTTGGTCATGTCACCTATTATGAGATTTTGATGGTCGCTGTAAACCGGAAATTGGTGTGCAGTTGGTATGGATATGACGGGGGTTTACCCGAATAGGCCCCTACGGCGGTGCGTGAATCGGGTCTGTAGCTGCACGCGCGAGTGGGTTCGCTAGACTAGACCACTAATCTGGAGAAATTGAATGACAGTGACAGTCCAAGCGGTGAATGACGCGTTGCAGCAGGTAATCGACCCCAATACCGGCAAAGATTTTGTGTCGACCAAGGCCATCAAACACCTCACGGTGAACGCCGGCCATGTAGCCTTTGATGTGGAGTTGGGCTACCCCGCCAAGAGCCAAGAGGCTGTTTTACGCCAAGCACTGTCGGATGCTGTTTCGGCGGTGGCGGGTGTGACCCAGGTGTCGCTCAACATCACCACCCACATCGTGGCCCATTCGGTGCAGCGCGGTGTGCAACTGCTGCCCGGTGTCAAAAACATTGTGGGGGTGGCATCCGGCAAGGGGGGCGTGGGCAAAAGCACCATGGCGGTCAACTTGGCCCTGGCCTTAGCGGCCGAAGGCGCCAGGGTAGGCCTGCTGGATGCCGACATTTATGGTCCCAGCCTGCCCACGATGATGGGCCTGTCGGGTCGTCCAGATTCACACGACGACAAAACCATGGAGCCGATGGAGAACTACGGCGTACAGGTCATGTCGATTGGTTTTTTGGTGAATGCCGACCAAGCCATGATCTGGCGCGGCCCCATGGCCACGCAAGCGCTGGAGCAATTGCTGCGCCAGACCAATTGGAAAGACTTGGACTACCTGATTGTGGACATGCCACCCGGCACGGGCGACATCCAGCTCACGCTGGCCCAGCGCGTGCCCATGACCGGCGCGGTCATCGTCACGACACCGCAAGACATAGCGTTGCTCGATGCCAGAAAGGGCATCAAAATGTTTGAAAAAGTGGGCGTTCCCATTCTCGGTATTGTGGAAAATATGGCGGTGCACGTGTGCAGCAACTGCGGCCATGTCGAGCACATTTTTGGCGCTGATGGGGGCAAAAAAATGGCCGCTGAATACGCTATGGACTACCTAGGCGCCTTGCCGCTCAATCTGCAGATTCGCTTGCAGGCCGATAGCGGCAAGCCGACCGTGGTGGCCGAACCGGATGGTGAAATTGCCGGCATCTACAAGTCCGTGGCACGCAAGGTGGCTGTGTCGATTGCCGCACGCAATAGAGATTTTTCGTCTAAATTTCCGTCGATCACCATCAGCAAGACCACCTGAGTGGCACGCCCCCATTGTGATGTGAGGGGCTGCGGTGTAAGGCAGATCGAAAGCGTTTCAGGCCAAGTTGGCCCCTGAGCGAGGGTCCGACCTCAGTGGCGAATGCAGATGACTTTCATTGCGCGCAGTGGTGCGGCAGCAAAGTCAGCAGCGGTCAATTTTTGTTGCTGACTGACGCCATTTCTACCAGCATCGCAACCAGCTTTTCGGTGCTCTCTAATACGCGCTCGCTTAAATCCGCAGCGAGCGGAGCATCGCGCCGCATTTTGACGACGTCATGGCTGGCGAACAGTGCCGTTTGATAGGGCTCCCACACATGGCGCAGCTCTGTAATCTGTGCCTTGACCTTCGGCTCTGTCAGCGGCGACCGCTCCATCTGCAGCAACACGGCGGTGAAATGCGCTCGCGCCAGATGCAGCTCCATATCCGCCGGTGCCGTGTTGATTTCCCAAGTCTCGTAGAGATAAAACTTCATCATGCGCTGGGTCAGCATGCGCTGGCGCCCCGCAAGGTTGACCAGTTGGTCCTGTGGCTGGTTGCTGACGTCTCGGTACACCAGAGTGAGGTGGTGCGCTACTTGCTGCAGGTCTTCACTCAGAACGTACAGAACGTCAGCCCCTAACTTGGTCGGCGGCGCCGTCAGCAGCGGTTTGCATCGGGCCCACACGGCATCAAGCTCAGCAAGAGATTTGGCCTGCGCCGCGTTAGGCCGGAACGCTTTGAGCGCGGCAAGTTGGGCTTCAAACAGTCGGATTGACTCTTGCAAGATGGTGCGCGCGCCATCGGGGTTTATGCCCTGCCCGAGCATCAGATAGGCCTTGGCCATGCGCTGCGCGAGCATGCGTTGGCGCCCGGCCACGTTGACGGCGGAGGTGATGTCCATCCGCTGGGTTGCTGCTGGCGCTACCGAGGTTACCGGGGTTGCCGGAGTTGACGGGCCCTGCGCTAGGAGCGGCGTACAAGAAAACGCCAGCGCGCACAGAACCCATGTTCCGAATCGATATCTGAGCATGAAATGTCTCCGACGGTGAAAGAAAGAGTAATACCACGAGTGGATCGTTATCACAGCTGAGCGTGAAGTGGCCGTGTACGCCGGTCAAGGTAACGAAGCGTCGCAGCAATGCGGCTGGAAACGGGATGACCGCGCCATTCGAATCGTGCTCGCGCGAACCGTTACCCGGCGTGTCCGTGACCGCGTTCCACTGCACGTAAGGAGTGCGCTCGGCAAAGAAGTACAGGAATTTTGCATGGATATCTCGCGGGTGAATATTGGCTTTAAACACTGCCTATGGTGTTAACAATACCTACCAAACATTACTGGTAGCTTGATTTGGCGCAAAAGGTAGCCAAGGTGACTGTCAACAGGGTAGGGCAAATACCTTTGCAAACAGACTGCTTCACTTATGCGCTAAGGTTGCGCCATGACGATTACTTTTTGGCGTTTGGGGTGGCGCACCCTGTGGCGTGATCTGCGCGGGGGGGATTTGCGGCTGCTCATGGTGGCCGTTACCTTGGCGGTGGCAGCGCTCACGGCAGTGGGCTTTTTTTCTGACCGGCTCAAGGGCGGTTTGCAGCGCGACGCGCGCCAGATGCTGGGCGGCGACGCAGTCATCTCTAGCGACAACCCCACGCCTGCCATGTTTGCAGAAAAAGCCCGCGCATTGGGCTTATCGGTGGTCAATACCATGGTGTTCCCCACCATGGCGCGGGCGTCGGACTCACAGGGCGGCGCCACCAAGCTGGTGGGTCTGAAGGTGGTCGAGCCCGGCTACCCTTTGCGCGGCAACTTGCGTGTTGCCAACGCGCCGGGTGCGCCGGACCAAGCCACCCGTGCTATCCCCCAACCCGGCCAGGCTTGGGTGGATGCCGCACTGCTCAATGCGCTGGGTCTAAAAATGGGTGACCCGCTGCTGCTGGGGGATGCGCAGTTCACCGTGGCCTCTATCGTTGCGATAGAGCCGGACCGGGGCGCGGGCTTTATGAACTTCGCACCAAGGGTGATGATCCAGCGCGCCGATGTGGGCGCCACGGGTCTGGTGCAACCGGCCAGCCGCATCAATTACCGCATGGCGGTGGCCGGTGGAGAGCCGGCAGTGCAGGCCTTTGTGAAATGGGCCGACCAGTTGGTTAAGCCGCGCAAAGGCGCGGAAGAAGGCGCCGATGCCATTCGCGGCGTGCGGGTGGAGTCCATTCAAAGCGGGCGCCCTGAGATGGGGCAAACGCTAGACCGCGCAGAAAAGTTTTTGAACCTGGTCGCCCTGTTGGCGGCCCTGCTCAGCGCCGTGGCGGTGGCCTTGGCTGCGCGGGCCTTTGCCGCCAGCCACTTGGACGACTGCGCCATGCTGCGGGTGCTGGGCCTGAGCCAGCGGACCATTGCCTCTAGCTACGCCTTCGAATTTGCCCTGGTGGGTCTGGCGGCCAGTAGTTTGGGCGTATTGCTGGGCTACGGTGTGCACCTGCTGTTTGTGATGCTGCTGGCCGGTTTGGTAAGTGCTGCCTTGCCAGCTGCCACGGTGTGGCCGGTGTTGCTGGGGCTGGGCATGGGCCTGACGCTGTTGTTTGCCTTTGGCCTGCCGCCTGTGCTGCAGTTGGCGCAGGTGCCGCCCCTGCGGGTGATTCGCCGCGATGTGGGCAACCTGCGCCCGGCCTCGCTGGCCGTGTTGGGCTTAGGTGTGCTGGGTTTTGCCACACTCTTGTTGGTGGTGAGCAGTGACCTCAAGCTCGGCCTGATTGCTGTGGGTGGTTTTGCCGTGGCGGTGCTGGTGTTTGCAATGCTGAGTTGGCTGGCTGTCAAGTTACTGCGCCGGGCGGTGAACGAAACCACCGCGCCGCGTTGGCTGGTGCTGGCCACGCGCCAAGTCTCGGCCCGCCCCGCCTACACGGTGGTGCAGGTGAGTGCGTTAGCGGTGGGGCTGCTGGCGCTGGTGTTGCTGGTGCTGCTGCGCACCGATTTGATTAGCAGCTGGCGCAAGGCCACGCCGCCAGACGCACCGAACCGCTTTGTGATCAACGTCATGCCCGAGCAGGCTGATGCGTTTCAGCAGGCGCTTAAAAGTGCGGGCGTGGCGCACTTCGACTGGTACCCCATGATTCGGGGGCGGCTGATAGCGGTGAATGGGCACGCTGTGGGGCCGGATGACTTTACCGAAGGCCGGGCCAAGCGGCTGGTAGACCGTGAATTTAACCTCTCATTCAACGCCAAAGCGCCGCCCAACAACGCCATCGTTGCCGGCCGCTGGACCGATGATGAGCAGGGCGCCGTGAGTGTGGAAGAAGGCATTGCCAAGGCCTTGCAGCTCAACGTGGGCGACACCCTACGTTTCGACGTTGGCGGCATGCAAACCGACTCAAAGATTACCTCGCTGCGCAAGGTAGACTGGGGCTCCATGCGCGCGAACTTTTTCGTGATGTACCCGGTGAGCCACCTTGAAAACGTCCCTATGACCTACATGAGTGCCTTCAAAGCCCCCTCCACGGCCGGTTTTGACAATACCTTGGTGCACCAGTTTCCCAACGTGACCAATGTTGACATGACAAGCACCATTGCCCAGGTGCAGGGGGTGTTAGACCAAGTGATTCAGGCTGTGGAGTTTTTGTTTGGTTTTACCTTAGCGGCTGGTTTGGTGGTCTTGTTTGCGGCGGTGACTGCCACGCGTGAGGAGCGGGCGCACGAATTTGCCATCATGCGGGCCGTGGGTGCCCAGGCCAAACTGCTGCGCCAGGTGCAGCGCGCGGAGTTGGTCGGTGTGGGCCTGTTAGCGGGTTTTTTGGCCTCACTGGTCGCGGCTGGGGTGGGCTGGGCGCTGGCACACTATGTGTTTGAATTTGAATGGACGGTCTCGCTGTGGGTGCCTGTGCTGGGTGCTTTGGCGGGGGCGGTGTTGGCCTTGGCGGCTGGCTGGTGGGGTTTGCGTGACGTGTTGCGCCGCCCCGTGGTTGAAATTTTGCGTAAGGCGGCATCATGACCATGCAATTTTTATCGTCTACTGGCAGTGGCGCTGTGAACTCACCACTGCACAGTGGTGTTGACATACGGGCCGCTGCGCGCAAAAAGGTGACCGGGCGAGCACGGATTGTTTTTACCGGAGGACGGCAGATGGTTGGGAGGATGATTGACTTGTCAACCAGCGGCACCTGTATCCTGCTGGAGGACGCCGTTTCGGTCAAACAAAGTTGCACCCTGGAATGCGACATTTTCCAAAATGGTGTGCGCCAGGTATTTAACGTGCCCGCCATTTCGGTCTATGGCGTATTGGCCAGCGGTCAGGGATACAAGGTAGGCTTTCAGTTTGGTCAGCCTGGTTCGACGGCTTCGAGTGCCATTGCGGTACTGCTGAAATAGTATCAATTTCGTAGCAGCTAGCCCAATAAGGGCGAGGGCTAGCGGCCTATTTGACTAGTAAGTTTTCGACGCAGGGCTGACCTGGCTGGCAGGTGCCGCACCGGCGGACAACACGCGCAACCGAATCAGAACCCGGTAGCTGTTCAGGGCCAGCGACAACATTTGGACCACACCCTTGACCCGCCGCATGCCCAGCGAGGGCAATGCAAGACTCAGCAAGGTGGCAGCCACGGGCACCGCCCACACGGTGGGCTGTGGTGTTGCCACCGGCGCGGTGAGGGTGTCGCGGATCTGGCCCAGCGCGAAGCGCAGGCGCAGGCGCTCTAGATCGCACTGGGCTACCAGTTGGGCTTTGCGCAGGGCGTAGTCGCTCGGTAGATTCATGCTGCTTCCTTGCGGGCCGGTGCTGCGGCTGTTGTGTCGCCCGACAACGCGGCGCGGTCTTTGTCAAACTCCGCCAGCGTTGCGGAAAACGGCAAGCCCTGCGACTGGCCCAGCGATTTGGATATGCGAAACAGCACAAAGCCTGAGACCATACACAAGCCGGTGGGTATCAAGACCGCCGCCTCGCGCTGCGTGTCCCAGAAATACACCGCCACAAAGACGCCGATTCCCAACACGCCGAACACCATCAGCAGCACAGCGGCAAACATCAGGCCCAGGCGGGCAAACAGGCGCTCGCGTTCTTCGGCCAGTTCAATGCTGGCCAGTTCCAGGCGGATGCGCAGCAGTGCCAGCGCGCTGTTGGCAGCGCGCCCAGCACTGGCCTTGAAGCCGCTGGTGGTGTCGCTCTCGGGAGTGGTCATGGGCAGGGCGCGGGTTTAACGACGGGTGACCAGGGCACCAACCAAAAAGCCCACTGCCGCGGCGATACCGACGGCTTGCCAAGGGTTCTCGTGCACGTAGGTGTCGGTGGCGGTCGACATGGCTTTGGCGCTTTCAATGGCGCGGCCTTCGATCTCTTGCAGGCGCAGCTTGGCGGTTAGTAATTTACTTTCGACCTGGGCTTGCAGGGCGCGGGCTTGCTCGCCAGTCTCGGTGCCCGCACGCTTCAAAAGGGTATCGGCTTCGGAGAGGAGGTTGCTGAAATCATTAACGACGGAGTCTACGGTGGTCATAGTGGCTTTCGGTTGGGGAGTTAAAGGAGGTAGAGGCCCTAGCGACGCCAGAGCGGGCAAATCAAATTGTAGTGCGCTACCTATAGCGGTGCCATTTTCGACGGGTTAATCAAGCGGTCCAGCAAGGCTTTTCATGCCAAGCCTGCGCCCATGCCGGAAATGCCTCTGCGGGCATGGGCTGCGCTAGGCCATTGCCTTGTACCAAAGGGCAGCCCAGGGACAGCAGCATGGCGCCGTGGGCCTGGGTTT
This sequence comes from Burkholderiales bacterium, assembly GCA_038245855.1. Classification (GTDB taxonomy): domain Bacteria; phylum Pseudomonadota; class Gammaproteobacteria; order Burkholderiales; family Burkholderiaceae_C; genus Allorhodoferax. The sequence continues at coordinate 64,596 of JBBRSA010000007.1, forward strand.
CGACTCCTTCGGCCACTACTTCACGCTTAAATGTGGCGGCCAGCCCGATGACGCCTTGGACGATGGCCAGATCGTCTCGGTCGCTGAGCATGTTGAGCACAAAGCTGCGGTCGATTTTGAGCGACTCGGCGGGCAGGCGTTTGAGGTAGGTTAGCGATGAATAGCCCGTGCCAAAGTCGTCCAGCGTGAAATGCACACCTAGTAGCTGGCAAGCGCGCATGGTTTGAGACACCTTGGCCATGTCCTCCAGCGCGGTGGTTTCCAAAATCTCCAACTCCAGACTGCCGGGCGGCAGCTGTGGGTACTGTGCCAAGGAATTACGCACGAACGGAACAAAACCACCGTCTTGCATCTGAATAGCGCTGATGTTGACGCTCACCGGTATATGCAGCCCTTGTGCGGACCAGTGTGCCGCCTGCGCCAGCGCGGTGGTGAGTACCCATTCACCGATTTGCAGGCTCACGGGCTGGTTTTCAATGACGGGTAAAAAGTCGGCTGGTTGCAGCAAGCCGCGCTCAGGGTGGCGCCAACGAATCAGCGCCTCTGCACCAATCACGGCGCCAGTCGACAGGTTGACCTTGGGCTGGTAATACAGCACAAACTCGTCATTATCCAGCGCTTTTTGTATGTGCCCCAGGGTTTCCCGTTCGGTTTTGACGGCCGTGTCTTTGGCCACATCGAACAGGTGGAAACGGTTTTTGCCCGATTGTTTGGCCACGTACATCGCCTGGTCGGCGTGGCGCAGCAGCACGTCGGCGTCGGAGCCGTCCTGCGGGTACAGGGTCACGCCGATGCTGGTCGACACCTGCAAGGACAGTTGCCCGATGACCACTGGGGCTGCAGCAGCCTGCAGCAGGCGTTGCAGTACGGGTTCGTAGTCTTGCGGGCCCTGCAGGTTGGACATGACCACCACAAACTCGTCGCCTCCGATACGTGACAGCGTGTCTTCGTCGCGCAGCGCCTCTTTCATACGCTGGGACAGCACCACCAAAAACTCGTCGCCGGTGCGGTGGCCGTAGCGGTCGTTGACCGACTTAAAACCGTCCAGGTCTAAAAACGCCACCGCCAACGAGGCGGCTTGGCGCTGGCAGTTGGCCATGGCGCTCTGTAGCCGGTCGGCCAACAGCACCCGGTTGGGCAGCCCGGTCAGGGTGTCGTAGTGGGCAATGTGTTCTAGCTGGCGCTGGTGTTCTTTTTGCTGGGTGATGTCGGTGAACAGGGCTACATAGTTTTGCACCGCGCCGTCGGCGTTTTTGACGGCGCTGATGGTGAGGATCTCTGCAAACACCTCACCGTTTTTGCGTCGGCTCCAGACCTCTCCAATCCAGTACCCCTTGGTCTCCAGTGCGGCGGATCGCTGGGCATAAAAGCTTTCGCTGTTGCGGCTTGATGCCAGCAAGTTGTGGGGCTTTTTGCCCACCGCGTCTTCACGCGTGTAGCCGGTGATTTCGGTGAAGGTGTCGTTGACCTCAACAATTTCGCCCTGCGCGTTGGTAATGACAATACCTTCGCGGGCATGGCTGAACACGGTGGCCAAGAGTTGCAAGCGTTTCTCGGATTGGTGGCGCTGGGTGACGTCTTGCACGTTGATTTGAATCGCCGTCTCGCCCTGGTACTGGATGGGGGAGCCCTGAATGTCGACATCAATGGTGCGCCCATCTTGGGTGAGCAGCTTTTCCTGTGCCCGCGCAATCGGGCTGCCTTCCATTAAAGCCAGGTGTGCCCGGTGGAAGGCCATGTGCCGGTGGTCTGGGTGAACCAGGTCGATCATGGTGCGGCCAATGAGTTCGCTGGCCGATTGGGCGCCCATCATTGTGACGGCGGCTGGGTTGGCGTAGAGCAATTTGCCCTTGGCATACACACAAATACCCATGGGCGACCATTCCACCAGCGAGCGGTAGCGGGCTTGCCCTTCGCGCACCGTGTCTTCGACCGCGTCGCGCAAATCCAGCATGCGGTTGAACTGCGCGGCCACCGCCGCCAGTTCCGGGGGGCCCGACAGGGGTGCCCGCGCCAGGCCGTCGCCACTGGCTACCGCGCTGGCCGTCTGCGCCAAGGCTTTGATGGGTTTGAGGATGCCTGAGCCCAGACGCCAGGCCAAAGCCAAAACCAGCAAGGTCAGAATCGACAATATCCAGCCGCTGTTGGTGCGCACACTGCGCGAGGCGGCCATGGCAGTGGCTTGGGGCACTCCCACCACCACCCGCCAGTCCACACCTTCGACCGGTAACACGGCATTCATACGCATGATGCCGTTGGGGCCCATGGCGGTAACAAACCCTTTTTTGCCTTTGTCGTTTTGTAGCGCTGCGGCGGCAGATACCGGGTCTGGCCGCCCAATCCACTCCAGCGGGGCGACTGAACGCATTAGAAACGTGCCGCGTGCGTCACTGATGGAGACGATCTCGCCCCCCTCGGTGATTGGCATCATGACGATGTTGAGCTCTAGCAAATCCATGGGTAGGGCCAACAGGCCCACCCGCTGCCCCTCGCGGTTGTTGATGGGGTAGGTCAGCACAATCTCCCAATCGCCCGCATGGCGACCGGGGTGGGCATTGCTGACGTTAAAGGTATTGGCGGCCACACCCAGGTCAAACCAGGGTGTGGCGCCAGGCTGCACTGGTGCTAATTTTTTGTGCCCTGGGTGGTAAGAGCACAGGCTGTTGCCTTGTAAATCGCGCACTTGCAGGTCCGCATATTCCGGGTGGAATTCGATGTAAGCGCGCACAAAGGGGTCGCAGGGCTGGGCCTGCAAGGCGGCAATCATGGGCCGTGCGGCGATGCCGGCCAAGGCATTGGCATGGCCGTTCAAAAACAGGGCTACGGCATCGCGCTGGGCCATGGCCGACTGGCGCACCGTCTCAAACGCCTTGTCTTTGGCCTCCCGCGACTCTTGCAGCAAATACACCGCCAAAATCACCGCAAACGGGAGCAGCACCGCCATGACCAAAGCGAGCAGTCGCACCCGGATGCTCATGAAACCTGTCGGCAGGGACCAGCGTTTGGAAGAGGTCAAGGGACGTTTTGTACGGGTAGTGGGTTGGGAATTATCAACCGGCCCGTGACGGCTGCAGCAGCACCACCAGCGCGCCAGCGCCACCTTGGGCGGGTTGGGCCTGCACAAAGGCCAACACCTCAGACTTTTGCACCAGCCAGCGCTGGACTTTGTCTTTGAGTACCGGTGTTTTGCCGGGTGAGCCAAGCCCCTTACCGTGGATAACCCGCACACAGCGAATGCCCTGTTGGTGGGCCTCGCGAATGAAGGCACCCAGCACGCCGCGGGCAGCGTCAGTGCGCAATCCGTGCAAATCCACTTCGCGCTGCAGGGCCCATTTGCCACGGCGCAGGTGTTGGGTCACATCTGGGCCGATGCCGGTGCGGCGAAAGCTCAAGCCCGCGTCGGTATCGAGCAAACTTCCCACATCGACCTCATCGCTCAAAGCCTCGCGCAGGGCTTGGGCCTCGTCGGCCATACGCTGCAGCGGTGTAGGTGCGGGCGGGGCAGGTTTGAGGCTGGCGATGCGGGACTCGGGCAGGCGCTTGACTGCACCCACAGCGGCTTGAAACAGGCTGCGGTGGGCGGCTACTTGTTTGGCGGCCAGGGCGCGCTGGGCGGCCGCCTGGGCTTCTCGCTGGGCCTGGGCGGCCAATTCGGCTTTGACCTGTTTGAGGTCGGACAGCGAACCTATCACCAAGGCGGTGGGCGCCTTGGCGCTGCGCGGGCGGTTCATAGCAGCCCCGCCTCGGCCATGGACAGTGCCTGTCCCGGTCCGACGATGATGTGGTCCAGCACCCGCACATCCAGCAAGGCCAACGCGGCTTTTAAGGTTTGGGTCAGCGCCTCGTCGGCGCGCGAGGGCTGCACCGAGCCACTGGGGTGGTTGTGCGCTAAGACCACGCTGCTGGCCTGGTGGTGCAGGGCGCGCAGCGCCACCTCTCGGGGGTAGACACTGGTTTGGCTTAGGGTGCCTCTGAACATTTCTTCCATGGCCAGCAGGCGGTGCTGTGCGTCCAGAAAGACTACTGCAAACACCTCGTAGCTGCGTGCAGCCAAGTGCAACTTCAGGTAGTGCTTAATGGTTTCGGGGTCGGCAAAGACGGTCCGCTCCTTCAGCTGCTGCGCCATCGCGCGGCGGGCCAACTCCAGCACGGCCATAATCTCTGCCCGCTTGGCGGGGCCCAACCCTTTCACGCGTTTTAAGTCGTCGGCGGTGGCGTGTAATAGGCCTGAAATACCGTTGAAGCCCTCGTCTGCGCTGCCTGAGTCGCTATCTTTTTTGATACGCAACAACTCGTCGGCCATTTGCAGCACACCTTTGCCTTTGATGCCGGTGCGCAGCAGCAGGGCCAGCAGTTCGGCGTCGGAGAGGGCCCCAGCGCCACGCGCCAGCAGTTTCTCGCGGGGGCGGGCGTCGGCGGGCAGGTCTTTGAGGGGCATGGAAGGTGGGTGGGGCAGCAGGGCTTGGGGTGCTTGTGTACCGCTGTGGCGCAGGGTTTCTACAATAGAGCCCAGTTTATAGGGACTTTTATGACCGCAGTGCAATCCGTCGTCCAGCCAGGCTCCTTTCTCACCTTGCATTACCGCCTGAGTGGGCCCGCCGGGGACATCATCAATACCTTTGACGGCAAGCCTTCCACGCTGACCCTGGGCAACGGCGAACTGGCGCCTGCCGTTGAGGCCTGCCTTCTGGGGCTGGCCGAGGGCGCACGCCAAACGTTCGATTTGCCTGCCGGTGCCGCCTTTGGCGAGCGCAACCCGGACATGCAGCAGTGGTTGGCACGCAAAGAACTCAACGACATGGGCGACCCCAATGAGCAATACCACGTGGGCGACGCGGTGCAGTTCCCCACACCCGACGGCAAAGGCAGCTTTGCCGGTGTGGTGCTGCAGGTGCAAGAAGGCAAGGGCGTGTTGTTCGACTTCAACCACCCGCTGGCGGGCCAGTCGGTGAGTTTTGAAGTCCAAGTGATTGGTATCCTATGACAACCTACAAACCATACGGTGTGAGCGTCGACGGGCCGTCCCTCGACGAGATAGCCCCCACGGGCAGTGGTGAAGTGCGTACAGCGACAAACGCAGGGGTCATATTGCTGGCCGAACCACGCGGATTTTGTGCTGGGGTAGACCGGGCCATTGAAATTGTGGAGCGGGCGTTGCAAAAGTTTGGAGCGCCGATTTATGTGCGCCACGAGATCGTGCACAACACCTACGTGGTGAACGACCTTAAATCCAAAGGCGCTATCTTTATTGAAGCACTAGACGACGTGCCACCGGGGGCTACACTGGTTTTTTCTGCGCATGGTGTGCCGAAATCGGTGGAGCTAGAGGCCAAGGCCCGGGGTTTCAAAATTTTTGACGCCACCTGCCCGCTGGTCACCAAGGTGCACGTAGAAGTGGCCAAGCTGCACAAAGAAGGCTACGAGTTCATCATGATCGGCCACAAGGGCCATCCCGAGGTAGAAGGCACCATGGGGCAGTTGCCCAACGGCATCCACCTGGTGGAAGACGTGGCCGATGTGGCAAAAGTACAGCCCGCGCAAACCGAGAAGCTGGCCGTGGTCACTCAAACCACGCTGAGCGTGGACGATGCGGCGGAGATTGCCGCAGCCGTCAAGGCGCGCTTCCCCAATGTGCGAGCGCCCAAGCAACAAGATATTTGTTACGCCACGCAAAACCGCCAAGACGCGGTCAAGATCATGTCGCCTCAGGTGGATATCGTCATCGTGGTAGGCAGCCCCACCAGCTCTAATAGCAACCGTTTGGCCGAATTGGCGCGCAAACTGGGCGTAGAGAGCCACATGGTTGACAGTGCCGATGAGTTGCAAACGGTGTGGTTTGACGGTAAAACCCGCGTGGGCCTGACCGCCGGTGCCTCGGCCCCAGAGATTTTGGTGAACCAGGTGATTGAGCGCCTGCGCACGCTGGGGGTGACGTCGGTGCAGAAAATGGAGGGTATTGCTGAATCCACCAAGTTCCCGCTGCCCAAGGGCCTCAAGCTCGATGCCTGATCGATGCCTTGGGTGCTCTTAAATTAGTAGCTGCTTGCGCAATAATATAGAGGGCTAGAGCCCAATTTCTTCATAAAAATACGAGACCGACATGTTAGACATCACCCTGCTGCGCAAAGACCTTGACTCTGTCATCGCCCGCCTTGAAACCCGCAAGAGCCCGCAAGCATTTTTGGACGTGGCGCGTTTCACCGCGCTGGAGGCCGAGCGCAAGACCATCCAGATAGATACCGAAAAATTTCAGGCTGAGCGCAACAGCGCAAGTAAGGAAATTGGTATGCACATGGGTCGTGTTAATCGTCTCAACGCTGAAGAAAATTTTTATGAAGCCGACTTTCATTCGGATCTCGCAGAGAAGTTGAAGGCAAAGGTGACTGGCTTAAAGGCAGAGTTGGATGCCTCATCGACGCGTCTAGACGCCATCCAGACCGAGTTGCATACGCTGCTGCTGGCGGTGCCCAACCTGCCGCACGAAAGCGCGCCCGTCGGCGCCGACGAGCACGGCAACGTGGAAGTGCGCCGCTGGGGTACGCCCGCAGCCTTTGGCTTTGAAGTCAAAGACCACGTGGACATCGGTACGCCGCTTGGCCTAGATTTTGAGATGGGCGTCAAGCTCTCGGGCTCACGCTTTACCGTCATGAAAGGCCCCGTGGCCCGGCTGCACCGCGCTTTGAGCCAGTTCATGCTGGATGTGCAAACGCTGGAGCATGGCTATACCGAGTGCTACACGCCCTACATCGTCAATGGCGACAGCCTGCGCGGCACCGGTCAGTTACCTAAGTTTGAGGAAGACTTGTTCAAGGTCCCTACAAGCGCAGTAAAGACGAGCGCAGAGTTGAGTCAAATTGAAGAAGACAAGACGACGCCTGGTTTGATGCGTACTGCATTAACGAAGCACCTTTACCTCATCCCCACCAGCGAAGTGCCCTTGACCAACTTTGTGCGCGACGTGGTCACGCCAGAGGCTGACCTGCCCATCAAACTCACCGCCCACACACCATGTTTTCGCTCGGAAGCTGGCAGCGCCGGGCGCGACACCCGCGGCCTGATTCGCCAGCACCAGTTCGACAAGGTCGAAATGGTGCAAATCGTGCACCCCGACCACAGCGATGCCGTGCTCGAAGAAATGACCGGCCATGCAGAAGCCGTGCTGCAAAAGCTGGGTTTGCCTTACCGGGTGATGAGCCTGTGCACTGGCGACATGGGTTTTGGCGCTGCCAAAACCTACGACCTAGAGGTGTGGCTACCGGCGCAAAACACCTACCGTGAAATCAGCTCGGTCTCCAACTGCGAGGCCTTCCAAGCCCGCCGCCTGCAAGCGCGCTTTAAGAATGCCCAGGGCAAGAACGAACTGGTGCACACCTTGAACGGCTCTGGCCTGGCCGTGGGCCGCACGCTGGTGGCGGTATTAGAGAACTACCAGAACGCCGACGGATCGGTCACCATCCCAGAAGCACTGCGCCCGTATTTGGGCGGCATGGTCACCCTGCGACCCTGCTAGAATCTCGGCTTCGCCCAGCGATGCAACCAATTAGGAGAGGTGGCAGAGTGGCCGAATGTACCTGACTCGAAATCAGGCGTACCGCAAGGTACCGTGGGTTCGAATCCCACCCTCTCCGCCAAATACCCTTGTAAGTCATTGATTTACAAGGGTATTTTGTTTTGTAGGGTTTCTGGCCCACCATTTAGCCCACCAACCGGAATCGGTACAGGGATACTGGACCCCGCGCGCCTTTCACCGCGCAGATAGGCAAGGGCGGTCTACGGTGCGATACTTAGCCGCATGCGGCTGGGACACCTCTCCATCCCAATCTCACTGGGAGAGTTACCTTGCAAGTTGATGCCACCAACGACGCCACCCACGCCTCGCCTCAGATCTTTTACCGCCACCGCTTGCCGGTGCGTCTGATGCATTGGATCAACGTCATCAGTTTTTCGCTGATGTTGATGAGCGGTCTAGCCATCTTCAATGCCCATCCGAACTTGTATTGGGGTAAGGACTCGTATTCGGCATCAACCGTGACCTTGCTATCCATTGGTGCCACCCAAGATAGCGCCGGAAATATCCACGGTGTGACACGCTTGATGGGCCGCACATTTGACACCGACGGTGTATTAGGCGCATCCAAGGTGCGCAATGATACAACCCCGAGCGCACGCGCATTCCCCTCGTGGGCCACGATTCCGAGCCGACAATCACTGGCCGATGCGCGGCATTGGCATTTGTTCTTTGCCTGGATTTTTGTCTTGAACGGTGTCGCCTACATCGCATATGCCATCTTTAGTGGCCATTTGAGGCGCGACATGCTTCCGACAAGGGCTGAACTGCGAAAAGTTCCACAATCCATCAAAGAACACCTCCTGCTTAAACACCCCACTGGCGAGGCAGCTAAACGCTACAACGTTTTGCAAAATATCGCCTATCTGGTCGTTATTTTTGGCTTATTGCCGCTGGTAGTACTCGGTGGATTCGGCCTCTCACCAAGCTTAAATGCGTTGTTTGACGGCGGTTGGATCGATCTCTTGGGTGGCAGGCAATCAGCGCGCACTTTGCATTTCTTGGCGGCCTTCGGCCTTGTATTGTTTGTCATGGTGCATGTGTTTGAAGTCGTCATTACAGGGCTTTTGAACAATCTGCGTTCGATGATTACTGGCAACTACCGTGTGCCGCAAGACCCTGTCAAGAACAACGAGGGCAAACCATCGTGAACCACACAAAACCTGTTAAGCCGATTGCGCGTCGCAGTATTCTGCGTGTTGCTTTAGCCAGTGTGGGCACGGCGATGCTCAGTGCCTGTGACCGCCTGTCCAATAACGCGGCGTTTGTTGATGTGCTCAAAAGCGCGCAGCACCTGAATAGAGCCATCCACAAAATAGTGCCAGGCCGCAAAGCGATGGCGCAAGAATTTACCGAGGCCGACATTGCGCCCAGTTTCCGCGGCAATGGCACCATCATGCCGAGCAGTAAAAAATATGAGACGTTGTTGAAGGACGACTTCAACGCATGGAGCTTAGAAATATCGGGCCTCGTTGAAACCCCGATGGCATTTACTTTGGCAGACCTCAAAGCTCTCCCTTCGCGCACCCAAATAACCCGCCATGATTGTGTCGAAGGATGGAGCTGCATCGGCAAATGGAAGGGCGTGCCCTTGCACCAGATTTTGGCGATGGTGAAGCCGACTGCAGATGCGCAGTATGTGGTGTTCCGCTGCGCCGATCCGATGGACGAGGTGGAAGAGGACGACGGCCAAAGCGAAGTCGACCCACGCAAAGATTCCACTTACTACGAAAGCGTCGATATGGACGACGCCTTTCACGCGCAAACCATTCTGGCGTATGAGCTCAATGGCAAGCCATTGTCAGTCACCAATGGTGCACCGTTACGCCTGCGCGTGGAGCGCCAACTTGGCTATAAGCACGCCAAGTACCTGATGAAAATTGAACTCGTTAGCAGTTTTGACAAGATTCGCGGCGGCCAGGGCGGCTACTGGGAAGACAACGGTTACGAGTGGTATGCCGGGATTTGAATATTGCAGCGCCGCCGTGCGCTGCACCCACTATTTGCCTGCTTGCGACACCAGCACCGGTGTGTCGCGGTAAAGGTCTGGCATCATGGTTTTAAGGTTTGCGATTTTTGGCAGGTCAAACCTAGCGATGTAGGGCTGGGTCGGGTGTAGCGTGGCATAGTCTTGGTGATAGGCTTCAGCGGGGTAAAAGGCCAGGGGCGCTACCAGGGGCGTGAGTTGCGTCACGATTTTCTCAGGGAAAACCTTGGCTGCATCCAATTGCGCGATGTATTTCTGGGCTACTTGCTTCTGACCGGCATCTGCATAAAAGATGGCTGAGCGGTACTGTGTGCCAGAGTCTGGTCCCTGGCGGTTCAGTGTTGTGGGATCGTGCGCGACTGAGAAGTAAATTTGCAACAATTTTCCGTAAGAAATTTGCTTTGGGTCATAGGTAATTTGTACGGATTCGGCATGGCCAGTGCGGCCGCTACCGACCACGTCGTAACTGGCGGTGGACTTGTCGCCACCCGCGTATCCTGACACGGCATTGAGGACGCCTTTGGTATGCTGAAAGACGCCTTGAACGCCCCAGAAGCAACCGCCTGCAAACACTGCAGTTTCACGTGCGGCTTGTGTGGCGACGGGGGTATCTACGGCAGGCGCAGGCAATTTGACGGCATTTTCTTCGGCCGCAAACGCACCCATACCGCCGCCCATGAAACCCAATGCGGCCAGTGTGACTGCGCCTATGGAGAATAGGGTTTTGTTGATTTTCATCTTTATGCTACCTTGAAGTTCATGGCAATACCGTTCATGCAATAGCGAAGGCCGGTGGGTTGGGGGCCGTCGTCAAAAACATGGCCCAGGTGGCCACCGCAATTGCTGCACAACACTTCGGTGCGCTTCATGCCAAAAGTGGTGTCGCTGTCTTCAACCACGGCCTTCGGGGCGATGGGCTGGTAGAACGAAGGCCAGCCGGTGCCGCTTTCAAACTTGGTGTTGGATGTGAACAGCGCCTGCGCGCAGCCCGCGCAGACAAAGGTGCCGGTTCGTTTTTCCTTGTTTAGGTGGCTGGAGTGCGGTGCCTCTGTGCCGGCCTTGCGCAGCACCCGGTACTGCTCGGGTGTGAGCATCTCCTTCCATTGGGCATCGGTTTTCGCATATGGGAAAACCTGTGCTGCAAGGGCGGTGGCGGGTTCAAAAAGACCGCGCACGCCGGCGATACCGGCGGCTACCGCGCCAAGGCTGAAAAGGGTGTTTCGGCGTGTCATCATGGTTTACCTTTCTGCCGGAATGCGGCTGAGCTGTCTAACTATGATTGTTTGTCGGCGCCAACGTTCACTTCTTACAGAATATTTGCTAGGTGCCAACTATGGCGCTGTGGACCCTGCGGAATTTGATGTGGCAATTCAGCCGCCGTACGTCGATATCCATCGCGCATTTACTTGGTAATCGACAGTAATTCCACCTCAAAGGTCAGTGTGGCATTGGGCGGCACTGCGCTGCCTGCGCCGCGTGCACCGTAGGCCGTAGCCGGGGGGCAGGTGAGGGTGGCCTTGCCGCCGACCTTGATCTTTTGCATGCCCTCTGTCCAGCATGGAATAACCCGGTTTAGAGGAAAAGTGATCGGGGTGCCGCGCTTGTACGAGCTGTCAAATTCTTTGCCGTCGGCTAGCGTGCCGCGGTAGTGCACGGTGACTGCGTCACTGGCCTTGGGGAATGGTCCATTGCCAGCCACGGTGTGCACGATCTTGACGCCGGAGGGCAGGGTTTCTGTGTCCGCCGCATGGGCACCGATGCTGAGGGCGGCTAGGCTGCAGGCCAGTACAAGGCTTGGTGTGAAGTGGTTCATGGTGGGTAAAAATGAGAGCGGTGGATAAAAACAGTTTGGGCAAACGGTGTAAACGGTGTAGTCGCAGCGGGTGCGCTTAGGCGTTTGCGTGGGCCAATTCCGCCAAGGCGTCTGCGGCAGCCTGTTGGTGCGCGGGCTCAAGTGGCTCTAACTCGGCAGCCAGCGTGTTCAGCGCTGCAGCACCTTGCTGCTGCAGTAAAGCAATACTTTGCCCCGCCACCTTGGGCGATGCGTAGCCCCGGCTTTGCAGCAACAGGGCGCCCTGGGCATCGACCAGTTTGAAGTAAAACTGCCCGTCCTTTTCGCGGTATTGCTTGAAGCTGGCCAAGGCCGTCTTGGTGGCTTTGGCAGTTTGTGCAACTGGCGTTGCAGCCAGGCTGCGCAGGCCCACGGCGTGGCGCAGTTGGGCCATGAACGGCGTGGCGACAGCACGTGCCTTGGCCGCGCCAGCCAGTAGCAGGGCTTCGACCTTGGCGGGGTTGTCCATCAGTGCGTGGTAGGTCTCGCGCATGGGGGCCACTTCGCGGTCGATGCGCTCAAACAGCAACTCTTTGGTGTCCCCCCATGCGATGCCGTCGGCGTAGGCTTGGCGCAGTGCTTGGGTTTCAGTCTCGGTGGCAAAGGCTTGGTAGATCTGGAACAGGGCCGAGCCTTCGGTGTCTTTGGCCTGGCCCGGCGCGCGGGAGTCGGTCTTGATGCTGGCGATCAGCTTTTTGAGCTGCTCGCGCGGCGCAAACAGCGGGATGGTGTTGTCGTAGCTCTTGCTCATCTTGCGACCATCTAGCCCCGGCAGGGTGGCGACCGATTCTTCGATGACGGCCTGCGGCGGCACAAAATGTTCGCCATAGCGGTGGTTGAAGCTGCTGGCCATGTCGCGCGCCATCTCGATGTGCTGCACCTGGTCGCGCCCCACCGGCACCTTGTGGGCGTTGAACATCAAAATGTCGGCGCCCATGAGCACCGGGTACATAAACAGACCGGCGTTCACATCCATGTCTGGGTCTTGGCCGGATGCGGCATTTTTGTCCACCGCGGCTTTGTAGGCATGGGCCCGGTTAAGAACACCTTTGCCGGTGACGCAGGTCAAAAACCAGGTCAGCTCGGCAATTTCGGGTACATCGGACTGGCGGTAAAAGGTGACCCGCTCGGGGTCTAAGCCCGCGGCCAGCCAGCTTGCGGCAATTTCTAGGGTCGAGCGCTGGATGCGGTCGGGCTGGCCAATTTTGATCAGGGCGTGGTAGTCGGCCAGAAAGTAAAAACTCTCCACCCCGGCGGTTTGGCTGGCCAAAACGGATGGACGAATAGAGCCCACGTAATTGCCCAGATGGGGCGTGCCCGAAGTAGTGATGCCGGTGAGAAAACGGGTAGGGTTCATGGCAATGTGGGACGCTATGGCAGAGGTAGTGTGGGGGCGTGTGGGGCGGTGGTTTTAGCGAAGTAGTGCCGTTAGGGGTGAGAGCAAGAGGTCCAGCAGCCAAAAAGTGAGGCTCATGATGGGCTGCATCCACAAGGAATTCAAAACCCCGGCGATGATCAGCCCCATCACAATAAAGAAACCCCAGGGTTCAACACGCGCCACCGCTGCAGCTTGCTTGTAAGGCAGTAGGCCCACCAAAATTCGCCCACCGTCCAGTGGCGGCAAAGGGAATAGGTTAAGGGCAAATAACACGACGTTAATCAGGATGCCGCCTTGGCACATTTTGAGAAAAAACGGCTCTGATACGCCCCCTGCGCGCAGCGCGTAAAACACAATGCCCCAGATCAGCGCCTGCGCCAAGTTCGATGCCGGCCCGGCCAGGGCCACCCACACCATGTCGCGTTTGGGGTTGCGTAAACGGTCGAACCGCACCGGCACCGGCTTTGCGTACCCAAAGATGAAGGGGCTGGACATGACCACCAGCAGCAGTGGTAGCAACACCGAACCAATGGGGTCAATGTGTTTGAGTGGGTTAAGCGTCACGCGCCCCAGCATCCAGGCGGTGTTGTCACCAAAATGCCGCGCCGCATAACCGTGGGCCGCCTCGTGGATGGTGATCGCAAAGAGCACGGGTAGGGCGTAAATAGCAATGTTTTGAATCAGGTTGGCAATGTCCACGGGGTGAAGTCCTGTTGGGAGAGAAGGGGGCTAGAGCCCGAAGCGGGAGATATCGCCCCGGCCTTGGCGTAGCAGTTCGGGTTCGGTACCGGTGAGGTCCAGCACCGTGGTGGGCTCCAGTGCGCAGGCGCCCGCATCAAGCACACCGGCAATCGCGTGTTCATACCGTTCGCGAATTTCTTGTGGGTCGTTCATGGGGTCGGTCTCGCCGATGGCAATCAAGGTGGTTGCCAGCAAGGGCGCGCCGTGCAGGTCTAACAGCGCTTGCAGTATCTTGTGGTCCGGCAGGCGCAGGCCAATGGTTTTGCGCGAGGGGTGGCTCACGCGCCGAGGCACCTCTTTGCTGGCTTCCAGAATAAAGGTGTAGGGGCCGGGTGTGGCTGATTTGAGCAAGCGGTACTGGACGTTGTCTACCCGCGCATAGTTGCCCAACTCGCTCAGGTCGCGGCAGAGCAGGGTGAGGTGGTGTTTGTCGTCCACACCGCGGATACGGCGCAGTGTGTCGACCGCAGCTTTGTCGTCCAGATGGCACACCAGCGCGTAACTGGAGTCGGTAGGCACGGCGAGAATGCCGCCTTTTTCCAGCAGGCTGACGGCTTGTTTGAGCAGGCGGGGCTGGGGGTTGTCGGGGTGTAGTTCGAAATACTGGGCCATAGGGGTTTACTGGATGCGTGAGGCCAACACATCCCACACAGGGGTTAGGTTGGCGGGTAGCGGGGGCAGGGTGCCCAGTTCGGTGTGGCTCTCGTTGGGGCTGTGGAAGTCACTGCCGCGCGAGGCGGCTAGGCCAAATTCGCGGGCCATGTCGGCATAAACCACGTATTCCGCCGCGGTATGGCTGCCAGTGACAACTTCGACACCACCACCGCCCAGTGTCTTGAATTCGGTGAACAGCGCAAACTCTTCATTGGGAGTGAACTTGTAGCGCGCCGGGTGGGCGATGACAGCCATGCCACCAGCCCCGGTGATCCAGTGAACCGCGTCGCGCAGCGAGGCCCAGCGGTGGGGCACAAAGCCGGGTTTGCCTTCGGTGAGGAATTTGCGAAACACCTCGTTGGTGTCTTTGCACACACCCGTCTCTACCAAAAAACGGGCGAAGTGCGTGCGTGATATCAGGTCTGGATTGCCGACAAATTGAATGGCACCTTCGAAGGCATTTTTGATGCCAACCTTGGCCAGGCCGGCGGCCATCTCACGCGCCCGCTGCTCGCGCCCGCCGCGGGTCTGGCGCAGGCCCTCCACAAGGTCGGCATTGAGCAGGTCAAAGCCCAGGCCAACAATGTGCACGGTTTTGTCGATAAAGGTCACCGATAGCTCGGTGCCGGTCAGGTAGCGCATGCCGTGGGTTTTGGCGGCGGCTGCAGCGCGTGCTTGGCCGCTGATTTCGTCGTGGTCAGTCAAGGCCCATAACTCGACGCCGTTGGCGCTGGCGCGCGCGGCCACCGCTTCGGGGGTTAGTGTGCCGTCCGAGATGTTGGAGTGGCAATGGAGATCGGCATTCAGAATGGGGTTCACCCGCCTATTTTAGGCGCTGGGATTCAAAAATCGGCGGCGCAGGTGAATTGCAGCGCACGGCCATCCATCGGGTGTGCAAAGGCTAGGCCACTGGCGTGTAGCAGCAAGCGCGGCGCCTGGGCCATAACGGCCGGTGGCGCATACAAGGCGTCGCCCAAAATGGGGTGGCCAATGGCTTGCAGGTGCACCCGCAACTGGTGGGTGCGCCCGGTGAGGGGCTCTAAGGCGAGGCGGGTGGTTGCCGTTTGCGTGTTCGTGCCCATCACCCGATAGCGGGTTTGGCTGGCTTGGCCGATGTCGTGGTTGATGGTGCGCAGCGGCCGGTTGGGCCAGTCCACCGCAATGGGCAGGTCGATGGTGTGCCAGTTGGACCCATCTGAATCCAGGGTGCCACTGACCACCGCTTCATAGGTCTTGTGCACCATACGGCTGGAAAATGCGGCGCTCAGTGCGCGTTGCACGGCGGTGCTGCGGGCCATCACGATCAACCCGGAGGTCGCCATGTCTAGGCGGTGCACCACCAGTGCGTCGGGGTATTGGGCTTGCACCCGGGCGCTGAGGCAGTCTTGTTTGTCGGGCCCGCGACCGGGCACCGACAGCAGGCCTGAGGGTTTGTTGAGCACTATGCTATCGGCGTCCACATAAACAACGGCAATCGGGCCGCTGGCGGGCGCTGACTCAGGCGGCATGGGCTTCGTTGACCAGGCGCTGTACGGTTTCACAAAACTCGCTCACATCGTTGGGTTTGTAAATCAATGCGCTGGCGCCTTCTGCCATGGCGCTTTGCTCCAGCTCGGGTGTGACATAGCCCGATGCCAAAGCCACTGGCAGGTCGGGGCGTATCAGCTTGGCTTGGCGCAGCAGGTCAACACCGCTAAAGCCGGGCATGTTGTAGTCGGTCACCAGCAGGTCAAAGGCGGTCGGATCGGCTTGCAGCACTGCTACGGCCTCTTGGGGGTCGGTGTAGGTGCTCACCACAAACCCTTTGCGTGTCAGCACGCGGGCAATCAGAAAGACCAGAGCCTGGTCGTCGTCCACATACATGACGCGCCGCCCGTTGCCCTGCACCACGTCCACGGGCGCTGCCTCGGGTGGTACGGCGACGGCCGCTTCTTGGCTGCTGGGAAAGTACAGGGTGAAGATGCTGCCTGCGCCCAAAGCACTTTGGACGTCGATGGCGCCCTGGTGGGTCTGCATGATGCCGTGCACCACCGACAGGCCCAGGCCCGTGCCCTGGCCTACCACGCGGGTGGTAAAAAAAGGCTCAAAAATGCGGTCTAAGGTTTCGGGTGACATGCCGTTGCCGGTGTCGCTGACCCGCACACACACATATTTGCCAGCTGGCAACCACAGGCGCCCATTGAGGGGCTGGACCAGGTCACTCTCAAACAGCGCCATGGTGACCGAGCCTTTTTGCTTACCAATGGCCAAGATGGCGTTGGTGCACAGGTTCAGCAGGGCCTGCTCGACCTGTGTAGCGTCGGCCAAGACCGATGCCACCGTGTCGTTGACCAGTACCTGAAAGCTAACCGAGGGTGGCAACGTGACCTTAACCATGCGTGCCGTTTCCTCCACCACCTCGGCCAGTTGAATGGGAGTCCGTTTGGGTGGCTCGTTGCGGCTGAAGGTCAAAATCTGGCGTACCAAATCACGGGCCCGCTGGCCTGCTTTTTCGATCTCCAGCAGGCTGGTCATGGAGGCAGAGCCCGGCTCGCTGTCTTGCTGCGCCAGACTCACGTTGCCCAAGATGGCGCTCAAAATGTTGTTGAAGTCGTGTGCAATACCGCCGGCCATAGTGCCCATGGCCTGCATCTTTTGTGATTCGCGCAGTTGGTTTTCTAGTGCCTCGCGGCGGCTTTCGGCCAGCTTTTTGGCGGTGAGGTCGCGTGCAAAGATGGTGGTCACCGTGCCGTGGGGGCTGATGGGTGTGTTGTCCACTTCGGCTGCTGCGCTGACGGAGCTTAAGTGTGTGCGGGTACGCAGGCGCCGTTCTAGCGACACGCTGATTTCGACAAAAATTTCACGCCCCTTGTGGGTGGTGGCGGCAAACTCACCCAGTGTGGTTTGTGATGACACCTGTCCGGCTTGTAATGCAGCATCCACATCGGGCAAAAAACGGCCCAGTTTTTGGCCAAATGCCAATTCGGCCGGGCATTCAAACAAGGTGGTGGCAGCCGGGTTAAAGACGGTGATGCATTGGTGCTCATCCACACACAAAATGGCGTCCAACGACGAGTTGATGATCGCGGCCATGCGGTTTTCACTCAGCAGCAGGTCTTCGTTGCGCTGGCGCAGCACTGTGGCACTTTCTTGTAAGGCGAGCCGCTCGGCCAGCAGGGGGCCTTGGTCGATGATGGCGCAGATAAAGTGGGCTAATTCGTCGGTGGGGTTTTCAATCCGCGCGATGTGTAAGTCGCCGGTAAAGGTGCCCTGTGAGCCAGCCAAAAACACCACCTCGGTCACTTCGCTGGTGCCGCCGCTTTTGGCGCCAATAAAAGCGCCGGCCACTGCGTCGGTGTGGCTGGCATCCACAAAGGGCAGCAAGAAGTTCAGCGGCAGGTCGCTCTCCAGCGGCTGAAACAGACGCAGCGCCATGGCATTGCTGGCCAGAACCAGCCCCTCTTCGTCAACCACCATCAAGGCCAGGGGCACGTTGGAAAACAGGGTGGCAAAACGCTCAGACGCGCCTTCGGCTTCTTGCTGGCTGTAGCGCAGGGCTTTGTTTTGGATTTCCAGTTCGGCCTGGTACTTGCGCAGGTCCTCGATCATCTGCGCCGGTGCGTAGCCGTCAACGATCAGGCGCTGCGCGCTGCGCACGGCCTTGTCAGACAGGTTGGCGGGGCGCGGGATCTTGCGAAACTTTTTGCGGCGGGCGGGCGTACTCATGGGCCGAGCTTATCGCAAACACCCCGCTTGCCACGTGCCCGTGCGGGGTGCATTTTACTCAAGCTTTAACCCAGACCACCGGCTTGCCCTGTGCCAACAGGGCCTCGTACTGGCGCCCGTAGGTTTCTTCAATTTGGGGGCGCTTAACCTTGAGCGTGGGGGTGACTAAACCGTTCTCGGGTGTCCATGCGGTAGTGACCACGGCCAGGAAGTCGAGTTTTTCGTGCGATTCCAATTGGCTGTTCACCACGGTAAGGTGTGCGGCGAGGGAGATTTCCAGCACCTTTTTGCCGTCGGCGGTAGCGTATTTGGCTGCTGATTCGGGCGAGAGCATGACCAGTGCAAAGGGCTGTGCAAAGTTGGCACCGGTCACCGCGCAGGCTTCGATGTCGGTGTGTATAACCAGCTTGTCTTCAATCGGCGCGGGGGCCACGTATTTGCCTTTGCTGGTCTTGAAGATGTCTTTGACGCGACCGGTGATGCTAAGAAAACCCTGGGCGTCAATCTTGCCCTTGTCGCCGGTGCGCAGCCAGCCGTCGGCGGTCATGGCATCGGCCGTTTGTTGGGGCTCGTGGTAGTAGCCCTGCATCACTGCGGGGCTGCGCATTTGAATCTCGCCGCTATCGGGTGCGATGCGGCTTTCGACACCGTGGTAGGGCTTGCCTACCGAGCCAACCTGGCGTGAGCCGGGCAGGGTGGAGTGGGAGATGCCGCAGTTTTCGGTCATGCCGTAGACCTCGATCAAGTCCAGCCCGAGGTTGCGGTACCACTGCAGCACGTCGGCGGGCATGGGGGCTGCGCCACCTGCGGCAATACGGCACTGGTCCAGCCCCAGCCCTTTGAGGATTTTTCGGCGCACGATGCGCCCCAGTAGTGGGATCTTCAGCAATGTTTGGAGCTTCTTGGCGGGCATTTTGGAGTGCACACCCTGCTGAAATTTGACCCACAGACGCGGCACCGAGAAAAAAACCGTGGGGCGGGCGCGTTGCAAGTCTTGCACAAAGGTGTCCAGTGCTTCGGCAAAAAACACATGGCTACCGTAGCGCAAGGACGCCTGTTCAATCAACATACGCTCGGCAACGTGGGCCAGCGGCAGGTAAGAAATCAAGCGGTCTTCGCGGTACATGGGGATACGCTCGCCCGCACTGGACAGACCCCAGGCCATGGCCTCAAAGGTGTGCATCACCCCTTTGGGTTTGCCGGTGGTGCCCGAGGTGTAGATGATGGTGCACAAGGACTCGGCTGCGCGTACCGGCGCGCCTGGCAAGGGCTGGTTTTGGGTCTGCAGGGTGGCCCATTGCAAGCCGGGGATGGCGGGAGCCAAGGGCAAGGCGATCAGGACCACCCCGGTGGGTACGCCGCGGGACAGGTGGCTGACATCGTCCATCTTGCCCACAAAGCAGGCTTTGCATTCGCTGTGCACCAAGATGTAGGACAGGGATTCGGCATTGAAGGTGGGGTAGATAGGGACCGACACATGGCCCGCCATCAGAATGGCCAGGTCCGCCAGAATCCAGTGCGCGCTGTTTTTTCCCAAAATTGCCACTCGGCTGCCTTCGGGCCAGCCTTGGGCTTTGATCCAGCTCGCCATGCGGCGCACCTGGTCGGCGGCTTCGCCCCAGGTGATGTTTTGCACCTGTCCGCCGTTGGACGGTTGGCTTAGGTAAATGTCTTGGGGGCGTTCGCGCTCCCAGCGGTAGAGGCTTTGCAGGGGGAGGTCAGTGAGGGCGACAGTAGTGGGCATGGGTTTTTTTGGGGGGAAGGTAAGAGAGGAATGCGGTGGGGCATTCTTGCGGCAAAGCGAGGCAGCGGCAATGGTGTTCACCCTAGGTGACGTGCCGTTTTGAACTTGTACGCAGCGGGTTCCACAGGGTTTGCAGCGACAATGGCAGCCAATCTTCCATTTTTTGCACCAGCTTCACGCTTTAACCATGTCCACTACGACCACCTTCACGGTGCGTCCCGCCACCTTGCGCGACGCCAAAGCTATTACGGACTTGCACAACGCCGCCGTGTGCGACGCCTTCAAGTCCGCCGTGCCCAACGCACCGGTTCCGGTTGCTGCCTTGGAGAAAACCCAGGCCCACTGGCGCGAGGCGATTGAATACGCCGAGCCCCAGGTTCATGTGGCCATGCTGGGTGACAAGGTGGTCGGGTTTGTCGGGTTTGATCGCTCACGCGACGCTGGCACACCGCAGACCCTGGGCGAGATTTGGCACATCTATGTGGCCGAAGATTACATTGGCCTAGGTGCTGGTTTGTCCCTGTGGGATGCTGCGCGCGAAGGTCTGCTGGAAGAAGGTTGCTCCCATGTGACGGTGTGGGTCCCTTTTGCCAACGACCGCGCCATGCGTTTTCATGAGTTGGCCGGGTTCAAGCGTGAACCCAGCAGCGCCAAGACGGTGCCCATTGGCACCGCGCGCGTCGAAGAGATTCGCCTTAAGCGTGCGCTGACTTAAGCAGTTAAGTTTTCTTTACGATGATGCTGCCGATGGAGTAGCCCGCACCAAAGGAGCAGATGACGCCCACATCGCCCGCCTTGATATCGCTCTGGTGGCGGTGAAAGGCGATGATGGAGCCGGCCGATGCCGTGTTGGCAAACTCATCCAGAATCACCGGCGCGTCGTCGGGCGTGGTGTCCCGGCCCAAGAGTTTTCGGCCAATAAACTGGTTCATAGAGAGGTTGGCTTGGTGCAGCCAGAAACGGCGCACCTGAGAGGGCGCTAGGTCTAGTGCCGCCAAATGCCCAGCTATGTGTTCGGCCGCCATGGGGCAGACTTCTTTGAAGACCTTGCGGCCTTCCTGCATAAATAATTGGTCACGGTCTTCGGGGTCGCGGTCTTCGGCCCGCGACATAAAGCCTGCGTTGTTGCGAATCGCGTTAGAAAACGTGCTCAGCAGCCGCGTGCCCAGCACCTCGTAGGCCCCCGGTGGTGCCAGATCGAGGCGCTCGACCAAAATGGCAGTACACACATCACCAAAAATGAAATGGCAGTCCCGGTCTTTCCAGGCCAGGTGCGCTGACGTGATTTCGGGGTTTACCACCAATACCGCGCGGGCGGAACCGGTCCGCACCGCGTTGACGGCCATTTCAATGGCGAAGGTGGCGGACGAACAGGCCACGTTCATGTCAAACGCATAACCTTGTACGCCCAGCGCGGTTTGGATCTCCACCCCCATTGCGGGGTAGCCGCGCTGCATGTTGGCGGCGGCGCAGATTAGGCCGTCGACATCCGCAGCCGTCTTGCCGGCAGCGGCCAAGGCGTCCTGGCAGGCTTTGACGCCGATCTCGGCCATCATGGACAGCTCCGTGTTGGGGCGTGGCGTAAATTGGGGCCGCATGCGCTGGGGGTCGAGTACGCCCTGCTTTTCCATGACGTAGCGGCGCTTGATACCCGATGCTTTTTCGATGAATTCGACGTTGGAGTCGGTCAACGCCGCGCGGGTGCCAGCGGCAATCTCCGCTGCATATTTGGTGTTTTCCAGCTGGGCGTACTGGTTAAAGGCAGCGACCAGTTCTTCGTTGGTGATGACTTCGGGCGGCACAAAAAGGCCCGTACTGCTGATGGCGACGCGGTGCATAGTGAGGGGAATTTCTTGGATGATTCTGGGTTGGCACAGTCCAACGAGGCGCCAATTATGCGCCGGGTTGGTGCGCGGCATCAGGCAATGGGGATGCCGAGGTATGGGTTTACTGCAAAATTGATAGCGGTCTGCGTAATGGTGGTGAGGGCTAGAGGCTGATTTTGTCAATAATTGGCGGGCGCCGACTCCAGTAGGTGGCCAGCGCGGTGCCTGCAACAATGTGCCAGATGCCCCACCACGCGGTCACGATGGCCATACCACCCAGCCCGCCAAAGAAGTTAAACACCAAAATTAGGCCCAGCCCCGAATTTTGAATGCCGGTCTCGAAGGTGATGGCCCGGCGGTCACGCTCGGGCAAGCCAAACAGGGTGGACAGGCTGTAACCGGTGCAAAAAGCCAGCAGGTTGTGGACCAGAACTACCAGCACGACTAAGTCGATGTAATCCATGAAGTGGCGAAAATTCGCCGCCAGCGCGCCGACGATAAGGCCCAGCAAAATGAGAAACGAGGCAATTTTGATGGATTTTTGCGCCTTGTGCGCCAGGGCTGGCCAATGTTTGGCCAGGCCCATACCCAGTGCCAGGGGCACGGCCAGCAGCATGAACAGCACTTCGAACATGTTCCAAGGGTTTAAGGCCACTTCTCGCATCAGGCCTGCTGTCAAGGGGTGCAAGTTACCCCAAAAAGTGAAGTTCAAAGGCGTCAGCACCATCGCCAGCAGGGTCGACAAGACGCTGGTACTGACCGAGAGCGCAGTATTGCCCCTGGCGTAGTTCACCAAGAAGTTGGAAATATGTCCGGCCGGGCAGCTTGATACCAGCAACATGCCCAGCGCGATGCTGGGTTCGGGCTGCAAAAGGGTGATCAACCCATAGGTCATGGCTGGAAACAGCAGGTGGTGTGCGACCAGACCGATGGCCAGGGCCTTGGGTGTGCGCAAGGCGGCTTGAAAATCTGCTACGCGCAGGTCCAGCGCCACGCCAAACATCACCAGCCCCAGTGCTATGTTGAGCAGGATGAGTGTCTGAGGGGTGAAGGTTAGCTGAACCTGGTCGATCGGGGTCATGGGTGTCGTCGCTTAGAGGGGGATACTGTAGGCCAAAGCGGTTTTTTTTGCCGCCATTGGCGCGCTTAAGGGCGTGAAGGGCCTGGGGCCATGGTGCCTATGTGCCCACGTGACAGCGCATGCTGCTGTGATTCAGGATAATGCTGCATGCTTTTTCTGCTCTCGCCTGCCAAGTCACTGGACTACGAGTCCGCGCTACTGCCCCACACGCCCACCGCGCCCCTGTTTGTCAAGCAATCCAAGGCCTTGATTGGACTCTTGCGGGGCTATTCGCCGCAGCAAATTGCCGAGCTGATGGCGCTGAGCGACAAATTGTCGGCCCTGAACGTGGCGCGATACCAGGCGTGGTCGCCCAAGGCCACCCCCACCAACGCCCGTGCTGCCGTGTTGGCCTTTAATGGAGATGTGTACGGCGGGCTGGACGCCCGCAGCTTGGGCGCTGCCGACCTAGCGTGGGCGCAAGACCATGTGTGCATTTTGAGCGGGCTGTATGGTGTGCTGCGCCCCCTGGACCTGATGCAGCCCTACCGCCTGGAAATGGGCACCGCTTTGGCTAATCCGCAGGGCAAGAACCTGTATGCGTTTTGGGGCCAGCAGATCGCGGATTACCTCAACACCCGACTGCAATCCGACATCAGTCCGGTGGTCATTAACCTGGCGTCGCAAGAGTATTTCAAGTCGGTCGATACCAAGGCACTCAAGGCCAAGGTGGTGGAGTGTGTGTTTCAAGAGTACAAGGCGGGCCAGTACAAGGTGATCAGCTTTCTGGCCAAGCGTGCACGGGGCCTGATGGCCCGTTATGCCGTGACCCACCAGTGTGTGCAGGTTGACCAATTGCGGGCCTTTGACGCCGAAGGCTATGCCTGGGACGCAGCCGAATCCACGCCGCAGCGGCTGGTGTTCAGGCGCAAGGTGGCTTGAGTAAAAATTGTGTGTCAAATAGGGCTCTATCCCTCATAAACAGTGCGTAAACAGCTATGAAAATAAGAGCAAACGGGATTGAAATAGAGATCGAAGACAGCGCCACGGAGGGGCCGCAGACGCTTGAGCCCAGGGCGCGCCCGGTGGTGCTGCTCATCATGGGGCTGGGTATGCAGCTTATTGCCTGGCCGCCACAATTTGTGCAGGCGCTTATTGACGCAGGCTACCGCGTGGTGCGTATGGACAACCGCGACGTGGGTTTGAGCCAAAATTTTGACCATCTGGGTAAGCCCAATCTGGTGTGGGCCGGGATCAAGTACAAGCTGGGTTTGCCCCAGCGCCCGCCCTACACGCTGGCCGACATGGCGGCCGACGCCATTGGTGTGTTGGACGCCCTGGGCATTGCGCAGGCGCACATTGTGGGTGTGAGTATGGGGGGCATGATCGCCCAGCGGGTCGCTATTGCTGCGCCTAGCCGGGTGTTGAGCCTGACCAGCATCATGAGCAGCAGTGGTGCTAAGGGCCTGCCGCCTGCGCGCCGTGCGGTGACCCGCGTCTTGCTGAGTCGGCCCGAGAACAATAGCCCGGCCGCCGTGGTGGACCATTACGTCAAGTTGTTTAAAGTGATCGGCAGCCCAGCGCACCCCACACCAGAGCTTGAAATGCGTGAGCGGATTTTGCGCGGCGTGGTGCGTAGCTTTCACCCGGTGGGGACCATGCGCCAGATGATGGCCATCGTCTCTGACAAAGACCGTTTCGCCAAGCTTCCCCGTGTGACTTGCCCAACGCTGGTTGTGCACGGTGTGGAAGACCCGCTGGTACCACACAGCCACGGGGCCGATACCGCGCAGCGTATTCCGCGCGCGCGCCTGGTTTCGGTGCAGGGCATGGGGCATGACTTGCCGCCCGAGCCGGTGCGCCGCATGCTCGATGCCTTGATTCCGCATTTGCAGGCGGCCGATCAGATAGCAATGGTTGGTGCTGCATGAGTACGCCCGAGCAATCTCTGCTGGGTAAACCCACGCGTTACGTGGATCAGTACGATGCGTCGTTGTTGTTTCCGATTGCGCGTGCAGACAAACGCGCCGAGATCGGAATTGCACAGCGGATGCCGTTTTTTGGTGCCGACATGTGGACTGCGTTTGAGCTGAGTTGGCTCAATCTGCGGGGCAAGCCCCAGGTGGCCTTGGCCCATTTCACCATTCCATGCGAAAGCGTGAACATCGTCGAAAGCAAGTCGTTCAAGCTGTACCTCAATAGCTTTAACAACACCGCGTTTGCGGATGCTGAGGCGGTCAAGACACGTCTGCGCGCCGATGTGAGCGAGGCCGTTTGGCGCGGTGCGGCCAGCACCGGTGCCGCGCCTGCATCCATTGGCTTGACCATCTTGGGCTCTGAGTTGTTTGACCGCGAGCCGGTGCACGAGCTCGACGGTTTGAGTCTGGACCGTCTGGACTTAGACTGCACCCACTACACACCTGCACCAGAGCTTTTGCGTGCCACGCCCAATGAGGCGCCGGTGTCGGAAGTACTGACCAGCAACTTGCTCAAAAGCAATTGCCTGGTAACCGGCCAGCCCGATTGGGCCAGCGTGCAGATCAGCTACACCGGTGACCAGATTGACCAGGGCAGCTTGCTGCAATACTTGGTGAGTTACCGCAACCACAACGAGTTTCACGAGCAGTGTGTAGAGCGCATCTTTATGGATATTTGGACGCGCTGCAAACCGCTTAAGCTGGCGGTTTACGCCCGTTATACGCGCCGTGGTGGGCTGGACATCAACCCGTTTCGCACCAGCCACCCTCAAGCCTTGCCGCGCAATATCCGCACCGCGCGCCAGTAACTTCGTGGCCCCGGTAGTTCGGTGGCCTTGGTGGCCGCTGTATGTGTGGGTTTTGGGCTGGCGTGGGCGCCAGCAGGCCAATCAGGCGATTTTCAGAAGGGACGCCGACAACTCGTGCGCTGGCGCAGGGCGACCGAAGAAGTAGCCCTGAAAAATGTCGCAACCCAGCGCGGCCAGCGCGTTGCGCTGCTCGGCCGTTTCTACCCCCTCTGCCACCACGGTCATACCCATGCTATGGCCCAAGGCCACGGTCGAGCGGGCCACGGCCGCATCGTTGGGCGTGGTCAGCAGCGCATTCACAAACGAGCGGTCGATTTTGAGCTGCTGCAGCGGCAAACGCTGCAGATGCATGAGTGACGAATAACCAGTGCCGAAGTCGTCCAGCGAGAAGCGCACACCGACACGGCTTAAGGCTTGCATTTTGGTGAGGGTGTCTTCCAGGTTGCTCATGAGCATGCTCTCGGTCAGCTCCAGCGTCAGCAGGTGGGGATCGGCGCCGGCACGCTTCAAGGCCGAAGTGACATTGGTCACAAAACTGGCCTGTGCAAACTGGGTAGGACTGACATTGACCGCTAGGGTCCACTGCGCCGTGCCCGCATGGGTGGACCAGACCCGCAATTGGGTGCAAGCGGTCTCCAAAACCCACTGCCCTAGCACCAAGCCCATGCTGGTTTCTTCGGCTAGGCCGACAAACTGCAACGGCGGCACCAGCCCACGGGTGGCATGGTTCCAGCGCAAGAGTGCTTCGGCGCCGACAGGCTCACCCATGGCGTCAAACTGAAACTGGTAGAGCAGCACAAATTCGTGCTGGTAGAGGCCACGGCGCAAGTCGGTCTCCAACGCGGCGTGCATGCTGGCAGTGACCTGCATGGTCGGGTCAAAAAAGCGGGCCGTGTTGCGCCCGGACGCCTTGGCCTGGTACATGGCGACGTCTGCCTGTTTGAGGAGCTGGTCGGTGCTTTCTTGGTCGCCCTGGAACATGACGACACCAATGCTGGGCGTGCTGCTGTGGACATGGCCGCGCAGCTTGTAGGGTTGGCCCAACACGGCCAGGATTTTGCCTGCCACCATTTGGGCGAAGGCTGCACTCTCCAGGGTGGAGTCGCTCAGCCGCTCCAGCAGCACCACAAACTCGTCGCCACCCAAACGGGCCACGCTGTCTCCTAGGCGCACACAGGTTTTGAGCCGGGTTGCCACTTGCTTGAGCAGCTCGTCGCCCATGGCGTGCCCTTGTGTGTCATTGAGCAGTTTGAATTGGTCTAGGTCGAGAAACATCACCGCACCATACTGGCCGGTGCGCGCCGAGGTGACGGTCGCCTGCTTGAGCCGATCGATCAAAAGGCGGCGGTTGGGCAGTTCGGTTAGGGGGTCGTAGAAGGCCAGGCGGTGGATCTCTTCTTCGCTTTGGCGGCGCTGGGTGATGTCACGTACCACAATCACAAACGTCGGCTGGCCTTTGCGGGCGATTTTGGAGACCGATAGACTCATGGGAAAGCTATTGCCATCCTTGCGCTGGCCGATGGTTTCGCGTGGCCTGCCGACCAAATAGTTCGATCCGCTGTTGTGCAGCTGTTGCAGTTGCCGCGCTTGGTGGTCACCGTCTGCGTTGGTGGGTTCGGGCATCAACACGGCGACATTGACGCCCAACAATTCGTCAGCTGCATAGTCAAAGATGGCACACACCGACTTGTTGACCGACTCGATCAGGCCATGTTTGTTGACGGTGATGACGCCATCGAGCATGTTGTCCAAAATATTGCGATGGTGGCGTGCGGCTTCTTGCAGCGATGCATGCTCGGCTTTGGCTTGCTGCCGACTTTGCTCGTGCTCCAGCGCCAAACCTGCCAAATAGCCGATGCGTTTGGCCGCCGTTTGTGCCTCAGCGGTCGACAGGGCTGGGGATGGACAAGAAATTTCAAGGTGGCCTAGTAGCGTGCCATGGCGGGACAACACGGGAAATGATTCGCAGCGCTGGTCTGGCACAGTGCCGGCGATGCGTTGGGGCGGCGTGTCGTCGGATGCGGCCATAGAAATAGCGCAGCGCAGGCCAGGAAACAAAGCCTCATAACCACGCACCAAGGGGGCTATGAGCTGGGTCAAGGGAGTGTTGGTGGCCAGCATCTCCAGCATGCCGTGCTCGATGGCTATGAAAGACGATGCGTTGTGCAGCCCGATTAGTGTGGGGTGGGTAGGCGCAGGAATGCTATTAGCCGCAGCGGAGGGGGTGCCCAAGGTGGCGCAATCGTCGTCTAAACGCATGGCTGTGAAGGTGTGGGAATTGGGCCTGAAGTAGCTGCAATCAAACCATGGTTATCGCAAGCTGTACATCCCCCGAATGGGGGATTGATAGGACTTTTGGCACACTTTCTGCGGGAATTGTGTGCCTTCACGCACCGCCCCCACGCGCCAATTCCTTAGAACGTTCCCCAGTCTTCGCCGCCGTCGTTGGTGCTTGCCTTGGCGACTATCCGCGTGGTGGGCTGGGGCAAACGCGTCGGTTGGCTGGGCGCGGCTGGACTGCGGTTCGCAGCGGCTGCCTTGGCTGGCAGCGGTGCTTTGCGCCTGGTTGGTAGCGGTGCGCGGGTTTTGGATACGGGCTTTCCATCGTCGCTGAGCTTGAAGGTGGCGACGGTCTCCACTAACTCCAAGGCCTGGCCCTTGAGGCTGCTGGCCGCAGCCGCCATTTCCTCGACCAGTGCGGCGTTTTGCTGGGTGGACTGGTCCATTTGTGTAATGGCGCCGCCCACCTGGGCCACGCCCTTGGCTTGCTCGCCGCTGGCGGCGCTGATTTCGCCCATGATGTCGGTGACGCGTTTGATGCTGTCCACCACTTCGGTCATTGTGGTGCCGGCTTGGTCGACCAGATTAGAGCCGTGCTCAACCCGCTCCACACTGGCGTTGATCAGCTGTTTGATCTCTTTGGCCGCTTCGGCCGAACGTCCGGCGAGCGAACGTACTTCGCTGGCCACCACCGCAAATCCACGGCCCTGCTCGCCGGCGCGTGCAGCTTCCACTGCGGCGTTCAAAGCCAAAATGTTGGTTTGGAAGGCAATGCCGTCAATGACGCTGATGATGTCCGAGATCTTGCGCGAAGAGTCGTTGATGTCGCGCATGGTTTCCACCACTTGCCCAACGACGTGCCCACCTTGAATGGCGATGGACGATGCGCTAACCGCCAGTTGGTTGGCAGTGCGGGCACTTTCTGCGTTTTGCTTAACCGTTGTGCTGAGCGCTTCCATCGATGCGGCGGTCTGCTGCAGTGAACTGGCCTGGTGTTCTGTGCGTGAGGACAGGTCGTTGTTTCCCTGTGCGATCTCTGCACTGGCGGTGGCGACCGATTCGGAGCCTTGGCGAACGTTGGTGACCACTTTGACCAGGTTGTCCTGCATGACGGCCATGGACTGCAGTAACGTGGCGATTTCATCCTTACCCCAGGCCATGATGGGCATGGTCAAATCACCTTGTGATATGGCGTTGACTGCCCGTTGCGCCTTGTCGACCCCGCGTTCGACCGAGCGCGATATCAGCAGGGTGATCCAGCAAATGGACAATATGCCCAACACGATGGCACAGATGGTTTTGACCAGGGTGTCCATAAATTCGGTTTGCAAGTCGTCTAAGTACATACCAGAACCAATCACCCATCCCCAAGGTTCGAAACCTTGCACGTAGGACAACCTATCGATGGGCGTGTTCTGGCCGGGCTTTGCCCATGGGTACTCTACGAAGCCCGATTTGTCGTTGCGCACCTTGCTGGCGAAGGTGTCCAACAGGGGCGATCCGTTGGCAGAAGGTGCACCTTTTCCTTCTAGCTCGGGTTTGACCGGGTGCATCACAAACAGGGCTGGCGACTGCATGTCGCTGATAAAGAAATAGTTGCCCTTATCAAAGCGCATCTGGGCAATGGCCTGTTTGGCTGTGGCCTGCGCCTCTTCACGCGGCAGCTTGCCCGACGTTTCCAGCGCATAGGCCCAGGTCAGTATGCCGGCAGCACTCTCGACAGATTGCTGAACCATATGCTCGTGCGTGGTTCGGCTTTGGTTGTGTTCGTCGAGCAGCAAGTAGATAGACACGCTGATCAGTGCCAAGATACTGATCAGGGTGAGTAGCCCCAATTTGGCGGGAATGGACAGGTTGTTGAGAATCTTGTTCATGGATGCCTATGAGCGTGCAGGTGCCGAGCTGAATTGAAACCAAATTCAGTATAAAAGTAAATCCACGTAGACCCTGTATGCAAACCGAGACAGGCGCATGGGTGCTCAGGGCGAGCGGTGCAACCGTGAGCCTTTGAGGGCCAAAATTTGGTCGTGGGTGGCTGCATCAAGTTGCGGATGGCGGGCAAGCAGATTGGCCTTGGTGAGCAAGGTTCGCAATTGCTCGACATCCGTGACCGTGGGCGCAACTTTGATCTGGGCCAGTGCAGCAGCAGTGTTGCCACCCTGGATCAAGCCCAGCAATTTACTGGCCCAAATGTGTGGACGGGACATGGGCTTACTCCTGCGAGGTTGATTGTGAGGCCATTGTGGCACAGAGCCCTCGTCTCCATTGCGCTGTTTGCTATAAAAAATATAGCAAATTAGGGCTGGTTGGCTTAAGCCGCCGTGCCGGTGGTTTTCTCGTCCTTGAGCTGCACACCACCATTGAGGTGCAATGTTTGGGTCGGGAAGGCAAATTCAATATTACGCTCGGCGAATGCGCGGACCAATTGCAGGTTGATGGTCTGCTGCCGGTCCATGTAAATGTTGTAGTCCGATTTCAAAACGAAATAGACAGTTTCAAAGTCCAGCGAAAAAGGACCAAAACCTTGAAAGTGGGAGCGGTCAAAACGCGTATCGGGCAGGGCTTCGATGGTTTGCTTAATAAGCGTTGGAATCTGCTCCAGCAACTCGGCGGGGGTATCGTAGGTAACGCCAACGGTGAAAACAATGCGGCGCTCCTGCATACGTTTGTAGTTGCGGATTCGGCTTTTAAGCAAATCGTTGTTGGAGAAAATCAGTTGTTCTCCCCCCAGACTGCGGATGCGCGTGGTTTTGAGCCCGACGTGTTCTACGGTGCCCATGAGGTCGTCGACGGTGATGAAGTCACCGATCACGAAGGGCTTGTCAATGGCGATCGACAACGAGGCAAACAGGTCCCCCAAAATGTTTTGTACCGCCAGTGCCACTGCGATGCCACCGATACCCATACTGGCGACCAAAGCCGTGACGTTGATGCCGACGTTGTCCAGTACCAGTAGCAGAACGATTAACCATAAGGCCGTGCGGCCCATGAAAGTGAGCAAAGACTGCGTCATGGCGCGCGAACCCTGGTCACTCTCGTCGCCCAGTGAGAATCGATACTTCAGCCAAAAGATTAATCCACGGTTTGCCCACAATCCGCATTGCAAGATCAGCAAACAGAGTAATCCCCGGTCCATCACCTTTTCCATTGCGGGCGGCAGGGTCAGGAAATGCATGGCGATGTAGATGCCAACCCCTGCTGACAATAAAATGCGGGTGGCCGCCAACACGTCGACCAAAAAGTCGTCAACCACCGTGTCGGTCGTTTTGGCGATGCGAATTAAATGGCGCAGAACGATGCGCCGCATAACCTCCATGGTCAGCATGAAGCATGTGGCAGCCAAAAAAGCATAGCTCCAATCCTGGGCGTTATTTTGGGTAAATAGTTGGGTCAACATGGTCATGTAGGTTGCGGATTCCTTTGGCTCGGTGGTGGTGTTGGGTGGGACGACTTGGCCTTGCAGGCATCGCCCAGTGGGACCGTGGCTTGTGGTGCTGGTTAGGCGGGGTGCCACACACCCCGGCAAAAGCTGCGAATGGCAGCGGCTGCCATAAAACCGTATTTGCAGGAATGTATTTTATGCGCAGGCTGCTTGTGCGGTAATGCCAAAGGGTTTGCCAATGGGTTTGCGTTCGGTGTTCAGCACCTAAAGGCCGCGCTGGGACGCGCTGCGCAGCGGTGCGGTCTGCGGGCTGTCAATGGCGTGGCGCACCTCGCGCAGTAGGCGTTCTTTTTCCTGACCCAGCGTGCCCTTGAGTGCCAGCCAGTTGGACGCGTGATCGCTTCGAAACACGGTGCGCCGCAGTTCAAGGGCTTGCAGCAACTGTTCGGTCTCGCAAAACAATGCGTGCTGGTTCAAGGGCTCCCATTCCGGGAAATTCTGCCGAAACCGCACCTCACCTTGTGGAAAACTCACCACCAAGGTGGCCAAATACTCGGGCTGGGTCTGGTTGGCCAGCCGGGCCGAGTTGGCGGCGTGTTGGGCGGACAGCGCGTTGCCCCCCAGGCCGTTTAGCAGCATGACCGAGCGGGTGATGCCAGCCGCACCGAGCTTGTCGAGCGCGTCACAGGTGGTGGCAAAAGTTTCGCCTTTGTTGACCCTTTGCAGGACCGTGTCGTCGCCGGATTCGGCGCCGATGTAGGCCAGTGTTAATCCGGCGTCGTGCAATTCGGTCAACTCTTGCACCGATTTGTTGCGCACGTTGCGGGGCAGGCAGTAAGTCGACACTCGCCGAACCGCAGGCATGTGGGCCTTGATGGCCACCAAAACATCCATCAATCGACGCGTGGACAGCGCCATGGCGTCGCCATCGCCCAGAAAAACCCGCTGTACTTGCCCAGGGTAGAGCGCGCCAATACGTGTAATGGCGCTCAATGTTTCGTCGTGGTCGCGCAGGGCAAACTTTTTTTGTGGCTCGGTGTACATCTCGCAGTAGGTACATTGGTTCCACGAGCAGCCGTTGGTGACCGGCAGGATCAGCGATTGCGCTTCACTGGGGGGTCGGAAAACGGGGCTGATGTAGCGGATAGGGATGGTGTTTGGCACGTCGCAGCGCTTTCATGGGTCAGGGTTTGGGGCAGGCGGCAGGGCTTCAGGCGCTTCAAAATTGATAGCTAGTTGCGCAGGCTGCTCGAGGGCTAGAGGCCTATTTGGTATGGCATTATCTCCAGAAGCGGCGGCGACCAAGCCACCCACCCGCACACCCAGCAGGCGCAGCCGCTTTTGCAGCGGTGCGCGCTTAAGGCATTGCCCTGCAGCTTGGCGTATGACTGCAGCGTCGGCGGTGGGGTGCTCTAGCGTGGTGTCGCGCGTGAGGCTTTGAAAGTTGTCGTAACGCAGCTTGATGCCGACGGTTCGCCCTACATAGCCTTTGCGCTGCAGGTCTTGTGCCACGTGTTCACACAGTTGGGTGAACAGCGCGCCTAACTCGGCCTTGTCAGACACGGGGTGCAGATCGCGCTCAAAAGTGGTCTCGCGGCTCATGTTCACCGGCTCGCTCTCGGTTTCCACGGGCCGTTCGTCGCGCCCGTGGGCAGCGGCGTGCAGCCAAGCGCCGGTCTTGGCGCCGAAGGTGCGAATTAGCCACAGCGTATCGGCCTGCACGAGCTGCCCAATGGTGGTGATGCCGTGGCTTTGTAGCCGCGCGTCGGCTTTGGGGCCAATACCATTGATTTTGCGGCATGCCAGTGGCCAGACCAGGGTTTGCAGGTCACCGTCGTTCACGATTGCGATACCGTTAGGCTTTTCGAACTCGCTGGCCATTTTGGCGAGAAGCTTGTTGGGCGCAACACCGACCGAGCAGGTTAGGCCAGTGACTTCAAAGATGCTTTTTTGGATTAAGCGGGCCAGCACCCGGCCGCCTTCCCGCTGGCCGCCCGGTACATGGGTGAAGTCGATATACACCTCGTCCACGCCCCGGTTTTCCACCACGGGTGCAATCTCGGCAATCACGCTTTTGAAGCGGTGGGAGTAGCGGCGGTATTCTTCAAAGTCAACCGGCAACAAAATGGCCTCGGGGCACAGTTTTGCGGCCTTCATCAAGCCCATGGCCGAGCCGACGCCAAACTGGCGTGCCGGGTAGGTGGCGGTGGTGATGACACCGCGGCCGACATAGTCCTTCAGCCGAGCGAACGCGGCAAGTGGGATGCGGCGCAAGGCGGCGCGCTGGGCTGCAGCATCCCACGGCGTAGGGGGCTCCGTGGGGTCGGCGTTGGCCAGGTCTTGGGCGCGAAGCTGCGCTAAGGCGTGCGTGATGTGTGCCCCACCACCACCAATAACCACCGGCAGGCCTTTGAGCTGGGGGTATCGCAGCAACTCGACCGACGCGTAAAACGCGTCCATGTCCAGGTGGGCTATGCGCCGAAGGGGTACGGTCACAAAGCCTTTTGGATCACCGAGCCTGTGAACAGATAGGGCAAGCTTGGGCCCTGGTTGGCCGGGGCACCGCCTTTGTTCTCTACGCTGATACCGAAGGTGCTGGCACTGGCCCAATCACGCTCGGTGGCGGGCAAGCGCAGTGTCTTGCCTTTGCTTGGCAATACGCCGAGTGAGCGCGCAGGGTCGCCTTCGGACAGGGCCCACAGCTGCAGACTTTGTTCGCGGCCTTCGATCACGGTGTTGAGTCGCTGCAATTGCAGGGCGTTGTCTCCTAGGTTCATGGTGACCAGCATGGCGGGTTGTTGCTGGGCGTCATTCAAAACCGCAAGGTACTTGAGTTGCACCGTTTCTTTGAGTTGCCCCTGCAGGTGGCGCACCTGGGCCTCAAACTGGGCCAACATGCTAAACCCGGTGGCGATGGCAACGGACAATGCGAGCAAACAGGTGATGGTGGCCACCCGCCACCATCCCGAAACGACGCGCGATGCAGTAGGTATAGGTGTTGGACTGTGTTCGGGTGCGTGCATGGGACTTCTACCTATTCGTTAACGGGCGGGCAACACAATGTCATGGGTGACAGTGTCAATATGGGTGTGCCCCGTAAATGCCATGGTCAGGTCTAACTCCTTGTGAATAATCTCTAGCGCTTTTGTGACGCCGGTTTCACCCATCGCACCCAGGCCGTACAAAAATGCGCGGCCTATATAGGTGCCTCGGGCGCCTAGGGCGCGGGCTTTGAGCACGTCTTGCCCGCTGCGGATTCCTCCATCCATATGGACTTCGATCTGCGATCCCACTGCATCCACAATAGCTGGCAGAGCACGGATGGACGACTCTGCCCCGTCCAGCTGGCGCCCGCCATGGTTGGACACAATCAGCGCATCGGCGCCGCTGGCCACGGCTAATCGCGCGTCCTGCGGGTCTTGAATGCCTTTGAGGATGAGTTTCCCACCCCAGCGTTTCTTGATCCACTCCACGTCATTCCAATTCAATGTTGGGTCAAACTGCTGTGCGGTCCAATCACCCAGTGAACGCATGCTGTCAACGCCTTTGACGTGGCCGATGATGTTGCCAAAGCCGCGGTGCTTGGTGCCCATCATCCCTAAGCACCAGCGGGGCTTGCTTACCATGTTGAGCATGTTGCGAACTGAAAGGCCGGACGGTGCCGAAAGACCATTCTTAAGGTCCTTATGGCGCTGCCCCAGAATCTGCAGGTCCAGGGTGAGCATCAGCGCCGAACAGCCTGCCGCTTTGGCACGGTCTATCAGGCGCTCAATGTATGCGCGGTCCTTCATGACATACAGTTGAAACCAAAACGGGTGCCCACCGGTTGCCTGGGCCACATCTTCAATCGAGCAAATACTCATGGTCGACAGAGTAAAAGGAACACCGAAGCGCTGGGCGGCACGGGCCGCCTTGATCTCGCCGTCGGCATGCTGCATACCCGTCAGCCCCGTGGGCGCAAGGGCGACCGGCATCGATACGGTTTGGCCCACCATGGTGCTAGCGGTGCTTCGATTTTCGATGTTGACCGCCACCCGCTGGCGCAACTTGATGGCTTGAAAGTCGGCACTGTTGGCGCGGTAGGTTTCCTCGGTCCAGCTTCCCGAGTCGACATAGTCATAAAACATGCGCGGCACCCGCTTTTGCGCGCGGATGCGAAGGTCTTCAATAGTGGTGATCACGGTCATTCCAAACTCCTTGCAGTACCCCATGGTAAACCGGGGCTACGTCCGGTTGCGTAGCGCGTTACAGCGGCGGCGCAGACCCCTTTGGTTCTGGCTTTACCACGTGTTTACAGGGCATTTACATTGACGACCATAAATGTCAAGGGTTTACCCTAGTTTTGTATTTGGTGGCGCAAAAGGCCAATACTTTGGCCCGCACGGCCTACCTTGATTGCCCCGACGCTTCGGAAATACCCCCATACTTCACCCATCCCAAACGCAATGCAGGGGCTGCACCGGATGGGATAAACAAATTGATTAACTTAACTGGTACATAAAATGAACGCATTCAAACTCTCCGCAGTGGCTTTGGCCCTGGTAGCTTCTTTCTCCGCTTCGGCCATGACTTCGATCCAAGACGCAGACTTGGCTCAAGTTTCCGGTCAAGAAGGTGTGTC
>JBBRSA010000008.1:0-96816 GCA_038245855.1 Burkholderiales bacterium
CAAGACCATCATCATGAAGGCGCGCGAACATTGGTTTACCGATGAAGCCGCTTCTCAAGAGTAATGGTCATGAAAGGTTACACAACAAATGTCCAGTACGACCGTCGCCGAGTTTGCAAGTGAACTCAAAAAAACCACTGAGGTGCTCTTGGAGCAACTGAAGTCCGCAGGGGTCGCCAAAAAGGCGGCCTCCGACACGCTCAATGATGTGGATAAGCACACCTTGTTGGCCCATCTGAAGGCCAGTCATGGCACCCCCGAGGGGGACCGCCGAAAGATCACCCTAGTCAAAAAATCGACCACGGAGATCAAACAGGCCGACGCCAGCGGCAAGGCCCGCGCCATTTCGGTTACCACAAAAAAGATGCGCACATTTGTGCGCCGGGATGACGAGGTTGAACCGGTTGTAGAAGCCGCGCCCAGCGTAGAAGCTCCACCGGCGGTGCCCGCCATTGACGTTGCCGAGTTGGCGCGCCGTGAAGAGGACGCCCGCCAGCAGGCAGAACTGATTCGCCGCCAGGAAGAAGACCTTGCGCAGCGCCGACGCGAGCGCGAAGAGCAGGAACTGCGTGTCCGTGAGCAGGCTGATAAAGCAGCGGCAGATGCTTTACAGGTTCAAAAGAAAAAGGCCAGAGCGAGCCAAGACGTTGAAGCCGCTTCTTCTGCTTTGCCAGATGCCGCCGAAGCGAGCAAGGCTGCTGCGATCGAAGTAGAAAATGCACGCGAGAAAGCCGCCGCCGCTTCCAAAGCGATCGCTGCGGAAGAAGTCGCTCGCGCGGCAGACCTCAGTGACCGGCGCCGCAAAGCCGAGGCCGAAGCTGCTGCTATTCGTTCCATGATGTCTGCGCCAAAGCGCGTGTTGGTGGCCCACAAGCCCGAGCCTGTCAAGACCGCTACGACCGATGCAAAGGGTGCCATCAAAGGTACCTTGCACAAGCCTGCTGCGGGTTCGACCGTGGCCAAGCCCACTAAGCCCGGCGTTGCCAGTGGTGCTGCGGGTGCCGGTAAAGAGGTTAAATCAGCGAAATTGTCTTCCAGCTGGGCGGGTGATCCGGCCAAGAAAAAGGCCATTCCAACCCGTGGCGACACAGGTGCGGGTGCGGGCCGTGCAACCAATTGGCGTACTGGCCCACGTGGCCGACGCGGTGGTGGACACGACCGCGGTGATCGCGATCACCAATCTATGGCAGCACCGGTTGAAGCGCGCGTGCTGGAAGTCCATGTGCCAGAGACCATTACGGTGTCTGAACTGGCCCACAAAATGGCGATCAAAGCGTCAGAGGTTATCAAACACTTGATGAAACTGGGTCAGATGGTCACCATCAACCAGCCGCTGGACCAAGACACAGCCATGATTGTGGTTGAAGAAATGGGCCACAACGCCGTGGTTGCTGCATTGGATGATGCCGAGGCCTTTACCGAAGACGAGGTGCAACAACAAAATGCCGAGTCCTTGCCACGGGCGCCGGTGGTCACAGTCATGGGGCACGTTGACCATGGCAAGACATCTTTGCTCGACTACATCCGCCGTGCCAAGGTGGCGTCCGGTGAAGCGGGTGGTATTACCCAGCACATTGGCGCCTACCATGTGGAAACACCGCGTGGCATGGTGTCGTTTTTGGATACACCGGGTCACGAGGCATTCTCTGCCATGCGTGCGCGGGGTGCCAATGCAACCGATATCGTGATTTTGGTGGTGGCGGCCGACGACGGCGTCATGCCGCAAACCCGAGAGGCGATCAAACACGCCAAAGCGGCGGGCGTACCCATCGTGGTGGCGATTAACAAGATTGACAAGCCCGATTCCAACCCCGAGCGCGTGAAAAACGAGTTGGTGGTTGAGGAAGTGATTCCGGAAGAGTTTGGCGGCAGCTCGCCATTTGTGTCCGTGTCTGCCAAGACCGGTCAGGGTATTGACGAACTGCTTGAGCAGGTATTGCTGCAAGCCGAAGTGCTCGAACTGCGTGCGCCTGTGGATGCAATCGCCAAAGGTCTGGTCATTGAAGCACGTTTGGACAAGGGGCGTGGCCCTGTGGCTACCATTTTGGTCCAGTCCGGCACGCTCAAGACGGGCGACGTGGTGCTGGCTGGTCAAACATTTGGCCGTGTGCGCGCCATGTTGGACGAAAACGGCAAGACGATCAAAACCGCTGGTCCGTCGATCCCGGTCGAAATCCAAGGCTTGACCGAGGTGCCCAGGGCGGGTGACGAATTTATTGTCATGGCGGACGAACGCCGTGCCCGTGAAATTGCAACTTACCGGGCTGGTAAGTTCCGCAACACCAAGTTGGCCAAACAACAGGCTTCCAAACTGGAGAACATGTTTAGCGACATCTCCGCCGGTGAGGTCAAGATGCTGCCCATCATCGTCAAAGCAGACGTGCAAGGTTCCCAAGAGGCGTTGGCGCAGTCTTTGCTCAAGCTCTCCACCAGCGAGGTCAAAGTACAAATGGTGTACGCCGCAGTGGGTGCGGTGAGCGAGTCTGATGTGAATTTGGCCATCGCGGCCAAGGCCGTCATCATTGGCTTCAACATCCGTGCCGATGCAGGGGCCCGTAAGCTGGCTGAGAACAACGGTGTGGATATTCGCTACTACGACATCATTTACGACGCCGTAGACGAATTGAAGCTGGCGATGTCTGGCATGTTGACTCCCGACAAAAAGGAAGAAGTCATCGGTACCGCCGAGATTCGCCAAGTGCTCAAGGTCAGCAAGATTGGCTCGATCGCGGGTTGTATGGTTACCTCCGGCGTCGCACGTCGCAGTGCGAAATTGCGCCTGCTGCGCGGCAACGTGGTGATCTATACCGGCGAGCTCGACTCCCTCAAACGCTTCAAGGACGATGCGAAAGAGGTCAAGGAGAGCTTCGAGTGCGGATTGACCATCAAGAACTACAACGACATCCAAGAGGGTGACGCGCTGGAGTTCTTCGAAGTCCGCGAAATCGCCCGTACCTTGTAAGTGGCAGTCAATCATGGCGCGTAGAAAGTCATCCACTCCCCACCGCGGTTTCCGCGTGGCCGATCAGATCCAGCGGGATCTGACCGAGCTGATTGCCCGCGAGTTGAAAGACCCGCGGGTGGGCATGGTGACCATTCAGGCGGTCGAAGTGACGCCAGATTACGCGCATGCCAAGGTGTTTTTCAGTTTGTTGGTGGGTGACCCGGTTGCTTGCCAAGAAGGGCTCAATCAGGCTGCAGGTTTTCTGCGTTCGGGTTTGTTCAAGCGTTTGCACATTCACACCGTGCCGACCCTGCACTTTCAGTTCGACCAGACGACCGAAAAGGCGGCTGACATGAACGTGCTGATCGCACAGGCGGTGGCATCACGTTCGAAGAATGAGGATTGACGATGGCCACGGCCGGGTCGGAGGCGAAAACGTCGTTGCCGCGCGTGCGTGTGGTCCGGCGTCCTGTACATGGGGTGTTGCTACTGGATAAACCGCTGGGTTGGTCCAGTAACGATGCCTTGCAAAAAGTGAAATGGCTGCTGCGCGCTGAAAAAGCGGGGCATACCGGTACCTTGGACCCCTTGGCCACCGGGGTTCTGCCGCTGTGTTTTGGTGCGGCAACCAAGTTCAGCCAGCTGCAATTGGATGCAGACAAAGAATACGAGGCCGTGGCCCTGCTGGGTAGTAAAACCAGCACTGGCGACGCCGAAGGGGAGGTGATAGAGACCCGGCCGGTTGCGGTAACGCAGGCCGATGTTGACCGGGTGACGGCGCAGTTCACAGGGGGTATTGACCAGACGCCACCCATGCACAGCGCCTTGAAGAAAGATGGAAAGGCCCTGTACGAATACGCGCGGGCCGGCATTGTGGTGGAGCGCGAGAGCCGCAGGGTGACAATTTATGCACTCAATATGGCTCTAGCCCTCGTGGGTGCTGCGCAGTCCGCTATCAAAATGGTAGTGAAGTGCAGCAAGGGAACCTACATTCGAACCCTGGGTGAGGATGTGGGTGAAGCGCTGGGGTGTGGCGCCCATTTGACGGCCTTGCGCCGCACCAAAACCGGTGGTTTCACGATTGCCCAGTGTGTGACGCTGGAGCAGTTGGAGGCCATGGACGATCAGGCCCGCTTGGCGTGTCTGCTACCGGTGGAGTCGCTGCTGGTGGCCCACACCGAGGTGGCGCTCGACGATGCCGATGCAGGCCGGTTTTTGAGTGGAATGCGCCGGCGCGGAAGCTGGCCCGATGAAGAGCAAGTTGCGGTGTATGGGATGCACCCCCGTACCCTGCTGGGGACCGCCCACACCAAGGGCGGCGAACTGATACCGAGGCGCTTATTAAGCCCGCTGGAGATTGCGCAGTTGCAAACCCAGCAGTGGGTTGGTAAGCCAGATGAACAGCATGCGGCATAGAAAAAGCCGCGAAGAATCGATTCAAGAGAAAGTGAACCATGAGCAATAAACAGATCCGCAATATCGCCATCATCGCCCACGTTGACCACGGTAAAACAACCATGGTTGACCAGTTGCTGCGCCAATCCGGCACCTTCGCCGAGCACGAAAAAGTGGTCGACACCGTGATGGATAACAACGCCATTGAAAAAGAGCGGGGCATTACCATTCTGGCCAAGAACTGTGCCGTGACCTGGGAAGGCACCCACATCAACATCGTCGACACCCCCGGACACGCAGACTTTGGTGGCGAAGTTGAGCGTGCCTTGAGCATGGTCGACGGCGTGGTGCTGTTGATTGACGCCCAAGAAGGCCCTATGCCCCAGACCCGCTTTGTGACCAAGAAGGCCTTGGCCCTTGGTTTGAAGCCTATTTTGGTCGTCAACAAGGTCGACAAGCCCGGTGCCCGCCCTGACTTTGTGGTCAACGCCGCATTCGATTTGTTTGACAAGCTCGGCGCCACCGATGAGCAGTTGGATTTCCCTGTGGTCTACGCATCGGGTATCAACGGCTGGTCCTCTCTGGAGGAGGGCGCGCAGGGCGAACAGTGGGGTCCGGACATGTCGGCCCTGTTCAATACCGTGCTCAAACACGTGCCCGCCCAAAATGGCGACCCCAAGGCACCTTTGCAATTGCAAATTTCTGCACTCGATTTCTCGACCTTTGTGGGCCGCATTGGCGTAGGGCGTATTAGCCAGGGAACCATCAAGCCCATGATGGACGTGGTCGTGATGGAAGGGCCCGATGGCAAAGCCGTCAAGGGTCGTATCAACCAGGTTTTGACCTTCCAGGGCCTGGAGCGTGTTCAGGCTACCGAAGCGGGGCCTGGTGAAATCGTGTTGATCAATGGCCTAACGGACATCGGCATTGGTGTAACCATCACCGACCCGGCCAACCCAGCGCCGCTGCCTATGCTCAAAGTCGATGAGCCGACGCTGACCATGAATTTTTGCGTCAACACCAGCCCCTTGGCTGGCCGCGAAGGCAAATACGTCACCAGCCGCCAGATCTGGGACCGCCTGCAAAAAGAACTGCAACACAACGTAGCGCTGCGCGTCAGTGAAACCGACGAAGAAGGTATCTTCGAAGTCATGGGCCGTGGCGAATTGCACCTGACGATTTTGCTGGAGAACATGCGCCGCGAAGGCTTCGAGATGGCGGTCTCCAAACCCCGCGTGGTGATGAAAGAAGTCAACGGCGAAAAGCACGAGCCGATTGAGCTGGTGACGGCCGACATTGAAGAGCAACACCAGGGCGGCGTGATGCAAGCACTGGGCGAGCGCAAGGGCGAACTGGTCAACATGGAGCCGGACGGCCGTGGCCGCGTGCGCTTGGAATACCGTATTCCGGCGCGGGGCCTGATTGGTTTTACCAATGAGTTCTTGAACTTGACCCGTGGCTCTGGCTTGATCTCCAACATTTTTGACAGCTACGAAGCGCACAAAGGCGAGATCGGCGGTCGTAAAAACGGCGTGCTGATTTCTATGGATGCGGGTGAAATCTTTACCTATGCGCTGGGCAAGCTCGACGACCGGGGCCGCATGTTTGTGCGCGCCAACGACCCGGTGTACGAAGGCATGATTGTGGGTATCCACAGCCGTGAAAACGACCTGGTGGTCAACGCCACGCGTACCAAACAGCTGACTAACTTCCGCGTCAGCGGCAAGGAAGACGCAATTAAGATCACGCCCCCGATTGATTTGACACTAGAGTACGGCGTCGAATTTATTGAGGACGACGAGTTGGTTGAGATTACGCCTAAGTCGGTACGCCTGCGCAAACGCTACCTCACCGAGAGCGAGCGTAAACGCGCCGGTCGTTAAGCAACCCCTGGGCTACTTGCCGCTGACATGCGGTTTGTGGCCCATTTCAGCATGAAACTTACCCATAACCACGCTGTCGGTGTCATGGTGCTGGTAACGCTGATGTGGTCCACCGCCGGGGTGGTCACGCGCCACTTAGAGAGTGCCCGCAGTTTTGAGGTCACTTTTTGGCGCTCGTTCTTTACCGCGCTCGCTCTGTTCGTACTGGTGCCGATGCTGCGGGGACCCAGCACTCCCACGCCCATGGGCAAGATGTCGATTTGGTGCCTGCCGTCATGGTTGGCGCCGTCTTGAGTCGTACCTACACGCAGCCCCTCGCTTTCCCGTTTCAGGCCAGTGGCAAACGAGTTATTGGGTTTCCAACAAAGGAAAAAGAAGTGATGAACAACGCTGTGAACGAAGTCCAGACCACTGTGGTGGGGGGCGTCGGCTTGATTACCCTCAACCGGCCCAAGGCGCTCAACGCCTTGTCTCTGCCTATGGTGAGAGCGCTCCACGCCACCCTGCTGGCATGGCGCGACGATGGCGCCGTGTGGGCGGTGGCGATTCGGGGCAGCAACAAGGTGGGTCGCCCCGGCACCCCTGAAGCGCTGTTTGGTAGCTTTTGTGCCGGTGGCGACATTCGCTTTTTCCACCAGGCGGCCCTAGCGGGTGATGCTGCCTTGGCTGACTTTTTTACCGAGGAATACACCCTCAACCATCTGGTGCAGACCTACCCCAAGCCCTATATTGCCTTTATGGACGGTGTGGTCATGGGCGGAGGCATGGGCCTGTGCCAGGGTGGTGCCGTGGGTGCGCGGCTGCGTATCGTGACCGAAAGAACCAAGATGGCGATGCCGGAAACGGGTATCGGCCTTTTCCCGGATGTGGGTGGGGGCTACTTTTTGAGCCGCTGTCCCGGTAATGTGGGCGAATACCTGGCCCTCACAGGCGACGCCATCGGTGGCGTACAAGCCGTGGCCTGGGGCTTAGCGGATATTTGCGTGCCATCAGCGGCATTGCCAGCCTTGTGGGCAGAGCTGCAAACGCTGGGCTCAGCGCCCGCGCTGCAACCGTGGATTGCTACTAATGTGATAGCTGCTCACGCAGACTCTGCGAGGGCTAGCGAGGTATTTGATGTCGATATTTTGGCTGCGTTTGGCTTGGACACAGTCGCCGCCATCGTGGCGGCCCTGGAAGCCCAGGGCACCAAACCAGCGCGCGCTATCGCCGCCACTCTGCGCCAACGCAGCCCTTTAATGCTGCACGTCGTGCTGGCGCAAATTCGACGCGCACGCAGCATGTCTTTGGCTGACGAGCTGCGTATGGAGCGCGATATGGTGCAGCACTGCTTTGATACGGCCCACCTGGGCCGCAGCGGTGCGGCCAGTGAGACGGCGGAGGGCATTCGGGCCCTGGCGATTGATAAGGATTACCAGCCGAAGTGGAACCCGCCGCGTATTGACGCCGTAACCCCTGCGATGGTGGCGCCATTTTTTGTAAGCCCGTGGGCGGCTGACCAGCATCCGCTCAAAAGTCTGACGTAAAAGCCCTATCGGTGGTCGGCGTGCCGCCTGTTTATGGTGACCACGCCTGGGGCAGGGCGCCGGTTGCCCGGCTACTTAGATACTTGGTTTAGCGGGTACGGCTCTTCATGGCGCGTTCTACCTCACGCTTGCCTTCGCGGTCCTTGATGGTGTCGCGCTTGTCGTGCTCGGCCTTGCCCTTGGCCAGGGCAACTTCACACTTCACCTTGCCGTCTTTCCAGTGCAGATTGATGGGCACCAAGGTGTAGCCCTTTTGCTCGATTTTGCCAATCAACCGCTGAATCTGCTCTTTGTGCAAGAGCAGCTTCTTGGTGCGTACGTTGTCTGGATTGACGTGGCTGGACGCGGTGTGTAACGGGTTAATCTGCA
The DNA here is from genome assembly GCA_038245855.1 of Burkholderiales bacterium. Taxonomy (GTDB): domain Bacteria; phylum Pseudomonadota; class Gammaproteobacteria; order Burkholderiales; family Burkholderiaceae_C; genus Allorhodoferax. The sequence continues at coordinate 8,118 of JBBRSA010000008.1, forward strand.
GCCCGATGATGAACAGCTCACCACCGCGAATGACCACATAACCGTCAGTCAGTTGGACCTTACCTTCGCGCAGCGACTTGACCTCCCAGCCTTCGAGGACCAACCCGGCTTCAAAACGTTCCTCGAAGAAATAGTTATAGGCCGCCTTTTTGTTGTCGGCAATGCGGGTATTAATAGCGGGTTTCTTGGCCATGGATGTCAGATGGGGGTAGCAGACAGAAAAAGAAGGTGGGCTGTTGGGCTTGCTTACAATCCCGCGCAGGCCCCCATTCTATGAAAACCATTCACAAGTCCGTTTTAATCTGGTACAGCCCGACGGAAATGTACACGCTGGTCTCCGATGTGAACCAATACTCGCAGTTTTTGCCTTGGTGTGACCACACCCAGATACTTGAGCAGCATGCGGACGGTATGACGGCCGAAATTGGCCTGACCTTTGGCGGTATTCGCCAAACCTTTACCACCCGCAACACCCACACCCCGAACAGCCAGGTCGACGTGGCCCTGGTCAACGGCCCTTTCTCCCAGTTGGACGGCCATTGGTACTTTCATACGTTGGGCGACGGTTCGCACCGGGCCTGCCGGGTCGAGCTGACGCTAAATTACGGATTTGACAATGCAGCATTGGGCAAACTCGTGGGGCCCGTGTTTGACACCATTGCCGCCAGTTTGGTCGATGCCTTTGTCAAGCGAGCCCAGCAGGTCTACGGGGACTGACGTGGGTATTACGGTCAACCTGGTCTATTCGCCCCAAGAACGGGTGGTGCAGCAGTGGGAACTGGTGCTGGAAGTGGGTGCCACGTTGGCGGACGCCGTGCGGCTCAGCACGATATTGGTGCCGCTCAGCGCTGCGCAGGTCGAGGCCCTAGAGTGTGGCGTATGGGGCCGAAAAGTGGCGCACAGCCACGTCTTACAGGACGGAGACCGTGTTGAGTTGTACCGCGCATTGTTGGTAGATCCCAAGGTGGCCCGCCGGGAGCGTTTTGTGCGTCAAGGGGCAAAGACTGCGGGCTTGTTCGCCAAACGCCGCGCTGGCGCAAAAGCCGGGTACTGATCGGCGCCAATCACCCGTAACGGCGGGCGAGGGTATTGCGCCCTATTGGCAGTCGCTGGCGATGATGCCCTGAATACGCTTGAGCTCAGTGGCTTTTGCGCTGTCGTCCATAAATTCACGCTCGCCCGCTGCGTTGGTGCGTGAAATCCGCACACCTGAATCCAAACTGGCTTTGGCCTGCTTGGCACGGGCGCAGTTTTCAACCTTGGCTTTAGTGACGCGGCCTTCCTCGGCCTTGCGTTTGGCGGCTTCGGCCTCAGCGGCCTGTTTCTTACGTGCTTCCAGTTCTTTGTCGACGCCGACTGCTTTGGCAGCTCCAGGCAACACAACGGGTGCGCCAGCGCTGGTGGGTTGTTCGGTGTCACCATCGCTGGGTGGTGCAACGGCCCTGGATGCGGGGCGTTTGAGGATGTTTTTGTCCACAATGTCAGCTGGTGGAGCGCGGTCGCTAAATACTTTGTGCCCGTCGTTGTCAATCCATTGCCATTGGGCAAACGCCGTGGCGCTGGTTGCGACAAGCATGCTAAACAAAAGTGTGTGGAGGATTTTCATGCCGATCAGTGTAGCGTTCGGACGTCAAAATGGCACGTAATCTCGCCACAGGTGCGGCTTTTTTGCGTGACATTTTGTGCTTCGACGTGTTTTGGCAACTGGCGCCACGGGTACAATTCGCCATTTGGAGCTTTGACATGCGCCTCCTCGGCAAAGCGCTCACCTTCGACGACGTCTTGTTGGTGCCAGCGTACTCCCAGGTCCTTCCAAAGGACACCTCTCTCGCCACCCGCTTTTCCCGCAACATTGCTTTGAACCTGCCCCTGGTCTCGGCGGCCATGGACACGGTGACCGAAGCGCGCTTAGCCATTGCCATTGCGCAAGAGGGCGGTATGGGTATCGTGCACAAAAACCTCACGCCCGAAGAGCAGGCGGCGCAGGTTTCTAAGGTCAAGCGTTATGAGTCCGGCGTGCTGCGCGACCCGGTGGTCATCACACCCCACCACACCGTGCGCCAGGTCATGGATTTGTCCAGCCAGTTGGGCGTTTCGGGTTTCCCGGTGTGCGACGGCGGCAAAGTAGTCGGTATCGTGACGGGGCGCGATCTCCGGTTTGAAACCCGGTATGACTTGCCAGTGAGCAAGATCATGACGCCCCAAGACAAACTGATTACCGTGCCCGATGGCACCACCATCAGCCAGGCTAAGGTTTTGCTCAACCAGTACAAGATCGAGCGCTTGTTGGTGATCAATGAAGCCTTTGAACTCAAGGGCCTGATCACGGTAAAAGACATTACCAAGCAGACCAGTTTCCCCAATGCGGCGCGCGACTCCCACGGCAAGTTGCGCGTTGGCGCGGCAGTGGGTGTGGGCGTAGGCACCGAGGAACGGGTCGAAGCCCTGGTGCGTGCCGGTGTGGACGCCATTGTGGTGGACACCGCACACGGCCACAGCCACGGTGTGATCGAGCGCGTGCGCTGGGTCAAGAAGAACTACCCGCAGATCGATGTGGTGGGTGGCAATATTGCCACTGGTGCTGCTGCGCTGGCGCTGGTTGAAGCCGGTGCCGACGCGGTCAAGGTCGGCATTGGCCCAGGTTCCATTTGCACCACCCGAATTGTGGCTGGTGTGGGGGTTCCCCAAATCATGGCCATCGACAGTGTGGCAACCGCGTTGCGCGGCACCGGCGTGCCTTTGATTGCCGATGGCGGCATTCGCTACAGCGGTGACATCGCCAAGGCACTTGCTGCAGGCGCAGGCACAGTCATGATGGGTGGCATGTTCGCCGGCACCGAAGAGGCGCCGGGCGAAGTGATTTTGTTCCAGGGCCGCAGCTACAAGAGTTACCGCGGCATGGGCTCTATTGGCGCCATGCAGCAGGGCAGTGCAGACCGCTACTTCCAAGAGTCCAGCACTGGCAACCCCAACGCCGACAAGCTGGTACCCGAAGGTATTGAGGGGCGCGTGCCCTACAAAGGCTCTATGGTGTCCATCGTGTTCCAGATGTCGGGCGGTATTCGGGCCAGCATGGGTTATTGCGGCTGCGCCACGATTGACGAGATGCAGAACAAGGCCGAATTCGTCGAAATAACCACTGCCGGTATTCGCGAAAGCCATGTGCACGACGTGCAGATCACCAAAGAAGCCCCCAACTACCGCGCCGACTGAACCGATGACACACCAACGTATTTTGATTCTTGATTTCGGCTCGCAGGTCACGCAGCTCATTGCACGGCGCGTGCGCGAAGCCCACGTTTTTTGCGAAGTCCACCCCTGTGACGTGAGTGACGAATGGGTGCGCGAGTACGCCAAAGATGGCAGCCTTAAAGGCATCATCCTTTCGGGCAGCCATGCCAGCGTGTACGCCGACGCCACCGACAAAGCGCCCCAGGCGGTCTTTGAGCTGGGTTTGCCGGTGCTGGGCATTTGTTATGGCATGCAAACCATGGCGCAGCAGCTGGGCGGTAAGGTGGAGGCGGGCCACACGCGCGAGTTTGGTTCGGCACAAATCCGAGCGCGGGGTCATACCCGCTTGCTTGAGGGCATTCAGGACAGCGCCACGGCAGAAGGCCACGGCCTGCTCGATGTGTGGATGAGCCACGGTGACAAGGTCACCGAGCTGCCACCGGGTTTTAAGGTTATGGCCTCTAACGAGGCCTGCCCGATTGCTGGCATGGCCGACGAGGAACGCGGTTTTTACGCCGTGCAGTTCCACCCCGAGGTGACCCACACCGTGCAAGGCACATCCATTCTGAACCGCTTTGTACTCGATATATGCGCAACCCGCCCAGACTGGATCATGGGCGACTACATTGAAGAGGCGGTGCAAAAAATTCGCACCCAGGTGGGCACCGAAGAAGTCATATTGGGTCTGTCTGGCGGGGTGGATTCGTCCGTTGCCGCCGCGCTGATCCACCGCGCCATTGGTGACCAGTTGACCTGTGTTTTTGTGGACCATGGACTGCTGCGCCTGAACGAAGGCGATATGGTCATGGACATGTTTGTCGGCAAGCTGCACGCCAAAGTGGTGCGGGTTGATGCCGAGGACCAGTTCCTGGGTCACCTCAAAGGTGTGAGCGAACCAGAGGCCAAACGCAAGATCATTGGCCGCGAGTTTGTTGAGGTGTTTAAGGCTGCAGCCCGCAATCTGGTTACGCAAGGCGCTATCGAATCCGGAGCAAGCGGCGTACCAACCGTCAAAGGCGCCACCTTTTTGGCGCAAGGCACCATTTACCCAGACGTTATCGAGTCGGGCGGCGCGGGCAACAAAAAGGCCGTCACCATCAAGAGCCACCACAACGTGGGTGGCTTGCCGGAGCAGTTGGGCCTGAAGCTGCTTGAACCCCTGCGCGAGTTGTTCAAAGACGAGGTGCGTGAGCTTGGCGTGGCGTTGGGTTTGCCACACGCCATGGTCTACCGGCACCCCTTCCCAGGCCCTGGTCTGGGCGTGCGAATTTTGGGCGAGGTGAAGAAAGAATATGCAGACCTGCTGCGCCAAGCCGACGCCATCTTCATGGAAGAATTGAACAACTTCCGCGACAGTGCCAGCGGCAAAACCTGGTACGAACTTACCAGCCAAGCATTTACCGTGTTTTTGCCGGTCAAGAGTGTGGGTGTCATGGGCGATGGCCGCACCTACGACTATGTGGTTGCACTGCGCGCTGTGCAAACCAGCGATTTCATGACGGCTGATTGGGCTGAGTTGCCGTATGCCTTGCTGAAAAAGGTCTCTGGGCGCATCATAAACGAAGTGCGCGGTATTAACCGCGTCACCTACGATGTGTCGAGCAAACCACCTGCGACCATTGAGTGGGAATAGACCGCAGCCTTTAGGGGAAACGTCATGCGTATGGTATTTGGCATTCTGGGTTTGGTATTTACCTTGGCCATTGTGGGCATGTTGGCCAAAAAGCAGTTGAGCGCGGTGAACGCCATTCAGGTGCCCACCGTCGCTGGCAGTGCTGCTGGCGGCAACGCGACCCCGCTTAATGGGGCAACTGTGCAGCAGCAGGCGGTGCAGATCCAGCAGCAGTACAAAGCCTCCTTAGAGGCCGCCATGCAGCAGACGCGCCCCATACCTGATGATAAATAATTGGGGTAAATTGGCATCTAGCCCTCGCCGATAGTGCGCAGAAAGCTATCAATTTCATAGCAATTATGGGTGATGCCGCCTGGATGCAGTTTGCGCTCGAGCAGGCCCGTTTGGCCGCGCTGGCGGGCGAGGTACCGGTAGGTGCCGTGGTCGTTAAAGATGGCCGGGTGATAGGTAGCGGCCGCAACGCACCGGTTGGCACACACGATCCCACGGCCCATGCGGAAATCGCCGCTCTGCGCGCGGCTGCGCAAACCTTGGCTAATTACCGCTTGGACGGCTGCACCTTGTACGTCACGCTTGAGCCCTGCGCCATGTGCAGCGGCGCCATGCTTCATGCCCGCCTAAGCCGGGTCGTTTTTGGCGCATATGACCCCAAAACGGGTGCAGCAGGTTCGGTACTGGATTTGTTTGCGCAGCGTCAACTCAACCACCAGACCACCGTTCTGGGAGGGGTGTTGGCGCAAGAGGCGAGCCGCTTGCTGCAAGCGTTTTTTCAAACCAAACGGGACGAAAAAATGCTGGAGAGAAAAGCCCTGCATCCGCTGCGTGACGATGCTTTGCGCACGCCGGACACCTGTTTCAACGGCCTGCCGGATTACCCCTGGGCACCCCATTACTTTAGTGATCTGCCAACTTTAGGCGGCTTGCGTATGCATTACCTGGATGAGGGTGCACCCAACGCGCCCATCACCTACCTGTGCTTGCATGGCAACCCGAGTTGGAGCTATATATACCGCAAGATGATTCCGGTTTTCTTGGGCGCAGGCGCCCGCGTGGTCGCACCCGATCTGATTGGTTTTGGCAAAAGCGACAAGCCAAAGAAGGAATCGATACACCGGTTTTCGTGGCACCGCGACATTTTGCTGGAGTTGGTGGAGCGCTTGGATCTGCATAACGTGGTTTTGGTGGTGCAGGATTGGGGTGGCATCTTGGGCCTAACTCTGCCCATGGCGGCGCACCAGCGCTATGTGGGGCTACTGGTCATGAATACCGTGTTAGCGACAGGCGACGCGGCGTTGTCGCCCGGCTTTTTGGCCTGGCGTGAGATGTGCGTAAAAAACCCCGACTTTGACATTGCGCGTTTATTTGCACGGGGCAATCCCCTGATGGATGCTGCCGAATGTGCGGCCTACATGGCACCGTTTCCTGACAAAGGCCACCGCAGTGCCACTCGGGCTTTTCCCGCCATGGTGCCAGAATTTCCCGACTCGGATGGTGCTGCCATATCAGTCAAGGCACGGACGTTTTGGCAGCTGCAATGGACGGGGCAGGCATGTATGGCCATTGGCATGCAGGACCCTGTTTTGGGCGAGGCGACGATGCTGGCGCTGCACCGCACCATAAGAGGATGCCAGCCGCCATTGCGGATTGAAGCTGCGGGCCATTTTGTCCAAGAGCAGGGGCAGTTCATAGCCGAGTCGGTGAAGGATTTTTTTGGACAGGGATCGCGTATTACAGGGTAATCCCTTGGGTTGCATCGCATCGGTGTTGGCAATGGCACGATGGGAATGAAGAGGCCGTCTTTCTGCCCCCTTTTTTGTGGACATTGGTGCACAATATGTCAACGATTGATCACAATTGAACGGCATGGACACAGACACGGACACGGATACCTTGAATTTCCTGGAAGATGAGAGCGAGGCCAGCACCGCGCGGGAGATGGTTTGGCGTGTAATGGTCGTAGACGATGAGCCTGATGTACACAGGGCCACGACCTTTGCGTTGTCCGGTATCAAAATACTGGGGCGGTCACTTGAGTTTTTGCATGCCTATTCGGCAGCGGAGGCCAGTGCAATGCTCCAATCGGAGTCCGATGTTGCGGTGGTTCTGCTCGATGTGGTGATGGAGCGGGAAGACGCGGGTCTCGCTTTGGTCAAAACCATCCGAAAAGACCTGGGCCTTACCGAATTACGCATCATCTTGCGCACGGGGCAGCCGGGCTACGCGCCCGAGATCGAAACCATCCACGACTACGACATCAACGACTACAAAACCAAGTCGGAGTTGACCCGCACCAAGTTGTATGCGTCCGTGACCGCCGCATTGCGAACTTATGAGCAAATTCGCAAGCTCGACGAAGTCGCGTTTTATGACCACTTGTGTTGCCTGCCCAACCGCAACAAGTTTATCGAGTTGATTGACGTACGCAGGGCATCGAATCTGTTTACAGACGATGTCATCGCGATTCTGGACATCGACGATTTTGCCGAAATCAATGACGCACTGGGTCACCAAGAAGGCGACCGTTTGCTGCAGTCGGTGGCCGAGCGGCTGCGCTGCGAATTGGTCCCTGAGGTGATCCTAGCCCGCATCGGTGGTGACACCTTTGGCCTGATGGGTACGCGCGGCGATGTAGATCCCGCTGCTATCTTGTCACTCTTTCGCAAGCCCTTTGTGGACCAAAAAGACCCGATGCTTGTCACGGCCACTATGGGACTCACCCGCGCCCTGGATGCCGATGTGCGCGGGCACGACGCTATCAAGGACGCCAACATTGCCTTGAAGCTGGCCAAGAAGAGCCGCCGTGGCGGTTTTGTGGCCTTTTCCGACGATATGGGCCAAGACATCCGTGAGCGTGTGCGCTTGCTGCAAGCGCTGCGCCGTGCCGTGCAGCGTGAACTGCTGTTTGTTGTGTACCAGCCGCAGGTGAACTTGATAAGTGGGCAGGTTGTAGGGGTCGAAGCGCTGCTACGCTGGCGCAACGAAGACGGGACCTTTGTGCCACCGGACCGATTTATCCCCTTGGCGGAAGCCTCTGGAATGATCGTTGCGCTGGGTGATTGGGTACTGCGGATCGCGTGCCAGGAATTGGTGCGCCTGCAGGCCAAGGGGCTGCCAGACTTACGGATGTCGGTCAATGTATCGCAAATCCAGTTTCGCCAACCCGATTTTTTGGATAAATTGATTGCGGTTCTGGTCGAGACTGGCATCAACCCAAAGTGCCTAGAGCTGGAGATTACCGAGTCGGTCGCGATGGAAGACGCAGGCTTTATGCTGGAGACGCTGCACATGGTGCGCGGGCTGGGCATCTCCATTGCGATTGACGACTTTGGTACCGGTTACTCGTCTTTGAGCCACCTGCGCCTGTTGCCGATTGATCGCCTCAAGATCGACCGGGCTTTTGTGACCGAACTCAACCAGGATGTCTCCGGCGGGCACATCGCGTCGATGGTGATCGAGCTAGGCCGAAACCTCAAGCTTACTGTCATCGCCGAAGGTGTTGAAGAAGAGGCGCAGGCCCAAACCCTGATGCGCTTGGGTTGCCATGAAGCCCAGGGCTTCCTCTATGCCATGCCACTCACAGCGGTGCAACTGACAGAGTGGTTGGACAAACGTGTGCTGCCGTATAGCGGCTAATACGGGACTTTGTGTGCGACGCCGCACAACGGTATACGCAGCGCTTTCTGGCTGGCGGATAATCCGGGTGTGAAAAAACACATTTATATCTATTCACCCTCGGGTGCAGTGCGCGACAAGGCGGCATTTAAACGCGGAGTCAGGCGGCTTCAGTCCCTAGGCCATGAAGTCGAAATCGACGTTGACGCCCTAAGCAGCTACCAGCGCTTTGCCGGCGACGACGCAAACCGGGTAGCGGCCATTCACCGTGCTGCCGCCAGTGGCGCCAATGTGGCACTTATCTCGCGTGGCGGTTATGGCCTAACCCGCATTTTGGGCGACATTCACTACAAAGCCATCGATAAGGCGGTAGACCGTGGAACGTCCTTCGTCGGTATGAGCGATTTCACCGCTTTGCAACTGGCCTTGCTAGCCAAAAAGGGCACGGTGACGTGGGCGGGACCTGCGTTGTGCGAGGGTTTTGGTGTGGGTGGCAAACCGGGTGTGGGCGCAACGGCCAATAAGCCCCAAGCGCTGGTGCCCGATGACATCATGGAAGACTGCTTTAACGATCTGGTGACGGGCCAAGGCGAAGGCTCGGGCTGGCGCCAAGACAAGGATGCTGCGGGTGTTGAAGACCTGCGGGTGGAGGGTGCCACGCTGTGGGGCGGCAACCTCACGCTGGTGGCCTCACTGCTTGGGACACCGTATTTTCCGCAAGTCAAGCGCGGTGTACTGTTTCTGGAAGACGTGGCCGAGCACCCTTATCGCATCGAGCGCCTGCTCACCCAGTTGCTGCATGCCGGTGTTTTGTCGCGGCAAAAAGCCATTGTGTTGGGCCAGTTCACCGATTACAAACTGACCCCGCACGACAAAGGTTTCAACCTTAAAACGGTGGTCGCCTGGCTACGCACCCAGGTCAAGACGCCTATCCTGACCAACTTGCCCTATGGGCATGTACAAACCAAGGTGTTATTGCCGGTTGGCGCCAAGCTGGACTTGGTGGTCGATGGCCGCGACGCTTTGCTGTACTGGGGCCATCCCCACTAAAGTGCTGGCTAGACCGGCAGGGTGTCCAGAAACGCGTAGCTGTTTTTAAGCCAAGTTTTAACCCGCTGGCGTTCCAGCAAGCCTAACGCGGCCGGGCTGTCTTTTTGGGTCATCGCTACTTGAAAGCCTACGTTTTGGGCGTCAATCTTGCGCATGCTGGCTTCGTGCAGCTGCTCTAGGGTGACAATTTTTGCGCCCTGAGATAGCGCCTTTTGCAGTGCCAAGTGGCCTTCAAACTGCGAAAAATCTGCACCACGCCCTTGGTTCTTCACCACGATGTAGTTGGGGCCTGGGCCAAAGGTATTGACCAAGCGGCCCAACATGTCCATCGAATCTTTACCACCATCGGTGACGTGCCAAAAATTGACGGTGACGCCCATTTCCTTGAGCAGCTCGAAAACATCGGAGTCGCGAATCCACTTGGTTAGTGGTGCGGCGGTTTGCGCGGCCAAATCCACAATCACCCGCTGATCCAGGCCATTAGCCAGTGGTTCTTCAAACACGCCGACGATCGCATCGAGCCCTTCAAACTTGTCCACCACGACCGATGACGCGTGGTCCGGGTAAAACCGGGTAAACGAGGCGTGCGAGCGGTCGGTGTCGAAGCCGATGAACGGCTGCTCTTTGTCGATCAGGTACTGCGCCAACAGGCGCGACATCACCGATTTACCCACACCGCCTTTTTCGCCGCCAATGAAATTAAGAGAACTCATATACCAATCAATTACAAAAAGTAGGAAGGGAAGGGTCTGCCATTGTGCCTGTAGTCAGACCAGCTTCTTCACCAGCACCTGGCTCTTGCGGTCCCAGTTGTACTTGCGCTTGCGGGCTTCGGGCAGCCATTCGGGGTCTCCCAACACAAAACCACGCTTTAAAAACCAGTGGGTGGTGCGTGTGGTCAGCACAAAAATACTTTCCAGCCGCGCCGCTTTGGCCCGTTGCTCGATGCGTTTGAGCACACGCTCACCGTCGCCTTGGCCCTGTACATCTTCGGAAACCGTCAACGCGGCCATCTCGCCGGTGCGGGCCTCGGGGTAGGGGTAGAGTGCGGCGCACGCAAAAATGACACCATCGTGCTCAATCACCGTGTAGCAACCAATGTCGCGCTCAATCTCGGTGCGACTGCGCTTGACCAGGGTGCCGTCTTTTTCCAGTGGCTCGATGAGCTGCAAAATGCCGCCGACATCGTCCACTGTGGCTTCGCGCAGGCTCTCTAGTTTCTCGTCCACCACCATAGTGCCAATGCCGTCGTGCACATACACCTCCAGCAAAATGGAACCGTCCACTGCAAACGGGATGATGTGGCTTCGCTCCACACCTTTTTTGCAGGCCTTCACGCAGTGCTGTAGGTAAAAACCAGTATCCGTTGGGTGATTGGCCGGGGGCAAAGCTGCCAGCAACCGCTCTGCATCGGCCAGCGACAGCTCGGTATCAATGGCGTTGTCATCCGACGCGGGGTCCAGCGGACTCTGCAATATGCCGGGTATCTCAGTCACAAAAATCAACTTATCGGCCTGCAAGGCAGTCGCAACCGATGTGGCAACCTCTTCCATGGTCAGGTTAAACGCCTCTCCGGTAGGCGAAAAACCAAAGGGCGAGAGCAGCAGCATGGCGCCCATGTCCAGCACGCGGGTAATGCCGCCAATGTCGACCTTGCGCACCACACCGGAGTGCTGAAAATCCACGCCATCCAAAATGCCTACCGGGCGAGCGGTGATGAAATTGCCTGAAATCACCCGCACCGTAGAGTCCGCCATGGGCGTGTTGGGCAGGCCTTGGCTGAACGCTGCCTCGATCTCGTAGCGCAGTTGTCCGGCAGCTTCTTGTGCGCAGTCCAGCGCCACGCCATCGGTGATGCGCACACCGTGTGAATATTTGGCAGCGTGCCCTTTGGCCTGGAGCTGTTCATTCACCTGGGGTCTAAAACCGTGAATCAGCACAATTTTTACGCCCATGCTTTGGATCATGGCCAGGTCTTGCGCCAGGTTGGGCAGCTTGCCCGCCGCAATGGCCTCGCCTGCAAGGCCAACCACAAAGGTCTGGTTGCGAAACTTGTGAACATACGGCGCGACCGACCGAAACCAGGGCACAAAGGTGAAGTTAAAGACTGAGGACATGGTGCGCAGACGGTTGGGTCGGTGGAGTAGGGCACAGGGCCGACGGGGCTGGGATAATCCGTGATTCTCTACGAAGTTTGTACCTTGACTACCTGCCCCCTGAAAATCGACTTTCCTGAATCGCTCCCGGTGTCGGGAAAACGCGATGAAATCATGGCCGCCATGGCCGCCCACCAGGTCATCATCGTCTGTGGTGAAACCGGTTCAGGCAAGACCACGCAGCTGCCAAAAATTGCCTTGGCTATGGGCCGGGGCAAGCTCAATTACCCCGAAGGCCAGCGCGGCAAGCTCATTGGGCACACTCAGCCCCGGCGTATTGCGGCCAGTAGTGTTGCTAAGCGCATTGCCGAAGAGCTGAAGACCCCACTGGGCGACGTGGTGGGATTCAAGGTGCGGTTTCAAGACCGCTTGTCCAAAGACTCGTCCGTCAAGCTGATGACCGACGGCATTTTGCTGGCCGAGACGCAGACCGACCCGCTGCTCAATGCCTACGACACCATCATCATTGACGAGGCACACGAGCGCAGCTTGAACATCGACTTCCTGCTGGGCTACCTGCGCCAAATTTTGCCGCGTCGCCCGGACCTGAAAGTAGTGGTCACCTCGGCCACCATCGACGCCCAGCGTTTTGCCAACCACTTTGCCAGCCTGCGCCCGATCACCGGCAAGCCACCAGCCGAATCGGCTACGCCGACCAAGCCAAGTGACGATGCCGCCCGTGCTCCGGCCGGTTTTGAGCTGGTTCCGGCCCCGGTCATCATGGTGTCGGGCCGTATGTTTCCGGTGGAGCAGCGCTACCGCCCGTTCGAAGAGAGCCGCGAGTATGACCTTAACTGCGCGATTGCCGACGGTGTGGACGAACTCTGGCGCGATCCCCACAACAGCGGCGACATTCTCGTCTTCTTGCCTGGCGAGCGCGAAATTCGCGAGGCGGCGGACCACCTTCGCAAGCACCTAAGCCACCAGCCCATCATGCGCAGTGCCGAAGTGCTGCCTTTGTTTGCCCGCCTGAGCCCGGCCGAGCAAGACCGCATTTTTGACGGCCACACCGGCAGACGTGTAGTGCTGGCCACCAACGTGGCCGAAACCTCGCTCACCGTTCCAGGCATCAAATACGTCATCGACGCAGGCACAGCACGCGTGAAGCGCTATAGCTTTAGGAGCAAGGTAGAGCAACTGCTGGTGGAACCCATCAGCCAAGCCGCCGCCAACCAGCGCGCGGGGCGTTGCGGCCGCGTGGCCAATGGCATTTGTATTCGCCTGTATGACGATAAAGACTTTGCCGGGCGCGACCGCTTTACCGACCCCGAAATCTTGCGCAGCTCGCTGGCGGGTGTGATTTTGCGCATGAAATCACTGCACCTTGGGCAAGTAGAAGACTTCCCATTCCTAGAGCGCCCCAGTGGCCGCGCCATTGCCGACGGCTACCAATTGCTCAACGAACTGGGCGCGGTAGACGATGCCAATGAATTGACGCCCATGGGAAAGGAATTGGCCAAGTTACCGCTAGACCCCCGCGTGGGCCGCATGATTTTGGAGGCCCGCACCCGTGGCGCGCTGGACGAGGTGCTGGTCATTGCCTCTGCCTTGAGCGTGCAAGACGTGCGCGACCGCCCGATGGAGGCGCAGCAGCAAGCCGACACCGCACATAAGAAGTTTGATGACGAGAAGAGCGAGTTTGCAGGCTACCTGAAGCTGTGGAAGTGGATAAACGATGCACGCGGCGGCTCACATTCCACCGACTCGGGCGTTGGGGCTGGCGGGCGTTCTGCGCAGGTAAAGGGGGAGCCCGCGCAGCGGGCGGCGGACACGGAGCAGAGCGCCCGCCAGCCCCAACGACCAGCGCACACCTTAGCCCACACAGCAACCCACAAGCTAACCAACCGCCAATACGAACAGCTTTTACGCCAAAACTTCGTCAACATCCGCCGCGTGCGCGAGTGGAAAGACATTTACTCCCAGCTCCACACTGTGGTGGCCGAGCACAAGTGGCACCTCAACACCCGTCCAGCCAGCTACGAAGAATTGCACCTGTCCATGCTGGCAGGCCTCTTGGGCAACATTGGCTACAAGGCCGAGGCCGAAGGCCCATCGGGCGAATACCTGGGTGCGCGCAGCATCAAGTTTTTTGCCCACCCCGGCGCGCACCTCACCAAAAAGCCGGGCAAGTGGATTGTGGCGTCCGAGCTGGTAGAAACCACACGCCTGTTTGGCCGTGGCATTGCTAACATCGACCCGACTTGGCTGGAGCAGGTCGGCGGCCATTTGCTCAAAAAGCAGTTGCTAGACCCGCATTGGGAAAAGAAGGCCGCCGAGGTGGTCGCGCTAGAGCGGGCCACACTCTATGGCGTGGTGGTCTACAGCGGGCGGCGCACCAACTACGGCCGGGTGGACTTGGTCGGCGCGCGGGAGATTTTTATCCGCGAAGCGCTAGTCGATGGCCAGTGGGAAACCACGCTACCGTTTCTAGCCGCCAACCAAAAGACCGTGCGCCAGGTGGAAGACCTAGAGCACAAAGCCCGCCGCCAAGACGTGCTGATTGACGACGAATTGATTTACGCCTATTACGACCAGCAACTGCCACCCGACGTGTGCAGCGGCTACAGCTTTGAGCGCTGGTACCGTGAAGAGTCCAAAAAGCCTCAGTACAACCCGGGCGGCTGGGCGGCAGATGGCTCTGCTTCGTGTCCCCCGCCCGCGTTGCGGGCTCCTCCTTTACCTACGCAGAACCCTCTGCCGCCCAGCCACCCTGGCAGTACGCTTCTTCGCCTGACCCGTGAAGAGCTCATGCGCCACGAGGCCGCGGGTATCACCACCGCGTCCTTCCCCAAGACCATTCGCCTAGGCGGTGTGGACTGCGCCGCTACCTATCTGCATGAACCCGGCGACGCGCGCGACGGCCTGACCGTGACCGTGCCCCTGTTTGTGCTCAACCAGGTCAATGAAGAACGCTGCGAGTGGCTGGTACCCGGCATGCTCAAAGACAAGGTGCAAGCGCTGATCAAAACCCTGCACCAGCGACCCCGCAGCCGTTTGGTACCGCTGCCCGATACCGCCACCAAGTTTGCAGAGACGCTGAACGCCCCTGAGCGCTTTGGCAGTGGGGCGTTAATCGATGCCGTGCTCAAGCTGGTGCGTGAAGCCACTGCGGTGGATGTAGCTCGCGCCGATATCAAGGCCGACATGCTGAGCCCGCACTTCTTCATGAACTTTCGTGTGGTCGACGAGCATGGCCGCCAAATGGGGCAGGGCCGTAACCTGGGTTCCCTCAAGGCCGAGTTGGGCGCGCAAGCGCGTGGTGCGTTTCAGGCGCTAGCGGGGTTGAAGCTCGCACAAACGGCTGGTTCGATGGAAACTTTGGTCTCAAATCGGCCTCTAGCCCTCGCAGAACCTGCGCAAGCAGCTATCAAATCAGGAGTAAATCAGGCCAAATCCGCTAACCCTGCAGCAGCGGCCAAACCATCCGTCACCGGCCAGCGGTACACCAGCTGGACCTTTGGTGAACTGCCCGAGCTGCTAGAAATTCAAAAAGGCGGCCAGACCTTGATTGGTTTTCCCGCGTTGATCGATGTGGGTGACGCTGTAACAGTAGAGGTGTTTGACGAGCCCGAAGTGGCTGCCACCAAACACCGCGCTGGCCTGCGCCGCCTGTTTGCCTTGCAGCTCAAAGACGCGATCAAGTACTTAGAAAAAAACGTCCCTGACCTGCAAAAGATGGCCGTCACCTACATGCTGGTGGGCAAGGCCGAAAACGGAGCCGGCGGAGGCACCTTGGAAGAGCTGCGCGAGCAAATCATCGCCGTCGCCTTGGACCGGGCCTTTTTGCTAGACCCGCTGCCCACCGACGAATTTGCCTTCAAGCGCCGGGTGGACGAGGGCAGGGGCCGCCTGACCCTGATCGCCACCGAAGTGGCCCGCCTGGCCAGCACCATCTTGTTGGAATACGCCACGGCCGCCCGCAAGATCAAAGACACCAAAAACGCGCCCGATGCCACGGCAGATTGCGCCCAGCAACTGCAGCGCCTGGTACCCAAACGCTTCTTGCAATCCACGCCCTGGGCGCGCCTGCAGCACCTGGCCCGTTACCTCAAGGCCATCACCGCCCGGCTGGAGAAATACCGCGCCGACCCTGCCCGCGACGCCGCCCGCCTGTCTGAGTTGCGTCCGCAAGAGCAGCGCTACTGGCGGCTGGTGGCCGAGCGCAAAGGTTCGGTGGATGAGCGCATGGAAGAGTTCCGCTGGCTGTTAGAAGAACTGCGCGTCAGCTTCTTCGCCCAAGAGCTGCGTACGCCCCAGCCGGTTAGCAGCAAGCGGCTGGACAAGGCCTGGGCGCAGATCAACACTTAGGTACGCCACCACGTCGGTACGCTGGGTGTTGGCTGCCGGGCTACCCGGCTGAGCGGCGGGTGGCGCTGGCCTGCATCGGCTGCACCGCGTCTGGCCACTCAAAACGCCAGAACGATAGCTCCGTGGGCGCTGGGCCACCACGCTGCAGGCACAGCGCCACCAGGTGGTGCGGCCCCGGCTTGTATTGCCACAGTTGCCAGGCGGCGGGGTCATCGGCAATGCCGTCAAAACCAATCGCCACCTGGGTCGGCGTGGTCAGGTCGACAGAGAACTGCGCCAGGGGTAGCGACACGCCCATGCCACGCGCCTTGATGTAGCTCTCCTTAAACGTCCACAGCTCCCAAAACCGCCATGCCTGCTCAGCAGCGGGCAGGCTGCGCAGGGCCTGCGTCTCGCTGCCTGAGAAAAAATGGTCCGCAACCTCCAGCGGCGCGTGGCGGCTGGTGTTTTCACAATCAATGCCAACCTCGCGCCCGGTGGTAACGGCCAGCACCACCAAGCCGTCGCAGTGCGACAAGTTGAAGCGCAGCGCTTGGGCGGCAGGTTGCGGGTTGGCAATCTGCGGGCGACCATAAGCCCCAGGCTCAAACACCCACTCTTGGGGCGCGATTTGCGGCACGTAGCGCGACAGCACCGTGCGCACCAGGCAGCGGGTGAGCAAGTAGCAGTGCCGGTCTTTCTCAAAGTGAAAGCGCGCATGTTGCGCGCGCTCCTGTGGCGGCAGCAAGTCCATCGCGGGGTGTTGCCCGTGCGCATCCAACTGCGGCAGCTCGGCATGCCAAATGTGGGGTTGGTTGGCGTCTAGGCGATGGGGCGAGGGCGGGCCGTGGTGCATATCGGGAGAGTGTAAGCAGGTGCAGTGTGGCGCACTGCCAGCCCGCACTGTGGCTCGGAATGGTGCAATTCAACCCTACCGCACCTTGGCACCGCCAAGGTAACCGGTTTCGAACAATGCGCCGCTCC
The DNA here is from genome assembly GCA_038245855.1 of Burkholderiales bacterium. Classification (GTDB taxonomy): domain Bacteria; phylum Pseudomonadota; class Gammaproteobacteria; order Burkholderiales; family Burkholderiaceae_C; genus Allorhodoferax. The sequence goes on from JBBRSA010000008.1 coordinate 25,071, forward strand.
GCCATCGTAATTGCTATTAATTTCGAAGCTGCTTGCGCACATCCCACGAGGGCTAGAGGCCTATTTCGTGCCACTCAACGCAATGCCGCGCTCGTCGATTAGCGCTTGAACAATGCGTGCCTATAGCACGTCTTTGTCGCGTTTTAGTGGGTCGCGGATCGGGCTTTTGACCAAGGCCTCTTTTACCCGCACAAAGGCGTCTGGGGCCATGGTCGTCATGCGGGCCATAGAACCGTCGGTTGCCACAATTACCTGAGAAAAGCGGGCTGCATCCAGCATCTTCTCGCTGCTACTGACCTGTACGGCCCATAGGTCGTTTTCCTGGTCACTCATGCGCAGGAGGTGGGGGTCGCCGTCTTTAGCCATGCGCCGGATCACGTTCACCTCAAAGCCTTTGGCATTTACAGCCGTTTGTAACTGGTCTTCGCGAACCCGGAAGGTTTTGTCGGCTTTGCTCTGGGGCACCGGCCCACACGTACCGCCAGGTTGTAGCGTTTGGCGATCAGCAGTGCTGCATCCAAAGACTTCAGTTCGGCTGTGTAATCCGCCTTGAGCTGCCTCCCGTGCCGAAAATGTGGCTTCGGCATTGATCAGGTTGCGCAACTGGTCTTCATTCAGGGGCAGGTAGTCCATGGCGCACAGAAATATTGGGATGATTGGTTTTCCTGTGCGAAATGGGATGCGTCAATAGAATCGCCGCGCATGCCATCGCTAAATTGCTATGCAATTTATGGCTGTTTACGCATATTCAACGAGGGCTACCGGGCGATTTGCCATATATAAATTAGCCAGGCTGCCTATCAATAGAATAATTTTCCATCCCTTGCATCCAAACGCCAAAACGCTGCGTTCTATAAGCAGGACGCAATTGTGCGTTCCCTAAACCTTAGCTTTCGGGACCTATTCATCATGAACAAATCTTCTCTCTTCACCGCTGCCGTTCTTTCCTTTCTGGTTGCAGGTGCTGCCCAGGCCCAGGCCGTGATGCACGACGGCGCGCTGGTCGACGCGGCGGGCCGCACGGTCTACACCTTTGACAAGGACGATCTGAATAAAAGCAACTGTGCTGGCGGATGCCTGGCAGCGTGGCCCGCCTTTTTGGCCAAGTCAGAAGCGACTGCCAAGGGTGAGTTTGGCATCATCGAAGCCAACGGCGCACGGCAGTGGACGATTAACGGCAAGCCGCTGTACTACTTTGCGGGCGATGCGAAGCCGGGTGACCGCAACGGTGACGGCAAAGGCGGCATGTGGCATGTTGTGGTGGCGGCCAAAGCCGACGGCCAAGCCGCCAAGACTACGGCACCGGCCCACTCCTACAGTTACTAAGCGCAGGGCTCTACAGCGGGCGACGGGGTGGGGTAGGGCACTGCTGCGCGGTATGCTCACCACCTTGGCCGGTGATAACGAACCGGCGAGATACCGGCACACCCGCTATTGACCTGGAGAGCGCCCCGCTATGGACGACCGTGACGAAGTAAGCCAGTTGTTGTCGCGCATCGCGCTGCGCGACGCCAAGGCGTTTGAGGCGCTCTACCGGCTGGTTGCTAGCCGCCTGATGGCGGTTGCCATGCGGGTGGTGCAAGACCGCGCCATGGCGGAAGACGTGTTGCAAGTGGTTTTCATCACCATTTGGAACCAGGCCATTGCCGCCATACCAGGGCAAAACCTGACGCTGGCTTGGCTGTGTGTGGTCACGCGCAACCGCTCCATTGACCTGCTGCGCAAACGCAAGCCCGAGCAGAGTCTGCACTGGCATGACGAAAACGGCGAAGAACATTCGCATGACATAACTGACGAAAGTGGGTCACCTATGGAGCAGCTACTGGCCCATGAGGACGGCACACAACTTGGGCGCTGTATGGACGCGCTAGAGCCCGAGCCCCGGCGCGCCGTGCTGCTTGCCTATTACGAAGGACTGAGCCACCCCGATATTGCCGAGCGCATGGCACGCCCGCTGGGAACCATCAAGGCGTGGACGCGGCGCAGTCTGATGCGGCTTAAGGGCTGCATGGAGGCCTACGCATGAACTGGTACCAAAATTCTTCAGCAGTAGAACAACTGGCGGGGGCCTATGTGCTGGGTACCCTGCAAGGTAGGGCACGCCACCGGTTTGAAGCCGTTATGCACCGCCAGCCCGCGTTGGTAGCGGCCGTAGACGGTTGGACGCAGCGCTTGGCGCCATTGCACCAAGCTCTGTCACTGCAAGCACCCAGTGCGGCGCTGTGGGCCCGCATCGCCCAAGCCACTGGCACTTCAGCTACGCTCGCCGCCCCATTGGCACGGCCTTGGTGGCGCCGCCTGCTAATGCCGGTGCCGATGGGGGCTCTGGCCATGGGCTTGCTGTTGGGCGTCTTGGCTCCGGCCGTGTGGCAAGCACAGGTGGCGCATGACAGCGACATGGAGTTGCCCGACAGTTATGTGGGGGTGCTGGGCACGCCGCAGGGCAAGCCGGGGCTGATTATTTCTAGCCTGCGCCGGGGTAAGACGGTGGACATCAAGCAGGTGGCACCGGTGATGGTGCCTACGGGGCAGACGCTGTACCTGTGGCGCATTGACAAAGCGGGCGCCATGGCTGGTCTGGGTCCGATTCAAAACGGTAAGTGGACGCATCTTGCACTGTCGAAAACGGCGGAGGAGGTGTTCTTCCCCGCCGTAGAGCTGGCCGTGTCGCTAGAGCCGGTGGGCACGCAGCCCGGCACACCGACACAGCCGTTTGTCTACCGGGGGCTGTGCGGCAAGTTGTGGCGCTAGGTCGGGTCTGACAGGGGCAACGATGCCCCAAGCTTCGACTGACTGACGGGGATTACGAGGGTAACCAGACGTCGGTCAAAAATTACTACAAATTTCGGACTCACATCCTCTCACAGAGTCGTTTATAGCTATAATGCGAACCATTCTCATTTGTATTTCATTTTTATGAAACTCCATCCTTCTTCAGCAAGCCACTTATCCGGTCTGACAGCCACGTTCCTTCTATGTCTGGCTTTGACAGGCATAAGCAGCACCTCTGCGTATGCTGCCAAGCATGTCATTTCTCCCATCGTTGAGCGAGGTGAAATTGAATTTGAGTCCAAACTTGATGGCACGATGGATGACAATCCCGCGCTCAACAACGCGCAAAGCGCCAACGTATCCGTCGGCTACGGAGTCACGTCGTATTGGTCCACCGAACTAGAGCTTCAATGGAAAAAAGACGCTCAAAGCAACTACCATTTTGACTCCACATCGTGGGAGAACCGCTTCCAATTGACACCTCAAGGTCAATACTGGCTGGACCTTGGCATGTTCTTGGAGTACGAGAAAGTCTCCCAGGCGGGTGACCATGACAATTACACCGTGGGTCTCTTGGGTCAAAAAGAAGTTGGTGAAACCTTGACGACTGGAAACTTACTTCTTACGCGCGAGCTAGGTGATGGTGGCGCGCCTGGTGTTGCTACTGAGCTTCGAATGCAAACCATTTGGCGCAACAGCATTCGCTTTCAACCGGGTTTGGAAGTCTATTACGAGCCTGGACAGTGGGGAAATTTCAACCCATCCGAATCGCGACGCCTGCGTGCCGGGCCGGTGATGGTGGGACAAGTCAACGCCGGTTCGCTGAGCAAAATCAAGTATGAATTAGGCTACCTGTTTGGTATGAATCCCGCCAGCGAACGTGGAACAGTACGTGCGCGCGTGGAATATGAATTTCGCTAACCAACGGCGCACAACGACGTGACCCTCAACACCTATAGGATGACCATGAAACACATTTTGTTTGCCTGTCTAACCCCCATAGCCCTGGTATTTGCATTGGTGCCACTTGCCCATGCTGAGGACAATACCTACAGCCTCAAAATAAAAGAGCACCGCTTTGAGCCTGAAAAAATAGAAATCCCAGCGGATAAAAAAGTGAAGCTGCTTATTCTCAACGCGGACAACACCGCCGAGGAATTCGACAGCGACGACTTACATCGTGAAAAATTTATTCTGCCGGGCAAAGAAAGCGTGGTTTTTATTGGCCCGCTCAAGCCCGGTAGCTACCGATTTATCGGTGAATACAACCAAGCCACCGCTCACGGCCTCATTATCGTGAAATAGGCAGCTTTAGTCCCGGCCTAACGCACAACCGGGTGGGTGTCAGTGACCATCGTGATCTTCGTCGTCATCGTGGTCATGCTTGTGTTTTTTGTGTTTGTGGTCGTCGTCGCGGTCATCACGGTAGTGGGTGGTGTCGCGCGAAGGCCCCTGGGCACGCGGTTGCGCTTGGTTTTGCGTCACCGATTTACCAACAATGGCGCCGCTAGCACCACCAACCCCGGCACCCAAGATGGCGCCATTTCTACCGCCTGCGGATTGGCCCACAGCCGCACCAGCTGCGCCGCCCACCGCACCACCGACCACAGCGCCGGTTTGGCCTGATCCATTGGTTGTGACCGCAGCGCCCGCGCCACCACCGACCGCACCGCCAATAACGGCGCCATTTCTGCCGCCCACCGACTGGCCCACAGCGGCTCCAGCGGCAGCGCCGACACCACCACCCAGGATTGTTTCAAGGTCGCTCGCACGCGCAGGAGCTGATAACAGCGTGGCACTAACGGCCAATATGACGACAGACGCCAATACCAAAGCATGGGCGTGGCGCTTGTTAGGCGCAGGTAGGGATAAGATTGTTTTATTCATATTGCATAGTAACGTTGTCGGCGCTGTGCCACCGGCCCTTGTTACAGGGTCTTACAAAGCATATTCCGCCCATCGACCAATCACCAGCCGCGCACCAACAGGGGCGGGCGCGGTTGGGTCAGGCGCTGCGCACCGGTGCCGCTGGGCAGCCGCGCCAGCTGGTGGCTGCGGGTATGAACTCGCCCTTCATTACCAGTGTTAATGCACCCAACTTGGCGTTGTTAGCCACCACAGCGCCATAGAGCACGCTGCTGCGCGGCCCCATGTACACCTTGCTGCCGATACGAACATGGTCAATTTTCATGACACGGTCCTCAAACAGGTGGGTTTGTGGGCAGGTCAGGGCGTTGAGCTCGCTATGGTCGCCGATGTGCACGCAGTCAAATTCGGTCATGTCGGTGGTGTCCATGTACACACCTTTGCCAATGTGCGCGCCCAGCGCATTGAGCGCCAGGGGCAGCCACGGCGTGCCGCGCAGGTAGCGCATGAAGTTGGGCACGGTAATGCCTTCGTACATATTGGTCACGCCCTCAGACAACCACACAAAACGGGTCCACATGGGCGCACTATGCTGGCGGTAGCGACCCAGCAGCAGCCATTTGAGCAGCAGCACAAACAAGAAAGCACCCACGCCATACGCCAGGCCCGCCATCATCAGATACAGCGAAACCGCATACCAATCCCCCTGTTCAGCCAGCGGCATCACGTTCAGCACCACGGTGTAGCCTACAGAAATGACGATGGCGTGCGGGCAAATAATACGAAAGGCCTCAATCAGCCCACGCGCCAAGCGCCGCGCCAGTGAAGGCTTAAAGGTGAGGTGGTCGGCAAACCCCGTGGTTTGCTCGCGCGCAGGCAGGTGTAGCGGGGGCGAACCCAGCCAGGTATCACCTTCACGCATTGCTACGTTGGCGGGCACGGTGGAGTGCACACCGATGAGCACGTTCTCCGGTAGCGTGGTGCCGTCGGGCACATACGCCCCGTTGCCCACAAAGCTGCGCCGGGCGATCACCGTGGGGCGCATGGTCATCCAGCCACCGTCGATCTGCTCGTCGCCCAGCATCACCGCGTCGGCAATAAAGGTTTCATCGCCCAGGGTCAGCATGTCGGGCACCAGGCCTAGGGCAGTGGAAATCTCTGCATTGCGGCCCACCTTGGCGCCCAGCAGGCGGTACCAGTGTGGTGCGTAAATGGTGGCGTACACGCCGTGCAGCACGTTCAGGCTGGACTCTTGAATCTGGCTCACCAGCCATTTGGCGCAATACACAGCGCTGTGTACCGGCCAGCTGCCTGGCTTCATGCGCGGCAGCACAATCCAGCGGATACCCGCCGAGAGCAGCGCCGTGCAAACGATCAGAACCCCGGTGGCCGGGAAAGCATATACAAAGTAGCGTAGCAATTGGGACACCACATCTGTGCCGGGCAAAATGGGCCAGAACGCCGTCTCATCGATCCAGTCAATCAGAATGAAACTGGGAAACACCGGCAAAAAAAACAGCACGGTGATCAGCAATGCACCGAAGAAAAAATAGACGTTTTCCAAGCTAGAGCGGAGATGGGTTAACGCTGGGCGCGGGCGGTTACTGGCAGGGGCGAAGGCATCTATGTCTCGCGCGGGTGAGCCACCCCAGATGCGTCCGGCAGGAACCGTCTCGCCGTCGGCCAGGGCGGATTGCCCCTCTATATGGCCATAGGCTTGTACCGCCGTATTCCCTTCAAGAACCGCATAGGAGCTAACGCAAGCGTCCGCCCCGATATGGATTGCCCCCAGGCGCAGTTCGCCATGTTCTACGCGGGCATTCTCAAAATTGACTGCGTTGCCAATGCTAGCCCCGTCTTCAATATGCAATAGGTCGGGCACACGCAGGGTGATAGAGCCAATCACAACATCGCGCCCAATTTTGGCGCCCAGGGCGCGCAGCCACCAGCAGTAGAGGGACGATCCGGTCAGCAAATAGGTGGGCGCAGCCTCCACCAGACGGTCGGTCAGCCACCAGCGGAAATAAGCAATGCCCCACAGTGGGTAGCGCCCCGGCTTGAGCCGTCCGGCGATCAGCCACTTGGCTGCGATGGCAATGGCAAATTCCAGCAGGGTGGATATGACAAAGGCCAACACCGATATAGCGACCGCTACGGCGATGGAGTCGCCCGGGTCGCCGGTGAAGTAGTGGTAGGTGAAAAACGGTGCCAGCCACTGCCCCATGCGCAGAGTCACCAAAAACGGGATAAATGCGGCTTGTGCAGCGCCGCACAGCCAGCGCTTCAGCGTAGAAGGCAGCTGCCAGGTAGTGCACACTGTTTCGGGTGCGGCGCCCGCCATGTCCAGCGCCAGGGCGATCAAGCCCACCGTGCGGTTGAAATAAATGTCGCGCACCGTTACATGCGCAAAACGGGGGTCGGTGCGCAAGCTTGAGGCCAGCCGCGCGGCAAACAACGAGTGCCCGCCCAGGTCGGTGAAGAAGTCGGCGCTGCGCACGATGGACTGCCCCGGAAACAGCTTGGCCAGCGCGGCAAACAGGGCGACCTCAGCTGGGGTGCTGGGCGTGTCGGAATCGGCTGTGTCGGCCACCACCACCGTCAAGGGGCGGGCCTTGAGCGCGTTGCGGTCAATCTTGCCCGAGGGCAGGCGCGGCATTTGGCCGAGTAGCTCAAAGTGCCCCGGCACCATGTAGGCTGGCAGCGCCTGCGCTAAGGCGGCGCGCAATGCGGTGTGATCCAGCGCAGTGTTATTTAGCGTTGCCGCGCCCTCGGTGACGATAAACGCAATGAGCTGGTCCAGCCCGTCTTCTTGGCGCAGTACCACGGCAGCGGTACCAATGCCACTTTGGCGGGTGAGTGCCGCTTCAATCTCGCCCAGCTCGACCCGAAAGCCGCGAATTTTGACTTGGTCGTCGGTGCGGCCCAGGCACTGCACCTGGCCCTGCGCGTCGATGCGGGCCAAATCGCCTGTGCGGTACAGGCGGGTGTCGTGTTCGCTACTGCACCAGGGATTGGGTAAAAACTTCTCTGCCGTCAGATCGGGGCGGCCCAGGTAGCCTGCTGCCACACCGGGGCCGGTAATGCAGAGTTCACCCACCTCGCCACGCGGCATCAACACCAAGCCGTGGTCCACATCCGGGTTGATGACCAGCAAGCCGTAGTTGGGCAGGGGCGTACCAATGGTGACAGGTTCGCCCGGTTGCAACGTGGCCAAGCTGGCCGATACGGTGGCTTCGGTGGGGCCGTAGGTGTTAAACACCTGGCGCTTGGGTGTGGCCCAGCGCTCCACCAGGGACTGTGGGCACATCTCGCCGCCCAGGTTGATCAGCCGTAGGCTGGTCACGTCTTGGGCAAACAGCGCTAGCAGCGTGGGCACGGCGTGCAGCACGGTTACGCCGTTGGCTTGTAAGGCCAGCGGCAGGCGCTCGGGGTCGCTGGCCAGGTCTTTGGGGGCAATCCACAGCGTGGCGCCCACCAAGTAGCTGATCCAGATCTCTTCAAACGACATGTCAAAGGCAGCAGAGAAACCCTGGTACACGCGGTCGCTCTCGGCAATGCTTAAGCGCGTGTTCTCGCTGCGCAAGAAGTGGCAGATGCTGCCCTGGTTTATTTCAATGCCCTTGGGCTTGCCAGTGGAGCCCGAGGTGTAAATGACATAGGCTGGGTGGGTGGGCAGCATGGCCTGGCGGCGCTGCGTAGGGGCGTTTGTGCTGCGCAATTGCTCAGCCGTCCACACCGGGCATAGGGCAGTGAAGTTTGCAACGCTGGCGTCACAGCTCACCAAGCCTGCGGCCTTTGCGTCTGCCAAACACACCGCAATGCGGTCGGTAGGGGTGTCTGCATCAAAAGGCAACCACGCAGCGCCCGTTTTGGCGATGGCCAGTTGCATGGCCAGCAAGTCAATACCGCGCGGCAACCACAAGCCTACGATATTGCCGGGGCCAACACCGGCGGCCAGCAAGTGCGCGGCGGCCTGGTCTGCCAAGGCATTGAGTTCGCCATAGCTGACCTGCCGCGTACCAAAAACCAGGGCCGTTTTGTGCGGCACACGGGCCGCAGTAGCTTCAAATACGTCGGCCAAAACCTCGTTGCGGATCAGGTCCGGCCGTTGGGGGCCTTGCAAAACATCGGAGTGAATGGAAGAAAGTGCGGAATTCGCGAGAGTAGTAGGTGTCATGCAGGCGGCGATTTTCTCATAGGGTATGCCCTAATAGAGCCTGCGAACTAGGGTGTGCCCGCTAATCGTTTGACAATGATCAGCGTGCTTTGCATATCGCGGGCACGGCTGGCCAGTTCGCTGGGTGTATAACCTGCGGTTTGGTTCGACATCCGCGCTATTTAGCGCATTTACGCAAGGAATAGTCCACATGGGCGCGCAATGGAAAGCAAAAGGTAAGGCACTGGTGGCAGATGCCAGGGGCAAACTGTTCACCAAATTGGTGAAAGAAATCACGGTAGCTGCGCGTGGTGGCCCAGACCCGGCGCAAAACGCCCGTCTGCGTTTGGTGGTGGAGCAGGCCCGCAAAGTGTCCATGCCCAAGGAAACGCTGGAGCGCGCCATCAAAAAAGGTGCCGGCCTGACGGGCGAGGCGGTGAGCTACGAAACCGTGATGTACGAAGGGTTTGCCCCCCACCAAGTGGCGGTGATGGTGCAGTGCCTGACCGACAACGTCAAACGCACCGCGCCTGAGATGCGTGTGTTGTTTCGCAAAGGCCAATTGGGCACGTCGGGTTCGGTGGCTTGGGACTTTGACCACCTGGGCATGATCGAAGCCGCCCCCGCAGCGCCAGACGCGGATGCTGACATGGCCGCCATTGAGGCCGGTGCCCAAGACCTGGAGCCCGGAGAAGAAGAGGGCAACACCCTGTTTCTGACCGACCCGGCTGAACTGGACTTGGTAGCCCGCGCGCTGCCCAACCACGGCTTTACCGTGCTGTCCATGAAGCTGGGTTACAAGTCCAAAAGCCCGGTTGACCCTGCCAGCCTGAGCGCCGAAGCCTTGGAAGAAGTAGAAGCCTTCTTGGCCGGTATTGATGCCCATGATGACGTGCAAGAGGTCTATGTGGGTTTGGCGGGGTAATGACCAACTGCCCAATTCCGCGATAGTCCTTATCGCGGAACTTATTAACATTTAAAGAATCGTAAGCCGGATGAAATTAAAACTACTGGGTCTGTTCTTTGCTTTTGTCACCGCTGCCCACGGCGCATCCATGGGGTCGGGTGCACCCAGTGCTGCGGCGCTGCGGCCAGACGCCCAAGAGATCCAGGCGGCGCAGGTGGCAACCGAAGTGCTGTCCCGTTACCACTACAAGGCCGTACCCCTTGATGCGACTTTGTCCAACAAAATCCTGGACCACTACCTTAAAGCGCTCGACCCTGAGAAGCTTTATTTCATACAAGCCGACATTGACCAGTTTGCCGATGCGCGCACCAAGCTGGGCGAGGAGATGAAAAACGGCGACATTGGCCGTCCATTCTCCATTTTCAACCTGTACGTCAAGCGTGCCAGCGAGCGGTTTGCCTACGCCAGGGCCTTGCTCAAGAAAGGTTTCAGTTTTGACAGCGCAGAGAGCTACCAATTCGAACGCGACAAACAAGCCTGGCCAGCGACTGAGGCTGAGGCACAAGACCTGTGGCGCAAACGGGTTAAGAACGACTGGTTGCGGCTCAAACTGGCCGGCAAGGACGAAAAGGCCATCGTCCAGATTCTGGACAAGCGGTATGACAACAGCCTCAAACGCATCAGCCGCCTCAACAACGAAGACGCCTTCAACGTCTACATGAACGCCTACACCATGGCGATTGAGCCACACACCAATTACATGGCACCGCGCACCGCCGAAGATTTCGATATTTCGATGCGGCTCTCGCTGGTGGGTATTGGCGCCATCCTGACCGAAGTGGACGAATACACCACCATCCGGGAACTGGTCGCGGGCAGCCCAGCCAGCCTGTCGGGAAAGCTCAAGGTCGGCGATCGCATTGTGGGTGTTGGTCAGGGTGAAACCGGTGCTATTACCGATATCATGGGCGCGCGGCTCAGTGATTCGGTCATGCTGATCCGGGGCACCGCTGATACCGTAGTGCGCTTGGAAATTTTGCCGGCCGAAGCCGGGCCAGACGGCAAGCACACCTTCGTCTTGCTGACGCGCAAACCCATTAGTCTGCAAGACCAGTCGGCAAAGTCCTCTGTGTTAACCACCACGGACGGTAAATCCACGCACACGGTTGGTGTGATTACGCTGCCTTCTTTCTATGAAGACTTTGCCGCCAAGGCAAAGGGCGAGAAGGACTACAAGAGCACTACACGCGACGTTGCGCTGCTGCTGAAAGAGCTCAAAGCCAAAAAGGTCGATGCGATTTTGGTGGATTTGCGCAACAACGGCGGCGGTTCCCTGACCGAGGCCGTGGGGCTGACGGGGCTGTTTATTGGCAAAGGCCCGGTGGTGCAAGTGCGCAATGCCAAAGGTCAAATTGGTGTGGAATCTGCTCGCCAAGGCGATGCGCTCTGGAGCGGCCCCTTGGGTGTCTTGATCAACCGTGGTTCGGCATCGGCGTCAGAAATTTTTGCCGCAGCCATCCAAGACTACGGACGTGGCCTGATTGTGGGTACGCCCAGTTTTGGCAAAGGTACGGTCCAAACCATCATCGACCTGGACCGCCTCGCCAAGTCCAACAAACCCCAGCTTGGCGAATTGAAGATGACCATCGCCCAGTTTTTCCGCATCAATGGCGGCACCACCCAATTGCGTGGCGTTACGCCGGACTTGTCCTTCCCCAGCGCCAATGAAGGGGCGGATTACGGCGAATCGAGCTTTGGCAATGCGCTGCCGTGGTCACAGATACCGCCAGCCAGCTACACCGCGCGTGGATCGGTGCAAGACACACTGCCTATTTTGCTGGCGCAGCACAAGGCGCGTATTCAAAGCGAGCCGGACTTCCAATACCTGCGAGAAGACATTGCCGAATTCAATCGGCAGAAGCAAAAGAACGCTGTGTCCTTGAACGAGGTCGAACGGCGCAAAGAAGTCGACGCCCTAGAGGCCAAGCTAGCAGCCCGCAAGGCAACTAAAGGCTCTAACCTGGGTGGTAAGGGCGGGCGTGTACTCAATACACGTACCAAAGATGACGGCCTGCAGGCTGATGAGCGCGACATTGTCAGCGAACTGGCGGCTGAGAAGGCACGCAAGAACGACAAAGACGTTTTCCTGATTGAAGCTGCCAAAATTTTGGGCGATGCCGTGGACCTGCGCAAGCCCAGTGTCAACGTAGCGGCCACGGTGCCTGGCGCCCCCAAAGTCAAAGAGTGACTATTGATCCATTGACCGGGCCACTTTTGGCCTGGTCGATGGCATCGGCACCATCGTTGGTTCGAAGCGCTAGGCAGAAGCGGCGCAGCCACCCATCACCCTAGCCTCAAGCTGGCCGCGATGGTTGGCCTTGACGTCGGCCAGGCCCCCTTGTGGCACACTTTGCGTCTTGTTTTTACCCATGTTGTAGGCCCCGCGGCCACGGCAACTGATTCGCTCCTTACCCATGCAGAAAATCATCGCGCAACTCGCGCAAGAAATTCAAGTCCGCCCTAACCAGATCGAAGCCGCTGTTGCTTTGCTGGACGAGGGCGCGACGGTTCCGTTTATCGCCCGCTACCGCAAAGAGGTCACCGGTGGGTTGGATGACATTCAGCTGCGCGAGCTGGAAACCCGGCTGGACTACCTGCGCGAGCTGCGCGACCGCAAAGAAGCAGTGGTCAAACTGATTGACGAGCAGGGCAAGCTCACCCCTGTCTTGACAGCCGCCATCCACCACGCCACCACCAAGCAAGAGGTGGAAGACATTTATCTGCCCTTCAAACTCAAGCGCCGCACCAAGGGCCAGTTGGCCAAAGAAGCCGGGCTGGAGCCGCTGGCCGATGCGCTGTTTGCCGACCCTACGCTGGTGCCCGCGGATGCTGCATTGCCCTACGTGATTCCCATGCGGCCCGTGGTGGAGGGCGAAGACAAGCAACCCGACTTCAGCACCGTGCAAGCCGTGCTGGACGGCGTGCGCGACCTGCTGAGTGAGCGCTGGGCCGAAAACCCGGCCCTGGTGCAAGACCTGCGTGAATGGCTGTGGGCCGAGGGCCTGCTGCAGTCCAAGCTGGCGGACGGCAAGGACGAGAACCACGCCGACGTGGCCAAGTTCCGCGACTATTTTGACTACGATGAACCGATTGGCCGCGTGCCCAGCCACCGCGCGCTGGCCGTGTTCCGGGGCAGGGCGCTGGATATTCTGGATGCCAAGTTGGTGCTGCCCGAGCCACCGGCTACAGCAGGAAATTTAGTATCAAATCGGCCTCCAGTCCTCGCCAATGCTGCGCAAGCAGCTACTAAAACAGGAGCAATTTCTGCGACTGTACCCGCACCTGCACCCGCCCGCGCCGTACCTGTGGTGTCGCTGGCCGAAGGGCGCATTGCCCTCAAGCTGGGCTGGAGCCACCAGAAGCGCGCGGCTGACGACCTGATCCGCAAATGTGTGGCCTGGACCTGGAAGGTCAAGCTGTCCATGTCCACCGAGCGCGACCTGTTCACCCGGCTGCGCGAGGATGCTGAAAAAGTAGCTATCAAGGTGTTTGCCGACAACCTGCGCGACCTGCTCTTGGCGGCACCCGCTGGCCCACGCGTGGTGCTGGGGCTGGACCCTGGCATTCGCACCGGCGTGAAGGTAGCCGTGGTCGACTCCACCGGCAAGCTAGTGGAAACCGCCACCGTGTTCCCCCACGAGCCGCGCAAAGACTGGGAAGGCTCGCTGCACACCCTGGGCAAACTCTGCGCCAAGCACAGCGTGAACCTGATCGCCATTGGCAACGGCACCGCCAGCCGCGAGACCGACAAACTGGCCGGTGACTTGATCAAGCTGCTGGGCAAGATGGCCGCCCAGGCCGGTTCGCCGGAGTTGAAGATTGAAAAAGTGGTGGTCAGTGAGGCGGGCGCCTCCGTCTACTCCGCCAGCGAATTTGCCAGCCAAGAGATGCCCGATGTGGACGTAAGCCTGCGCGGCGCAGCCAGCATTGCCCGACGCCTGCAAGACCCACTGGCCGAGCTGGTCAAGATTGACCCCAAGAGCATTGGCGTGGGCCAGTACCAGCACGACGTCAACCAGAGTGAACTGGCCCGCATGCTAGACACCGTGGTGGAAGATTGCGTGAACTCGGTGGGCGTGGACCTGAATACGGCCAGCGTGCCGTTGTTGTCTAAAGTGTCGGGCCTGTCCGGCACCGTGGCCAAGGCCGTGGTGCGCTGGCGCGAAAGCAATGGTGCGTTTGGCAGCCGCCAAGATTTGCTCAAAGTCACTGGCCTGGGTGCCAAGACCTTTGAGCAAGCGGCTGGCTTTTTGCGTATCCGTGGCGGCTCTAACCCGTTGGATATGACCGGCGTACACCCCGAAACCTATCCGGTGGTGGAGAAGATCATGGCCCAAACCGGCAAACCAGTGGCCGAGATCATGGGCCGCGCAGACATGCTCAAAACGCTCAAGCCCGAGCTGTTTGCCAATGAGAAATTTGGCGTCATCACGGTCAAAGACATCTTCACCGAGCTGGAAAAGCCCGGCCGCGACCCGCGCCCCGACTTCAAGGTGGCGCGCTTCAACGACGGCGTGGAAGACATCAAGGACTTGAAAGAAGGCATGATTTTGGAGGGCACGGTCAGCAACGTGGCTGCCTTTGGCGCGTTTATTGACCTGGGTGTTCACCAAGACGGGCTGGTGCATGTAAGCCAGCTCAGCCACAAATTCACCACCGACGCGCGTGAGGTGGTCAAGACCGGCGACATCGTTAAGGTGCAGGTGCAAGAGGTAGATGTAGCCCGCAAGCGCATCAGCCTAACTATGAAAATAGGAGATGCTCCCGCAGGTAGTACGAGGGCTGCGGGCCAAAATGCCGGTGATAACCGCTACCAAGGCCCGGCCCGTGGTGAGCGCCAAACCGGCAATTACAACGCCGCGCCTTTAGGCGGCTCGGCGATGGCCAGCGCGTTCGCCAAACTAAAACGTTAAACCCAACGCCCCGGTAATGCCGACGGTCCGCTGCAAAGGGTCAAACAGCACGCCGGGGTTGAGAATGCCGTGTGGATCAACGCGGTGTTTGGCTGCGGCCAGCATGGCCCTGAACAGCGGGTCGACTTCGCGCTCGTACGCGTTGCGGTGGTCACGCCCCACGGCATGGTGGTGGGTGCTGGTGCCGCCATGGTCGATGATGGCCGCATTGGCCGCCAGCTTGATGTCACGCCAGGCCGCCAGCGCACTGGCCACACTGCCGTCTGCGGGGCGCGCCACAAAGGTGAAGTAGGGGGCAGGGCCGTCCGGATAAACGTGGGTGAGGCGACAGGAGATCCACGCTTCCTGCCCGGTGACCCGTTCTATGGTGCGGGCGACATCGGCTTTCACATTGGCGTAGAAGTCCGGGAAGCGATCCCAGGTGACGGCTGTTTCAAACGTATCCATGATGACGCCCATGCCCACCGCAGGATCGCGCCAATACGGCATGCGTAGAAATGCCTGTCGCCATGCACCGGCGGCACCGCTGCGGTGTTCGTCGGTGTTGGCCCCGTCCATAGACCGGGCCACGGCCTCGGCATCAAAGCGCCCCCCGTAATCGGCGACCAGTTCTAGCGCGCGCGCCATCCAGGGTTGCAAGGGATGGTCGGCTGACTCAAAACCCAGCACCAAAATCGAATGGCTTCCATCACCCACACCGGAAGAGACGGTTTCTGCCGCATCCAGCAGGCGGCAATTGCTGGGATTCAGGCCTGACTGTGCGAGCACACGTACACACTGCGCCGCTTGAAAGTAGTCAACAAACTTTACCGCTGCCGATGCGCGAAACTGGGGCGGGGCTTGCAGCCGCGTCCACGCTTCGGTGACGATACCCAGGGTCCCTTCGGAGCCCAACACCAGTCGGTCGGGCGACGGCCCAGCACCCGATGCGGGCAGGCGACGGGTTTGCAGAATGCCGCTGGGCGTGACCATGCGCGTGGATTCCACAAAATCGTCAATATGCGTGGTTTGCGTGGCGTAGTGGCCGCCAGCCCGGGTGACGATCCAGCCACCCAAGGTAGAGAACTCAAAGCTTTGCGGAAAATGGCGCAGCGTAAGCCCATGGGGTTTGAGTTGTGATTCCAGTTCCGGGCCGAGCGCGCCGGCCTGGATGCGCGCAGCGCGGCTTACCGGGTCCACCTCCAGCACACGATTGAGGCGCTCCATATCGAGCGAAATAACACCGGCGTAGCTATCGCCCACGGCAGCTTCGACACCACCGCACACGCTGCTGCCACCACCGTATGGAATCACCGCCACATTGTGCGTCTGCGCCCAATCAAGAATATCGACAATGGCCAATTCGTCTGCAGGGTACGCCACCCAGTCCGGAACCGGTGGTGCTTGGCGCAGCCACATGCGCGCGCAGTCGGCATAACTCTTGCCGCCCGCATGGTTAAGGCGGTGCAGCGCGGATGCTGAAAATTGATTAGCCAATGCAGCAGGCGGTGTCACGCGCGGCGCGGCCAGTGCGAACTCCCCAAGCTGCGGCACTGGATGGTCGGTATAGGCCGTGCCCAACGCCTGAAGCATCACGCCCAGCGTGGCTTTTTCTTGCGGGCTAAGGGCGGCATCTGCATGGCCCCAACCCCAGAAGCGGCGGGTGGGGCGGCGAGACAGGGTGGGGTTGCTCATTTCTGAATCCTTTGGATGGGAGAGGCGGTTTCAATTGCTAATTTTCAGCATACCCAGAATGCCACCCTTGCGATAGTCCCGTAGACTTCAGGGTATGAAAATCCAAGATTTGTTGGACAAGCAGTTCGTTCTGCCCAGCATCCCCAAGGTGGTTGCGCTGCTATTGAGCGAACTGGATCGCCCAGAGGTGGACCTGCGCAAGGTCACCCGGCTTATCAGCACCGACCCGGCCCTCACCACCCGGCTGATACAGTTGGCCAACTCTGGCTTTTTTCAACTGGCCGGCAAGATCAACAGCGCCTCTGAAGCACTGGCCCTGTTGGACCTGACCCATGTGCGCGGCATGGCGCAAACGGCCGCTACTGGTGCATCCATTAAGGCCGTTCCTGGCATCAATTTGGCACGTTTTTGGGCCTATAGCCTCAATGTGGCACGGGTGTCGCGGTCCTTGGCGGGACTGGTGCGCCAAAACCAGCAAGCAGCGTTTACCGGTGGCCTGATTCATGCCGTGGGTGAGCTGGCCATGCACTTGGCTATGCCACAAGAAATGGCGCTGCTTGACGCTGAGGTGGCGCCGCTAGACCTGCGACGTGCCAAGCTTGAACGCCGCACCTTTGGTTACTGCTACGGCACGGTAAGCGCCGGATTTGCCCGCATGTGGCACTTTCCCCAGCCCTTGATCGATGCGTTGGAGTACCAGCATGCCCCGTTTGACAACAACGTCTATGAGCCGCTGGCAGGTGTCATCCATTTGGCCAGCTGGCGGGCGCGCGGGCGCGAGGCTGGCTTAGGTGAACGGGCGCTGGCGGTGACCTTTCCCGACGCGGTGGGTGTTGCGCTGGAGTTGGACATTGACATGGTCTTGCAGCAAGACCCCTTTAACTGGGCCGCCCACGTATGACGCCTGCGCTGCACATCCACGCCGGGCCTGCTGCCCGCAAAGTGCTGGCCGAGCGGGGGTTCCAGCCGCAGGATGTGTCCACTATCGCCGGTGCAGCTGGTGGCCCCAAGGGTTTACTGCTGGGCGCACTCGACCGCTTTATTTTTGGCAACTGGTTGGCTCCCACGCAGCACCCCATCGACCTGGTGGGCGCCTCGATTGGTGCGTGGCGCATGGCCACCGCCTGCCTGAACCAGTCAGTGCACGGGTTTGAGCGGCTAGAGCACGATTACATCCACCAGCACTACGAGACCGCACCGGGGCAAAAGCGCCCCAGCGCAGCACAAGTGAGTGAACTGTTTGGCAAAAACCTGCAGGCTTTTTATGGCGGCAGGGTGGGCGAGGTGCTCAACCACCCGCGTTATCGGCTGCATATCGTCACCTCACGCGGGCGACACATTTTGAACACTGAACACGCACTGCGTACCCCTTTAGGCTACTTCGGCGCCTTTGTGACCAACACCGTGCACCGCAAGGCCATGGGTGCTTGGTTAGAGCGGGTGCTTTTCTCCACCCCCGGCGCGGCAGTGCCTTTTGGCACACAAGACTACCGCACCCGCCAAGTGCCCCTGAGCACGGACAACTTCAATCCGGCGCTGCAGGCCAGCTGCTCTATCCCGTTTGTGCTGCAGGCGGTGCACGACATACCCGGTGCGCCGCGCGGCGCCTATTGGGACGGCGGCATCACCGATTACCACCTGCACTTGAACTACCCCGCAGCCGCTCGTAATGCTATCGATTCAGGAGCTGCTTGCGCAATATCCACGAGGGCTGGAGGCCTAAATGGCACTAAAAATGGCGGAGCGGGTGGCTTGGTGTTGTACCCGCACTTTCAGAAGGCCGTGGTGCCCGGTTGGCTGGACAAACGCCTCACGTGGCGCCACCGCGCTACCCATTACCTGGACACCATGGTGCTGCTGGCGCCCAACCCCGAATGGGTCAAAACCCTGCCCAACGGCAAACTGCCCGACCGCACCGACTTCACCCACTACGGCAACGACCTTACCGCCCGTGTCAAAGCCTGGACGAGCGCCTGCAGCGCCAGCGCCCAATTGACCGACGAATTTGCCACCTGGCTGGAGCGCCCGGACATGGCGAAAGTACTTCCCATTTAAAAGAAAGGTGCTGCTCATGCGCTTAATTGTTTCTTCTATCTGCCTGGCCGCATTGGCCTGCGCCACCCTGCCCAGCAATGCGGGCACTTTTTTAGACCGCATCAAAGAACGCCTGCATGAACGCCAGGTGGCGCAAGACCCAGACCTCACCGCGCCAGAGGGCACGGTAGACGCTGCAACCCAGCGCCAGCCCACCGAGCGCGATGTGCCCTACGGCAACGACCCGCTGCAGCGCATGGATGTTTACCTGCCTGATGCGTTTCAGCCCACTGCCAACGCCACGGCCGCACACAAGGCGCCGGTGATCCTGATGGTGCATGGCGGCGGCTGGCGCCGGGGTGACAAAAGCGCCAGCAGCGTGGTGGACAACAAGGCCGCACACTGGTTGGCACGCGGCTATGTGTTTATCTCTGTGAACTATCGCTTGCTACCCCAGGCCAACCCGCTAGAGCAGGCCCGTGATGTGGCGCTGGCCCTGGCTGCGGCGCAGGCCAAAGCGCCGTCGTGGGGCGCGGACCCGACCCAGTTTATTTTGATGGGGCATTCTTCCGGGGCGCATTTGGTGGCGTTGGTCCATGCCTCTCCTGAGTTGGTGGCCGAAGCCGGTGCGCGCCCTTGGCTGGGTACGGTGGCCTTGGACAGCGCGGCGGTGGATGTATCGCCGGTGATGGAGGGCCAGCACTTTCGGCTGTACGACGCCGCCTTTGGCACCGATCCCGCGTTTTGGCGATCCACCTCGCCCGCGCAGCAGTTAACGGCTGCAGCCAAGCCAATTTTGCTGGTGTGCTCTACCCGGCGCGACGACTCCTGCGAGCAAGCCGACGGCATGGCAAGCCGGGGCGGCCAACTGGGTGTGCGTGTAGAGGTGCTGCGCCAAGATTTGTCGCACCGTGAGATCAACCAGCAGTTGGGCCTGCCTGGCGCCTACACCGAGGCGGTGGATGCGTTCATCCAATCACTGAAAGCGCCGACTTTCCCTAAACCTTGAGGCCGGGCGTGCCTTGGCACCTGCAATGCCCTACATCGACTGGGTAAGCATGTCCCGGTAGTCTTTGGCACTGGCCAGACGTGGCCCGGTGGTGTGGCAGTGGTCGGCCAGCGCGCCGGTGATGATGGCGTCAAACTGCGACTCGCGCACGCCCATGGCGGCCAAGCCACTGGGCAAGCCCAATCGGGCGTTCATGTCCTTGATGGCCTGGCCCATGTCGTCGCTTGATGCAAGTCCCATGGCCTGAGCCATGCGCTGTAGGCGCTGTTCCTTTCGCATCGATTCTGCACTGGCGTTGAAGGCAATCACGGCGGGCAGAAACATGGCATTGAGCGTGCCGTGGTGCAGCCTGGGGTCAACTCCGCCCAGGCTGTGGCTCAGCGAATGCACGCAGCCCAAGCCTTTTTGGAACGCCATGGCGCCCTGCATAGACGCACTCATCAAATTCAAGCGCGCTTCCCGGTCGCTGCCATTTTGGGTAGCACGGGCAATGTGGGCCCACCCGCGCGCTAGGCCGTCCAGCGCAATACCATCGGCTGGCGGGTTAAACGCGCTAGCCATGAAAGTCTCCATACAGTGGGCAATGGCGTCCATACCGGTGGCCGCCGTCAGGGCAGGGGGTAAGCCCAGGGTTAGTTCGGGGTCACAAATAGCGGTTTTGGGCACCAAGTGCCAAGAGTGAAAACCCAGCTTGCGGTGGTCGTCCACAATCAAAATGGCTCCGCGCGCCACCTCGCTGCCAGTGCCGGCGGTAGTGGGCACCGCGATCAGGGGGGCAACCCGCTCGGTAATACGCGCAGAGCCGCCTTCAATGGTGGCGTAATGGGTCAGCGGCCCTGCGTGGGTGGCAGCAATGGCAACCCCCTTGGCGCAGTCAATGGCCGAGCCACCGCCCACGGCGATCAGTCCATCGCACTGGTTTGCGTGGTACACCGCCACCGCCGCGCGCACCGCCGCTTCGGTGGGGTTGGACGGTACTTGGTCAAACACGGCCACTGGCAGAGCGGGTGCTGAGGCGGATGTGGCCGCCATGGCATTCAGCGCCTTTTGCAAGATGCCCGCTGCTTTGACGCCGGGGTCGGTCACCAGCAAGGGGCGCCTAATGCCCACACGCTGGCACTCCTGCGGTAGCAGGCGCAGTGCGCCAAACTCAAACTGAACCTGGGTCACGTAGTAGATGAAGGCCATGGCATTCTGCGGTGTAGGATGGAATTAGAAATGCCCACTGTAGCAAACCGCTTCTCCAGAATGAGTCTCCCACCTTACCAACACCGCAACCCCAAATCGCTGCTCACACCGGCCATGTCCGGTGTGTTAGAGCGTATGGCTCGAGCCGCCCACGTGCCCTTGCATACCCTGACACCATCCCAGGCCCGCGCGGCTTACATCGCCGGAGCCGATGTGCTGGAGTTGCCACAGCGTGCCGTAGCCCGGCTGGAAGCATGGACGGTTACCGCGCGCGATGGCTGCCCGGTTCCTGTGCGGTTGTATGCGCCCAGCCTGGAAACCCTGCCAGTGCTGGTGTATTTTCACGGCGGGGGTTTTACCATTGGCAACCTGGACACACACGACGGGCTGTGCCGCCAGCTTTGCCACCATGGGCATTGTGCGGTGCTGGCGGTCGATTACCGGCTCGCACCCGAGTACAAATTACCCACCGCTGTTGACGACGCCTGGGACGTGGTGCAGTGGCTGGCGCAGCATGGCGCAGACCACCAAATGGATACCACGCGTATCGCGGTGGGCGGCGACAGTGCCGGTGGCACGCTGGCGGCGGTGTGCGCCATTAGCGCGCGCGATGCCGGGCTGAAACTCGCCCTGCAGTTGCTGCTTTACCCCGGCACGGCGGCCCTTGGCGACACGCCTTCGCACCACACGTTTGCCCAGGGCTTTGTGTTGGAAGCGTCGCACCTAGACTACTTCTTTAACCACTACATCCGCACCCCGCAAGACCGCCACGACTGGCGCTTTGCGCCCCTGGATGGGTTGATGCCCAACGGGCAGTTGGCGGACCTGTCCGGTGTCGCACCAGCTTGGTTAGGTCTGGCGGAGTGCGACCCGTTGGTCGATGAGGGGGTGTTGTACGCTGACCGCTTGCGTATGGCTGGTGTGGCGGTGGAGCTGGAAATCTATCGCGGTATGGCCCACGAGTTCATCAAAATGGGGCGGGCTATTCCTGAGGCGGTTACTGCTCACCGCGACGCTGGTCGTGCACTACTAATGGCCTTTTCGCTATGAACACCATGGCGAAACGATTAGATACCGGGTTTTAGAAACCCATGGACGCGAGCAAATCGTCCACGTCATCTTGGGCCAGTGCAGCGGCAGCCACTTGTGGCCCTTGGAGTTGATGGGTTTCGCCTGTAAACGCAACCTCTTCACTGGCTTGCGCAGTGGGTGCGCTGTCCACCAGCAACTGCACCAACTGGTTTTCGGTGCGGGTAATGATGTCAATGACTTTTTTAATGGCCTGGCCAGAGAGGTCTTGAAAATCTTGCGCCATCATGATGTCGCTGAGCACATTGGCTTGGTTTTCAGCAAACTTTGCGGTTCGCTCGGCAAATTTTCCGCACACGCCCATGAGGGCCCGTGCACGGTCAACATTAAGCTCTTGGGTACTTGCCATGCGGGCGAGCGATTGCGCCAGTTCTAGGCCACGTTTGGATAAATCATCGCATTCAGGTTTTCCGACATCGACCAAGTTCAGCACCTTATTGGCCGCTTCCTCGGTCAACTTGCCGACGTGGGCCAAGCGATCGCGCGCATTGGGCATCTCGTCGACGATGGTGTGCAACTGGTTACCCCCCAAGACCGATAAGGCCTCGTGCATTTCCCGGGTGATAGAACCCAAGCGGGCAAATGCGTCTTCTTTGGTAACGGGTGTTGCAGACATGTCTATTAATCAATCCCTATCGGTCAACGAAAGCAGCCCAAGGATAAATCCCTCTAGACCGCGCTTGCTCCACCTCAGTTTACAGCGTGTTTGGGGGTTATACGTCGGCTAGCAAGGCGTAGGGCAGGGCCTGCACCAACAGTGGCGCGCCGTCCACAGTACCTACGTGCAAGTCGCCCAGGACCACCGCACTGATCTGACCAGAAATGATGGCGTCGAACCCGCCGGTGGGTGCCGCTGCCGCCTGCACCACCGTAGCAACCGGTTGCTCGGGGTCGCTGGACGCGAAAACTTCTTCACCTGCGGCCAAGGCCACTGCACTGTGCACCAGATAGGCCCGGCGCTTGAGCGTGCCGCGGAACTGGCTGCGGGCCACCACTTCTTGCCCGGGATAGCACCCTTTTTTGAAATTGACCCCACCCACCGACTCGTAATTCAGCATTTGCGGCACAAAGGCTTCGACCACCGGCAGCGTGATGGTCGCCACTGCGCTGCGTACTTCGCCCCAGGCCCACAGTTCATGAGACAAGGCAGGACCGGCTGGGGCCAGTGTGCCATTGGGCGCAATCCAAAGCTGACGCAGGGTGGTATCTGCAGGGTAAAGATTGACTACAGAAATATCGCCTAAATCGGCCCTAGCCCACGCAGATGCTTCGTTTCCAGCTATAGATTGTGTAGCACTACCTGCCAGCCCATACAACGCAAAGGCGTCGCTGGCATCGGTTAACTTCGCCTTGGCCCGCATCACAAACATCGACAGGCGCTTGAGGGTGGCGGGCAAAATGTCCCGACTGCAAATGAGCAGTAGCTCGCCGCTGGAGCGCTTGAGACCGATAAAGCTGGCCTGCATGCGCCCTTTGGCCGTGCAAAAGGCCGCCAAGCGCGCCGCGTCCCGGCCCAGGAGCGAAAAGTCTTGCGTCAACTGCCCGTGGATGAACTTGGCGGCGTCTTCACCCTCGACGCGAATGACGCCCAAATGGGCGAGGGGGGCGACTCCATTGAGGGGCGATGTGTTTGCGCTGTCAGTCACGGATTACTTCCTTTTGGAGTTTGATTCTGTGAATTATCATTCCTGCCAATCATTTACAGAGGATGTAGGGCTGTGCGAACTTTTCTTACTCTGGTCTTTGTCTGCATCCTCGGGTTCGCGGCAACTAGTTTTGTGTGGCTCAACCACCGCTTTGCGTTGGTCACGCCCACTGTAGACCTGTCGATTGAACCCGGACAATCCGCCCGCGAGGTCGCTACAGCCGTGGTGCAAGCAGGCGTGCCAGTCAATGCCAGTCTGCTGTATACGTGGTTTCGACTCTCAGGCCATGCACGCCAAATCAAGGCGGGCAGCTACGAACTGAACCGTGAAACCACGCCCCGCACCTTGCTGCGCAAACTGGTGCAGGGCGAAGAATCGCTGCGCACCGTCACTCTGGTAGACGGCTGGACGTTTAGACAAGTCAGAAGCGCCCTGAAAAAAGCCGACCAGCTCAAACCCGACACGCGGGACTTGGCCGCAGCAGACCTCATGGCCAAATTAGGCCGCCCCGGCGTAGCGCCTGAGGGCCGGTTTTACCCCGACACCTACGCCTACAGCAAAGGCGCCAGCGACCTAGCTGTATTGCAGCGCGCCATGCGGGCCATGGATACCCAACTGGCCCACGCGTGGGCGCAGCGCGACCCTCGCTCGCCCTTGGACAACCCAGAGCAGGCCTTGATATTGGCCAGTATCATTGAAAAAGAAACCGGCACTGCGACCGACCGCCCCTTGATCTCGGCCGTGTTCAACAACCGCCTGCGTATCGGCATGCGCTTGCAAACCGACCCGTCGGTCATTTTTGGCCTGGGTGACTCTTTTGACGGCAATTTGCGTAAGGCAGATCTGCTAACCGACACACCTTGGAACACCTACACCCGTGTCGGCTTACCGCCCACGCCTATTGCCATCCCCGGCAAAGAGGCCTTGCTGGCGGCCGTGCAACCCGGACCGTCCAAAGCACTGTATTTTGTGGCGCGGGGTGACGGCAGCAGCGCTTTCAGCGAGTCGCTGGACGCGCACAATAGGGCGGTTAACAAATACCAACGCGGACAATGAACGGACTTTTTATCAGCTTTGAGGGCATCGACGGTGCTGGCAAATCCACCCACATCGATGGCCTCGCTGCCGCATTTCGGGACCAGGGCAGGGTGGTTACCCTGACCCGCGAGCCTGGTGGAACCCCCTTGGCCGAGCAACTGCGGGCTCTGATATTGAACGCATCCATGGACGCGATGACCGAAGCCCTGTTGGTGTTTGCAGCGCGGCGCGACCATGTGCAGCAGGTGATAGTGCCGGCCCTGGCCCGTGGTGAAGTGGTCTTGTGTGACCGCTTTACCGACGCTACCTTTGCCTACCAGGGTGCTGGGCGCGGTTTTGACGGCGGCATTTTGGCAACCCTGGAGGGCTGGGTGCAAACTTTGCCGCCAACCAATCCAACCGGCGGTGCATCTACGCAGCTTCAGCCCCATGTGACGCTGTGGTTTGACCTGCCCGCTGCGGTGGCGGCGCAGCGGCTGGCTAGTGCACGGGTACCCGATAAGTTTGAGTCGCAACCGGCGGCCTTTTTTGAAAAAGTCGCTTCTGGCTACGCGCAGCGCCTGGCTACTGATCCTGCCCGCTTTATCCGCATCAAGGCGGATCAGGCTGTGAACGCAGTGTGGACTGATGTGGTTGCAGCCATGAAGGCTAAAGCGCTGTTATGACAACCAATGTGGACACCGCCCCTGCCAACACGCCCGCTGTGGCACCGTGGATTGCGGCGCAAGCGCAGCTGCTCTTGGCTCAGCGCGGCCACGCCTGGCTGCTGCACGGCCCATCAGGCCTAGGGCAATACAGCTTGGCCATGGCACTGGCCCGTGCTTGGTTGTGCGAGCAACGCAGTGCCCAGGGCGCCTGTGGGCACTGCGGCAGCTGCCACGCCATTGACGTGCGCACCCATGCCGACCTGTGTGTCTTGATGCCCGAGACCACCATGCTGGCCATGGACTGGCCCTTGTCTGAGAAGGCGCAGGCCGAGGTGGACGACAAAAAGCGCAAACCCAGCCGCGAGATTCGGGTGGATGCCATGCGCGACACGGTAGAGTTTTCGCAACGCACCAGTGCACGGGGTCGAGGCAAGGTGGTGCTGGTATTCCCGGCTGAGGATATGAACACCATTACCGCCAATGCGCTGCTCAAGACGCTGGAAGAACCGCCGGGTGACGTCAAGTTTGTGCTGGCCAGCGAGGCAGCCCACCAGTTGTTGCCTACCATTCGCAGCCGTTGTCTGGGCCACACGATGCACTGGCCGGATGCCCAAGCCAGCCAAGACTGGCTGGTGGCACAGGGCTTGTCTAACACGCAGGTCGATTTGCTGCTGCGCGCCAGTGGCGGCCGACCAGATGACGCTTTGGCATTTGGTGCCTCCGGGCGTGACCCCGGTGCTTGGGGCAACCTACCAAAAGCCGTGGCACGGGGTGATGTTGCGTACTTTAAAGACTGGTCAGTGCCGCAAACGCTGGACGCCCTGCACAAACTCTGCCACGACATGATGGCCCTGCACGCGGGCGGCGAGCCACGCTACTTTGTGGCTGAGCAACTGGGCACTGGCGGCTCGCGGATGGCGCTGGCGCATTGGAGCAAGGCCTTGGCCCGCGCCCGGCGCACCGTAGACCACCCGTTTAACGCCGGGTTGATGCAGGAAGCGCTTGTCTTACAAGCGCAAACCGCCCTACACTCAAACCATTGAGAGATTGCCATGTCCACAGCACCTACCCCCCCCGCGCCCCGGCCCAGTGTTATTCAGCTGGCCATCAAGGAAAAAGCGGCCCTGTACGCGGCCTACATTCCCATTTTTTCGGAGGGCGGGGTGTTTATCCCCACCTCGCGTGAGTACGCCTTGGGGGACGACATTTACGTTTTGTTGTCTTTACCAGACGATTTGCAACGCTACCCCGTAGCTGGCAAAGTGGCTTGGGTAACCCCAGCGCGCGCGGCCGGTGGGCGCACCCAGGGTGTTGGCATCACCTTTCCTAAGGACGAAAAGTCCCGTCAATTGAAGTTGAAGATTGAAGAAATCCTCGGTGCCCATATGGCATCGGACCGCGCCACCCAAACCGTTTGAGCGCCCGCCAGGGCTGCGCGTACTGGCGCCACCGCTGCGCTGGTTTTATTCGCCGTGCGTCTATTATTTGAATCCCCACTATGTTTACCGACTCCCATTGCCATTTGACATTTCCGGAGCTGAAATCGGCCATGCCTGCTATTCGCAGCGCCATGGCCGAAGCCCAGGTTGACCGTGCACTGTGCATCTGCACCACGCTGGAAGAGTTTGCCGACGTACACCAGCTGGCCATGCAATATGACAACTTTTGGTCCAGCGTGGGTGTGCATCCGGACAACGAAGACGTACAAGAACCCAGTGTGGACGACCTGCTGCAGCGTGGCGCTTTGCCGCGTGTGGTGGCCATTGGCGAGACCGGGTTGGACTATTACCGTTTGGGCGAGCGCACCCTTGCAGACATGGAGTGGCAGCGTGAGCGCTTTCGGGTACATATCCACGCTGCGCGGCAGTTGCAAAAACCCTTGGTCATCCACACCCGCAGCGCATCGGTCGACACCTTGGCCATATTGAAGGAGGAGGGTGAAGACGGCAGCGTGGGCTGCGCAGGCGGCGTTTTCCACTGCTTTACCGAGAGCGAATCCGTGGCGCGTCAAGCGCTTGCGCTGGGTTTTTACATCTCGTTTTCGGGAATATTGACTTTTAAGACCGCACAGGACTTGCGTGATGTTGCGGCCTGGGTGCCGCTGGATCGCCTGCTGATCGAGACCGACAGCCCTTATTTGGCACCGGTCCCGTACCGGGGCAAAACCAACAACCCGTCCTACGTGCCCTATGTTGCAAAACAGTTAGCGGCTCTGAGAAATTGCAGCATAGAAACCATTGCTCAGGCCACCAGCGACAACTTTTCAAAGCTTTTTGCAGGTATCCATTCATGAGTAAATACATTAAGTGTGTACTGCAACTAATTGTATTAATTGGGTTTTCTATAGTACACGCCGGCTCATACGATGATTTTTTCTCCGCCATAACGAGTAATGACTCGGATGTGGTTACAGAGCTGGTTAGCCACGGCCTTGACCCCAACACCTTAAACGCAAAAGGTGCACATCCGCTGAACTTAGCGGTACGTGCAGGGTCTTTTAAGGTCATAGACGCGCTGCTGGCCACGCCAGACATCGACGTCAACGTGCTGACCGAGCAAGGCGAAAGCCCGCTCATGCTGGCGGCACTAGCCGGAAACACCGATGTGTGTCAAAAGCTCATTGATAAGGGCGCTGACATCAATAAGCCCGGATGGACCGCGCTGCATTACGCCGCAACCAGTGGAAACGTGGCCATCATAAAAATGCTGCTGGAGCACCATGCATACATCGACACCCAATCACCCAACGGCAGCACGCCGCTAATGATGGCCGCCAAGTACGGAACGGCCGAAGCCGTGCGTGCGTTGCTGGATGGTGGCGCCGACCCTATGGTCAAGAACAGCCTGGACCTAACTGCACTGGACTTTGCATACGCCAACAACCGCACCGATGCAGCGGCCTTGATTGGGGCTTATGTGCGGGCTAAGCAGCCTAAGGGGAGCTGGTAACTATCGGCTGTGGACCTTCGTCGCATAGGTCTTGTTGTACTTTATACGATGTATAGAAGGGTTCAATTCTGCCCCCTCGGAAATCCTTTCATTTGCTGATAAATCAATACCGGTTTGGCATGGCACGGGGGCAGGGCGGGGCACGTGGGCACCGTCACCGCGGCCCGCCTGATGTATTCCGCCTTCTGAGTTGTCATCATCAGGGTCTACGACCCCGATACCCCGTCTTGGGCCACCTACCCCGCCCGTGGGTGGTTTGAACAGTCCTAGCGCATTCTGGAGCCTTTGCGCTTGATTGCTGCCTGTTTGCTGGTGCGTGTTCATGACTGCACCCTGTTTTTTGACCCCACCGGGCGGCCCCTGCGTGGTGGTGGTGCAATCTGTGGAGCATTGCCAGAGCGTGCCAGCAGCGCACCCAGCAGGGTTGGGCGGTGGACCAATCGGGATGTTTCTAACGTTGGACCCTCAAACGCCGCCCTCATGATGCCGTGACCGTTGCGCAGATCATCCGGCAGGTAGTCCGATGGAGCCGCTACGGTTTTGAGACGATGGACCATACTTTTCATAATGTGGATTCCTTTGCTATGTTTCTGGTAGCGTGTTCTTTTTGGGTTTTCCCAATGAAACAGGCTGCAAAAATTAATGTGTGTCGTAAAGTGATCTATTAATAAATTAGGCCGGTCGGCTTCGCCGCCCGTCCGACTGCGTCGGACGTTGACGCGGCAGCGCCACCGCCCGGGCCCGCATTCGCGCACCCCAGCGGTGCCGCCGACGCGTCTCCCGACCTGATCGCCAACAGACGGAGCTGGGTTTCCCTGTCGTACAAGGTTCTGAACGAACGCGCTTGACGCACCAACAAACTCCACCAGCTCGACTCCCTAGGCAGGAAGCCGAAACCCTCGGGGCTCCATAGCTTGCCGCTGTGCATGTGCCAACCCTCCCAGCCGTTGCAGCCCAGCTCTGCACCGGTCAAGATACGCAGCAGCCGGTAGGATGCGTACGGGATGGTGGTCTTTCCGGAAATCCAGTACCGCACGGTGCGCGGGCTCACATGCAACATTTTCCCGGCCGACTCAGGGGTTAGCGCCAAGTCGGCCAGCATGATTTTGAGTCTGGCACTGAGCATTTCACGGGTTTGGCGGGCCTTGGACGGTAGCTTTTTGGTCTTGTTGTACTTTATACGATGTATATTATGTTTAGTTAAACATCTGCAAGTCGATCGGTTGCGCTTTGAACCACCGAACCCCGCTTTGTCCGACGCACTGTGTTCAGCGTCGATAATCTGTCCTCCTATTTGCATACCATCGTTATGACCCAATCCGCCGCCCCCGCTTGCCCCCAATGCACCTTGGATAACACATATCCTGATGGCGCCAACTACGTCTGTGCTGACTGCGGCTATGAATGGCCTTTGGTGACAACCATCGCTGCCGATGAGGATGTCGGCGCGGTCGTCAAGGATTCCAACGGCCAGGTACTGCAAGATGGCGACGCCGTGGTGTTGATCAAGGATTTGAAGGTTAAAGGCTCATCTACAGTTCTGAAGATGGGCACCAAGGTCAAGAGTATTCGTCTGGTCGGTGGCGACCATGAGGTCGATTGCAAGATGGACGGCGGCAGCTTCATGCTCAAGGCCTGTTTCCTCAAGAAGACTTGAGCGAGCCAATGGTTTAATTTCCGGTCAGAGCGTAAACCAGAGACGCCGCAGCCACTTCACCCATGTTGGTGCCGGAGCCATAGCGTAGGCCATTGCCGCCTTCTTGATGCCCTCGGCCTGTGTCGGGTAGGCATGAATGACATGCGCGATCGTTCCCAGGCCGATTCCGGCGACCATTGCTAGCGACAGGTCGTTGACCATCTCGCCGGCATGTCGGGCTACCACAGTCGCACCCAAGATCTCGTCGCTGCCGTCACGCACGTGAATCTTCACGAAGCCGTTTTCCTCGCCGTCGGCAATGGCGCGGACGACATCGTGCATCGGCACGGTGTAGGTTTTCACCGGGATGCCGCGCTCGCGCGCTTGTCGCACGTACAGGCCAACGTGGGCGATTTCCGGGTCGGTGTAGGTGCACCACGGAATCGTCAACGCACTCAGGCGCGCGCGGCCAAAGCACAGCGCATTGCGTACGGCAATACGCGCCGATGCCTCGGCGGTATCGGTAAACTGGTGTTCTAGGCAGACGTCGCCAGCGGCGAAAATACGCCGGTTCGTTGTACGCAAAAAGTCGTCGACGACGATGCCCGCGTCGGTGTCATAGGCAACGCCGGCGGCTTCGAGGTTCAGGCCTGAGAGCGCCGGTAGGCGGCCGATGCCGGTGAGAATCTCGTTCACCGTTATCGTCGCGACGTTGCCATCGTTGCGTGTCTCGATGAGCTTCTTGCCGCCCTCGACACGCACGTTGACGGCCTTGGTGTTCAGATGGATCTCGACCCCATCGCGTGCCATTCCCTCGGCCAGCAACTGGGCGGCATCACGTTCTTCTTTCGGTAAAAACAGCGGCTCGGCATGGGCGATAATGGTGCGGCAACCAAAGCGGCACAGCGCTTGCGCCACCTCGCAGCCCACCGGACCACCCCCGATGACCAAAAGGCTTTTTGGTAGTGCTGTCAGATCGAACAAGGTCTCGTTTGTCAGGTAGCCGGCCTCGTCAAGACCAGGAATGGTCGGCAGCAGCGAACGGGATCCGGTGGCAATCAGCGCTTTCTTGAAGCGCAGGCGCAGACCGTCTACGTCCACCGTGTCAGCGCCAACAAAGCGCGCACTGCCAAAAAAGAGGTCGATGCCTTCGGCCGCGATGCGCTGTGCAGAATCGACGCGACCCGCGCGTGTTCGGACGCGGCGCATGCGCTCCATCGCCAGATGGAAATCGACTTCAATGGTTGGCGGCGGACGTGCGCCGTAGGCCTCGGCATTGCGCATCTCGGCATACAGTCGCGACGTGCGAATGAGCGCCTGCGATGGAACGCAGCCGTAATTCAGGGATACACCGCCGAGCAGGTGCTTTTCGATGAGCGCAACGCGAGCGCCGAGCGCCGCTGCGGCACGGGCCGCCACCAGCCCGGCTGGCCCGGCGCCGATGACGAGCAGGTGGTACGGATCACGCGGTTGCGGATTGCGCCAGTCGGGCGGTCGGCCGTTATTCGTACCGGCGAGTGTAGGGTCGGGAAACGGTTGGGTTTGACGCATCGAAATTTTGGCGAACGGCCGTCTACAGCCAACCACCTTTGAAGCCTGCCCGGCGCAGCCCGGTGCGTGCAATAGGATTGGCGCGGCCCAGTCGCCACAGCAGTCCGCTGCGGTAGTTCTCGATCATCAGAACGATCATGCCTTGGTCGAGGCCAAATTCACCGTTTGATACCCAGCCGTTTGGCCCCGCCTCGCCCACGGTCGGGTTGAAGCCGCTGGCGCGGATGAGCGTCGCATCGTCGTCGCCGGATTGCGACCCCATCGCGCGCAGCGCGGGCAGCACGAGCTCAGGTGTGAAGACCAGCGACGACAGTGTCGACGAGGCGCAGAGCGTGCCGTCGTCCGGACCGTAAGGCACACCGCGTGCTGCATAGCCATAAAACGTCTGGTTCCGACCAGCGATGTAACGTGCTTCGGCCTGCGGACCGTCGCCAGCCGACAGGCCCCAGCAGTCGGCGCCGTAGCCGGTGAAGCTGCCCGGATTACGGATCGCATACTCACGCTGCACGTAGGTGGCACGTCGGCTGTTCTCGAAATAATCGCAGTTCTTCTCGCGCATGAAGGCGTCGCGGATGCCGCGAAAGTCGATCCAGGCGTGCGAGAACTGGTGGACGAACAGCGGCCCTGCAAACAGGAAGTCGTACCCATATAAATTTTCCCACTGGTAAGTCGCGGTCCAGGCAGTGAAGCTCTGGTCGGTGAGCGCATGGGTCGGCGATCCCAGGCCCAGCACATAGAGCAGGATTGCTTCGCTGTAGCCTTCCCAACCGTAGTTGAGAAAGCCGCACTCCGGCTTCCAGCCATGCGTCACCGCCCCACCCTCGCGCTGCGCCCAGTTCCAGTCGACACGGCGGTACAGAGCATCGGCCAGCTGGCGCAACTCGATCTCGTCCTGCCTGTCGGACGTATTGGCATCGAAGTAAGCCGCCGCGGTCAGCACGCCGGCCATCAGAAAGCCGGTGTCGATTAGCGAAACCTCCGAGCGCCAGACACGTGTTCCGCTGTCCATATCGAGGAAGTGGAAGTAAAAGCCGCGGTAGCCCGTGGCACGGGCGCTGCCCGACTGGTCGCTGGCCATGAGGAAACGCAGCGTCACGAGCGTGCGTTGCACCGCGTCGGCGCGTTCCATCCAACCGCGCTCTACACCCACCGGGTAGGCCGACAGCGCAAAGCCAATCACCGCGATACTCGATGGTGCACCCCCGCGCGTGGTGTCGGCCACGAGTCCGTTGCGCGGGTTATGTGCCTGCAAAAAGTAGTCAAACGCGCCACGCTGCAGACGTTCGAGAAGCGCATCGTCGGTCGGTGGCTCTGGCGATGTCGCAAGACCTGCCAGGGACGCATTCATGGCAAGGCGATCGCTTGGTCGACGATCGCCTGTGCTTCCTTCAGGATGCATTGCAGGTGGTCGTCACCTTTGAAACTCTCGGCGTATATTTTGTAGATATCTTCAGTGCCCGACGGCCGGGCGGCAAACCAGCCGTTCTTCGTAATAACCTTGACGCCGCCGATGTTCGCGCCGTTGCCGGGTGCATGGTCGAGCACGGAGGTGATCACTTCACCGGCCAGTTCGTGCGCGCTAATAGCCGGCGGCGCCAGCGCTGCGAGTCGCGCCTTTTGCGCTGGCGTTGCCGGTGCCTCGACACGGTCAGTAAACGGTTCGCCGAGCTGTCGCACCAGTTCTGCGTAGACCTTGGCTGGGTCGCGCCCACAACGCGCCGTGATCTCTGCGGCCAGCAGTGCCGGTACGAGGCCGTCCTTGTCGGTGGTCCAGACTGTGCCGTCGCGGCGCAGAAAGCTGGCCCCAGCGCTCTCCTCTCCCCCAAAGCCGAGCGAGCCGTCCAGTAGGCCAGCCGAGAACCACTTGAAACCGACCGGCACTTCGTACAGTTTGCGGCCCAGCCTGGCGGCGACGCGGTCGATCAGAGCCGTGCTGACGACCGTCTTACCGACTGCAGCCTCGACGCTCCACGCGCTCCGGTTTTTGAACAGGTAGTCGATCGCCACCGAGAGGTAGTGGTTCGGCGGCATCAGCCCCGCCGTGGGGGTGACGATGCCGTGGCGGTCGTGGTCGGTGTCGCAGGCGAACGCAATATCGAAGCGGTCCTTCATGCCCTGCAGGCGCTGCATCGCATAGGGTGACGACGGGTCCATGCGGATATTTCCGTCCCAGTCGACCGTCATGAAGCCAAACGTCGGGTCGACCACGTCGCTGACCACGGTGAGGTCGAGTCGGTAATGTTCGGCGATGCGAGCCCAGTAGTGCACACCCGCACCGCCCAGCGGATCGACGCCGATGCGAACCTTGGCATCACGGATGGTGTCGAAGTCGATCACATTTCCCAGGTCGGCGACATAAGCGCTTAGAAAATCGTGACGGTGCGTCGTCTTCGTACCCAATGCCTGCGCATAAGGCACCCGCCTGACCCCGTCCATTGCTGCTTCGAGATAGCGGTTAGCGCAGTCCTGTATCCAGGCCGTAATGTCGGAACTTGCTGGGCCGCCGTTTGGCGGGTTGTACTTGAAGCCGCCGTTGTCCGGTGGATTGTGCGAGGGCGTGATAACGATACCATCGGCCAGCATGGAGCTTCGTCCCCGGTTGTGGGTCAGGATGGCATGCGAGATGGCTGGTGTAGGCGTGTATTCGTCGCCCACTGCTAGCATTACATCGACGCCGTTGGCGGCCAGCACTTCGAGCGCGCTTGCATAAGCTGGCTGCGACAGGGCGTGGGTGTCGATGCCCAGAAACAGCGGTCCGGAGATGTGCTGACTTTGTCTGTAGTCGCAAATGGCTTGCGCGATCGCCAGCACATGCCACTCGTTAAACGAGAGCTCGAACGACGCGCCGCGATGGCCGGACGTACCGAAGGCCACGCGCTGCGACGGCACTGTAGGGTCGGGCACGCCGGTGTAGTAGGCCGTGACGAGCCGGGGCACGTCCACCAACAACGAACGCGGCGCCAACTTGCCAGCCAGAGAGTGGACCACGGTCGACATCGGGTCAGGTCCTGGTCCCAGCCATGCTGGTGCTCTTTTCGTGAATGCGTGCCAGCAGCGCCTGCCAAGATGCGGCAAACGCATCGGCGCCCTCGCGCTGCAAGCGCGCGGCCAGGGCTTCGTCGTTGATGCCCTCGCGCCTGAATTCTTCCAGCACTGCGTCGGCGTAGCCCCCATCGGTCGGCAAAACGGTGTCCACATTGCCGTGGTCGGCAAAGGCATGCAGCGTTTTTTCGGGAATCGTGTCGATGGTATCGGGTGCCGCCAACGCTTCGACGTACAGCGTATCGGCCGCTGCCGGGTCCTTGGTTCCAGTGCTCGCCCACAGCAACCGCTGCGGCCGGGCACCGGCTGCGGCAAGCTTCAGCCAGCGCGGTGACGCCAACAGATCGCGGTAAGCCTTGTAGGTTCGCATCGCGATCGCGATACCAAGGCGGTTTTGAAATTCAGGCGCGACATCGCCCCGCACTGCCACGTCCCAGCGACTGACAAAAAGGGAGGCAACTGAAGCCACGTTCGGATCAAGGCCGGCCGCGAGGCGGCGTTCGATCCCGCGCATGTACGCCTCGGCTGCAGTAAGGTACTGCTCTCGCGAAAACAGCAGCGTCACGTTGATCGGCACACCACTGAAGATCGATTCCTCGATGGCTTTTGCTCCGGCCTGGGTTCCCGGTATCTTAATAAAGAGATTTGGTCTGTCTGCAGCTTCATGCAGCCAAGCTGCCGCGTCTATGGTCTTGGCGGCGTTGTCCGACAACAAGGGTGACACTTCGAGCGAGACCCAGCCATCGACCCCATCGGTGGCGTCGAAGACCGGGCGCAGCAGATCGGCCGCCTTGGTCAGATCTTCCAATGCTAGCGCAAAGAACAGTTCCTCTGCGGGTCCGCCACGCCGCGCCAGCCGTGCAATCGCTTCATCGTAGAAGTTGCCGTGGCCGATTGCGTGCTCGAAGATCGTCGGGTTCGAAGTCAGTCCGGTCACCGACCAGTCGCCGATGTAGCGCGCCAACGTGCCGCTGACAAGCATTTCGCGGCTGATGTTGTCGACCCACAGGCTCTGGCCTAGGTCGTGCAGCTTTTTTGTAATCAGGTTCATTGTTATTTCTGGTTCATGCAAGCCTTGTCAACCTGCTGTTTGATCAGTGACGTGGGATCAAGGTCGGCAAGTTCGCCGATATGTTTGATTGTGAAGTCGGCCGCCGGTTGGGCCGCGACAATTTTCGGGTCCAGTGCGTAATGGCCCTGTCGCGGGAAGATGGTGGTAAGCCGCTCTTGCCAGATCGCCTTCATGGCGGCCAGGATGCGCAGTTTGTCGTCGACCATTACGTAGTGCCGAGCAGGATAGTGGCGTTGCACGGCGTCCAGCATTTTTTCCTTGTGTACGTAGACCAGCGCCCTGCCGCCGACGGCGTCTAGCAGGCCTGAGCGCTGCATCTTGCGTGGCTGGAGGACTACGTCGCCATCGGTCAGGATCACAGTCTGGCCAAAGCGGCCTAGGTGCGTAATGACCTCCAGCGCACGCGCATAGAGCCGATCGGCAAACGGGTAGTCGATCAGAAACGAGGCCATCATCAACAGCCGCTGCTCATCGACGCTGCCTTTTTCGACGTCGACGCGGTAGCTCTGCAAAGCGCCCAGATAATCGACATACCCAAGCTCTTCGCGCAGCGCATCGAAAATCGTCCAGTAGCGCTGGGCGCAGGCGATGCCAAATTCGCCTTTTAAGTGATGGCGTAGGTCATCGACGATGCGGTCTGCGTCGAGCAATGTGTTGTCAACATCCAGCAGGAAGACCACGTCGGCCGTCATCATGCGCCTCGCACCATTGATGGATTGGGCGGTGGCGCGTCGGCCGCAGGGTCGTGCCAACCGCCATCGCCTGCGATCAGCGCAGCGGCCTCGGCAGGCCCCCAGCTGCCCGGCGCGTACAGCAGCGTTGCGCCATGCTCGGTCAATACCGGCTCGACGACGGCCCAGGCCGCCATCACCGAGTCTTCGTCGGTAAAAAGCGCGTCGTCGCCAACCATCGCGTCGCCGAGCAGGCGTTCGTAGGTCGAAACCTTGCTCGAATCTTCTTCACCGAGATACAACTCACGCTGAACGCCGACGAATTCTTTGCCCGAGCGCTTGATGCGCGCCGCCAGCGCGATACTGGCCACGGGCTGCAAACGGAAGCGAAAGTAGTTGGCACGACCACCGGCCGGCCCGGAGTCGTCAAACAGCTGCTGCGGTGGTGGCTGCATCTGGACCTGGACTTCGACCACTGAACGCGGCAGATGTTTGCCGGCACGAACGTACCAGGGCACGCCTGCCCAGCGCCAGGAGTCGATGAACAGACGCAGCGCACAGAAGGTCTCGACATCGGAATCAGCAGCGACACCCTTTTCGTCGCGGTAACCAATGTATTGGCCACGCACCAGGTCGGCGGGTATGAGCGGCCGCATCGAGCGGAGCACGCTGGCCTTGGCGCTGTGCACAGCCTCAAAACTCTGAAACGCTGGCGGCTCCATTGCCAGCAGCGCAATCACTTGGAAAAGGTGGTTTTCGACCACGTCGCGCAGGCAACCGGCGCTCTCGTAGAAGGCACCTCGTGTGCCGACGCCGAAGTCCTCAGCCAGCGTCACCTGAACGCTGGCGATGTGGTTGCGGTTCCAGACTGGCTCAAGGAATGAGTTCGCAAAGCGGAAGTAGAGGATGTTCATGATCGCCTCCTTCCCCAAATAATGGTCGATGCGGAAGATGGAGGCCTCCGGGAACACCGTCTGCGCCACCGCGTTGAGCTCGCGCGCTGACGCCAGGTCGCGGCCAAAAGGCTTCTCGACGATGACACGCGCGTCCTGCGCCAAACCCTCCCGGCCTAGGCTCTGGATCACCGTGGCAAACAGCGACGGTGGAATGGCGAGGTAGAACGCCGGCCGCTTCGCGCCGCCCAGCGCGGCTTTCAATGCGGCAAAGGTCGTAGCGTCGTTGTAGTCGCCGCTGACGTAATTGAGCAGCGATAGCAGGCGGTCAAACGCGGCAGGGTCGTCGATGCCACCTTCATGGTCTTCGTGCAGCAGGCTGTCGCGCACGTGTGCCTGCCATTCGCCCTCGCCCCATTTCGACGACGCAACGCCGATCACAGGCACCGCCAAATGGCCCTTCTTCACCATTGCATACAGCGCAGGGAATATCTTCTTGCCAGCGAGGTCGCCAGTGAAGCCGAAAACAACCAAGGCGTCGGAATGCGTCCGCTCTGCGCTCGGGTCAGGGCGTGCGGCGACGCTCATCGTGCGTTCTCGGCGGGCTTCTCGATATGGCCGCCAAAGGCATGGCGCATCGCCGACAGCAACTGATTGGCAAACATCGACTGGTCGCGCGAGGCAAAACGCTCGTACAAGGCGGCGCTGAGTACCGGCGTTGGCACCGCTTCGTCGATTGCCGCTTGAATGGTCCAGCGCCCTTCCCCCGAATCGGACACACGGCCGTCGAAGGCTTCGAGCTGTGGGTCTTTCAGCAGTGCACCGGCAGTCAGGTCAAGTAGCCATGAGCCGATGACGCTGCCGCGGCGCCAGACTTCGGCGACCTCCGGCAGGTTCAAGTCGTAGCGGTAGAACTCGGGGTCGCGCAGCGGTGTAGTTTCAGCGTCGTCGGTTTGCGCGCGTTGACCGATGTTGGCGTTGCGTAGGACGTTAAGGCCTTCGGCGTAGGCTTGCATCATTCCGTACTCGATGCCGTTGTGAACCATCTTGACAAAGTGGCCTGCGCCGGACGGACCGCAATGCAGAAATCCTTCTTCGGCCGGCGCACTCGCGCCGCTGCGCCCAGGCGTGCGTGTCGCAGTACCGACGCCCGGCGCCAGCGCCGAGAAGATCGGCGTCAGATGGCGCACGATGGCCTCTTCGCCACCGATCATCAGGCAGTAGCCACGCTCTTGGCCAGCTACGCCGCCGCTGGTGCCAACGTCAAGGTAGTGCACGCCGACCTCGCGCAGGCTCTTTGCCCGACGCACGTCATCGCGATAGAAAGAATTACCGCCGTCGATGACGATGTCGCCCTCTTGTAGATACGGCGTTAGTGCCGTGAGCGCTATGTCGACAATGGCGGCAGGCACCATGAGCCAGATAGCTCGCGGCCGCGCCAACTTGGCGACGAATTCTTCGACTGACGCAGTGCCGATGGCGCCGTCAGTCTGTAGGGCTGCAACGGCCTCGGGTTGCGTGTCGTGGACAACACAGGTATGCCCCTTTTTCATCATGCGTCGCGCCATGCTGGCGCCCATGCGGCCGAGGCCGATCATTCCTAGTTGCATAGTTTGCTCCAAGTTTGTCGCGTCGATCAGTGCTGGTGCGCGATGTTGACAAGCACCACATGCGCGCAGCCGTCATCGACGAGCGTCATAGTATCGCCAAAAATATTGACCCCGTCAGCGACGAGGCCTGCCGCGTCGCCCGCTCCCGCTTCACGGCAGGTGATTGTGTAGGTCGTTGCGCCAAACCGGTAGCTCAGGTCGAAAGTCGTCCACGCCTTCGGTAAGAGTGGGCATACGCGCAATTGGTTCCCGACTTTTTTGACGCCGAGCAGTGACTCGACGATAAGCTGGTACATCCACCCAGCCGAGCCCGTGTACCAGGTCCAGCCACCGCGACCGGCGTGCGCAGCGTTGGCGTAGACATCGCCTGCAACAACATAGGGCTCCACCTGGTAGGTGGCCACACCGGCTGCGGAATCGGCGTGGTCTAGCGGGTTGAGCATGTCGAATACGTCCCAGGCGCCATCGGTATCGCCCAGCGCCGCGAAAGCCATCGCCACCCACATCGCCGCGTGCGTGTACTGCCCGCCGTTCTCACGCACGCCGGGCACGTAGCCCTGAATGTAGCCGGGTGATGGCTTGCTGGTATCAAACGGCGGATCAAGCAACTGCACGAGCTGCGTATCGCGGTGCACCAGCCGCTCGCCGAGCGACGCCATTGCACGCTGCGCGCGATCGGCTGGTGCCGCACCCGACAATACCGACCAGCTCTGCGCAATCGAGTCGATCTGGCATTCCGTGTTCGCCGCCGAGCCGAGCACCGTGCCGTCGTCAAACCAAGCACGCCGATACCACGCACCATCCCAAGCCGACGCCTCAATGCTGCTACGCAAGCGCTTAGCCTCATGGTCGCAGCGGTCGGCAAAGTCTGCGTCGCCACGGACACGCGCAAGCGGTGCAAAGCGCTGCAGGACCGTGATGAAGAAAAAGCCCATCCACACGCTTTCGCCCTGGCCACCGGCGCCCACCAGATTCATGCCGTCATTCCAGTCGCCGCCGCCCATCAGCGGCAGGCCGTGTGCGCCGAAAACGAAGCCACGGCGGATTGCCCGCACACAATGTTCGTAGAGACTCCCCTCCTCACCTGACACTTTTGGAAGCTCATAGTTCGATGTCTCGCCGTCCTTGAGTGCTCGACTCTCGAGAAACGGGCAAGCCACGTCGAGCACACCGGTGTCGCCGGTAACCTCGACGTAACGGCAGGTGACGAGCGGCAGCCACAGAAAATCGTCGGCGCAGCGGGTGCGAACACCCTTGCCAGAAGGCGGATGCCACCAATGCTGCACGTCGCCTTCGTCGAACTGGCGCGCAGCCGCCCGTAACAGGTGTTCACGCACGAGCGTCGGCGCAGCGTGAACCAGCGCCATCACGTCCT
Source organism: Burkholderiales bacterium (assembly GCA_038245855.1). GTDB lineage: Bacteria > Pseudomonadota > Gammaproteobacteria > Burkholderiales > Burkholderiaceae_C > Allorhodoferax. Next base: position 64,869 of record JBBRSA010000008.1, read on the forward strand.
GCAACTGGTCCCGAAAACCGAACGCACCGCTGCACTGGTAGAACGCCGTGCGGCCCCACAGACGCGACGCGATCACCTGATAGAGGAGCCAGCCGTTGGCAAGTACGTTGAGCGGCGCGTCGGGTGTGTGTACCTGCACTGCGCCCAGTGTGTGGCGCCAGAACGCGTGCACGGCTTCTAGCGCCTCACCGACCGCGCCGGGCCGACGCCAGCGGCGTACCAGATCGCGTGCTTCGTCGGTCGTCTTTCCGGCACCGAGCTTGAACACCAGGGCGCACGTCTGCTCTGGTGCCAGGTCAACGCTGACGCGCAGCGCCGCACAGGGGTCAAGCGCGGCGCCGACCCGGCCCGACAGGTGCGCCTGCGTCAGTGCGAATGGGGCTGCCAAGGTGCCCGTCAGACCAAAGAAGTCGGCGCGATCGCCGCAAACATCGGTTGCCGCACCCACCACATCACAATAAGCATCAAAAAAAGCGGTGCGGCCTTCGAAATCGGTGTTGTATGCGTTGCGGGCGAACAGTGCGCCCGTCTGCGCGTCGACTTCTGTCACCACGTGCATCTGCGTCTTTGCGCGCTCGTCACCAAGCACCCAATCGACATAGCCGGTGACCGACAGTTGGCGCTGCCGATCCGACCGGTTGCGTAAAGTCAGAACCGAGAATTTGACCGCGCTGTCAATGGCAACATAGATACGCAATTCGGATTCGATTGCGTCCTCGGTGTGCTCGAAAACGCTGTAGCCGAACCCATGGCGGGTCGTGTACGCGCCATCGGCGCGCGTGGGCAGCAACGTCGGTGACCAGAAGTGCCCCGTGGCTTCGTCGCGAATATAAAACGCCTCGGTATTGGGGTCGCTCACCGGATCGTTGGACCAGGGTGTCAGGCGGAACTCGTGCGCGTTTTCGCTCCAGGTCGTGGCGCTTCCGCTCTCCGACACCAGCGTGCCGAAGTCAGGGTTGGCGATCACGTTAACCCAAGGGGCTGGTGTCATGCGCGCTGCTGATGTCGTTATGACGTACTCCCGCCCGTCTGGCGAAAAGGCGCCGAATCCGTTGCCGGACACCAGGTCGGTAGGTTGGGCGTCTCTTGCAGGCTCGGGCGTTGGCGACTTCACGGGCGTATCAGCGGTGGCGGTCCTTGCACTGCCGAGTTGGCGCACGATTTGTGCTGCCAGTGTGTCGGTGTCGTTCACGACGATCTTAGCGACGCTCTGAAGTAGGATGCGATCGCCCTTGTCCAGTGCTGATTCGTCAAGCACGAAGATGCCGCCGGGTTTGCCGACAAGGCCCACACCGGTTCCCGCATCAACCTGCCGTTTGACCTGATCGAACAAGGACGGCTCGCCGTCAGGCGATGGCGCACACAGGACGACCAACTCGCAGCGAAGTCCAAACGCATTCCAGTATGCCTGCGCCCGAATCATTTGCATGGTGGTTGCAGGTAGCTTGGGGTTAGCCACGCGCAGTAGCACGATGGGCAGGTCACCAGAGATGCCGAAGCCCCATAGACCAGACTGCCCACGGCGGTTCTGCGCGATGACACTGGCTTTGGCCCGCAGTGAGGCTGTTGCGTAGATGAGCGATGCCGCCATGCGTTGGTAGAGCAACGCGTCAGCATCGCTGATCGCCAACGTGTGCAAGACGCTGCGCCGGTAGTCTTCAGCCTGTTCCAGGATTTTCGTCACCGAACGGGTATCGCGAACCTTGCGCAACAGCGCGATGCAGGCCTCCCGCGTTGCCGCGACACCGGTCAGCCAGTCGATCGTGATTGACGCCCCGGGTTCGAGGAAGAACGGGACACGGATGGCGGCCACGGCGTCAAGCACTGGGCCTGCCGTACCCGACAACGCGTCACCGTGATCCAGTGCCTGCGGATTGCCCGCACTGCGGCCGCGCCCGATAAAACGCATGCGGTCGGTCTCGAACGAGAGGGCCCCAGCGGCCGAACCACCGACCAGCGCCGTGTGGAAAAGCCACGGCGTGGGTTCGGCAGGCGTACTGGGCCGCCGGGTCGCCAATATCGCCTGCAAGTCTGAATCGATGGCCGTCTCGACAAAGAGCTTGCTGAACGCCGGGTGTGCTGAATCGGTCGCCGCCGCGCTGAGTACGACCTCGGCATAACTGGTCGCACAGAGGGTTCGGCGCCGATTGCAAAGATTCGTAAAGGTGACGCGGCGCAGCTCCACCGGATCGTCGCGCGAGACCACTACCTCGGTGCGTGTCTCAATGCCATGGTCGCAGCGCCAGCCGGTCGACCAGGTAGAGCCGTCCACATCGTCCCGCACATAGCAACGCGCCCCCCCGGAATCGAGCACGGCGTCCTCGTTCCAACGCGTCACAGCCAATCCGTTCCAGTCGCTGTAGCTATAGCCTGACGCCGTCACCATGACGTGATATGAGCCGTTAGACAGAAGTTGGAGTTCGGGCATGGCTGAAATGATCGTGCAGTTCGCAATGGGGATTGCTTGACCCGCAGAGTAAGCGCAGCGCTTGCCGTCCGTCGGTGTGTTTGCGAACAGACGCCGGTCCAGTGTGGGCCCAAAGTCATGCTGGCCCAGAACACGGGGGTATCCCCGACATCACACATTTGAAGGAACGAATCCATGTTACGAAACCTCAAGGAGCTGCACGACTACGCCATCGGTGCCATCGACGGCGACATCGGCCACGTCAAGGACCTGTATCTGGACGACCAAGCCTGGGTCGTACGTTATCTGATCGTCGAAACCGGCGGCTGGCTCTTGGAAAGAAAAGTGTTGATCTCACCCATGGCTATCGGCGACCCGGACTGGCCGAATCGGCGACTACCGGTCTCGATAACGAAAGAGCAGGTCAAGAACAGCCCTGACTTCGATTCCGAGCAACCAGTGACGCGACAACACGAGATGGAATATTTGAGTTACTACGGCTATCCATACTACTGGGGTGGCATAGGGTACTGGGGCGCAGCCATGTATCCCAGCATGATGCTGCCGTATCTCGGTGGGGCAGGCGTGGTGCCGCCCATTGAGCAGGCGATTCAGAACGCCGAAGCGAGTCGTGCCGCGCATGCGGACCCACACTTGCGCAGTTGCAACGCGCTTACCAGCTATCAGATTCACGCAAGCGACGGCGACATCGGCCACGTGTGCGGCATGCTTATCGATGACGAGACCTGGGCCGTACGCTACCTCATCGTCGACACCAGTAACTGGTGGCTTGGTCACCAGTTACTGATCGCACCACAATGGATTGCGTCGGTAAGCTGGGAAGAACACACCGTCTCGGTCAAGCTGACGCGCCAAGCCGTGCAGGATGCGCCCGCCTACGACCCGGCAGCAAAGTTGACGCGCGAGGACGAAGCCCGCCTATATGACCACTATGGACGCCACGGCTACTGGACCGCAAGCCAGTAGTGCGACACCACCGAAAGGCAAAGCAATGAAACTCAAATCCAAGAAACTTCGCCCCACCGAGCCGGGAGCGGCCACTGCGAACCCAAGTACACCTGCTGACCCCGATCCACACGGCGAGGCTGGCTACAGGCTTGTGCGATGACCGCGCCATCATCGCAGCCGGCGGATGCCCACGACGAACTAAAAACGCTGCCGATCGCAGAGGTTGAAAAGAAACTCGCCGCTTCACCCGAAGGCCTTACCGCTGCGGAGGCGAAGAAGCGACTTACCCAGTACGGGCCGAATGAGATCGAGGAGAAGAAGACCAACGAGATCCTCAAGTTCCTTGGCTACTTCTGGGGTCCCATTCCCTGGATGATCGAGGTCGCCGTTATCCTGTCCGGCGTGGTTGGACATTGGCCGGATTTCTTCATCATTGGGGTGCTGCTAGTGACCAACGCGGTCGTTGGCTACTGGGAAGAGCACTCCGCTGGCAACGCGATCGCCGCGCTCAAGGCCAAGCTCGCCACCAAGACACGGGTCCGGCGCAACGGCCAATGGATCACGTCGCCAGCGCGTGAACTGGTGCCGGGCGACGTGATCCAGCTGCGCCTAGGTGACATCGTGCCAGCGGATGCGCGTCTACTCGACGGCGACCCGATGTCAGTCGACCAGTCGGCGCTCACTGGCGAATCGCTGCCCGCCTCGCGCAAGGTGGGTGACGCAGTTTTTTCTGGGTCGATCGTTCGACGCGGCCAGAGCAGCGCACTGGTTTACGGAACGGGCACCAATACCTACTTCGGCAAGACCGCCAAGCTGGTCCAAGGCGCGCAGACTGCCAGCCACTTTCAGAAGGCCGTGCTGAAAATCGGCAACTATCTGATCGTCCTCGCAGTGGTTCTGGTGGCGGTGATCATCGGTGTGGCCATCTATCGCGGCGATCCGATTCTGACCACGCTGCAGTTCGCCTTGGTGGTAACGGTGGCCGCCATTCCGGTGGCGATGCCCACCGTGCTGTCGGTGACGATGGCAGTTGGTGCACGGCTGCTGTCTGGCAAACAGGCGATCGTGAGCCGCTTGGTGGCGATCGAGGAGTTGGCCGGTGTCGACGTGCTATGCGCCGATAAGACCGGTACGCTGACGCAAAACAAGCTGTCGCTGGGCGACCCGTATTGCGTCGATGGCACCGACATTACACAAGTTGTGCTCGATGGCGCCCTCGCGTCGCACCCTGACAACGGCGACACGATCGATCTTGCCGTTCTCGCCGGTGTGAAAGACGGCGCAGCCCTAAAGGACTACCAAGTCACCCACTTCACGCCTTTCGACCCGGTGCACAAGCGCACTGAAGCTGTTGTCACTGGCAAGGACGGAAAAACTTTTAAGGTTTCCAAGGGGGCTCCGCAGGTCATGCTCGATCTGGTCACCGATGCGAACGATGTAAAGGCGGCCGCGACGAAGGCCGTTGACGCTTTTGCCGAACGCGGTTTTCGCTCGCTGGGCGTTGCCCGCGCAGACTGCGACGGACCATGGCGCCTGGTCGGCGTGCTGCCGCTGTTCGACCCGCCGCGCGACGACGCCAAGGCGACGATCGCTACCGCGCTATCGATGGGCGTCAAGGTCAAAATGGTCACCGGTGACGCGCTGGCCATCGCCAAAGAGACTGCCAAGAAGCTGGGCATGGGTACGAACATACTTGATGCGGCCAGCCTGGGTGACGCTAAGAAGGACGAAAGCGACGCGGTGGCGCAGTCTATCGAGACGGCGGACGGATTCGCACAAGTATTCCCCGAGCACAAGTTCCACATCATCGACGTACTGCAAAAGCAAGGCCACATTGTCGGCATGACCGGTGATGGCGTTAACGATGCACCAGCGCTGAAGAAGGCTGATTGCGGCATTGCCGTGTCGGGCGCGACCGATGCCGCGCGCGCCGCCGCGTCGATCGTGCTAACCACGCCGGGCCTGTCGGTGATCATCGAGGCTATCCAGGAAAGCCGCCGCATCTTCCAGCGCATGAACAGCTATGCGATCTACCGCATCGCCGAGACACTGCGCGTGCTGCTGTTCATGACGGCGGCGATCCTGATTTTCAACTTCTATCCGCTCACGGCGGTGATGATCGTGATGCTGGCGCTGCTCAACGACGGCGCCATCCTGTCTATCGCCTATGACAACGTGCACTACAAGGCCGAACCCGAGGCATGGAACATGCGCATGGTGCTTGGCGTGTCGTCGGTGCTGGGCGTCATTGGTGTGGTGGCGGCGTTCGGGCTGTTCTACCTTGCCGAACGGGTGTTCCACCTAGACCGGCCGCACATCCAGACGCTGATGTACCTGAAGATGTCGGTGGCCGGCCACCTGACGATATTTCTGACGCGCACGCGCGGACCGTTTTGGTCGATCCGGCCAGCAAAGGTGCTGTGGATGGCTGTTGTGGGTACGCAGGTCGTAGCCACGTTGATTGCCGTCTACGGCCTGTTCATGACCCCTCTGGGCTGGGGTTGGGCAGCGGCCGTCTGGGGCTACGCGCTGGTCTGGTTCCTCATAAACGACCGCATCAAGCTACTGGCCTACCGGATCTTCGACCCCAAGGGGGGCGAGGCCAAGCCGGTGGTAAAAGCATTACCGAAGCCGACGGCCAAGGCCGAAAGCCCCGATCTGACCCCTCAGATCGCCGCGCGGGCTTATGAGCTTTACGAGCAGCAGGGCCATAAAGACGGCAAATCTGCTCAGAATTGGGAAAATGCAGAACGCGAAATTCGGGAGCGCCAAGTTGAAACAACACCTGCGGTCCGGTGAAGTAAGCCAGCGGAGCGAGCGACGCTGCTTCTGCGCTACGTGCGCTGGCGCACTGTCGGTCGCACACATAAGGTGGATAGTGGGTGTCATATGAAAAGTCGCAGCGTTGGGGCACACACTGACATGGCGCGCCTTCGAACCATGACGCATCGCACGCGACGCCCCGTTTTTCTTAACCTGACGCAGGTCGCGATGCCGGTCGGTGCGCTAACTTCGATTGGTCACAGGATCAGCGGCGTCATTCTTGCGGTGGCCGTTCCGGCGGCGGTCTATCTGTTTGCACTGTCACTGCGCGACGACATTGGCTTTGCGCGTGTAGCAGAACTGTCGGAGCACTTCGCTTTCAAGGTGGCAGTAGTGGCCGCCGTCTGGGCGCTGGCGCACCACCTCCTCGGCGGTGTGCGGCACTTGCTCAGCGACTTCGACATTGGCTCGCCACTGCGCTCGGCGCGTAAAAGCGCCTGGTTCGTGAATCTGGCGGGCGTCGCTGTGGCGCTACTCGCTGTGGTGGTCGTATGGTGAAGGGTATTGCAGCCAGCCCAGGCCACCGTTCGCGCAGTCGATTCACGGGCTTGCGGGCTTGGTGGGTGCAGCGCGCAAGCGCCGTCTGCATGCTGGTCTTCCTGGTCTTTGTGCTGGTCTCCATGGCCGTCCATCCGCTGGTTGGCCATACGCAGTGGCGGGCTTGGGTCGCGCATTCGGGTATCTCGCTCGCATTCCTTCTCTTTTTTGCTGCTTTGCTCAGCCACATGTGGGTAGGCCTGCGCGATGTCCTGCTTGACTACGCCAAGCCGACCGTCGTGCGCAACGGGTTGCTTGCACTGGTTGCCTTGGGCCTGTTCGGTCTAGGCGCCTGGGTGCTGGAGATTCTGGTTCGCCTGCAGAGCTGATCGGCAACGCCCCAACGAAAGAAACTCCCATGAAATTTTCGATTTCACGCTATGACCCCGACCGCGACGAGCGTCCGTCCATGCAGGACTTCGACATCGTGCTTGCCGACTCTGATCGCATGCTCTTGGACGTTTTGCTGCGCCTAAAGGAACAAGACAACTCGCTTTCCCTCAGGAAGTCCTGCCGCGAAGGCGTGTGCGGGTCCGATGCGATGAACATCAACGGTCGCAACGGCTTGGCATGCATCACGCCCGTGCGCAATCTGCGTGAGCCAGTCGTTATTCGGCCACTGCCAGGCTTTCCGATTATTCGCGATCTGATTGTTGACATGACGCAGTTCTTCAAGCAGTACGAATCGATCACGCCCTTTCTGATCAACGATGAACCGCCGCCCGAAAAGGAGCGTTTGCAGTCGCCGGCCGAGCGCGAAAAGCTGAACGGTGCCTACGAATGCATCCTTTGCGCATGCTGCACCAGCCAGTGCCCGTCGTACTGGTGGAACCCGGAGACTTTCGTCGGCCCGTCGGGCCTGCTTCAGGCCTACCGTTTCATCTTCGACAGCCGCGACCGGGGCACAGAGCAGCGGCTGGCCGACCTCAACCACGACCCCTACCGGCTGTTTCGCTGTCGCACCATCATGAACTGCGCCGAGGCTTGCCCCAAAGGTCTAGAGCCCGTGCACGCAATCGAGCGCATTCGTCTGAAGATCGCCGGAATTGAGGAAGGTGCTGGTGGCCTTGATGTTCATCCACCGATCTCACCCAAATGAGTTATCCCAGAGGTCTAATTTAGGAGCACACAGCCATGCCTACCAAAAAAACTCCCGCGTTCAAGACAATTCCAAATGGCACGTCCGTGACGTGGCATTACCGCAGCGCGATCGGCCACGGCACCGTGACCGGTGTTCACAAGCTGGGCACCAACGCCGACAACACCATGTATTCAATCGCGGAACACGATCACCATCCAGGTGAGCCCGACATCGTTTTCCATTCCGGTAAAGCGTTAACGCGCGTAGCGAAGTAACAAAATGAAGGAGACTTCCGTGGCATCAGTTGCAGATAAACAAGGCCAACCAACCCTCTTTCGAGACCAAAGCGTGTTCATCGAGCAGTTGCTACCGGCTGCGCGTGCGCGGTTGGTGACCATTGCGGACCATGCGCCGTTGCATGATGCCGCGAAGCTGCTGCGTGCAGGCACCGATCTCGTCGTTGTCTGCGAGGCCAACGGCATTATGGTGGGTGTTATCACCAAGAGCGACGTCGTCGCCCGAATCGGTGAGTGCCAGGGGGCTGCTTGTATGACCGCAGCCGCACGGGTTATGAGTACCAAAATATTGCAGTGCGTATCCAGCGACCTCGTGCACGAGGTGTGGTCAAAAATGCGAGCGCGCGACTTAAAAAATATTCCGATTGCGGACGCAGAGGGTCGGCCAGTCGGCATTCTCAATGCGCGCGACGCACTCGGCGTCCTCTTGCAGGAGGTCACGAGCGAGGAGTCTCTACTGCGCGACTACGTGATGGGAGTTGGCTACCACTGACGAGTCAGTCATTACCCCGTTTGCCTGGTTTCATCTGGAACTAACCGAACAGACACTAATCTGAGAAACACCATGCCTACTAACTCCAACACACTCAAGCCCGACCTACTCGCCCGGATAGACGCCTACTGGCGCGCCGCGAACTACTTGTCGGTCGGGCAGATCTACCTCTACGACAACCCACTGCTGCGTCGGCCGCTGGCGGTGTCTGACATCAAGCACATGCTGCTCGGACACTGGGGCACGACACCGGGGCAGAACTTCATCTACGTGCACCTAAACCGGGTTATCAAGAAGTACGACCTCGACATGGTCTATGTCTCGGGGCCGGGCCACGGCGGGCCAGCGGTGGTGGGCAACACCTACCTCGAAGGCACCTATAGCGAGATCTATCCGGATATTAGTCAGGACGAGACCGGGCTGCAAAAGCTTTTCCGGCAATTCTCGTTTCCTGGCGGCATCCCCAGCCACGCATCACCCGAATGCCCCGGTTCGATCCATGAGGGCGGCGAGCTCGGCTATTCACTCAGTCATTCGTTTGGTGCTGTGTTCGACAACCCTGATCTGATCGTCGCCTGCGTTGTCGGCGACGGCGAGGCGGAGACCGGGCCGCTGGCCACGGCGTGGCATTCCAACAAGTTTCTCGATCCGGTGAACGATGGCGCGGTGTTGCCGATCCTGCACCTCAACGGCTACAAGATTTCCAACCCGACCGTGCTGGCGCGCATCACGCGCGAGGAGTTGGTGCAGTTTATGCGCGGCTGCGGATGGACCCCGCTTTTCGTGGAAGGCCATAAACCGGCTTTGATGCACGAGGCTATGGCCACTGCCCTGGACACCGCCGTGCAGCAGATCCGCACAATCCAGCAGGACGCGCGCGCTGCAGGCCACGCGGCGCGCCCGCGCTGGCCGATGATTGTGCTCAATTCGCCCAAAGGCTGGACCGGGCCGAAAGAGGTTGACGGTCTGCAGATCGAAGGCACGTTCCGCGCCCACCAAGTACCGATTTCTGACCCTGCCACGCACCCAGAGCACCTCGCGTTGATCGAGGCGTGGTTAAAGAGCTACCGAGCCGAGGAACTGTTTGATCAGCAAGGCCGCCTGATCCCAGAATTGGCTGACCTCGCGCCTGTCGGCACGCGGCGCATGGGTTCCAACCCGCACGCCAACGGCGGCTTGCTGCTGCGCGATTTGCAGATGCCAGACTTTCGCGACTACGCCTGCAAGGTGCCAGTGCCGGGTGCGCCGGGCATTGGCGACACGCACGTGCTCGGGCCATTTTTGCGTGACGTGGCGAAGCTGAACGACATACAGCGAAACTTTCGCGTATTTGGCCCCGACGAGACCCTGTCCAACGGCTTAGCGGCGCTGTTTGAAACCACACAGCGCCAATGGGACGCGGCGACCCAGCCCAACGACGAATTCCTAGCGCCCACCGGCCGCGTGATGGAAATGCTCAGCGAACACCAGTGCGAAGGCTGGTTAGAAGGCTATCTGTTGACCGGACGGCACGGTGTTTTCAACTGCTACGAGGCCTTCATCCACATCGTTGACTCGATGTTCAACCAGCACGCCAAGTGGCTCAAGGTCACCGCGCACATTCCTTGGCGGCGAAAAATCGCGTCGCTGAACTACCTGCTGGCGTCGCACGTCTGGCGCCAGGACCACAACGGTTTCACGCACCAGGACCCGGGCTTCATCGACCACGTCGTCAACAAAAAGGCCGAGATCGTACGGGTCTATCTGCCGCCGGACGCAAATTGCCTGCTGTCAGTGATGGACCATTGCCTGCGCAGCCGCCATTACGTGAACGTGGTGGTGGCCGGCAAACATCCGGCGCCACAGTGGCTGACCATGGACGCCGCCGTCAAACATTGCACGGAAGGTATCGGTATCTGGGAATGGGCCAGCAACGACGGCGACGAAGCCCCTGATGTCGTTATGGCCTGCTGCGGCGACGTGCCGACACTCGAAACACTGGCTGCCGTGTCCATCCTGCGCGAGCATCTGCCTGAACTAAAGATCCGCGTCGTTAACGTCGTCGACCTGATGCGCCTGCAACCGCACACGGAACACCCGCACGGCCTCAATGATGCCGACTTTGATGAACTATTCACCAAGGACAAGCCCGTTATCTTCGCCTTTCATGCCTATCCGTGGCTGATCCACCGACTGACCTACCGGCGCACCAACCACGACAACATCCACGTGCGTGGCTACAAAGAAGAAGGCACGATCACCACACCATTCGATATGACGGTGCTGAACGATTTGGATCGGTTCCACCTGACGATGGATACGATCGATCGGTTGCCGCAATCGGGCGACAAAGGCTTGGCGCTAAAGCGGCGACTCAAGGAGAAGTTGATTGAGCATCGGCAGTACATCCGCCTGCACGGGCGGGACATGCCGGAAATTCGCAACTGGAAGTGGAAAGGCTGAGACATCGATGGCGCTGCGACTGATCGAGCTGGTGGTGCCGGAGAAGGACAGCGCCGACGTACGCGAGCTGCTCAAGGAGCAAAAAGTTCTTGAACATCGGCAGCTTCGACTATCGGACGGTGAAATACTGGTGCGCATCTTGCTCGATGCGGAGCATAGCGAGGCGGTGCTCGATCTGCTGGCCGAGCGGTACATCGGACATGACGGCAACCGGGCAGTAATTTTGCCGGTAGAAGCGACACTGCCGCGCGCCGAACCCGAGCCAGTCACCGATCCCGCGCCACCACTACCGTCGGAAGTGGCGCCAGGGCGGATCGGCCGTGAAGAGTTGTATGAGGACATCAAGGATGCCGCACAGATGTCGCGGGTCTATTTGGCCATGGTGGCCTTGTCGACAATCGTGGCAGCCATCGGGCTGTATTACAGCAGCGTCGCCATCATCATCGGGGCCATGGTAATTGCCCCGTTACTGGGGCCGAACATGGCTTTGGCGCTTGCGACAACCCTGGGCGACTTGCCGCTGCTGCGTCGGGCACTGCTGACTGGTCTGGTTGGGATTGTGTTGACGATGGTGTTGGCGGTGATCCTCGGGGTATGGCTGCAGGTCGACCCGACATCGACCGAAATTGCATCGCGCGACGCGGTGGCGCCGGGCGACATCGTGGTGGCCTTGGCATCCGGCGCTGCGGGTGCGCTGGCATTTACCACCGGTGTGTCTACGACCCTGATTGGCGTGATGGTGGCGGTGGCCTTGCTACCGCCCTTGGTCGCGTTTGGACTGCTGTTGGGCGGTGGCCATCCGGTGCCGGCATTGGGGGCGTTGTCGCTATTTCTGATGAACCTGATTTGCGTGAACCTGGCCGCTGTCACGACGTTTCTGATACAGGGCATTCGCCCAGCCACGTGGTGGGAGAAGGACCGCGCCGTAAAGGCCACACGCATTGCTATCGGTCTGTGGTTGTCCGTGCTGGCGGCATTGGCTGGCTTGCTAGTGGTTACGAACAAGACCTGACATGATTAGCCCGAACATAGACAAATGGAGAAACGACATGGCAAAAATGGAACAGCTGGAACTGGACGCCCATCGCAAACAACTGACTGGGGATGTCAAAGGTTTGGTCGAGAAATACCGCTCAATCTTCGAGTGGGACATCCCTGAGATTGACGAAGTGGCCTCTGACAAACTGATCCTGGGCGCGATTCGCCAGGCCCTAGACGCGGTCGAAAAATCGCTAACCGATTCGGTGAGACCATGAATACCCCCGACCTTATGCAGACCGCACAGGCCCTGATCGACAACGACAAGGGCCTACTGGCGATGGACGAAAGCAACCCCACCTGCAACAAGCGCTTCGCCGCGCTCGGCATCCCGCAAACGGCAGAGGCACGGCGTGCGTGGCGCGAACTCATCGTCACGACACCGGCCTTGAATGAGAGCATCAGCGGCGCGATTCTGTTCGACGAGACAATCCGCCAGGTGACGAGCGCGGGCATACCGTTCGCGAAGGCACTGGTCGGGCTTGGCATCGTCCCTGGTATCAAGGTCGACACCGGCGCGAAGGCGCTTGCCGGGCATGCCGGAGAAACCGTCACCGAAGGCTTGGACGGCTTACGCGAACGGTTAATGGACTATGCAGCGATGGGTGCACGCTTCGCCAAGTGGCGCGGCGTGATCACCATCGGCGAAGGCATTCCCAGCGCGACGTGCATCGGGGCCAATGCCCATGCGCTGGCGCGTTATGCCGCCTTGTGCCAGGAAGCGGGGTTGGTACCCATCGTCGAGCCCGAAGTGCTGATGGCGGGTAATCACACACTGCAGCGCTGTGCCGACGTTACTGAGCAGGTTCTGCATGTGGTCTTCAAACAACTGCGGGCTCAAGGCGTGTTGCTCGAAGGCATGCTGTTGAAGCCAAACATGGTGCTGCCAGGCTTGGCCTGCCCCCACCAAGACACGGTAGACGAAGTGGCCGACGCCACTGTGACATGCTTGCTACGCACCGTGCCTGCCGCCGTGCCGGGCATCGCATTTCTGTCGGGCGGTCAGAGCGCCGAGCTGGCTTCCACCCGACTGAACGCGATGAACCTGCGCTTCAAGGCGCGCCTTCCCTGGGCGTTGACGTTTTCCTACTCACGCGCCATCCAGCAGTCGGCGCTCGATATCTGGCGCGGCGAGCCCACTAACGTGCAACAAGCCCAGCACGCGCTACAGCACCGAGCCGCCTGCAACCGCGCCGCGCGGCAAGGTCAATACAGTGCTGCAGCCGACACTCCAACCCAAACTTCTTAGAAAGCCCACCATGTCTAGCCCACTCGATCTTGAATGCATCAACACACTGCGCTGTCTGTCAGTCGACATGGTGCAGCAAGCCAACAGTGGCCACCCCGGCCTGCCGCTGGGCGCAGCCACCATGGCCTACGCGCTGTGGACGCGGCATCTCAAGCACCACCCGGCTAACCCGCACTGGCCCGACCGGGACCGGTTTGTGCTCTCCCCCGGGCACGGCTCTGCGCTGCTCTACAGCCTGCTGTACATGACTGGCTACGACCTGTCGCTAGATGATTTGAAGCAGTTTCGCCAATGGGGCAGCAAGGCGGCCGGTCATCCAGAGCGCGGTCACACACCGGGCGTCGAGATCACGACCGGCCCGCTGGGCCAAGGTCTGGCCAACGCCGTCGGCATGGCCATTGCTGAGACCCACCTGACAGCGCGCTACAACCAGGGCGGCCACACACCCATCGACCACCGCACCTGGGCCATCGTCAGCGATGGCGACCTGATGGAAGGCGTGGCCGCTGAGGCGGCATCGCTGGCCGGGCATCTGCAACTCGGCAAACTGGTTTGCCTGTACGACGACAACCGCGTCACGTTGTCAGCGGGCACCGACATCACCTTTAGCGAAGACCGCGCACTGCGCTTTCAGGCCTACGGCTGGCAGACGCTGGTTGTCGGTGACGGCAACGATCTGGACGCGGTGAATACTGCGCTTGATGCGGCGCGTGCCGAGACCACCCGGCCGTCATTGATTCTGGTGCGCACGCACATTGGCTACGGCTCGCCTGAGCAAGACAGCTTCAAATCCCATGGTTCACCGCTGGGCGTCGAAGGCGTGAAAAGCACCAAGCAGGCTCTGGGGTGGCCACTCGACCCACCGTTTTACGTGCCACAGACGGCGCTTGAGCACTTCCGCCAAGCACTGACACAAGGCGCACAGGCCGAGGCCGATTGGAACGCGCGCATGCAGGCCTACGCACAAGCGTTCCCCGATCTGTGCGCCGAACTGCAGGGCCGCCTGCGTGGTGACCTGCCTGCGGGCTGGGATGCCGAAATCCCCGTCTTCCCCACCGACGACAAAGGCATGGCCACCCGCGTCTCTGGTGGACAGGTGATGAACGCCATCGCCACCCGGCTGCCCGCGCTCTTCGGCGGCTCGGCCGACCTCGACCCATCCACGCATACGGCCTTAAAGGGTCAGGGCACTTTCAACCCACCATGGCGTGCGGGCGAGGACGCCCAGGGCGGTGACGCCGGTGGCTGGAGCCTGGCCGGACGCAATCTGCATTTCGGCGTGCGCGAACATGCGATGGGCGGCATCGTCAACGGCTTGGCCGCACATGGCGGCTTCGTCGCGTTCGGATCGACCTTCTTCATCTTTTCAGACTACATGCGCCCCGCCATACGGTTGGCAGCGCTCATGGGCCTGCACGTGGTGCACGTCTTCACACACGACAGTATTGCGGTGGGCGAAGACGGCCCGACCCACCAACCCGTGGAGCAGTTGGCCAGCCTGCGTGCCATGCGGAACCTCACGCTGATCCGCCCGGCCGATGCCAACGAGACCGCCGTGGCATGGAAGGTGGCGATAGAAACCCAAAATCGGCCAGTATTGCTGGTGCTGACCCGGCAGAACCTACCCACGCTAGACCGCAGCCGGTATGCCAGCGCTGAGGGACTGCGCCGGGGTGCCTATGTCGTGCGCGAGCTGTCCCCCGCCGGTGCGGTTAAGAGCGAGCCCGATTTAATTCTGTTGGCAAGCGGCTCGGAAGTGAGCTTGATTCTGGCTGCGGCCGAGCGCCTGTGCGCTGAAGGCGTGTCGGTGCGCTGCGTGTCGATGCCGAGCTGGGACTTGTTCGACGCCCAGCCCCAAGCCTACCGTGACGAGGTGCTACCGCCCACCGTGCATGCGCGCCTGGCAGTGGAACTGGGGTCTGTGCAGGGCTGGCACCGTTATGTGGGCGACAAAGGCGATGTGCTGGGTGTTGAACGCTTCGGCGCATCGGCGCCTGCCGACGTACTGATGCGCGAATTCGGGTTCACCGCCGACAACGTGGTCGCACGCGCCCACCGGTTGATGGACGCGCTGAGTTCTCGGAAATTGAGTGCCAAATAGGCCTCTAGCCCTCGCAGAATATGCGCTAGCGGCTATACATTTGATAGTAAACGCAACGACCCAATAGTGCCCTACCCGTCGTTGCCACCGCGCTGTTTAGTGGTGGTGGCCGTGTTCGCCGTGCACGTGCTTGTGGGCTACCTCTTCAGCGGTGGCGGCGCGCACGTCCACCACTTTCACAGTCACGTTCAGCGCTTGGCCCGCTAAGGGGTGGTTGGCGTCCAAGTGGACCACGGGGCCTTTGATCTTGACGACGTTGAAAACCACCTCAGCACCATCATCGCCCCGGCCTTGCAGTTGGCCACCCACTTTGACGCCGGGTGGGAAATCGGTCTTGGGGATGGTACGCACCAAAGACTCGTCACGCGCGCCAAAGGCGTCTTCAGCAGACAGCGCCAGTGTGGTCTGAAAGCCCACTTCTTGGCCGTCCAGCGCGGCTTCGATTTTGGGGAAGGTGTTGTCGTAGCCACCGTGCAGGTAGACGGTGGGCTCTTTGCTGTCGTTGATTAGCTTGCCGGTGGCGTCGGCCACTTTGAACTGCAGGGTTACGGCGGTGTCTTTGGTGATTTTCATAGGAATGTCAGAGTAACCCGAAGCGGGTGTTATGAATAAGCAGAGGGGCGATTATCCGTTGCTTGGCTGCATATGACCCGGGCGCAACACGGACGCTGGACGGCAGGGGCTTTTGCTCCGTGTCCCCCGGCCTGCGGCCTCCACCTTTACCTGCGCAAAATCCCCTACCGCCCAGCGTCCTCGTCAGTGGCTGCTATCGGGTGCGATGGCCTGGGCGTAGTTGTATAGGGCGCTCAAAATAGACTGACCGCGCGCATCGGTGGTTGTTGCCAAACGGTCCAATTCGTTCAACAACTGCTCCACGCTGCGCGCTCCGCCCTGCCCGCCTAGCAGCCGCGCGGCCAGGTGGGATTGCCAACGCTGGGCCTCGTCGGCGCTTAAAGAATCCGGAAAGTTGCGTGCCCGGTAGCGAAACAGCAGCTCTGGCAGGCGCTTGTCGTCAAAGCCGGGGTGGGCATGGGCCAACTCTGCGCCCGTCATGGCGCGTAGTGCGTCTAGGCGGCGCCGGTCTGCGTCCCCCACAAAGCCCTCGTACAGCGCGCTATCCACATCGGTGGGGGCTGATTCTGGCGATGGGGCATAAACCGCGCTCCAGATAGCGCTCATGTCCGGCAGCTCACGGGCTAAGGCGGCGTGGTGCAGTTGGGCGTCCACATCGATACCCCAGCGCTGGGCCATGGCGGGGGTTAATACCTTGAGGTTGGCCATCACCATGGGCGACTTGTTCAGGTGGATGCTTTTCATCGGCAAGCGTGCCACGCCGGGGGGCAGGTCTGCCGTTTTGGTGAACATGCGCAGGCGGATGTCGGCGGCGTTGAGCGTGGCCAGTTCGCGCGGGTCATGCAACAAGTCCCACGCTAGCAACTCGTTTTTGTTCTGCGGGTGCATAGTCAACGGCCACATCAGGGCCAGGCAACCCCGTTCGGCGCCAAACATGCCCGACACATGCCAAAACGGCCGCGCGCGGGCCTGTGTGGCGGGTAAGCCCAGTTCCACCAAGACGCGGCGCTTTTTGTGCAGGCCAAGGCAGAAGTCAAACAAGCGTGGCTGTGCGGTTTTGATCAGGCGCGCCAGGGCAATGGTGGCGCGCACATCACTCAAGGCGTCGTGTGCCGCCTCATGCGCCAAGCCGTTGGCTGCGGTCAAATCCGTCAACTTGAAGCTAGCACCACCCTCGGGCTTGGTCGGCCAATGGATGCCATAGGGTCGCAGTGCGTAGGCGGCGCGTACCACGTCCAGCAGGTCCCAGCGGCCACAGTCGTTTTGCCATTCACGCGCGTAGGGGTCTATCAGGTTGCGCCAAAACAAATGGCGGGTGAATTCGTCATCAAACCGAATGGTGTTGTAGCCCACCCCAATGGTGCCGGGCTGCGACAGGGCCTGCGCAATGGTGGCCGCAAACTGCCACTCGGGCACACCATGCTCTAGGCAGTGCTGCGGGGTGATACCAGTAATCAGGCACGACACCGGGTCGGGCAAGAAGTCGTTTGCTGGCTGGCAATACAGCATCAGGGGCTCACCCACCTCGTTCAGGTCGGCATCGGTGCGAATGGCGGCAAACTGTGCCGGGCGGTCACGCCGCCCATTGGCGCCAAAGGTTTCATAGTCGTGCCACAAAAAGGTGGCGGGCGTGATGGTGGGGATAGCAGGTATGGGGTCCATAGTGGCGCAACACTACACTATTGCTTCGCCCACCCCTTGCTGCAGGACACGCCCCATGCATTCACTGCCCCCCGACACCGTTGCGCGCCTACTGAGCGCCGCCCAAGCCGCGCGTGCCCGCGCCCACGCGCCCTACTCGCACTACACCGTCGGCGCCGCCGTGCTGGACGAAAACGGACAAATTCACGCCGGTTGCAATGTCGAAAACGCCGCCTACCCGCATGGCTGGTGCGCCGAGGCCACTGCCCTAGGGGCCATGGTCATGGCAGGCGGCCGGCACCTGAGGGCGGTTATGGTGGCAGGGCCTGGGCCGCTGGTTATTAGCCCCTGCGGCGGTTGCCGCCAAAAGCTGCGTGAGTTTGGTGCGGACGACTTGCCCGTTTTGGCCGCAGACCCCACCGGTGTGGTGGGCAGTTGGACGCTGGGTGAACTGCTGCCTGCCAGTTTTGGGCCGGATCACTTGGCATGAACCACGCTCTGACACCACCAGAGCCTGCCGCAAAAGCGGTAGCCGCTACAGTTGCCAAGTTGCAAGCGACTTTTGGTGCAGCACCTGAAGTGGCTGTGGTTTTAGGCTCCGGCTGGGCCGCTGCTGCCCAGCACATGCAAGACCCCCAGCGCCTACCCTACGCCGATCTGCCCGCCTTTGACATTCCACAGGTGC
The DNA here is from genome assembly GCA_038245855.1 of Burkholderiales bacterium. Classification (GTDB taxonomy): domain Bacteria; phylum Pseudomonadota; class Gammaproteobacteria; order Burkholderiales; family Burkholderiaceae_C; genus Allorhodoferax. Next base: position 83,204 of record JBBRSA010000008.1, read on the forward strand.
AAGGCCATGTGAGCGAAATCGTCATCGGGTACTGCGGGGCCCAGCGCGTGGCCATGTTGCGTGGACGCACCCACGCCTACGAGAGCGGCGACTGCGCTGCCATGGCTGGTGCGCTGCGCAGCTTGCAAGCCTGGGGCGTGCAAATGCTGGTGCTGACCAATGCGGCGGGCAGCATGCGCCCCCATATGCCACCGGGCAGCCTGATGCTGATAGCCGATCACATCAATGCCCCGCAGTGCTCGCCTTTGGTGGGTGAGCGTGGCAACGCCCGTTTTGTGGATATGAACGACGCCTACGACCCCGCACTGCGCATACACGCCCTGGCCGTAGCCCACGCCCGCAAACTGCCCTTATCCGAAGGCACCTACCTGTGGGCGCTGGGGCCGCAATTTGAAACCCCGGCCGAGATCCGCATGTTTGCCGCCTGGGGCGCCGATGCGGTGGGCATGAGCACCGTGCCCGAAACGATTCTGGCGCGCCACTGCGGCTTGCGGGTGCTGGGCCTGTCTTTGATTACCAACATGGCGGCGGGTCTCTCCAGTGAAGCGCTCAGCCATGCCGCCACGCTGCAGCAAGCCCGGGCTTCGGGCGACACCGCCGCCGGATTTTTGAATGCCCTGCTGTCCGGCCTGCCCAGCCCGACATAACCCGACATAGCCCAGCCTAACGCCATAGCCCGCACGACTTTTACTATTAATTTAATAGCTGCCTACGCACATTACACGAGGGCTACAGCCCTATTTGACCCATAAAACCATGCCACAAGCCCTCCCCCTCCACGATGCCGCCCAATTGGCGCTGCGCTGCCTGGACCTCACCAGCTTGAACGACGCCGACACCGCAGCCGACATTGCCGCCCTGTGCCAACGTGCCCAAACGCCCTATGGCAATGCAGCGGCCGTGTGCGTATGGCCGCGTTTTGTGGCGCTGGCACGCAGCCTGCTGCCACCCAGCGTGCGCGTGGCTGCGGTGGCTAACTTTCCTGATGGTGCGCTGGACGTGGCCCGCGCTGTGGCCGATGTGCAGCAGATTCGGGCGGCAGGCGGCGATGAGGTCGATGTGGTGCTGCCCTACCGCACCCTGATGCAGGTTCAGAGTAGTGAACAGGTGCATGAACCCGAACCAAGCCAGTCAGGCCCGGCACAGGCCTGCGCCGATTTTCTGGCCCGGGTGCGCACAGCCTGCGGGCCGCTCACACTCAAAGTCATTATTGAGAGTGGTGCGCTACAAAGCCCCGCGCTGATCGCGCAGGCCACACAGCTGGCGATTGCCGCTGGGGCCGACTTTGTCAAAACCAGCACCGGCAAAACCGCCGTGTCGGCCACGCTGGATGCTAGCGCCGTGATGCTGCACGAAATCGCCATCAGCGGCACCACCACGGTAGGCTTCAAAGCATCGGGCGGCATCCGCACGGTGCGCGATGCCCAACCTTATCTGGCGTTGGTGGCCGATGTGCTGGGCCCAGACACCCTCACCCCCCAGCGCTTTCGTTTTGGCGCCAGCGGATTACTCACCGACATTGAGGCGGTTCTGTCCGACGCGGCGCCCACCCTGCCAGCCAGCCCTTCACCCTATTGATGTGGCTGCACCGCACCTTTTGAGAACATTTCCCATGCTGGCCCAAGAAATCATCCGCACCAAACGCGACGGCTTGTGTTTAACCACGCCGCAGATTCAGCACTTTGTACGTGGCCTGGTGGACGGTAGTTGGAGCGAGGGCCAAGTCGCCGCTATGGCCATGGCCATTTTTCTAAATGGGATGGGGCGCAACGAGTGTGTAGCCCTGACCCACGCCATGCAGCACTCGGGCCGCATCATGGCCTGGCCCGACATGCCCGGCCCGGTGCTAGACAAACACTCCAGTGGCGGCGTGGGCGACAAGGTCAGCCTGATGCTGGCGCCCATGGTGGCGGCGTGTGGCGGCTATGTGCCCATGATCTCGGGGCGCGGCCTGGGCCACACCGGCGGCACCTGCGACAAGCTCGAGGCCATACCGGGTTACAACGCCACGCCCGACGCGGCCCAGTTTGACCGCGTGGTGCGCACGGTGGGCTGCGCCATCATCGGCCAGACGGCGGACCTGGCCCCCGCCGACCGACGCCTTTACGCCATCCGCGACGTGACCGCTACTGTGGAGAGCGTGCCGCTGATCACCGCCAGCATCCTGTCCAAAAAACTGGCCGCCGGGCTGCAGGGCCTGGTGATGGATGTGACCTGCGGCAACGGTGCCTTCGCCGACACCCGCACCATGGCCGACGACTTGGCCCACAGCATCGTGGCCGTGGCCAATGGCGCAGGCCTGAAAACCACCGCCCTCATCACCGACATGAGCCAGGTGCGCGGCCGCAGCGTGGGCAATGCGCTGGAAGTGCTTGAAGCCATTGCCTACCTCACCGGTGATGCCGCCCACGGCGCTCGTGAGCCGCGCTTGCACGAAGTCACCCTCGCCTTGGGTGCCGAGTTGCTCGTGCTGGGTGGTTTGGCCCCCAATACCGCAGCCGCCCGCACCCAACTGCAAGCTGCACTGGACAGCGGTGCCGCTGCTGACCACTTTGCCCGCATGGTGGCCGCACTGGGTGGTCCAACGGATTTACTGGAGCGACCACAGGCGCACCTGGTAGCAGCGCCGGTGGTGTTACCCGTACCGGCCCCCAGCGCCGGCACCTTGACCGCCATGCAAACACGCCAGATTGGCTTGGCCGTGGTGGAGCTGGGCGGTGGGCGGCGCAAAGCGGGCGACGCCATCGACTGGCGGGTGGGCCTCAGCCAAGTCGCCCCACTGGGCCAAACGCTGGTGGCAGGTGAACCGCTGGCATGGGTGCACGCCGCCGATCAGACCAGCGCCGAGCGCGCGGTGGCGCAGGTGCAAGGGGCGTGCACGCTGCAGGAAGACGCAACGGTCTGGCAGGCTACGCCCAGCGTCATTTTTCATATAGAAAACGACCGCTAGCCCTCGTGGAATATGCGCAAGCTGCTACAAAAAATATATAGCAAATACGCATAAGCGCTAGGCGTTTGGGGCAGGCCACCAACAACCGCGCTACTTTCAATAGTTGAATCCGCACGTTCATTGCGAACTCAGTGCCAGCTAAGTCTGTCTCCGTAATCTCACTCGTACGCAAATTCCTGCGTTTATCTGGAGAACCACTGTGCTTTACAACACCAATCTTTCAATCCTCGTCCTCGCATTAGCCGCCGTCGGCACTGTCGCCTATGCCGCTGACGCCGCTACCGCGGCGCAACCTGCCAGCGCCAAACCATTCACGGGCCACAAGCTCGCCAAGAACGCCAAAATTACCATGGCCGATGCCCGTGTCATCGCGATCAAGGCGCATCCCGGAAACATCACGGATGAAGAACTTGAGAATGAGAAAGGCGGCAGCGGATTGCGCTACTCGTTTGACATCAAGGACGCCAACGGCACGCAGGAAGTTGGCGTGGATGCGAAGACCGGAATGGTTTTGGAAAACAAGCTTGAAGGACCAGATCCAGACTAATGGCAAAGCGCGCTATGTGACGCCCTATGGCTGGCCTAAGTCTGGCCAGTCAGACTTGCCGCAGAACTCTTTCACTTCGCTTGGAGATAACACCATGAATACGCTGCCCACATCCCCTAGTTCAAACTGGCTCAACAAAGTCCCCGCAGTCACCCTCTCGTTTTGGGTCATCAAGATCATGTGCACCACGGTGGGCGAGACGGGTGCGGACTACCTCGCAGTCGATGCCGGTCTGGGCCAAAACGTAACCCGCGCGGTCATGGCTGCGCTACTGGCGGCGGCCCTGTTCACACAGTTACGCACGCGACGCTACACGCCCTGGATCTATTGGCTCACGGTGGTGCTGGTGAGTATTGTTGGCACGCAAATTACCGACTTGTTCACCGATGGCCTGGGTGTCAGCCTGTACCTCAGCACCTCGGTCTTTGCCGTGTTGCTGGCCGCGATCTTCGCGGTCTGGTATGCGGTCGAGCGATCCCTGTCCATCCACGAGATCTTCACGCGCAAAAGGGAGCTGTTTTACTGGTCGGCCATTTTGTGTACGTTCGCACTGGGCACGGCGGCCGGCGATCTGGCTACTGAGGCATTGCACCTTGGCTTCACCTGGGGCCTAGTGGCTTTCGGCGCCTTGATTGCCGCCACCTACACGGCCTGGCGCCTGGGCGGCAACGCCGTGCTGACATTCTGGATTGGTTACATCCTGACACGCCCCCTTGGCGCCTCGCTGGGTGACTTGCTGACGCAGGCCAAGACCTACGGCGGCTTAGGCCTGGGAGCCATGTGGACCAGTGCCTTGTTCTTAACCGTGATCGTGCTGCTGGTGGCCGTTGCGCAGTTCAACATGGGCAAGAACAGTCCAGCCGTCAAATAACCGCGGCTCACTACCTATTTCATTACCTGTTCACCATCAACCAAGGAAAGTCATGAACCCCATTCAATCACTCCTTCGCCCCGCTGCGGCGGCCTCAGCCATCGCCATCTTGGCCCTTGCCGTGGGTTGCTCCAAGCCTGCCGACACAGCAACCGCTACAACCGGCCCCGCAGCCACCCAAACCAGCACCGGGGCGCCCGCAGCAGTTGCCTCCAAACTAGGTGACTTATCCAGTTTTAGCACCATCGCGGCAGATGTCGCCGCAATGGTTGACAAGGGTGACCTGCCAGCCGCAAAAGCCCGGATCAAAGACTTGGAAGTGGCCTGGGACTCTGCCGAGGCGGGATTAAAGCCACGCGCAGCCGAAGATTGGCACGTGTTGGACAAATCCATTGATCACGCGTTGACTGCACTGCGTGCTGACAGCCCCAATCAAGCCGACTGCAAGAAGACGATGACAGAGTTGATGAATACTTTCAATGCGTTTCAAGGCCAGAATTGACCATTAACCGGGAATCAATATGAATAGTTCAACTCAAAAAGCCTTGACCAAGGTGCCAGAAATCACCTTGATTTTCTGGATCATCAAGATCGCAGCCACCACGCTGGGCGAGACCGGGGGCGACGCCGTCTCGATGTCGATGAACCTTGGCTACCTCGTCGGCACCGCCATTTTCGCCGTCGTATTTCTGGTGGCGGTCTTGGCACAAATCAAGGCAAAAACCTTTCGTCCGTTCCTTTACTGGACCACAATCATTGCCACCACCACGGTGGGTACGACCTTGGCTGATTTTGCAGACCGCTCGCTCGGGATTGGCTACGCTGGCGGTTCGACCCTGTTGCTGGCCCTGTTGCTCGGCTCACTTTTTGTCTGGCACCGCACGCTTGGCTCGGTCTCGGTCAGTAGCATCAGTTCGCCCAAAGCGGAAATGTTTTACTGGGTCACAATCATGTTTTCCCAAACCTTGGGCACTGCGCTGGGGGATTGGACCGCTGGCACGGCCGGGCTCGGTTACACCGGCGCAGCCCTTGTGTTCAGTGCGATGCTGGCCTTGGTTGTGGCGGCTTATTTTTGGTCGCGTGTGTCGCACACCCTGCTTTTCTGGGCCGCGTTCATTCTGACCCGGCCACTGGGCGCCGTGGTGGGTGATTTCCTGGACAAGCCGCTCGATGCGGGTGGACTGGCATTGAGTCGTTATTGGGCATCGGCAGCACTTTTTGCGTTCATGCTGGTCAGTATCTTGCTGTTCAAGCAACGTGCCGCAAAAACGGTGCATTGAGCGCGAATTGAGGTGGCTAGTGCGCAGAGTTGTCCATCGTGAACAAAAGACTATTGAAGTATGAATATCTCAGAGTGGGTGCAATCCTATGGCTACGCGGCGGTGGCGGTGGGCACCTTTTTGGAAGGGGAATCCGTTTTACTCATCGCCGGTGCGGCGGCTTCTCGCGGTCACTTGTCGATACCGGTGGTGATGGCGGTAGCCGCGTTTGCCAGCTTTCTGGGCGACCAAATGTATTTTTTGGTCGGACGCCGGTATGGCGTAGCGCTGCTGGCGCGATACCCATCGCTGCGGCCGCGTGCTGCCCGCGTCAATGGTTTGCTGGAACGCCACCATCTGCCGCTGATTTTGTCTATCCGGTTTTTGTACGGGCTGCGCATCGCCGGGCCGATTGCCATCGGCATGAGCAGCGTTTCATGGCCTCGGTTTTTGCTACTCAATGGGCTGGGAGCGCTACTTTGGGCGATGATCATTGCCAGTGCAGGTTACGGGGTCGGTCACGCTCTGGTGCATCTACTCAAGGCAGTTGACGCCGACGAACTGTGGGGTTTGTCGGTTCTGGTGGTCCTGGGTCTGGTGTGGTGGCTGGTGGAGCGTCGCCGTGCAGCGAAGAACAAATCCTGAACGGAGTACCCATGCGTGTATTGCTGGTCGAAGACGACGCCATGATTGGCGAGGCCATTCAAGGAGCATTGAAAGATGCCACCTATGCCGCTGACTGGGTGAAGAACGGCCAAACCGCTCTCACCACCCTGGCGTGCCAACACTATGACTTGGTGCTGCTCGACTTGGGCCTGCCCGGCAAGAATGGGCTAGAGGTACTGACCAGTATCCGCGCCAAAGACAACCCGGTGCCGCTGCTCATCATCACCGCCCGCGATGGCCTGGATGACCGCCTGCGCGGCTTGGACGGCGGGGCTGATGACTACGTGTTAAAACCCTTTGAGATGGCCGAACTGCTCGCCCGCATGCGCGCCGTATTGCGCCGCAAAGGCGGCCATGCGGTACCGGTACTGAGCAATGGCGCCCTGTCGCTCGACCCCTCCACGCGTGAGGCATTGGCTAATGGCGCTGCGTCGGTGCAACTCTCCAACCGGGAGTTCGCGCTTTTGCAAGCCTTGCTGGTGCGCCCAGGGGCCATTTTGTCCCGCAGCGACCTGGAAGACCGCATCTATGGCTGGGGTGAAGAAGTCGAAAGCAACGCGGTTGAATTCTTGATCCACGCGCTGCGGCGCAAACTGGGCAGCGACGCTATTAAAAATGTCAGGGGGGTGGGATGGATGGTTTCAAAAGGCGCCTGAACGCGTCGATTCAACTCAAGCTGTCGCTCACCCTGTCGCTGGCGATACTTATTATCGCGGTGGTGGCGGGCGTCTTTTCCTTTATGGCAGCGTTCGACGATGCGCACGAGCTGCAAGACGACACGCTGCGCCAAGTAGCAGCCTTGTTTAACCGGCAGCACGTGCCGCCGGTTCGACCTGGGGACGACAAACAAGCCCAAGACAGCGATGAAGAATCCCGTGTCGTCGTCCAGTATCTGGCCGACGGCAAGAACGCCGCACGCGAGCGAGATACGGGAGTGCTGTTACCCATCCCGTCCACACTCGTCGACGGTCTGCATACGCTGGACCTTGCTGGTGAGCCGTTTCGCGTGTTGGTGAAGACCACCGCGCTGGGCGAGCGCATCGCCGTGGCGCAAGAAACCGGTGTGCGTGACGAAATTGCACGCGACAGTGCTTTGCGCACCTTGATGCCGTTTTTGATTCTGGTTCCTGTCCTGCTGCTGATCGTGGCGGACCTGGTGCGCAAGATGTTTCGGCCCATTGCCGCGCTTTCCACAGAGATCGACCAACGCTCCGAACAAGAATTGCACCCGGTAGCAGAAGACCACCTTCCAGTCGAAGTGCGGCCGTTTGTGGTGGCTATCAATCGCCTACTGACCCGTGTAGACCAGTCTATGGATGCCCAGCGCCGTTTTGTGGCCGATGCGGCGCATGAGCTGCGTTCACCCTTGACGGCCATGTCCCTGCAAGCGGAGCGTTTGGCAGATACGCCAATGCCCAAGCAGGCGCGCGAGCGGCTGACAACCCTGCAGCAGGGTATTGAGCGCGGCCGCAACCTGCTAGACCAACTTCTAACCTTGGCCAAAGCCCAGGCAACATCCGACGTACCCCAAGCGCCCATTTCGGTACAGAGCGTCTACCGCCGCGTGCTGGAAGGCCTGTTGCCGCTGGCCGAAGCCAAGCACATCGACATTGGCGTGGAAGGCACACAAGACGCACAGGTGCTGATGAGTGAGTTGGATTTGGTGGCTGTCGTCAAAAACCTGGTCGACAACGCCATTCGTTACACACCCGAAGGCGGCAAGGTCGATCTTTTGGTGTCTGTCCACGAAGGCAATGCCACGCTGCAAATCAAAGATTCAGGCCCTGGCATTGCAGTGGACGAACGTCTGCGCGTGTTTGATCCTTTTTATCGCACCCTCGGCAGCGATCAAGTGGGCTCAGGGCTTGGCCTTTCCATTGTCAAAACCATTGCCGATCGAATCGGGGCAGATGTGCGTCTGGCTTACGCCGACGAGGCGAATCAATGTGGGTTGTGTGTTTCTGTTGTCATCCCGCTGGCGTGATCTTCCTATAGCAGTACACACTGGGCTGCGACCTCAAGATGCGAACACCCCATGGTGCGGCTGTTACGAGCCTTGGACATGGACAACATCAGATTTCTACTTTGGAGCCCAACTCAACCACGGCATTGCTGGGCAAACTCAAAAAGTTGGCTGCACCGCTGGCACTGTGGTGCATCTGGGCAAACAGTTTTTCGCGCCATGCCGCCATAGCGCCATCTATGGTGGGGACCACGATGTCGCGCGACAAGAAATAACTGGTGCACATGGGGTCTAGCTGCCAGCCGGCGTTGGTGCCGTAGCCCAGGGCCTTGGGCACGTCGGGTTCGTCCATAAAGCCAAATTGCACGGTTACCTGCCAGCAATCGTGGCCAAGTTCGAAAAACTGAACCTGCTCAGACGGCACAACCCGCGGAATGTCATCGACTTGAACATTCAGGAATAGATTGGTTTCATGCAAAACTCTGTTGTGCTTGAGGTTGTGCAGAAAGGCATTGGGAACACTACCACGGTTGGCCGATAAAAAGACAGCGGTGCCTACCACGCGCACAGGGGGAGCCACAAACACCGACGCCAGAAAATCGGGCAACGCGATGGCATCTTCCTGCAATTTGCTGGACAGTAACCGCCGCCCGTCTTTCCAAGTGGCCAGCAGCAGGTAGAGTGAGGCGGCCATCAACAATGGAAACCACCCTCCGTCTGCCACTTTGGGCACATTGGATGCAAAGAACGATCCGTCAATGACCAGAAAGAAGCTGGTGGCAGCAACACACAGTGGCAAGGGCAATTTCCAACCGTAGCGAATCACGAAGTACGTCAACACGGTGGTAATCACCATGACCAAACTCACCGATATGCCATAGGCTGCCGCTAGTGCAGACGACGAGCGAAAGACACCGACGGACAGCAATACGCCAGCCAGCAGCGCCCAATTTACCGCAGGCACATAGATTTGACCCGTATCTTTCTCGGACGTGTGCAAGACGGCCAACCGGGGCAGATAACCCAGTTGGATGGTCTGCTTGGTCGCAGAAAAGGCGCCCGAGATCAAGGCTTGGGAGGCAATGACTGTTGCGGCCGTGGCAAGCACCACCATGGGCACTGTGGCCCATGTCGGCAGCATTAAAAAGAAGGGGTTCTCTATGGCTTTACCATCCGCCAATACCAGAGCCCCCTGACCAAAATAGTTCAGTATCAACGCAGGCTTCACAATAGCAAACCAGGCGATACGGATGGGGCGCTTGCCAAAATGGCCCATGTCCGCATACAGCGCCTCAGCGCCGGTCACACACAGAAACACAGCACCCAGTGCAACAAATGCGATAGAGAAGTGCGCCATGCCAAAGCGCACGGCGTACATGGGTGACAGTGCCAACAATACCGCGGGGTTGTTGGCGATGGGGGCAAGCCCCATGCTGGCAATGACTAAAAACCACAGCACCATGATCGGTCCAAACAACTTTCCCAAGGTGTCGGTCCCGTGCCTTTGGGCCATGAACAGCAGCAGCAACACGGTCATTGCGACAGGCACCACAAACGCGTGGGCTGCTGGCGCGACGATCTCCAGCCCTTCAACCGCAGACAGTACGGAAATGGCGGGTGTTATGACACCGTCGCCAAAAAAAAGCGCGACACCAAACACCCCCAGTGTCATCAAGGTGCGCCGCAATTGCACCCGGTCTTTCACCGATTGGGACGCCAGCGCCAGCAAGGCCATAAGGCCACCCTCGCCGTGGTTGTCCGCACGCATGATCAGCACCACGTATTTCAGCGAAACGACGATGGTCAAGGTCCAAAAAAACAGCGACAAGATACCCAGCACGTTGTCGGGAATCACCGGGACGCCACCGCTGTTAAACACTTCTTTAAAAGCGTACAGCGGCGAGGTGCCGATGTCGCCGTACACGACACCAACGGCACCTAGGGTCAGTGCAGCAAGCGATGATTGGGTGGTTTTCACGTAGTTTCCCTGAAATTGCGGGGCCACTATGCCACCTTGGCCGTTAGGAACGCATAAGGATGCGTCCGTTTCACCCGGAAATTGGCGACAGGGGTTCTGCCAGGCGATAGCCAACGCCAGGTTCTGTCAGCAGGCAAACAGGCTCGGCCGGCTTGGCTTCTAACTTGGAGCGCAGTTGTGCCATGTACAGGCGCAGATAGTGGGTGTGATCGGTAAATTCAGAACCCCATACGTCGGTAAGTAGTTGGCGATGGGTGACGACTTGCCCGGCACTGCGCACCAGGCGGGCCAGCAGTTTGTACTCGGTCGGCGTCAAGTGAACGATTACGCCATCGCACAGCACACGGTGGGTGGTTAGGTCTACCGCAATCACGCCGCAGGCGTACTGTGAAACAGCAGCCTGCGTATGCTGCCCCCGGTGCCGCAGGGCAACCCGCATGCGGGCAAGCAGCTCACTGATGCTGAACGGTTTGACCAAATAGTCGTCCGCTCCATCGTCAAGCAGGGCGACCTTCTCGCCGTCATGCTGTCGGGCCGAAGTGACGATCACCGGGGTGTGGTGCCGTGCGCGCACCGTGCGCAAAAACGACGATCCATCGCCGTCCGGAAGTCCCAGGTCGAGCAGTACAAGGTCAATTCCATTTTCATCGGGCGTATGGTTCCACAACGCCCAAGCATCGGCCAAGCTCGCCGCCGCCAGCGTGCGATAACCTTCCAACGCTAGGCATTGGCGCAACGTAGCGCGCAACTCCGGGTCGTCCTCGACGATCAAAATGCCCAAGCTCATGGTGCAGTTCCTGGCGCCTCAGAGCCCAGTGGTTGCGCCTCGATGGGCAACAGACACTCAAAGCTGGAGCCGCCACGCGTGCGACTGCGTACCCGCAGCCGCCCCCCATGCGCGTTGGCAATGGCCCGGCACACAGCCAAGCCGATGCCTGCCCCGCGTCTCCCACGCTCGGCACCCACTGGCACCGAAGGGGCTTGGTAATCACCGCGTTCAAAGGCGTCAAATATCCGCTCACGCCAGGCCAATGGAACACCTGGGCCACGATCACCCACGCTGAGCATGACGTCATTGACAACACGCCTGGCTTGAATTTCAAGCGCAGACGAATTGCCCGCGTAGCGAATCGCGTTGTCGACCAGGTTGTTCATCAACTGCACCAACAACACAGCGTCACAACGCAGTAGTGGCAAATCAGGTTCAACCCGCAAGCTGACCCTTACATCGGGGTGATTTTGGCGAACGCGAAGGACGACTGAGCCAATGATTTCTTCCGCAGATTCCCAGTCCCGCTTAAGCGTGACGCCCGACGTGTCCAGACGCGCCAATTGCAAGGTGTTGTCTGTGAGTTGGCTGAGTTGACGCACTTCTTCAACTATGACACTGGCAAAACGTTTGCGTTGGCCGGGTGACAACCGATCACCTTGGTCATGCAAGGCCGAGGCTGCACCCAAAATGGTGGCTAAGGGCGTGCGGTAGTCATGGGAAATCGCTGCAAGCAGCGTGTTACGCAACTTTTGTGAATGGGCTTCGTCACGCGCTTCAGCGGCTTTCTTGGCGCTTGCGGTGCGCTCCATGGATAACCCCATATGGTCACAAAGCGTCTGCGCGGCGGCCAAATGCCGCTCCAGCACCTCAGAGTCGTCCTGATCCATACGTAATAGAACCGCACCATATACGGATCGCTTGCCGCGCACCGGTAGGTAGCTTGCATCTTGCCCCTCCGACGCACCGGTGCCCGGGCCAAACGCGCTGCCGTCCTGCGCGCACTGCCACAAGCGCGCTTCTTCATCGTCGTTCGCTGTGCCCAAACGCACAAACTGAGGCGTTTGCAGCGGCTGCGCCTGCCCTTCTGGGCACAGTAATACACTGGCATCACAGCCAGCCATGCGCGACAAAACGTCCTGAAACAAGGGCGCCTGGTCCAGCGGCGTGTCTACATCACGCAACGCGTCATGAAAGGCCTGGGAAGTTTCAACCTGATAGGCCCAAGTTCGGGCTTCAAGGGCCAATTTGCGCTGCCGGGTCATCAACAGTGCCACCATGGATGAGACGACCAGCATGGTTAGCAGCAGCAAGATGTGCTGGTGCATGTCGACGTTAAATGTGCCGCGGGGCGGAACAAATTGCCAGTTGAACACCATGACCGCCGCAGCGCAGGCCAAGACCGACGCAAACGCCGACAGCCATAGAGCCGACGCTGCCGAGGCCAACACCAAGACCATTGCAAGGTTGGCCAGTTCCCACGATGGGTCCAGAAAGACCAGTGTCACCCAGGCGAAAATCCAAACCAATAGCGCAGGCCATCGCGGGCTGCGGCTTGTGCGGGATGCGCTCATCAGGGTGCGAGTCATATCCCTAAGTTAGCACGCTTCGTATAAGGATTACATATGGAGCATTAACTGTGCCAGGGCGGCCTGGAATGGCGTCATTTGTATGGCGCGCCAATTTGGATGGGACGCATGGAAGCGGACCGCGCAAGTCGCTACCGCGACCCGATGGCGGTGCTGCTTTTTGACCTGAACACTTTAAGCAACTCAACGACGCGTGCGGCCATGATGTGGGTTATGCGGCACTGCAAGCTACGGCGAACGCGTTAAGCGCCACCCAGCCGGGCCTTGGACCATGTGGCGCGTATGCAGAGTTTTAATGGCAAAAACCCCTACAACCGAGATGGTTGCACCGGGAGCGACCTAATCGCTAACGCGGCGATGGCGAGACCGCATCATGGAAATGGTTAACAAAACGGCTGCCGCCGCCGACCCGGCAATGCGGGGCTCACGCGCGATTTGTTGTACCAAGTTGTCAATCGCCAAGGCGCTGACCTGCTGCACGTAGTCGACCAGGGCAACCACGTCACCCGCTTGTACGGAGAGCAAGTCATCGGGCTGGACCCGCAGCTGCGGCCACTCGCTGCAAAACAAAAACCGCGCAAAGATGCCGTTGGCAACAGTAAGAAACGAGAGCACCCCCAAAGGTCTTAGCAGTTGCTCTAACAGGTGGGTGCGTTCAACCAAGGGCGCATCGCGGTAAATCTTGCCCACCAGTTCGGCAATGATGTGCTCCTTTTGCGCTGGCGGTGAAGCAGCAAAGACCTCTAAGGCCAGTGAATCGACATCCGCATCTGACGGGTCAATATCGACCAACCCAGCCGGGGTTGCAGTCGATATGTCAAGGGTAAGCATTGTGTCGTCTCCTGATGGTTCGACCTGATGGACGCACAACAAGAAACCGGGGCGATGTCCCGCTCGTAGTTGAAGGTTGAGGTTGGTGGTTGGACCCGTCAGGGCCTACAGAATGTGGGTTCTGACTTCAACAACCGCAAGCCAAGAAAGCCCAACCACCGTGAAACAGTCTATCGCCAAACTCCCTGTC
>JBBRSA010000009.1:0-96265 GCA_038245855.1 Burkholderiales bacterium
GATTGAATCGCGTCGTAAGCAACTGGGGCACGGCCTTGGAGTTGCACACTCATGCCCGCTGCGGTGCTACTAACGGATGTGATCGTGTCTTGAGCAAGTGATGTGGTTGGCACAGACTGCCCCGCGCTAGTGGCAGTTATTGTGAAGGTAGGGTTCCCCCCGCCGGTGTAATGGGATGCATCCCACTGAAAATTATGCTGACCGTTCGTCATGGCTCCAAGGTCCACGCTGTCCAGCAACTGCCCTCCTGGCGACGTGATTTGTAGTTTTACGCTGTCCGCACTGTTGGATAGGTTGAAGGCGCCGTTAGCCATTCCAGTGCTATTTGCAGAAAGCGCATTGCCATTGATCAGCACGTTGTGCCCAATGAGCGACGCACCTTGCAGCACTTGCATGGAGCTGAACTGTGTACCAAGCGATTTCACCGTGTCATTGAGCTGTTGAATTCCAGTCACGGTATTGATTTGCGCCATTTGGCTTGTCATCTGGGCGTTGTCCATGGGGTTCATGGGGTCTTGGTTGTTCAGCTGCGCGACCAGAAGCTTCATAAAGCGGTCTTGGGTCACATCCGTTGTCGATGCGGTAGTGGTGGGCTGGCTTTGAAGCAAGCTGCTCGTGCTGGCGGTGGAGGCAATAGAACTGGTCATGGCATAAATCCTGGTTGTGGCTTATTGGCCCATTTGCAAGGTTTTGAGAAGCAAAGTTTTGGCTGTGTTCATGACCTCAACATTGTTTTGGTAGGAGCGGGAGGCCGAAATCATGTTGACCATTTCTTCGACCGGGTTGACATTGGACTGGGTGATATAGCCGTCTGCATCTGCGGAGGGGTGCGACGGGTTGTACGTACGTTTCATGGGTGCATTGCTCTCGTTGATGGCGCTGACCCGAACGCCCGACGATGCATCGGAGCCCATGGGCGTTGTCTCAAACACCACCTGCCGACTTTTATAAGCTTTGCCGTCCGGGCCGGCGACGGCGTCGGCATTGGCCAAGTTACTTGCCACCACGTTTAGCCGCTGCGACTGGGCACTGACCGCACTGCCTGACACACTGAAAATGGAGAACATGGACATGGTTTTTGCTCCGAAGGTCTTTATGCGGGTTTACTGCCCCTGAATGGCGCTCAAAATTGTTTTGGATTCGACATTGATAAACCGCAGCGTTGCTTCGTAGCGCACAGCGTTGTCGACGAAGCTGGCGCGTTCACGGTCCATGTCGACGCTGTTGCCATCCATTGCGGGTTGGGTTTGCACCGTGTACCCCAGACTCGAATCGCCCAAGCTCGCCGTGCTGGCCTGTAAGGGGATGTGCCGAGAATCGGAGATGCCACTTTGCGTGCTGCCCGACGGGGCGCTGAGTGACAGTGACAGATTGTTTCCGCCAATGGCTGCATTCATAGCCGCTTTGAAGTTGAGGTCACGACCCACATAGCCAGGTGTATCGGCATTGGCAATATTGCTGGCAATGAGCTGTTGTCGTTCAGCGCGCACGACCAGTGCCTTCGATTGAAAGTCTAGTGCGCTGGTCAAATTAGCAAACATAAATTACCTTTGCATCAAAGTTGTTCGTCGCATTGCAGGGATGCAGGACGATGGACGTGCGGTAATTATGGAAATAACTTTAATTATTTAGCGTCAGAAAATAGCCGGAAAAGTGCGGCTATTACTACCTTTGCGGTTCCTTGAGGGTGACATAGTTCACTGGATTCAATACCTGCCCGTACACACTGTGTGTGCATGGCGCACCAAAGCGAGGAGTACCGCGATGCTTGTATTTTGTAAGTGGACTCGCCAGTTGCTGGCTGACATGGCAGTCGCGTTCTTTGCTGTAACGTGCAGCTGGAGTGCGGTTGCCCAAGGTGTGGGAAACCCAAACTACGAGCAAGTAGCGCAGAAATGGCTACTCAAAGAGCTGCCCACGGTGGCCAGTGCCGATGGCACGGCTCTGCGGATGGAGGCGAACGTCGGTGATTTGGATCGCCGCTTGCGGCTTGCACCCTGCAGCAAGGTAGAACCCTACCTGCCGTTCGGTGCACGCCTTTGGGGAAAATCTCAAGTCGGACTGCGTTGCGTTGAAGGCCCGGTGCACTGGAACGTCACCATGCCGGTGTCCGTTAATGCATACGGACCTGCATGGGTTATTAGGGGGCAAGTGGCCGCAGGTGCCGTCGTGACCGATGCCGATGTGGTGCAGTCCGAAGTGAACTGGGCCGAAGACACCAATCCGGTGCTGGGCGAGCGGGAGGCATGGGTCGGGCAGGTTGCCACCCGAACCCTGGTGACTGGCCAAACTCTGCGCCAGGGCATGGTCAAGCCTGCGCAGGTGTTTCAGGCTGGCGCCCCCGTTCGGGTGGTGGCGCAAGGCGTTGGGTTTCAGATTTCATCCGACGCCCAGGCTCTTTCGGCTGGCGTGGTAGGCCAGTCCGCCCGGGTCCGCATGGAAAACGGTCGGGTCACGATGGGCGTGGTGCTGGATGGGCGAACAGTACAAATCGATTTGTAAGCTGAAACTCAGGGAAATTCTCGTGCAATTAGTTCTAAAGTCCACCGTGGAGCCGCCGATAACATTGGCACGAGGCTACACCTATTGTGGTTTTGGAGAACGCCATGAAAATCGGTCATACATCAGACAATTCCATTCCAGTCCAGCAGGGCAACACGGCTTCGGCGCAAAAGGCTGCGCAAAGCGTGCCGTCATCTGCAGCGTCCGCTGCAACCGCAGCAGCAACGCAGGGTGCACGCTCGCCTGGGGTCGCGGTGACTGTGTCTACCTTGGCGCGTGGTTTGGAGAAAACCGGCCGCAGCGAGGGGGCCAGCATCGATACGCAGAAAGTTGCGACCGTCAAAGCCGCCATTCAAGACGGCAGCTATGTGGTCAATCCAGAAGTGATTGCGGACAAATTACTTGCCAACGCACAGGAAATGCTCAACCGCACTTCGAACTGAAGTGTGAGTCGGTTCTGTGCATGTTCAACTGTACAAAGGACCTGACATGACAACCGCAACATTAGACAGTCAATTGGACCGCATCGAACAGCAGTTCAACGAATTGAGTGCATTGCTGTTGGATGGAGATCCTCGGGGTGTAGAAGTGGCCAGCAAGGCCTTGCAGCAATTGGCTGTTGAGCTGCTTCATATGGTTGATCAAGCCGGACCCACCAGCCTTCAGTCGAACGCACGCGCGGTCCGTATCAAAACCTTGGCAAGCGTGTTTCCCTTGTTGCGTGGCAATGTGTTGCGCCGGTCCGCATTTGTGGATCGGGCACTGGAAACCATCATTCCGAACGCGCCCCAGTCTACTTATGCGGGTCAAGCCAAAACGTACGG
This sequence comes from Burkholderiales bacterium, assembly GCA_038245855.1. Classification (GTDB taxonomy): domain Bacteria; phylum Pseudomonadota; class Gammaproteobacteria; order Burkholderiales; family Burkholderiaceae_C; genus Allorhodoferax. Next base: position 3,327 of record JBBRSA010000009.1, read on the forward strand.
CTCGTCCATGCGCCAATCCGGCGCCTTCAAAGTGCTGTCCGCCTAATAGATACAGATACGCCAGTCTCTGTCAGTGTGCGCGCATTTTTGCCCGAAGCCGGGCAATCGACTGGCTGTGCAGCTGGCAAATGCGGGATTCGGTGACATCGAGCACCGCCGCAATTTCCTTGAGGTTCATGTCTTGCTCGTAGTACATGCTCATGATGTACTGCTCACGCTCTGGAAGGGCCTTGATGGCCGCAACCAAGGATGTGCGCAAGCGTTGGTCTCGCAGCATATTCAAGGGGTCGGCTGCGCTGTCGCCGACATGGCGGTCCAGATAGCTGTCGTCGTCGTCGCCATTGCGGGCCATGTCTTCCAAGTACACCAATTGTGTGCCTCGAACCTTGCCTAACAAATCTTGGTATTCGGTGAGCGACATGCCCATTTCGGCGGCGATCTCGGACTCCAAAGGCAGTCGTCCAAGCCGATGCTCTGCCCGTCGCATAGCTGCCTCAATATCTTTTTGCCCTTTGCGGGAACTGCGCGACATCCAGTCGTTGCCGCGCAATTCGTCGAGCATGGCGCCGCGAATGCGTTGGGTGGCAAAGGTCTCGAATTGAACCCCTTGCGAGGACTCAAACCGAGTCAGTGCGTCCGATAAGCCGATTAAACCAACCTGAATCAGGTCATCTACTTCCACGCTAGGTGGTAACTTCGCCATCATGTGGTGTGCTAGTCTGCGCACCAGTGGCTGGTATTGTTTGATCAATGCATTGCGATCGAGCTGCCCCTTAGCGGTATACATCAGTGACTCCCGACAAATCTGTCCATACCCAACAAATGGTTGCTTATAACCCGTTGCTCTACAGATGTCGAATCAGCGCCCAACAATACTGCGCTCTCGATCAATCGCAATGCCAGCCGCTGCATGTCTGTGTTGGCGTGCAGGCCGCTACCGGCCGCGCCAAACCGATCGGCATTGACTTCGTAGCCCAAGAAATTTTTGGCACACTCGGCCAGACTCGTAACGCCAGCGTCGGTGGCAGTGAACTCAGCCTCTTCGCGTGATTGTGGCTCCATGCTGGCAATGGTAGGTTGTAATTTGCCATTGATCAACAAACGTTTTAGCGCCTGGTAGCTACTGAGCAAAGACGCCCGGTTGGACGATACAGCCAGCAAGGGTGCAACACCGGACCCACTCAGCAGAGGAATGAGCCATTCCACGCGACTGTACAAGACGACGATGGCTTCATGTGGGAACAGCTGCCCCAATTTTTCTTGGCAATACGACTGCGGTGAGGGGTTGCCACACATCGATTGAATGGCCCTGCCCGATGGAATGATGTCCCACGCCGGCGCATCCGTGGCCGTGCCACCGTGCCAATAGGTATCGCCCAAACGCTGCGCCAAACCTGGGTTGGCATCCGTCTCAAAAGTGGTGGCGTCAAGCACAGTCACCGGGTAGCCCATGTCAGACAGCGTCCAGCACAATCGCCACAGCAAGGGCAGTTCGGCCTTGGTGTCGCCATGGCCCACCATGGCCATCATGCGTGGCGCAGATGAGCGCGACAGGCCCAACAACCCGGCTGCCTGGTTGACGGGGGATTCATGCATCCAGGTGCTCCTTGGCAAAAGCCCCCCCTGCGGAGTGGCTAAAGAGGAACCCCAGATCCGTTATTTTTGGGTCGTGTGGAGAATGGCCTGTGCTGCGCATGGACATGGCAACCAACTTGGATGCATTGGCAACTTCCCAGTCTTCTGGAACACGCTGCCCGGTCGTGATGCCCCGCAGCACCAGTTGGTGGCGCACTGCAGCGTCAATGGCAGGAGCGATTTTTACGGCTTCGTCCACTTTCGAGAAAATTACCTGCTGCTGACTCTTCTGCTTAAACGCGGTGACGACGTCGTCCAATGTGTCCCCGTGACCGCTGGCGTTTAGCACTAGCAGGCGCTTGACCTCCGGCAGGTCCAGCAAGTCCATCATTTCACGTTTTCGAGGGTCACGGGGCGCTAGGCCAGTTGTATCGATCAGCACCATTTTTTTGTTGGACAGCAGGCCCAACAGGTCCTTCAACGCAGCGCGGTCGTGTGCGAGATGGGCCACCACACCTAACATCTTGCCGTAGGCCCTGAGCTGCTCGTGGGCGCCAACCCGGTAGGTGTCGAGTGTGATCAGTCCAACGCTGTTGGAGCCGTGGGTGCGGGCACACATACCGGCGAGTTTGGCGGCCGTTGTTGTTTTGCCAACGCCGGTGGCGCCCACCATGGCGAACACGCCACCTTCGTCTTCCAGGGTGCTGCCTGTGGTATCGGTTTTGATGTTACGCTCCAACACACTCATCACCCACCTGACGGACTCGGCAGCATCCATTTCTTGCGGCATACGTTCTAGAATTGCCCGCGACAGGGTAGGGGAGTAGCCGGCACGAATCAGCTTGAGCATCAGGTTGGACTGGATTGGATTTTGGCGTGCTTGTCCCAGCCAGTTCAGCGTATTGAACCGGTCTTCAATCAGCTCCTTCATGGCATGCAACTCGTTGGCAATACCTTGGCTCATTCCGGTATTCGCTGCCGGGGCACTCTGTGTCTTGCGCACCACTGCGGGGGCAGCACGGGGGGCTGGCGCCGGTGCAGCGTCCAAAGTTCGGTTATGAACAATGGGACGGATGCGTTCTTGTGCAGGCTCCCGCTTTGCAGGGGTCTCTGCTTGGGGTGTGTCCGTTTCGCTGTTGCGACGCAACATGCGCTCGCGCACATAGTCCTGAAACGACAGTGTGCTCATGGCCAATTGGGCGGCGTCATTTTCGACTTCGGTTGCCACCTCGCGGTAGCTTGGCGGCGAATCTTTCGGTTTGTTTCCGGGCGACTTCTGACCGCCAGATTCGTCTTTTTGTGCGAAGGCGTCCAGCGCGTCTTCCGCCGTGGCGACAACCTCCACCCCGTTGGCGGTAGGGCGGTTTGAAAGGATCAAGGTCCCGTCGCCAAAGGCCATGCGTGCTTTGGCCAGGGCTTCGCGGGAAGTGGGGGCGGAGAAACGTTGGATGTTCATGATGTGGCACCTCTAAGAATAGGACCGATGCGAATGGTGTGGGTTTCAGGAATTTCGCTGTGGGACAGAACTTGCAGCCTTGGCGCCATACGGCGCACCAAGCGCGCAATGGCGCCACGGATTTGGTCGGGCACCAGCAAACACGCTGGTACGCCAATTTCTTCTTGTTTCAAGGCTGTTTCGGCCGCAGTGCGGGTCAGCATGTCGGCCACGCCAGGGTCCAGCGAAGGGCCGTTGGCATTACCCAAAGCTTGCACCAGAAGCCGCTCCAGAGCGGGGTCAATGGCGATGACGTTGAGTTCCCGTGTAGGGCCATAAATTTGCTGAACGATGGCGGGCGACAGCGCAATCCGAACCCGCCGTGCGATCTCGACCGGGTCTGTGGTCGATGTGGCGTTTTCTGCCATACATTCGATGATGGTGCGGATATCCCGAATGTGGACCGATTCATCCAGCAGCAATTGCAGCACTTTCTGAAATACGGCAATGGACACCATTTTGGGAACGACCTCTTCAATCAATTTCGGGGCCAACTTTGCGACGTGTTCCACGAGCTGTTGGGTTTCTGTGCGACTCAGCAATTTGGAGGCCTGCACTTGCATCAAGTGTGACAAATGGGTCGCCATGACAGTCTCAGAATCAACCACGGTAAACCCGGTCATTTGTGCCGCTTCCTTCTGACTTTGGTCGATCCAGTGTGCGGGCAAGCCAAATGCGGGGTCGGTCGTGGGTGTGCCGATTAGGGGTGTCGTGATCCCGCCGGGGTTGATGGCCAAAAACATGCCCGGAAACGCCTCGCCTTCACCTGCAATCACGCCGCGCAAGGTAATGCGGTAGGCGCTGGGTTTGAGCTCTAGGTTATCTCGAACGTGGACCGGCGGCGGCAAAAACCCGACCTCTTGGGCAAACTTGCGACGAACACCTTTAATGCGGGTCAGCAAATCGCCTTGGCGGGTCTTATCGACCAGGGCGATCAGGCGGTAACCCAATTCAAGGCCTAATTGGTCAACGGGTTGCAGATCGTCCCATGATGCATCGCCATCTGACGCGGGGGCGGGTGCGACCGCGTCGGGATCGACCGGCGGCGGCTTTTTGTCTAGTACCCACGCGCCATAGCCCAAAATGGCTGCAATGCCCAAGAACACCAGGTGCGGCATGTTGGGGATGATGCCCAGAATAAACATGATGGCAGCCGTAATACCAATGACCTTGGGCGACACAAACATCTGGCTAATGATTTGTTTGCCAATGTCTCGTTCTTTGCCAACTCGTGACACCACCATGGCTGCAGCCACCGATATCAGTAGTCCGGGAATCTGGGCCACTAGGGCGTCACCGACTGCCAGCAGGATGTAGGTGTTGGCGGCTTGCGAAGCGGTGAGGTCGTGCTGGAGGATACCAATGGCAAAACCGCCCACAATGTTGATGAGCAAAATCAGGATGCCCGCAACCGCATCGCCCCGCACAAACTTAGAAGCACCGTCCATCGAGCCAAAAAATTCTGCCTCTTCACCCACCTCGGCCCGGCGGCGTTTAGCCTCGGCTTCATTGATCAGGCCCGCACTCAGGTCGGCATCGACGGCCATTTGTTTGCCTGGCATCGCGTCCAAGGTAAACCGGGCGGACACCTCTGCAATCCGCTCAGCACCTTTGGTCACCACCACAAAGTTGATCACCACCAAAATGGAGAAAACGATGAGACCCACTGCAAAATTTCCACCAATCAGAAAGTGGCCGAAAGCCTCAATCACCGCACCCGCGGCGCCGGCGCCGGTGTGGCCTTCCAGCAATACAACGCGGGTTGACGCTACGTTGAGCGACAAGCGCATCAAGGTAGTGAGCAGCAACACAGACGGGAACGCCGAGAAGTCGAGCGGGCGAACCATGTAGGCAGCCACCATCATTACCATTAGCGCGACCGCGATGTTGATGGTGAAGAAGGCATCCAACAAAATTGGGGGCAGTGGCAACACCATCATCGCCAGAATGGCGACCACCAACATGGGCGCTGCAGCGCCTTGCACAACGCCGGAGTTATTGCTGTACCACTGTTGCAAGCTTTTTAGGGAGAGATTCATAGCGCAACCACCTTTGTGGACTTGTTATGGGGGTCGAGTTCGGGCGGAACGAACGGTGCGGGCACATCTCCCGGCATAGGGCCTTCTCCGCGCATGGCGGCACGCAGCTTATATACATAGGCCAAAACCTGTGCCACCGCGGTGTACAGGGCGGACGGAATGTCTTGGTTTAATTCCGAGTTGGCATACAGCGCGCGCGCCAGCATGGGCGACTGCAGAACGGGGATAGCATTCTGCGTGGCAATGTCGCGAATGCGCATAGCGGTTAGATCGCTGCCTTTGGAGATCACTTGGGGTGCTCCCATGGTTGCGTCGTCGTACCGAATAGCAACTGCATAGTGAGTTGGGTTCATCACCACAAAGTCTGCCTTGGGTACCGCTTTGATGCTGTTCCTGTTTGCCATTTCACGTTGCTTCTGGCGGATTCTTGCTTTGATTTGCGGATCGCCGTCAGACTGCTTGCCCTCTTCCTTCACCTCTTGGTGCGACATCTTCATCTCATCTTTGTGGAGAAATTTCTGCAGAGGGACATCGACCATTGCAACCATAAACAGCACCAGCAACATCAGTCCCAGGCCACCGGTAATCCATTGAGTTAGTTGCTGTATGGCAGAGGTTGATGGTTGCAACGACAACGTTGCGAGGGTCGACATTCCCGAGCTCAGATAGCTTGCAGCAATGGCAAACAAAACCGTGGTGAGAAATGCCATTTTTGCAACAGAAATCAATTTTTTCTTGCTGGCGAGATTGGCTAGGCCGGACAGTGGATTAAGTCGACTGAAGTCGGGCGTGATCGGTTTTAGGCTGGTTACCCAGCCACCGGACGCCACTGCGGCCGCAACCGAGGCTGCTGCGATGATGGCTGCAAACACGGTACAGCCGGTCAGACCGACGGCGGTCCCTTCAAGCATACGTGTCATCATGTTGTCGGTTTGCATGATGGTTGCGGCATTGAACGAGAGCTGCTGTGCTAAGTTGCTCTGCAAACGTTCGAACATGTCGGGGGCGAATACCAAAATCGCCATCGCGCCGGCCCCCAAAACGGCTATATGTTTTAAATCTTCCGAGCGGCTGACTTGCCCGTCGCCCCGCGCTTTGCTCAGCTTACGTTCGGTTGCGGGTAAATTGCGGTCTTGGCTGCCTTGGTCCATGATGGTCAAACTCTGAAGTTGTGACCATTGTCGCGAGCGACTCTTAAAACTAAAGCGCAATAAGCGGGGGAAACAGCCCCTTAAACGCGATCAACGGCCAAGGCGGTTTGCCCCAGTTCTGGATCAAACGTATTGCTATCGGTCAAAACATTGGGGAGGGCGATCTGCATGGCTTGCAAGCGCGCGCACCGGGTTACTCGGTGCGCATGTGGGGTGTAGTCGGCCGTTGCGGCCGCCCCCTTATTTCAGACCGTTTTTGGTCAAGATATGGTTAACCTTGTCTTCCAGGGTGGCCTTGGTAAAAGGTTTAACAATGTAGCCAGCCGCACCTTGTTGGGCCGCCAGCACGATGTCTTCTTTGCGGGCCTCAGCCGTCACCATCAACACGGGGAGGTGTTTGAGTTTTTCGTCTTTCTTGATCTCGGCCAACAACTGAAAACCATTCATGTTGGGCATGTTGATGTCACTGACCACGAAGTCAAAGGTCGATCCGCGCAATTTTTGCAGGGCCACAACACCGTCTTCTGCCTCATCCGCGTCCGTGTAACCACTTTCCTTAAGCAGGTTGCGCACAATTCTCCGCATGGTGGAGAAATCGTCAACAACCAGAAAACGCAATTCTTTTGCCATCGGTAACCCTTTCCCGGGTGTATTTGTATATTTCTAAGTATGACCTAATTTCTACCGAATCAACGCGGCGATTGTCCAACGTCCGTCGCTGTCGTGGAGCTGGGTTCTGCCACTTCCCCCTCGCCCCCTGGATTCTCGCCTACAAGCCGCTCTTCTGCGGCTTTGGTCATGACCAAAATACTAATGCGGCGGTTGCTGGCGCTCAATGGGTTGTTTGGATCTAACAACAAACTCGATGCCATGCCAACGATGCGGATCAACTTCTTGTCCGGCATGCCTGCTGCTGCAAGCTCTCGGCGCGAGGCATTGGCGCGGTCTGCCGATAGCTCCCAATTGCTGTAGCCATTGGCGGCATTGCTGTAGGGTGCTCTGTCGGTATGGCCGTCAATGCTGATTTTGTTATCGACATCGAGCAATGCCCGCCCGATTTCACGCAATATGTCGCGCATGTAGGGTTTTAAGACCGCACTCCCGCTGTCAAACATAGGGCGCTTTTGCTCGTCCACGATTTGAATTAGCAGGCCGTCGGGGGTGATTTGAAGGCGAATTTGCGAACTGAACTCCGCCAACTTTGGGGTGCTGGAAATAGCCGCCGCAATTTTTGCACTCAAGGCTGCGAGCGCCGCTGCATCCTGCTTGGCCGTCTCTGCCTTGGACTTGTCGCCCGACATCTTCTTGGCCGTGCGGCTAGCGCCATCGCCCCGCTTGGCTTGGCCGCTGGATTGTGTTAAATCGCTGCCACCGCCGTTGATGATGCTATTACTGGCACCCGCGCCGGACCCACCTTGCATCGCGACTTTCAGCGGCGACTTGAAATAGTCTGAAATACCTTTTTTGTCGCCCTCCGATGTGCTGCCCAGCAGCCACATCAACAAAAAAAACGCCATCATGGCGGTCACAAAGTCGGCGTAGGCAATCTTCCACGCGCCGCCATGGGCCACGTGCCCGCCCTTCTTCACCCGCTTGATGATGATCGGTTGGAGTTTTTTTGCGTCGCCCGCCATGCTTAGCTCTTCATGGACCTATTTTTTGCCCTTGACGTAGCCTTCTAGCTCGACAAACGTTGGGCGCTCGGTGGAATAGAGCACTTTGCGGCCAAATTCAATGGCGGTGGATGGGTTGTAGCCTTGCATACTTGCCAACAACGTGGTCTTGATACATTGCAACTCTTTGCCGTTTTCTTCGACCTTCTGCTCCAGCACGCCCGCTAGGGGCTCAGCAAACGCATAAGCCAGCAAAATCCCCAAGAAGGTACCAACTAGGGCCGACCCGATCATGCCGCCCAACACGGCTGGTGGCTGGCCCACAGACCCCATAGTGTTCACCACCCCCAGAACGGCGGCCACAATTCCAAAGGCTGGCAGGCCGCCCGCGACCCGCTGAATGGCTGCGACAGCGGCATGTGCTTCTTGGTGGTGGGTGTCGATCTCACTGTCCATAAGCGACTCAATCTCATGGGCGTTGAGGTTGCCCGAAACCATCATACGCAGGTAGTCGGTAATAAATTCGACGACGTGGTGGTCGTTTCCGACGGTGGGGTATTTTTTAAACAGCTCGGACTCGTGGGGCTCTTCCACATCCTTTTCAATCGCCATCAAACCTTCTTTGCGGGCTTTTTGGAGGATGTCAAACAACAGGGCCATTAATTCCAGGTAGCGGGCCTTGGTGTATTTGCTGCCCTTGAAGCATTCGCCCAAGCCCTTCATGGTCGCTTTGACCACTTTGGTCTGGTTGTTAGCCAGAAACGCGCCGATGGTGGCGCCGCCGATGGTGATCATCTCAAACGGCAGCGCATGCAAAATCACCATGATGTTGCCATCGTGGTATATGAACACGCCAAAGACGCACACCAGAATAATCAACCAGCCAACGATTACAAACATAGGCGCATTGTGACAGCGGAGCCGGAGGCTTCAAAGGTTAAAGAGCATGGCTTTTTGGGGCCTAAACCCATCATATCGACGAAGTATGCCGGGTCTTGAATTTTTTCTAGATCCCCGGCTGCGGTACGGATTTATAAGACAAATTGGCCTCTAGCCCTAGCATCCATTGTGTAAGCAGCTATTAAAATAATAGCTACTCACGCCCGGCGCCTTCGCCTTAGTGCAGCAGAATGCCACCCGTCGCTGCGCCTTTGCCCGCGCGTGCAGGTGGTGTGCACAAGCCACACTCATAGTGGCGGCTGTTCTCATACGCCTCGCTTACAAAGTGACCGCCACACTTGCAGCACTTGGTCATAGACAGCATGTTGTTGTCAATAAACTTCACCAAGCGCCAAGCCCGGGTGACCGACAGCAGGGGCTCTACGCCGCAGGCAGCAATTTGCTCGGTATACAAACGATAGGCCTTCATGATGGCGTCAATGTCATCCATCGCGCTCACCTTGGTCAGGTACTCGTAGGTGTTTTGAAACAACGACGCATGGATGTTTGGCTGCCAAGTCAAAAACCATTCGGTAGAGAAGGGCAGTTGGCCCTTGCTGGGGGATCGGCCAGCCACCTCTTTGTATAGGCGCAGCAAACGCTCGTAGGACAAGTCGGTCTCACTCTCTAGCACCTGCAGGCGCGCGCCTAGGTTAATGAGTGCAACCGCACGTTCTACTTGTTTGGAATCGTTCAGTACGCTTTTGGTGGCCATGGTCGTTCTCCTAGGGGCTTATTGGTCTAATTAACTTACAGCGCTTCGGCGTAGCGCCCGGTCATCAAGATGCTGGCGTGCAGCTTGTTAGTGGCGTCGTTGTCTACCTTGTTGGCGCTGTGGTTGGTCAGCAGGCTCCAGACCATGTCGTCATCTACCCGGAAGCGGCACAGCAGCATGTTGTTAGAAGCAATCTTCATCACCTGCGCAGGCGACAGGGCGCTGATCAGGTCGGCCGACTCTTCCGACATGCCCAGTCGAAACAGCGCCTCGCCCTTGTCTTGGCGGATCAAACTTTGGGCCAGCATTAGGTACGTCATATTGGCTTCGCGAATTTCGGTCAGCATCTGTTCGTTGGTCATTGTGGGCTCCAAGCTTGATTGGTTGAATTAAGTGGTGTTTGGCTGCTATTTGCGATGCCGTTCACCATGGCCTTGATTCTGGAAGCCGACGCAACAAACTTAAATCGGCGTTTGGATGTTTGGGGTGTAGGCGTTTTTGCGGTAGCGTGTAGGGTAAATTCCTACAAGTTGGTCTTGACGCTGAAAACTGAAGTAAAAATCTGGACCAATTACATGGTTTGAAACCCTATGTATCCAATTACAGTCAACTGCCACAAATTAATCGGAGCGGGTAGACCATGAAAGCTGTCATTCTTGCTGGAGGATTGGGAACCCGAATTTCCGAGGAAACGTACCTGAAGCCCAAGCCGATGATCGAGATAGGGGGTAAGCCCATTTTGTGGCACATCATGAAGAGCTACTCTGCGCACGGAGTCAATGACTTCATCATCTGCTGCGGATACAAGGGCTACGTCATCAAAGAATACTTTGCCAATTATTTTCTCCACATGTCCGACGTAACGTTTGACATGGCTGCCAACCGCATGGAAGTGCACGAGCGGCACGCCGAGCCGTGGTGCGTTACCTTGGTCGATACGGGTGAAGACACGCAGACTGGCGGGCGGCTCAAGCGGGTTGCGTCCTATCTGCAAGGTGAAGAGGCGTTTTGCTTCACCTATGGCGATGGACTAGCCAATGTGGACATTCGCGCCAGTATCGCGTTTCACGAGGCCCATGGGAAATTGGCGACGGTTACTGCTGTGCAGCCACCAGGGCGATTTGGCGCGTTACAGTTGAAGGGCGATCAAGTCAAAGCGTTTGCCGAAAAGCCCCGGGGTGACGGAGGCCGCATCAATGGCGGATATTTCGTGCTTTCTCCTGATGTTCTGGCGCTGATCGATGGCGATACAACTCCTTGGGAGGCTATGCCGCTGAATACGTTGACCAAGAAGCAGCAACTCATGGCCTATGCGCATGAAGGGTTTTGGCAACCCATGGACACTTTGCGCGAAAAAGATATGTTGGAAGACCTTTGGCAGTCAGGCGAAGCGCCCTGGAAGGTGTGGTGATGCTGCCACAGACGGCGTTCTGGCAAGGCAAGCGCGTGTTGCTGACCGGACACACCGGTTTCAAGGGCGGTTGGCTTGCGTTGTGGCTGCAGCGTATGGGAGCCCATGTCACGGGCATTGCCCTGCCACCGCAAACGCAGTCCAACCTTTTTGAAGCGGCGCGCGTGGCCCAGGGCATGACCAGCCACTTGTGCGATATCCGCGATGCGCAGCAGTTGGCCGCGCTCGTTCAAATCGCGACCCCTGAGATCGTGCTGCACTTGGCCGCGCAGCCCTTGGTGCGCGCAGGTTACCGCGACCCACTCAACACCTTTTCCACCAATTTAATGGGCACCGCCCATCTGCTGGACGCCCTGCGTAAGCTGACGAGCGTGCGTGTTGCCGTGATGGTGACGACCGACAAGGTGTATCTCAACCGGGAACAGCCCTATCCGTATCGTGAAGACGACACATTGGGTGGACATGACCCCTACAGTGCCAGCAAAGCCGCCTGCGAGCTGGTGATAGCCAGCTACCGTGATGCCTTTTTGGCGGAGCAGGGCGTGGCGGTGGCCAGCGCAAGGGCCGGTAATGTCATAGGTGGTGGGGATTGGTCTGAAGACCGGCTGATTCCCGATGCTGTGCGCGCTTGGCAGGCCGGGCGACCGCTTGACATACGCAACCCGCAAGCTGTGCGGCCTTGGCAGCATGTTCTGGAGCCGTTGGCGGGCTACCTGCGTCTGGCACAAGTACTTTGGACGAAGCCTGAGTTGGCCGGCGCCTATAACTTTGGCCCGGCAACGGCTGAGGCTGCTACGGTAGAAAAAGTAATGAAAATGGCCTCTGGCCATTACGCCACCTGCGCAAGCAGCAATCAAAATAATAGTAAAGAGCCGCATGAAGCAGCTTGGCTGGCGCTAGAAACGGCGAAGGCGCGCACCCTGCTGGGCGTGCAGCCGCGCTGGACGCTGCTTGAAACAGTGGAGCGCACCATGGCTTGGTACCAAGCGCAACACGCGGGAGCCGATGCACTTAAATTGTGCTGGTCAGACATGGATGCATATGAGGCACACACATGAATAGAGACGAGATACGCGCAGCTATCGCTAGTCTGGTCGATCAATACGCGGCGCTGGCTCTGGCGCCAGCGCCCTTCCTGCCCGGCCTCACCGCCGTGCCACCATCCGGCAAGTTGATTGACGCTGCAGAGCTGAAGAACATGGTGGACGCATCGCTTGATGGCTGGCTCACAACCGGGCGCTTTAACGCTGAATTCGAGAAAAAGCTTGCCGCCTTCATTGGCGTTAAGCACCTCATTACTGTCAACTCGGGTTCATCGGCCAACCTAGTGGCGTTCAATACGCTCACATCTCCCAAATTGGGTGAGCGGGCCATCAAAAAAGGGGATGAAGTCATTGGTGTGGCGGCCGGTTTCCCCACCACGGTGAACCCCATCCTTCAGTTTGGCGCGGTGCCGGTATTTGTGGATGTAGACCGGTTGACCCACAACATCGATGCTAGCAAGATCGAGGCGGCCATCGGCCCCAAAACCAAGGCCATCATGCTAGCGCACTCGCTGGGCAATCCGTTCAATCTGGACGTGGTCACGGCCCTATGCAAAAAATACAATTTGTGGCTGGTTGAAGACTGCTGCGACGCGCTGGGTAGCACCTACCGCGGCCAGATGGTGGGCACCTTTGGCGACATCGCGACACTGAGTTTTTACCCCGCCCACCACATCACGATGGGCGAGGGCGGGGCGGTATTCACCAATAGCGATGAGCTAAAAACCATTGCCGAGAGCTTTCGCGATTGGGGGCGGGACTGCTATTGCCAGCCCGGCAAAGACAACACCTGCGGCAAGCGCTTTTGCCAACAGTTGGGTACGCTGCCATACGGTTACGACCATAAATACACCTACAGTCATCTCGGCTACAACCTCAAGATTACCGACATGCAGGCGGCGTGCGGTTTAGCGCAGTTGGGCAAGGCCGGCCAGTTCATTGCCGCCCGTAAAGCTAACTTTGCCTTTTTGAAAGAGCGCCTCAAGGCTTGTGAAGAATTCATCAGTCTGCCTGAGCCCACCGAGCATTCCGATCCATCCTGGTTTGGCTTTCCGATCACGCTCAAAGACAACTGCCCCGTTTCCAGATTGGACCTGTTGACCTACTTGGATCAGAACAAGGTGGGGACTCGCCTGCTTTTCGCCGGTAATCTGACGCGGCAACCGTATATGGTTGAGGCTCGTTATCGCGTGAGTGGTGACTTGGAAAACACAGACAGAGTCATGAACAACACCTTTTGGATCGGTGTACAGCCTGCGTTGACCCCTGACATGCTGGAGTTTGCGGCGCGCAAGATCGAGGTTTTCCTAGGTGTTGATTTTTAGGTGAATTCAGGAGCAAGAATATGGGCTACGTCAATCAACGAGACCGGGATCTGTTCGAGAACCTTTTTGTTCTGGAGCTCGCCAACAACCATTGGGGCAAAGTCGATCGCGGTCTGAAGATCATCCGCGACCATGCGGCCATTATTCGTTACAACAATGTGAAAGCTGCGATCAAGCTGCAGTTTCGAGACGTCGATGAGTTCATTCATCCTGATTTCAAAGGCAATGTCGATCACCGGTACATAAAAAAGACAGAGGACACCAAGTTAAGCAAGGCTGACTTTGCCCGCATGGTTGAAGAGGTTCGGTACCTGAGTTGCATTCCTATGGCTACGCCGTTTGACGAAGCGTCAGTAGACCTTTGTGTTGAGTTCGACATGCCGATTATAAAAATCGCCAGTTCAGACATGAATGATTGGGTATTGATTGAGAAGATCGCCTCCACCCGCCGCCCCACCATTGTGTCTACTGGCGGCGCGTCTGAAAAAGACTTGGACGACCTAGTCAGCTTTTATGAAAAGCGCGATATTCCGCTTGCCATCAATCATTGCGTGTCACTCTACCCCTCCGAAGATGGCGAGCTGGAATTGGATCAAATCGATTATTTAAAGTCTCGCTATCCGAATCATGTAATCGGTCTTTCGACCCACGAATACCATGATTGGCAGTCCTCAATGTTGATTTCATACGGTAAGGGAGCGCGTAGCTGGGAGCGGCACATCGACATTGACTACGAGGACGTTGCAGTCGCTACTTACTGTTCACTGCCACATCAGTGCGATACTTGGTTCAAGGCGTTTCACAAGGCTGCAGAAATGTGCGGAGGCCGCAGTCGTTCCAAACGCATCATCTCCAGAAAAGAAGTGGAATACTTGGACGCATTGGTACGCGGTGCCTACGCCAAGCGCGATTTGGAGCCGGGCTACGTATTTACCAAAGAGAGTTTTGAACGCGACTTTTATCTCGCAATCCCATTGCGCAAAGGGCAGCTTTCCTGCCGCGAGATCATGAACGGGGAACTGCTGGCGTCTGCAATCAAGGTCGATAGCCCCTTGACCATCGATCACGTGAGTGGACCCTACAGCCAGAATCCTGGCTTGAAGAGCTTCATCCTGAATCGCGGGCTTTAAATGAAACGTGTTGCGGAACAGATTGCCGATTGGCTCGTGCGCCAAGGCATCGATCAGGTTTTTACCGTGACGGGCGGCGGCGCCATGTTTTTGAATCAAGCACTGGGCGGCCATGAAGGCATGAATTGCACCTACATGCACCATGAGCAGGCGTGTGCCATGGCGGCAGAAGGCTATGCGCGAATCGCCAACAAGCCTGCAGTGGTAATGCTGACTACCGGACCCGGATCGGTCAATGCCATGAATGGTGTTTATGGCGCATTTACCGACTCCATCCCCATGATTGTCATTTCGGGGCAGGTCAAGCGTGAAACCTGTCGCGATTTCCATGCGCTGCCCGGACTTCGTCAATTGGGAGATCAGGAGGGGCCAACCATTGCCATGGCCTCACCGATATGCAAAAGCGCTGTATTGATTCGCGACGTGTCAGACATCGTCACCGCTTTGCCTGCCGCGTTCTCGCTGGCCACTTCCGGACGCCCTGGGCCGGTATGGTTGGATATTCCTTTGGATGTGCAGTCGTCCACTGAGCAGCTGGATATTCCTGATCCGCGTCCGGCAGTGAGTATTGAAGAGCCCGTTCTGATGGAGCAATGCACACAAATAGTTCAGCGGTTGAAAGCATCTAACCGACCGCTGATTTTGGCGGGCACTGGTGTCCGGTTGTCCGGCTCCGAAAAGCAGCTTTTAACGTTGTTAGAACAATTGGGCATCCCGCTTGCAACGGCATGGACGCACGACTTGATTGCGTCAGATCACCCTTTATTTGCCGGGCGTCCAGGAACCATTGGCACCCGATCTGGGAATTTTTGTTTGCAAAATGCGGACTGCGTGCTGGTGATCGGTTCGCGTTTGAATATTCGCCAGACCAGCTACAACTGGGACTCCTTTGCAAAAAAAGCATGGGTCGCACAGGTCGATGTGGATCCGGCAGAACTATCGAAGCCTGGCGTGCAAGCAGACCTAAAGGTCGCTGCGGATGCCAAGACATTCTTGAGTCGGTTACAACGCTGCTTAGTGGATCAATTGATGCCAGACTTTTCGCCTTGGGCGAGCTGGTGTCGAGACATCCGGGAGAAGTATCATGTTTGCCACGAGCATGTGCAGTTGCCCGATGCTCCGCTGAATCCCTATCTGGTGGTGGATCGCATATTCCGCACTATGCGTAAAGACGACGTAGTTGCCTGCGGAAATGCATCTGCCTGCATTGTCCCGTTTCAGATCGGCCAAATTCAATCGGGCCAACGGTTGTTCAGCAATTCCGGTGCAGCGTCCATGGGTTACGACTTGCCAGCAGCAATCGGGGCGGCATTCGCATCGAAAGTAGAGTGTCCGCGGCGCGTGATCTGCTTTGCTGGCGACGGTAGTCTGCAAATGAATATTCAGGAGCTGCAGACGTTGAAGACAACGGCGTGCAACGTGATCATCGTCGTCTTGAATAACGGAGGCTATCTGTCTATTTGGCAAACCCATGAAAACTTCTTCGGGAAAGTCGTTGGCGCAACGCCAGCGACAGGGGTTGAGTTCCCAGATTTCACTGCCGTCGGTGCGGCGTATGGATTGAGAACGACGTCTATAAAAAACACGGCCGATTTGCCAAGGCTTGATCAGTTGATGACCGAAGACGGGCCATTGTTGATCGATGTCGTTGTTGATCCAAGACAGGAGTTTACCCCTCGGATCAAGTCGCGTGTCGATGCGGACGGTAGGTTTACCACTCCGGAGCTTGATGACATGCACCCGTTCCTCCCCCCGGATGAAGTGAAAGCGGTTGCCATGTCGGCATCCGCCGTTCAGGCGATTCGATAGCTATCAGCAAGGGCCACGCCATGCCTTCCAATCTCACTCGGTTGCGTGCGTTGTCAGCGCAATTTGCCGCATGCCCAATGCGCCAAGTGAAGGCCGACAGACCAGTTTGGATTTTTGGTGCCGGCCAGTTTGGACGCGATGTTTGCGCGGTGTTGCAAAAGCAGGGATTTGATGTTCGCGGGTTTGTGCAGACGGGAGCTGATGTTCCTCAGACCATGGGGCTGCCCATCGTTGACTGGCAACACTGGGCGTCACTGAGTCATCCCATTCAACTGGTGGTTGGAATCTTTAATCGTGGCATGCCATTTGATGCACTAGAGGGTATTGCGCGTGCAGCGGGCGCGTTGGATATTTTTATGCCTTGGGATATATATAGCCAGTTTGAAGCACAAATGGGCTGGCGCTACTGGCTGGGTGCGTCCCAACTGTTGTTGGGTCAGTTGTCCGCAATCGAGGGTGCCTACCAGTTGCTTTCAGATGAGGTTAGTCGGCGTTGTCTGGTGGATATCTGTGCCTTTCGCTTAGGGCTTAACCAAGGGTATTCCAGCTTCCAGCACCCAGACAATCAATATTTCAACGCGCTCACGCTAAACGCCTTGGGTAGCGCTGATGTCCGGTTTGTTGACGGCGGTGCGTATAACGGTGACACCTTCGCGGAGTTCTGCTCACTCGCGAACGTTACGCAAGCTTACCTATTCGAACCAGATGAGGATAACTTCCGTGCTCTAGTGCGAAATGCCAGTCGCAGCCAAAGTGAGACCATGTGCCTGCCGCTAGCCTTGGCTGACTCCTACACTATGCTGAAATTTGCAGCCGGTGCGGGCGAGGGTGCCGCGATATCTGACAAGGGGGCGGTGCATGT
The DNA here is from genome assembly GCA_038245855.1 of Burkholderiales bacterium. Taxonomy (GTDB): domain Bacteria; phylum Pseudomonadota; class Gammaproteobacteria; order Burkholderiales; family Burkholderiaceae_C; genus Allorhodoferax. The sequence continues at coordinate 20,434 of JBBRSA010000009.1, forward strand.
GGCAGCCGCCCGACTTGACGATGTCCTTTGCGGACGCAACGTAGACTTCATCAAGCTGGATGTGGAAGGGGCTGAAGCGCAGGCCTTGAATGGCGCCCGACAATTGATTCATCGTTCTCGTCCCGTTCTGGCTCTCTCTCTCTATCACCATCCGCAAGACCTTTGGACGCTTCCCGCGCTACTGGCATCGATGTGCGAGAACTATTCCTTCTATATCCGCCAGCATTACTTCAACAGTTTTGACTCGGTCCTGTATGCAATCCCTCGGTGACATCCATCCGAAGTACTGTCAAGAATATGGCGGCCCCCACTGATATGAAACCATCCCATCGAAATTGTCCTGTTTGCGAACAGGGCGAGGTTGCAGTGGTCTTTGAAAATGAAATGGCCCCCGTTGGCGGCTTTGATATGAGCTACTCCGTTGGACGTTGCGGCACCTGCGGTTTTCATTTTGCCCACCAGTTACCCGATGCCGCTACGTATGAGCGCTATTACCAAGCGGTCTCAAAATATGACGCGCCTAGGGTAACTTCGGCGGTAGACCGAGCGCGGGTTGACGCCGCTGTCCAGTTTTGCGAGAACCATATCGGCAAGGATGCGGCCATCGCTGACTTGGGTTGCGGATATGGCGCATTGCTGGGAGGATTTCACGCGGCCGGGTGGACGCACTTGCAGGGGATCGACCCAGCGCCCATGTCGGCGAAATGTGCCTTGGAGTGGTTTGGCTTGACGGAGATCCACCAGGCTAAGATGGCACAAGCCCATGAAGCGTTGAACCTGGCGGGTGTTGACTTGGTCTGCTGCATGGCCGTTCTGGAGCACCTTCCTGGTTTGCGCCAGGACTTGGGCGCCTTGCTGCAAAAGCTCCGGACTGGGTGCAAGGTGCTGGTGGAGGTGCCAGCAATCGAGTGTTTCTCGGCAGTCAACAATGAGCCGCACGGCGAGTTGTCGCTGGAGCATATTCAGTTTTTTTCTAAAACGGCACTCATAAATCTGTTCAATTCTTTGGGTGCCAGAACCATTGCCCTTGAATTGTTGCCACTTCCCATGGTCGCGTCAGGTAGCTTGTTTGGTCTGTTTGAGTGGGGTGGAACGCCCTTGGCATCGCCGTCATTGGAAGTCGAATCGGGCGAAGCGTTTGAGTGCTACGTCGCCGATTCCAATCGAAAAATGAACGCAGTTTTGCCGCGAATTCCTCGTGAGCCACTCATTATTTTTGGCGCTGGCTCTCACACAGCGCGGCTGCTCCCTCATATTGAACGCATGAGCGGTTGTGATGTCGTAGCGATTGTTGACAACAACCCAAATCTCATTGGAAAAACGATGGGGCGCTGGGTGATTCAGGCGCAAGACCGGATTCATGAAAGTCCGTCTGTGCCGATTCTGGTCTCTTCGTTTCGATCCCAGGGTGTCATTGCCGAGTCATTGCGGGCCAGCGTGAAAAACCCGCTGGTGCTGCTCTACGGGCAAAGCTGAGGATCGTTGATGTGCGTCCGATGAGCCATATATTGTTAACCGGCGGTACTGGCTTTTTCGGACGCGCGCTGCTCCGCTACTGGAAACACGCGCAAGCGCAGCACCAAAGCGTTCCAATGGTCACCGTGATGACGCGCTCGACGGAGTGCTTTCTACGTGACTACCCCGAATTTTGTAACCAGTCATGGCTGCAATTGCACCGCGGCGATGTTTGTATTCCGACCACCTTCCCCATCGGCATGGATTTCACGCATGTGCTTCATGCTGCGACTGACTCTACGCGCGGTCCGGAGTTGACGCCTTTGCAGCGATTTGACCAAATCGTTGTCGGTACCCGTAATGTTTTGGATTTCGCAATTGAGTGCAAGGTCGATCGACTTTTGCATACCAGCTCCGGGGCGGTATATGGGGTTCAACCGCCCGGGGTCGAACAATTGCAGGAAGATCAGCTAACCATGCCTGATCCCTTGGATCCTGCCAATGCGTATGGCGTTGCCAAGCGTGCGGCCGAACACCTGTGCGCACTGTATGGTGAGGCGCATGGATTGCAAGTCGTCAATGCCAGATGCTTTGCGTTTCTAGGCGAAGACCTACCGTTGGACGTGCATTTTGCGATCGGCAACTTTGTGCGCGACGCATTGTGGAAAGATTCCATTACGGTCCGAGGTGACGGAAGTCCCGTGCGCTCCTACTTGGATCAACGCGACCTGGCACATTGGCTTGTAGCTCTGCTGGGTAAGGGTGTTGCCGGACAAGCCTACAACGTCGGTTCTGACGAAGCTGTCACTGTGGCGCAGCTCGCGCACATTGTTCGCGACGTAATTGCGCCCGACAAGCCGGTTCAAATACTCGGTAAGGGTGGTGAACACCAGGGTAGAAACATCTATGTACCAAGTATCCAGCGGGCGAAGCGGGAACTTGGTCTTGGGGTTACCGTGCCCCTGCGAAGCGCCATACAGGAGATGGCCAAACACGTGGTTACCAACAGCACAAGTGCGGCGCATCGTCATGACAGTTGACGTAGTCATTTTTGATTTGGATGGCACGCTGATCGACAGCTCGCAAAGTATTCTTGAAAGTTATCAAGCGGCCTTTGAGCAAGTGGGGTGCCATCTCGCCCAGCCCTTGACGAGATCAATAGTTGGTCCACCGTTGGATGAAACCATGGCCATGTTGGCCGGAGGTTCCGACGCAGTGACCCTTGACGCATTGATATCTGCATTCAAGGCGCATTACGACACTGCAGGTTACAAAAAAGCCGATGTTTTTCATGGAATCGTGCAGTTACTTGACGAGCTGTTGACTGCAGGGGTGCCGATGTATGTGGCCACGAATAAGCGAATCGCCCCGACGCGAAACATCATTTGTCACCTTGGGTGGGAGAGGTATTTCAAAGGGGTTTTTGCCCTGGATTCGTTTGCGTCGCGGCTGGGCGATAAGGCGCACCTAATATCGCGCTTGCTTGAGACAGAGCGACTGACGCCCGCAAGTGCGCTCTATGTCGGCGACCGAGATGAAGATGCGCTTGCTGCTGAGCGTGCGCAGGTGGGATTCGAGAGAGCCACATGGGGCTACGGAGTCGATCCGCTCCTTCAGGACAGCCGTGAAAGTTACCACTTGATCGCGCGCCTCGGGATCCGGCTGCGATGGTTGACGTCGACTAGATAGCTCTGATCAAGCTCAGCCACCGCCGCCGAAAAACAGCGGCCTTCAGAGCAATTTTGTCATTTCTATGAAGTCGTGCAGCTGCGCTTTGAAATCCTTGATTGATGTGGTAACGCTGCTCAGGATCGAATTCGGAAGATCGGCCATTTCGCCATCCTTCTGGATAACTTTCACTTTGCATCCGCAAAGCAATGCTTCTGCCGCAATGGCGGTGAAGTTGTCATAGGTATAGAAGGTACTCACCTGCTGCAACAACTTGGCAACGCCTCTCCGCGTACTTGGGAAATCGCGGGTAATGTAGATGCATTCCTCGGGGTGCAGTTTCAAGTCAGTACCTTTTCCAACGTACACCGCCAGCTTGGATTTGGGCTGATCGGTCGTGCAATAGTACGGCTCAATGGTTGGCACGTTTAGAACTCGTCCCTCGGCATGCACAGCTAAAGGTTCGTTATACGCAATCTTGAGTTCATGGGGCGCGTACTCTTTGGTGCCGCCAATCTTTCCCGGCACATTCAAGATGTACCGCACGACCCGTTTTGACCTTAACGGATTGCCGACAACTACCTCAGGATAGATCACGATGTCATCCGCAAACTGCTCTACTGCATAGCCAGTAATTCCTGCAATTATGATTGCGTCGTAACCAGCGAGGATGAGCCATTTTTGCAGGTCATAGAGAACCCGTATACCCGCACTGTTGTGCCGGTAAAAAGGGGCAAAGATAACGAATCTACGCCCGGTAGCCGACGGTGGTCTGATGTAGTCTAGATTCGTATTCTTGCTTGGGTTGACTTGTGGCCACTCGGGAGCCGCAGGCCAGCTGAGTTCATCATCTGTATAGGCGGATATCGGCGTAATGGCAGGCGGATTCAACCGATTCTCAAATGCCGCTACACAATTCGCGGCAATGGTCTCAGCAGTCGCTGGGCGCAATCCGTATTTCTGCCCCCACTCTATTGCTGAAACAGCTGTTTCTAGCGACCCGGTCTGAATCAATGCATCAATGTAAGCGACCCAATGGGACTCTTCGTTGGGTTGAAATTGAATGGCTGCTTCAAATCGAGGCAACGCTTCAACGGCACCCTTAACGGCCACCTCAATCAGCCCAAGGTGATAGTTGATCTGGGCATCTTCGGGCGTGAGTTTCAAAGCTTCGGCGTACAAGCATGCTGCCGCAACCTGATTGCCTGAGCCTTCGTTGTCTTGTGCCAAATTGACGAGTGCGTCAGCCAGCGTATTGGCAGTCATTGAGGCGTTGCTGATGACAGGACGTTGTTCGAAGCCGCTTGGGGTCGTATTCGCCTCGCTTTCACACCAGTGCGTCCACACTTCGCGCAGCGCAATTTCCATACTTTTTGCAAACCGTTCTGGTTGCCCCAAGGGCGAGTCTGCATATCGCTGTCGCATCAATGAGCGCAGTCGTGCCAACTCGTCAACCTGGCCAGCCCAGGTCCCCCCCCGCTCCACAAACTCATCAATGCTGGTTGCAACAAAAGCGTCCAACCCTAGGTGATGCATAAATGTCGCACTGAAGCGGCTAGCAGGTGTTTCCCCGGCTAGACAAAGTGTTGGCACACCCATCCACGCCGCATGGGCGGTTGTGGCACCGCCACCGTGCGGGAAGGTGTCTAGGCATATGTCCACTTGCTGGTGCAGGGCGAGGTAGTCTGCCGTAGCAAGCCGGGGGTAAAAACTGAGGCGGCTCGCCTCGATTCCCTGTTCGGAAAATTGTGAAGCGATGCTTGACTGACGTGTGGCTTCAATTCCAGCTAAGACTAGCACCGAGCCAGTAACCTTTTGCATGAGCATCGACCATAAGGTGATGACTGAGTCATTGATTTTGCTTACGCGATTGAAACTTCCAAAGGTGATATACCCGTTGTGAAGTGCCGGCAAGGCATTGACTGGTGGGGCAAGCGGATCAGGTTCAAACACTACCGCACTGGGTAGGTATGCTATCTTCTCCGTAAATTGCCAGTCCAGCTCTCCAGGGGGAATCCAATAGTTGTCGCACAAGTAGTAGTCCATGCCGGCGAGTCCGGTGGTGCCGAGGTAACCCAGCCAACTCATTTGGATAGGCGCGGGTTTACGGGCAAAGGTCAGAAGCCGGTTTTTGGCCGTGTGGCCCGAAAGATCAATCAGGACGTCAATGGCATCTGAACGGATTTGATTCGCCAAATCTTCATCGGTCAGATTGGCGACCGCACTCCAGTGCGCAAAATACTTGCGCATGCGTCGGGTCACTTCATCTTCACGCGATCCGTTGGAATACGCGCACAGAGTAAGGTTCGGGCGCGCACTAAGTGCCTTGAATGCAGGCTCCAAAAACTCATTGAGTGCGTGATGGTGAAAATCACCCGACACAAAGCCAATCTTTAGCTTGCGACCGGCATCTTTAAAATTATCGTGGCTTTTCCAGCCTGCGCGCAGAGGGGCTTCAAACTGGTCGCCAAATGCCACATGCTCGGCAAACAAGTGTGCGGGGTCCACCAGAACATCGTGGTTCAGCAAGTAAAGAACATTGCTGTGTGCAACGGCGCGCCGCGGTTCGTGGGCCATGTCTGCCCGGTAGTAGCTGGCCTGGGCTTCAGAAAGTCGGCCCTGGTCTTCCAGCGCATTGCCGAGCTGGACGTAGGCACTGGCATCACATGGGTCTATCGCAAGTGCACGTCTGCATGCAGACTCGGATTCATCCAACTTGCCTTGCAAGCGAAGCAGCATGCCCAAGTTGACCAAGGCTTTGCCATAGCTAGGAGATATTTCAATGGCTTTTCTAATGTGAGCTTCAGCGTCTACAGCATCATTTAGCATGGTTAGTGCCAATCCCAAATTTAGGTGGTCTGCAGGCTCATCGGGCTCCAGGGCTATTGCCCGCTGCAGGGGCTCCACGGCGTCGAGGTATTGACTTTTCGCTATTGATAGATAGCCAAGAATTCGCCATGACAGTGGATGCTTGGGGTATTGTTCAGCCAAAGACTGCGCAATGGGTTCTGCTTCCGAATATCGACTCTCTTCGTAGGCGCCTAGAAGCGTCTGCAGCAGTTCCTCGGGTGGGTGCGTTGGTGTGTCCGTCATATCGCAATGGGTAATCGGGCTTTCTGTATTCACTTCTATCGCTGCCGGCGGCAGGTCGTCGCATTGGCGCTTCCACATCATTCGCAGCATGGCATTGAGGTCTTCAGAAAACGCAGCATGCTGACCAAGCGGGGACTGGCTAAAACGGTCACGCAGGTCTTGGCGAATGGATGCAAGTTCAGTGGTGTGTGCGCTCCAATAGCGCCCTTTCTCCAAATAGTCTTCGATGCTGGTGGCAATAAAGCCGTCCAATCCAAGGGTGTGCATGGTGCTCGCACCAAACCGGCTTGCGGGGCTGTCGCCGGCGAGGGACAAGGAAGGCACGCCCATCCAAGCCGCATGGGCGGTGGTGGCTCCGCCACCATAGGGGAACGTGTCCAAGCAAAAGTCAACCTGGTGGTGAAGTGTCAGGTACTCTTGTAAATTGGAGCGCGGGAAAAACGTCAACCGGTCTGGTGCAATGCCTTCATTTGAAAACTGATGGAAAAGCTCCAGTTGACTTTCGGCTGGAATGCCGCCGAACACCATCTTTGCGGTGGGAACATCCCGCAGCAGCATGGCCCACAAGATAATGACTGACGGATTGAGCTTGTTCGTGCGGTTGAAGCTACCAAATGTAATGTGCCCATTCGCAAGTGCCGGGAGCGCATTAACGGGCGGCGCATGCGGGCTTGGTTTAAACGTGACGGCCGACGGAAGGTAGGCTGGCTTTTCGCACAGTTGCCAATCTAGTTCACCTGGCGGTATCCAAAATGTGTCGCACAGGTAGTAATCCATTGACTGTAGGCCGCTTGTACCCAAATAGCCAAGCCAACTTACCTGAATGGGGGCCGGCTTGCGCGCGAATGTCAGTAGGCGATTGTGTGCGGTGTGGCCTGATAGATCGAACAATATGTCGATACTATCGCCGCGAATACGATTTGCCAACTCTTCTTCACTCAAATCCGCCACCGCATTCCAGTGGGCAAAACTGGGCCGCATGCGTTTGGTTACCGAGTCATCGTAAATATGGGTGTAGTAGGCGTGCAGTACAAGGTCGGTTGCTTTGCCAAGAAATTCGAATACCGGCTCAAAAAAGTTGGCCAACGCATGTTCAAAGAGGTCGCCTGACACAAAACCGATGTGCAGTATTTTCTTGGGGTCTAGGGGGATTGCGATGGATTTAGTTTCTGTGCCCAAGGCAGATTCAAATTTTTTCCCAAATGCTACATGCTCTGCATGCAACTGTTCCGGCGTTGTATTCACGTCAAGGCTAAGGCAATAGAGATAATTGCTGTGTGCTACCGCCCAGTTTGGTTTCAGTTCGAGTACTTTCTGAAAGACCTCTTGTGCCTCGGGATTGTGTCCTTGGTCTTTGAGGACGATCGCCAAATTGTTATAGGCTTCGGCCCAATTAGGCTTGAGCGACAGCGCGATCTGGTAGCTTTCGATGGATTCAGCGTATTTGCCCTGCGCATGAAGGGCGTTGCCTAGGTTGTTGTGGGCAGCCTCCATCTTTGGCTGCAGTGCAATGGCCTGTCGACAAAACGTTTCTGCTTGCGGGAACAGCCCCATCATCTTGAAGATATTGCCAAGGTTGTTGTAAGCGTTGGGAGTATTCGGCTGCAGACCTATCGCGGAGATATAGCTTTTTACCGCTTCGTCTAGCAGCCCCTGCTGTTGGTACTCAGCTGCAAGATTGAAGTGCGCTTCGTAGTCATTAGGGCGGGCTTCGACGGTTTCGATGTGCGTCGCCAATGCTTCGTCCAGCCGACCCAAGCGGCGTAAAGTAGATCCCAAGATCTTTCGCGCCAAGCCATGGTTGGGGTACGTCGCAATTAACTCTTTCGCAAGGGTCTCGGCCTCGGCGTGGTCGTGTTGATCGTACAAACGGTGCAAGGTGCGCAAGTCCTTAACGGGTGGGTCGGAACCTTCATAAGGGGGTTCAGCCACAACGTTGCCTGAAATCTCATCGGCTGACAATATGGTGGGCGAAGAGTCTGCACACCAGTGCAGCCACATGGTTCGCAGCATCGCTTCAAAACTATCTGCAAATACTTGGTATTGTCCGAGTGGAGATGTTTGGAAGCGGGTGCGCAGGTTCTGTCGAATATCCGCGAGCTCTGCGATGTGCTCAGCCCAGTAAACGCCTTTGGTGATGAACTCGCTTTCGCTGGTCGCAATGAACTTGTCCAAATCCAAGTGGTGCATTTCAGTTGCACCAAAGCGGCTGGCGGGTGATTCGCCGGCCAAGGACAAGGTCGGAACGCCCATCCACGCAGCATGGGCAGTTGTCGCGCCACCGCCGAAAGGGAATGTATCTAAGCAAAAGTCCACCTTGTGGTGGAGGGCTAGGTAGTCTGTCTGCGGCATACGCCCGAAGAATGTCAGGCGGGCTTTGGAGATACCCTCGCGCTCAAATAGCTTCGCAACATTGTCTTGATGATCTTGCGGTATGGCACCCAGAACCATTTTTGAGTCAGGGAACTTTTTTAGCAGCGTTGACCATGTGCGAACGGCGGGTGGATTTATCTTGTTTTGGCGGTTGAAGCTGCCAAACGTGATGTATCCATTGCTCAGCGCCGGCAGAGGGTTGACGGGCGGCGAGTGGTGATTGGGTTCAAAGGCAACCACTGCGGGCAGGTACGCAAGCTTCTCTGTGAATTGCCAGTCCAACTTGTTGGGCGTTATCCAATAGGAATCCGCAACGTAATAATCCATGGCGAGAAGACCGCTGGTTCCAAGGTAGCCCAGCCAGCTCATTTGAATGGGCGCTGGTTTTTGCGCAAATACAGCAAGCCGGTTCAGGACCGTGTGGCCATTCAGATCCACGAGGATGTCGATGCCGTCGCTGCGGACTTTGGCTGCCAATTCGTCATCGCTGAGTGTGCTGACGGCATGCCAATTGGGCAGAAAGTCTTGCAGCCGTGTTGTCACAGCGTCTGAGTTGACGTTGTTGTAATAGATGTGGATGGACAGCGACTGCTTGTCGATCAAATGGCCAAACAAGGGTTCAAAGTAATTTGCTAGAGCGTGGTCATAAAGGTCTGCGGTGACAAATCCAACTCTCAACGTGCGCGTGGCTATTTTTGAGTTGGCGTGCGGTAGGCGCTTAGCGGATGTTGTGGCCTCTAGCTGCGCGCCGAACGCACAGTGCTCGGCAAAAAGCTGCTGTGGGCTAATTTCTGCATCCAGACTCATGAGGTGAAGCAGATCGCTGTGGATAAATTTCATCCCTGGATCAATAGCCAGTGCTGCCCGGTAGCTCTGGTGGGCATGGTGCAGCTTATTTTGCATTTCTAACGCGTTGCCAAGTCGAACATGGGTGAGTGCGTTGCCAGGGTCTTCTTTGGAGGCGCGCCGAAAATACGATTCCGCCTCGGCGTGCTTGTCCTGATGGCGCATCAATACCCCGTAGCTGTTTAATGCCTTCACATAATCAGGTGCGATAGCAAGCGCTTTTTTAATGCTTACTTCCGCTTCGTCCATGCGTCCCAGTGCCAATAAGGCTGTTGCCAAGTTATTGTGGACCGCAGCATCGTTGTTGATGAGGGTCATCGCCTTTTGCGTGGCCGCAAGTGATTCGGCGGAATTGCCTAGTTCTTGGTGAATTGCACCTAAGACTTTCCAGGAAAATCCATTCTTGGGGAACTTGGACGTTAGCACTACGGCTGCCAACTTGGCATCTTCCAAACGGCCACTCTGGAAAAGTGAGGTCAGCGCGGCAATTTCTTGCCCGCTGGGGCTGCGGTGGTGGTCTGCTTTGAACTTTGCGCCTGTCATTTGGGCCTTTGGGTGTAAGTCGAGCCGGGGAACCCTTCTATGAGAGGCGACTTTAGCGCGAATTGAAGGTGCTAGCGCAACAAAGTGAGCACACTTTGCGGCGACTGATTCGCTTGGGCAACCATGGCGGTTCCCGCTTGTTGCAAGACTTGCGCTCGGGACAAGTTGGCGGTCTCTTGGGCGTAGTCGGCATCCATGATGCGGCCGCGTGCAGCGGCTGAATTCTCCGAAGCGACTCGCAAGTTGGCAATGACAGTGTCAAATCGGTTTTGGCTGGCACCCCAGGTTGCGCGGGCTGATGTGACGGAATTGATGTCCGCATCCAATTTGGAGATCTCGGCAAACGCGGTGCTGGGAGCGCTACCCAGGGACACTGAGGTGCCGCTAAAGCTGGAAGACGTCACTGAAATTTGGTCGTTTGCGGAGATTGCATTGGCTCCCACTTGGAAAGTAAATGTTTGCGCACCAGTACCAATCACGGTTTGCCCATTGAATTGGGTTGAAGTTGCCACCCGCGTATTTTCAGCGGCCAGCAGCGTGTATTCGGCGTTAATCGACGCAATGTCGGTCGAGGTGTTGGTGCCGTTGGATGCCTGCACCGCCAGCTCACGCATACGCTGAAGGTTGTTAGAGATCGCCCCAAGGGCGCCTTCAGCGGTCTGCGCTAAGCTGATTGCATCATTGGAGTTACGGATGGCCACATTCATGCCCCGCGTCTGTGCATTCATGCGCTCGGCAATGGCCAAACCAGCGGCGTCGTCTTTGGCACTGTTGACGCGCAGACCCGATGACAGGCGTGCCATTGAAGTGGCCAGTGAGTTCGCCGAACCGGCCAAATAGCGCTGGGCCGTTATGGAGTTGATATTGGTGTTAATCGATGACATCGAAGGCTCCTTTTAAGCTGTATGTGAATCCGACACTGTGGCCATTCATTGCCAGCACCATGCTGACTTAGTTAAACGATGGTTGAATTTTGATGACGCTCGAACATTGCATTCACTCGATGAAAAGGGCAAATCCCCCGCATTTCCCTTCTTCTTGCCAGAGTCAACTGTGCATTTTTTTGAAATTTGACTCAAGTTCTCGCCATACCGTACCGAAAACATATCCAACGGGTCCTATGAAGGGCACGTCATCCGGTTAGGTCTTGTAAGAGCGCCGCACCAAGGGGTTAGCCCTAAGTTGGCAATGCGATCGGCAATGACGCCATATTTATGTAGCAAAAAAGGAGTCTTTCCATGTCATCTATTAACACCAACGTCAACTCCCTGACCGCTCAGCGCTTTCTGGCCGGGTCAGCCAACTCTCTGTCTACCTCGATGGCGCGTCTGTCATCGGGTTTGCGGGTAAACAGCGCCAAAGACGACGCCGCTGGTTTGGCCATTGCCGAGCGTATGAATGCGCAGAGCAAAGGTATGAATGTTGCCATTCGCAATGCCAATGATGCAATCAGTCTGGCGCAAACCGCAGAGGGCGCACTCGGCGCGATCTCTAATAACCTACAACGTATGCGTGAATTGGCGGTGCAGGCATCCAACGGCACCAACACCTCGACCGACATTGCGTCGATTAACGCCGAATACACGCTGCTGGCCGCTGAAAACACCCGCGTTGCTACTGCAACCCAGTTCAATGGCCAGACGGTGATCGGCAGCGCTGCTGCAACCTTTACCTTCCAAGTGGGCGCCAATGCAGTCTCCGCAAACGACCAAATTTCAGTGACATCCGCCAGCTTTAGCGGCACCTCAGTGTCCTTGGGTAGCGCTCCCAGCACCGCATTTGGTGAGATTTCGAAGCTGGATGCAGATATCAACGCGGTGACATCGGCGCGAGCCACTTGGGGTGCCAACCAAAACCGCTTTGATACCGTGATCAGCAATCTGCGGGTGGCTTCTGAGAATACTACTGCAGCACGTGGTCGCATCATGGATGCCGACTACGCTCAAGAGACCGCCAACTTGTCGCGCTCACAAGTCTTGCAACAGGCCGGGACTGCGATGGTGGCCCAAGCGAATCAGGCGCCACAAAGTGTGCTCGCACTCTTACGGTAAGGTGGCTAAGAGTGCGTTTGCAAGCGTACTCAAAGGGTAGCGGCATGGCGGTGCAGGGGTAAACCCAGCGCCGCCTGTTGTCATATGGGCATCGGTTGGTTTAGACTGGCCAAGTAACTGGAGTCAATCATGGCACTCTCGTCAACAGGCATTGGAAGCGGTCTTGATGTCAAGAGCATCGTGACGCAGTTGGTTGCGATTGAGAAGCAGCCTTTGCAGCCGCTTCAAGTTGCGGCAGCAAAAACACAGACACAGCTTAGCCTGTATGGAACGATAAAGTCGCAGGTTTCCGCAATGGGAGATGCTGCGGCGGTTTTGGCGGGCGCTAGTGGTTGGAATGTTCAAAAGGCCAGTTCATCTAATGCGGCTGCGGTAGGTGTTTCTGCTGGGTCTGGTGCTGTGCCCACAAGCCTATCGGTTAGCGTGCAGCAATTGGCGCGAGCCCAGTCGTCTGCATCCTTGGGTTTTGCCGCTGGGTCGCAGGTGGGGGCAGTCGGCACGCTGAATATTGAAGCCGGCACCTGGTCTGGTGCTGCAACGCCAGTATTCACCAGCGCTACCCCTGCCACCAGTGTGCCGATTAGCGTTGTTGCTACCGATACCATCAGTGACATTGCCGGCAAGATCAATGCGGCCAGTGCGGGTGTAACGGCCACTGTTTTGCGGGACGGAATCAATGAGCGCTTGGTTATTAAATCCGCATCGACCGGCGTGGCGGCGGGGTTTCGCCTCAATACCCCGGCAGACCCAGGTTTGGCTGCATTTGGCTTTACCAATCCGTCAGATGGCAACACTTTTGTTGGGCAAACGGCACTAGATGCAAAGGTGAATATTAATGGTGTTAATATCACCTCTGCGTCCAACAATATGCAGAGTGTCACGCCGGGTGTCACCCTGCAGCTGAATCAGGTGACCACTGCGCCTGCGGAAGTCACCATCGCCAATGATCTGGATGTGGTGCAAAAGAACATTCAAAGTTTTGTGGACGCCTACAACGCACTGAATGCGACCATCGCCGACGCAACAAAATATGTTGCGGCAACCAAGACTGGTGGGCCATTGCAGGGCGATGCGACCACCCTTGGGTTGCAGACTGCGCTCAGGTCTATGTTGGGGTCCAGCAGCGTGGGGTCAACGTTCGCGCGATTGTCAGATGCGGGAATTGAGCGGCAAACGGACGGGTCGCTGAAAATCAATGCGACCAAGTTGACTAGTGCGCAGCAGAACCTAACGAATTTGAAAAATCTGTTTACTGCCGACAATTCAAATCCATTGACCAATGGATTTGGTTTGAAGGTGCGCGATTTTGCGCATTCAATGGTCGCATTTGATGGCCGGGTCACCAATAAGGCCACGGCGTTGCAGGCGTCTATCGATCGAAATGCAAAGGATCAAGACCTAGTCAATCAGCGTGCTTCCCTGGTTGAAGCACAGCTTTACAAGCAATACTCGGCGCTTGATACCCAGATGGCTCAGATGAACAGCCTGAGTTCCTTTGTAACGGCGCAACTCGCCGTGTGGAATAAGGCGTAATTGCTCAATATCCTTGTGACGCTGCCGATATATAAAACATACGGCACACAAGGAGTTTATAAAAATGTTTACACCCGTCAGCATGCGTTCAGCAAATACCTATAAAAGCGTTGGATTGGAAACGTCTGTTACTGGCGCCAATTCGCACCAATTGATTTGTTTGTTGTTTGATGCCTTGCAGCAGGCCTTGGCCACAGCGAAGGGCGCCATATTGAGTGGGGATATCCCTGCCAAGGGTAAAGCCATCGGTCATGCGGTTCGTATTCTCGAAGAGGGCCTTAAGGCAGGCCTCGACACCAATAAAGGTGGTGAACTGGCAGGCAATTTGCGGCGACTGTACGACTATTGCATCTTCAAGACGAGTGAAGCCAATTCGCGTAATGATTCTGCGCGACTTGACGAGGTGATTGGACTGATAAAGCCGCTATCCGAGGGTTGGAGCCAGATCAGCAGTGAAGCTGTTGTGCAATCGTATAAGCCGTAAAGGAGGAGCAAATGTCACAAATGCTGATCGACTATTACAAAGCCATCGAAGACAGCAGCATGAAGATGCTCAATGCGGCCAAATCTGAAGATTGGGACCGTGTAGTGGAGTTCGAAGGCACCTGCGCCATTTTGATCGAGCAACTGCGCCTGCAGGCGCGCACCGAAGCACTACTACCCGACCATCGGGCGGAGAAGACGCGCATCATGCAGCGCATTTTGCAAAACGATGCGCAGATTCGCTACCTCGCTGAACCGTGGCTGGCCCACTGTGAGCAGGCCTTTGATGTGCCACGCCAGTTTTTGCATTAAACTGCTATATTTATAATAGCGTGCTACGCAATGGCTACGAGGGCTAGAGAGTCATTCGCTTAATGCGACCGAATCATGGTGCCAAACGCCTGGTCAGACAAAATTTCAAGCAGCAGGGCATGCGGCACGCGGCCATCAATGATGTGCACCGCGTTGACGCCACTCTTAGCAGCATCCAGCGCGCCAGCGATCTTGGGCAACATGCCCCCAGAGATGGTGCCATCGGCAAAAAGTTCTTCGATGCGGTGCGCAGTCAGGTCGGCCAGCAACTGGCCTGATTTGTCGAGCACACCACGGATATTGGTCAACATCAACAACTTTTCAGCGCACAGCACTGTGGCCAACTTGGCCGCCACCACATCGGCATTGATGTTGTAGCTCTCGTTTTGCTCGCCAAATCCAATGGGGCTGATGACGGGAATAAAAGCGTCGTCTTGCAGGGCCTTCACCACGCTGGGGTCAATGGCGACAATGTCGCCAACCTGGCCTACATCGTGTTCAATGCTGGGGTTGCCATGGTCGAGCAACTTCAATTTCTGGGCGCGAATCATGCCGCCATCTCGCCCGGTGAGGCCCACCGCCTTGCCACCGGCTTGGTTGATTAGCCCCACAATGTCTTGCTGCACTTCGCCAGCCAAAACCCACTCCACCACTTCCATGGTTTCAGAGTCGGTCACGCGCATGCCCTGAATAAATTCAGCCTTTTTGCCAAGCCGTTTGAGTGCATTCTCAATCTGCGGGCCACCGCCGTGCACAACCACTGGGTTGATGCCGACTAGCTTTAACAACACAACGTCTTCGGCAAAAGCCTGTTGCAGTGCCGGGTCGGTCATGGCATTGCCGCCGTATTTGATCACCATGGTTTTGCCATGGAACTTGCGGATGTAGGGGAGTGCTTGGGCCAAAATCCCGGCTTTGTCGCCAGGGGAAATGCGGGGTGCTTCAGTCATGTCGAATTCGGTGTGCGATGGGAACTAAGAAGCAGGATCGGGAACGATCCCCGTCCCTTACACCTGCATGTTCATAATATCAGTGTACGCTTGGACCATGCGGTTGCGCACATGCAGGGTGGCCTGGAATCCGATTTGCGCCTTCTGGATGGCGACCATGGTTTCTTCTAGGCTTACCTTGGGATTTTCCATTTGCACTTCTTGCTGCAAGCGGGTAGCGTCGTTTTGCGCAGCACTGACTGACCCTAAGGCACTTTTTAATGCCCCAGAGAAGCCGCCACCGGCCCCTTCTACCCCCCCCGGTGCAGCGCCAAGGCGCACCCCGGTGCTGGGGCGTATCGAGGTGGGCATGGTGACGGGTGTGAGCTTGAGATCCATTTTGGTTCTCCCTATGAAGTGGGGTGCGCTGATCGTATAACTCCAAAGAACAGGCCATTATTTGTAAATGACCGGTAAACACGGGTCTTTTCGTCCTAATGTTTTTGGGAGTGGGCCAAATAATCGCAACCAGTCCTTACGGAAGTCATTTCCAAAACGCACCGAAAGCACCCATGTCTGCAGTTGCCACCATTCCCGTCAATCCAACCATCGCCCAGCGTTTGGCAGGGCTCGACCAGGGTCAGCGTTTGCGCTTGGTGATGGGCGTCGTACTTTTTGTGGCAATCGGAATCATCGGCTTGGTCATGGGGCGCCAAGCCGAATGGCGCGTGCTTTTTTCGAACCTGGCGGACAAAGATGGGGGTGCGGTGATTGCACAGCTCAGCACATTGAATGTGCCATACAAGTATTCCGATGGTGGCGGTGCCATTTTGGTTCCAGCCGATCGGGTGCACGATGTGCGGCTGAAGCTGGCGTCTCTAGGGCTGCCAAAAGGCGCAGTAAGCGGTTTTGAGATGATGGAGTCCAACCGTTTCGGTATGACGCAGTTCCAAGAACGGCTGACGTTTCAGCGTGGGCTGGAAGGGGAGTTGACGCGGTCCATTCAGTCGCTTTCGTCGGTGCAAAATGCCCGCGTTCACTTGGCATTGCCTAACCAAAATGGTTTTTTTCGCGAACAGCAAAAGCCGTCTGCATCGGTTTTGCTGAGTTTGTATCCGGGTCGGACACTGGACCGCGCGCAGTTGTCCGGCATTGTGCATTTGGTTGCGTCCAGCGTGCCTGAAATGAATGCCGATGCAGTGAGTGTGCTGGACGATACGGGCAAGCTGCTTTCATCGCCCGCGGATGCTAGCGGCGCCGGTGGTGGATCTGGCGATGCCGAGCAATTGCAGTATGTGCAGCAGGTGGAGCAGTTGTATAGCCGCCGGATATTGGACATATTAGAGCCCATTGTGGGGCGGCAAAACGTCAAAGCGCAGGTGACTGCCGAGCTGGACTTTTCCCAAACCGAATCCACCACCGAGTCACACAAGCCCAACCAAACCCCTGACAGCAGCGCGGTGCGCAGCCAGCAGATTGTTGAAAGTACCAATGGCGCAACACCATCGACACCAGCGGGTGTGCCGGGTGCCACCAGCAATCAGCCGCCAGCGCCTTCGTCTGCGCCCATCAACGGAGCAGCGCAAAACGTTACTGCCGGTGGTCAAGGGGCCGTAGGCAGCGGTGGCAAGCGCGAGTCGATCATTAACTATGAGGTCGACAAGACCATTCGGGTTGTGAAGGGAGCGTCAGGCGCCATCAAGCGCATCAGCGCAGCGGTGGTGGTGAATAACCAAGTCACAACCGATGCCAAAGGCAAGACGACCAGCACCCCCTTAAGCGATGCGCAGATCGAGAAAATGACGGCACTGGTGCGTGAAACAATAGGGTTTAACAAGGACCGGGGCGATTCTCTCAACTTGATGAACGCCCCTTTTGCGGCGGAAAAGGTGGAGTCCGTTGACGTGCCGCTGTGGCGCCAGCCTGATGTGATTGACCTTGTTCGCAGCTTCGCCTGGCCGGTGGGAACCTTGTTGTTTGGCACTTTGGTGTTGATGGGTGTTATTCGGCCCGCGCTCAAGTCGCTGTTGCAAGCGCCTTCTGGTGGATCTGGTGCCGCCGGCAACTCGCGTGTGGGCCAACTTGATGCGGTCGAGTCAGAGCAGCCTGAGCGGCCGCAACTCAACGCGCCACGCATTTCTAATGAGCCTAGGCAACCCAGTGGTAGTGAGCTTCGTTTGGACGACGCACGCAAACTAACGCGTGACAATCCTGCTGCAGTTGCTAATATTGTTAAGACTTGGATTAGTGGAGAGGCGCCAGCCTAAACGGCTGCGCAAGAAAGTACCATGGCAAACGATGAAGGACTGGAAAATGCGGCGATCCTGATGATGTCATTGGGTGAGGCAGAAGCGTCTGAGGTTTTTAAGCACCTGTCGCCCAAAGAGGTGCAGAAGTTGGGTGAGGCCATTGCAAAAACCACGCAAATCACGCGTGAGCGTGTTGACGAAGTTGTCGATAAATTTACCGGCATCGCCGCATCCCAGAGTCTGCTGGTGTCCAACTCGGGCGACTATGTACGCTCTGTTTTGAAGTTGGCGCTGGGTGACGACAAGGCAGCGTTGCTGATTGACCGCATTTTGCAGGGTGGCGATGTCTCTGGCATCGAGAGTTTGAAGTGGATGGATCCACTCTCGGTTGCCGAACTTTTGCGCAACGAGCACCCGCAAATTGTTGCGGCAATTCTGGTGCATTTGGACTACGACCAAGCAGCCGACGTACTGAAAAACCTCACCGAGCGCCAGCGCAACGAGGTGATGTTGCGTGTTGCCACGATGGAGGGTATTCAGCCAACGGCACTCAAAGACTTGAATGAAGTGTTGTTTAAGGTTCTCGCCGGGGGCGACAAGGTGCGTAAGTCGTCTTTGGGCGGCGTGAAGACCGCAGCAGAGATGATTAACCTGATGGGCACCGTGATCGAAGGCACTGTGATTGAGTCGATTCGCAACCACGATGCGGATCTGGCGCAGAAGATCATGGACAAGATGTTTGTTTTTGACGATGTGCTGAAGCTGGACGACAAGGCCATCCAAATGGTGCTGAAAGAAGTGTCTTCGGACGTGCTCATCGTCGCGCTCAAAGGCGCACAACCCGAGCTCAAGGAAAAAATTCTTGCCAATATGTCGACGCGCGCGGCCGCGACCCTCCGAGAGGATTTGGAGTCACGCGGTCCCATGCGTTTGTCCGAGGTCGAAGCGCAGCAGAAAGAAGTGCTCAAGACGGTGCGCAGGTTGGCCGACGAGGGGCAAATTGTCATTGGCGGTGGAGGTGGCGACGACGCCATGGTCTGATGACACGCACTACAAGCCGGTTTATATCTGGGGAGAATTTAGGTGCAGTTGCGGACTGGACCTTCGGTGCCGTGGATCAAGCATCGGTGCGCTTTGCAGAAAAAGTGAAGGCGCAGGAGTTGGCCGAAGAAAAGGTGAAAGAAAGTGTTGCGCGTGAGGCGGGTTTTGCCGACGGTTATGCACAAGGCCATGCGCAGGCCACTTTGCAGGGTCAGCGACAAATCACCGACTATATTGCTGAGCAGGGTCAAGAGGCCGCGCGCCATTTCGCGGCGCTGTTTGCGTCAGCTCAGCAACAAATTGCCGAGTCAGAGCAGGTGATGGCCAAAGGTGTGCTTGAGCTGGCATGTGAGTTAGCGCGCCAGGTTTTGCGCCATGAACTTTCTAGCAACCCCAATGTGTTGCAGCCTGTTATTCGGGAAGCTTTGGGACTGATCGCAGTGGACTCCAAGACTGCAGTGGTTCGTATGAATCCTGTTGACGTAGATGTTTTTTCGGATGTGCTGCGGCAAGAGTACGCCAGCCTATCCCTTACCCTCGTCTCGGATGCGTCTGTCGCACGTGGTGGGTGTTTGGTTGAGGCGGCTGGTACGGTTGTGGATGGCTCCGTTCAAAAGCGGTGGTCGCGTGTGGTTGCCAGCCTTGGCCTGGAATCCGCTTGGGAGGTTGCTGATGACGTCCGTTGATGGCACCACCAAGTGGACTGATTACTTGAACCACGCGCGCCAGCGGGTGGTTGCGGGCAGTGACCTGGAGCTCAGAGGCACCTTGACACGCTTGACCGGGATGGTTTTGGAGGCAACCGGTATCCGTGCGCCAGTGGGATCTCAATGCGTGGTCTCCATGAAGTCCAAAGCACCAGTCTTGGCCGAAGTGGTGGGCTTCTCGGGTGATCGCGCGTTTCTCATGCCTGCTGGTGACGTCCATGGGCTGTCCAGCGGTGCGGGCGTGGCTCCAGCGCCTGCGTACGTTGCAGTCCCCCGTTTTGGTGAAGCGGAATTTGTGGGTGCGGGTGACGTAGGAACGCTGCGTTTGCCGCTGGGCGCAGGGCTTTTGGGGCGTGTCGTGGACTCTCAAGGGATCCCCATGGACCGCATGGGCCCGATTGCCGATGTGGTGTCGCAGCCAATGAATAGAACCCCGATCAACGCCATGGACCGGGACCCCGTGCGGGACGCGTTGGACACGGGTGTACGTGCCATTAACGCGGTGTTGACGGTGGGGCGCGGCCAGCGTATCGGTTTGTTTGCGGGCTCGGGGGTGGGCAAGAGCGTGCTTCTGGGCATGATGGCGCGTTATACCCAAGCGGATGTGATTGTTGTGGGCCTGATCGGTGAGCGGGGCCGGGAGGTCAAAGAATTTATTGAAGACATTTTGGGCGAAGAGGGGCGTGCGCGGTCTGTCGTGGTTGCTGCACCGGCCGATGCGCCGCCATTGTTGCGTATGCAAGGGGCGGCCTATGCCACGGCTATCGCGGAGGACTTTCGGGACCGCGGGCACCATGTGTTGCTGTTGATGGACTCTTTGACGCGTTATGCCATGGCACAACGCGAAATTGCGCTAGCCATCGGTGAGCCACCGGCGACCAAAGGTTATCCACCCTCGTGTTTTGCCAAGCTGCCCCAGTTGGTGGAGCGCAGCGGAAACGGATTGAACGGGGTGGGCTCTATCACTGCGTTTTATACCGTGCTCACCGAGGGCGATGACCAGCAGGATCCCATTGCGGACGCTGCGCGCGCCATTTTGGATGGGCATATTGTGCTGTCGCGCACTTTGGCAGAGTCAGGCCATTATCCGGCGATTGATGTGGAGCGGTCCGCCTCAAGGGTGATGCACAACGTTGTTTCCCGCGAACATTTTGAGTTGGCTCGGCGTTTTCGGGCGATTTACTCCAAGTACGAGCGCGGTCGCGACTTGGTTCAAATTGGCGCCTATGCCCACGGTAGTGACCGTGACTTGGATGAGGCGATTGCCCTGCATGAAGGTATGGAGCGGTTTTTGTGCCAAGACATGCATGAGGCGGCGCCGATGGACTCGGTGCTAGAGGATATGGCCGCGGCGACCTCCCTCTCCGGGGGCGACGCATGAGCTTCGCACTTAACACGGACGCGCCATGTCGCAGTTAAAGAGCATTGTTTTGGCGATTGATTTGGCAACCCGCCAGCGCGATGAGTTGGCCAGGGCGCTGGCGCGCGCAGAAAAAACCTTGCGGTTTGCGCAAAACCAGTTGCACCAGTTGGAAGGCTATGCAGCTGACACGGACGCCCGGTGGCTTAGTCCGACGGTAGACGGGCGCACCACGGAATTATTACGGCACCACTACCAGTTCATGGGTAGGCTCCAGCAGGCCATTAGTTTGCAGTCCGGCGTGATGTCCAACACCGGTCAAGAGGTTGAAAAAGCCAAGCAAATGTTGCTCAAGGCGGAGTGCCGATTGGCAGGACTGAATCAGGTTTTGAAGGCCCGCCAAGCCGATCTGCTACAGATTGAAGCGCGCCGAGAGCAGCGCCAGACCGATGAGTTTGCGTCCATGCTGCATGCCAGAAAACAATTATTGTCCAGAACGGGAGAATACCCATGACCATTGAAATTGCACCTCCCTCCGCTAACGCCAAGGTGGCGTCTTCCAAAGAGCCCAGCGGCACAAAAGCGAAGTCTGGATCGGCGGACTCGGGTCCGGCGACAAAGGCGCCAGGGTTTATGTCCATTCTGGCTGCGGTGGACGAACCAGCCTCTGAAGGGATGACGTTAGTAGATGACGCTGGGGCCAACGGTGGATCGGTGTTATCGGATGCCGTTGCCAAATCGAAGTTGTCTGGTGGCAGCGTGGACACAACGACCGATGCCGCGACAATGTTGGCGCAAGCCCTGCAGTGGATGGGAAACCCAATGGGTATGCCGAAGCAACTTGGACAGGACCCGGCTCTGACCGGCGCAACGGTGCCTGCATCCGATGTTGGGGTGACGAAAAGACAGTTATCTGCTTCGTTGAAAACAGGTGTGATGGCGGGTGATGCAGCCTACAGCAGTGTTGCCACAGGGGCACAGAGCGCGTCGGCCAGTAATACAGTCGGCCAGCCGCGCAAGGCTGGAAAAGACGTTAAAGACACAGCTGCATTGCAATCTGCGGCAGTGGCTAATACAGGCAATTCGACGCTGGAGGCCGGTCGGGCCGATGATCGGGCAATGAAGCTCATGGCCCATGACATGCTCGTGAAGCCGGAGTTGGTGAAGGCTGAGCCGGTACTGCAACTGGTCGCGACCATGGCTAAGCGTGAAGAGCAAACCATTCATGGCGCGGCTAAGGCAAATGCCGCAATGGATGTGGCGACTTCTTGGGGCTCTGCAGGGGCAGCGGTAGGTGGATCGACGGGCTACTCGTCGTCGGCCCCAGTGTCCGACGCATCCGCGCTGACGCCTGCTTTCGTAGCCGAGCAGGTTTCGTACTGGATCTCGAATGACGTACAGAATGCGGAGATGAAATTGCAAGGGCTAGGCGATGCCCTGGTTGAGGTTAGGATCAGCATGGTTGGTAACGAGGCGCATGTGGCGTTCAGAACCGATGAGGCGCAGGCCCGCGACGCATTGGAAAATGCCAGCGCGCATTTGAAAGAGATGCTGCAGCGCGATGGTGTCGTCTTGTCGGGGGTTTCGGTGGGTACTTCGAACTCGGGTGGTGCTGGTGGGCAGGAGCGGCAACCGCGGCAGGGGGGGCAAAAAAGCGTAGTGGTTGCTGAAGCCCCCGCTCGCGGAGAAACGCGCAATTGGGGCACGGTGCAGACCGGACGTGCGCTGGATCTGTTTGTTTAAGCGAACACTGCGCGTTTGTATGCCGAGAAACAGGCCTCTCTTTTGCGTTTAGCGGTGTCTACTTGCTGGCAATAATGTACAAATTGCGTTGAAATTAAGGAACCTTTGTGTCTGCGAAACCTGAATCTGAAGAAACACCGAAAGCGCCTGCCAAGAGCAAAAAACTCATAATCATTATTGTGGGTGTGGTGTTTTTGCTGGCTGTTTTGGGCGGTGGCGCTCTTTTCTTCATCAGCAAGCAACGTGCGGCTGCCGAAGAGGCCGATGGAGCTGGTGCGAGCGAAAAAGTAGCTGCCCACGCAGAACCGAAGAAACCACCCACCTATCTGCCATTGGATAGCATGGTTGTCAATTTGGCCGATCCCGGAGGTGAGCGCGTGGCCCAAGTCGGCATTACCTTGGAGGTTGTAGATGCCCATAGTGTTGACTCCGTCAAAGCATTTTTGCCAACCATTCGCAGTGGAATTTTGATGACTATTTCAAGGCGAACCGCAGCGGAGTTGTTGACGCCCGAAGGCAAGCAGCAACTCGCAAAAGACATTCTTCACGAATCGGCCCTTCCATTTGGGGGCGGGAATGACGCGGAGCATGGCGACGGAGAGGCGAGTTCGAAAAACAAAAAAACGAAAGCCAAATCCGACCACGCCGATATGCCTGTGGTTGGAGTTTTGTTTTCCAGCTTTATTGTGCAATAGCGCTTGTTCGAGGATTGATGCACCATGGCTGAGTCGTTTTTATCCCAAGAAGAAGTGGATGCCCTTCTTGAAGGGGTGACCGGCGAGAGCCAAAAGACGGTTGAAGACGTTCCCGAACACGGCGAGGTCCGAGCCTACAACATATCGAGTCAAGAGCGGATTGTTCGCGGGCGCATGCCGACGATGGAAATCGTCAACGAACGGTTCACCCGCAACTTACGTGTCGGTCTTTTTAACTTTATTCGCAGAAGTCCTGAAGTTTCAGTGGGCCCCGTCACTGTCCAGCGGTACAGTGCCTTCTTGCGTGAACTGGCGGTGCCGACTAATTTCAACATCGTCGCAATTCGGCCTCTGCGCGGAAGTGGTTTGATTGTCTGCGAGCCCGCATTGGTGTTCGGCATCATTGACACCTTGTATGGCGGAACCGGGAAGTTTCAGACTCGGATCGAGGGGCGCGACTTTTCCGCGACAGAACAACGGGTAATCAACCGCATAGTGGACGTCATAACCACCGAGTACAAGAAGGCGTGGAAAGGTATTTATCCGATTGAGCTGGACTACCAGCGCTCGGAGTTGCAGCCGCAGTTTGCAAATATTGCGACCCCGAGCGAAATTGTGATTTCGACCTCGTTCCACCTTGAAATTGGTGACATTGCAGGGGCAATCCATTTTTGTTTTCCATATGCGACACTGGAACCCATTCGCGATGTGCTCTACTCGTCGACACAAGGCGATGCCATTGAGGTGGATCGCCGTTGGGTGAACGTACTTACACGCGAAATTCAGGCGGCCGAAGTAACCTTGGTTGCGGAATTGGCGCGCGCTGATGCAACGGTGGAGCAGTTGTTAGCGATGAAAAAGGGTGATTTCATCGAATTAGAGCGCAAGCCGAAAATACAAGTCACTGTGGATGGTGTTCCTATATTTGAGTGTCAGTATGGAACCCACAATTCCAAATATGCGCTGCGTATCGATAAGGCCCTGAGAGGGAATGACCGAAACTGGTTGGGAGAATGAAATGACATCTGAAGATAAACCTGATGAAGCAGCAGCCGACGATGGAATGGCCGATTGGGCCGAGGCTTTGCTGGAACAAAAAGCAACTGAACCAGTGAGTGCTGACGCGCAATCCGGCGGGGTGCTGGCGGGGGAGGCTCCGAAACCCTTTTCGTCCATGCAGGGCGGTGGTGAGGCGCCCGTACATGACATCAACATGGTGCTGGATATTCCGGTTCAGCTTTCGGTTGAGTTGGGACGAACCAAGGTTCCAATTAAGCACATTTTGCAGTTGGGACAGGGCTCTGTCGTAGAGCTGGACGCGTTGGCGGGTGAACCCATGGATGTGCTCGTCAATGGGTACCTCATTGCCCAAGGTGAGGTGGTGGTTGTCAATGACAAGTTTGGCATTCGATTGACGGATGTAGTCACACCCTCAGAGCGGCTGCGGCGTGTCAGTAAGAGTTGATTGCTGCGCATGAGTGACTCACTATTGTCCGTTGGCATTTTTTTGGCGGTGATTGTGAGTTTGCCGTTTGTTGCCAAGTGGGTTAAGGGCCGAGTCAACGGCGACGGACGGGTGTTGACCGGACAATCGAAGGTGGTGTCAGCGGTCGCCGTGGGCCCCCATCAGCGGGTAGTGACGGTTGAAGTGGGGCCGCCGGGTGAGCGTGTGTGGCTCACCCTCGGCGTGACTGGCCAGTCCATTACCTGCTTGCATACCGGTGCAGCCGAATGGGTTAAGACCAGTGATTCTTCTGGGGTGGCGACGCATGTCGCTTCGTTGTAGTGGCGTTTTGAGGGGTCTTGCGTGAATGGCATCAGAGTGTTTGGCAAGGTACTGATCGGCGTTCTTGTCGCTGGCTTGTGTGGGCTTGCCAATGCCCAGAATGCGGGGCAATTGCCACTTTTAATTGGATCGGGGCAGTCGGGTGTAAACTTCTCCGTGCCTATTCAGACATTGCTGTTTTTCACGGCACTGTCGTTTCTGCCGGCATTGCTTTTGATGATGACGGGATTTACCCGAATCGTGATTGTGTTGTCTTTAGTGCGTCAAGCGCTGGGTACACAGTCCTCTCCACCGAACCAGGTGATTGTCGGTTTGTCGCTTTTCCTGACCTTTTTTGTGATGGGTCCGACCTTCGATAAGGTATATGCTGACGCTTACCTTCCGTACTCGAAAAATGCCATTTCTTTTGAGGTGGCCTTAGAAAAAGCGGAGTCGCCGGTGCGAACGTTTATGGTGAAACAAACGCGGCAGTCTGACTTTGCATTATTTGCTAGGCTTGCAAAGTTGGCGCCGGATGTAAAAGCCGACACCGCGCCCATACGGGTGTTGGTGCCATCTTTTGTTATCAGTGAATTGAAATCCGCATTTCAAATCGGATTTATGGTGTTTATTCCGTTCTTGGTCATCGATATTGTGGTTGCAAGCGTACTGATGTCACTCGGGATGATGATGTTGTCGCCCGTTTTAGTGGCGTTGCCATTCAAGCTGATGCTGTTTGTTTTGGCCGATGGTTGGAATCTCCTGATTGGTTCGCTGGCAGCGAGTTTCGTCAGCTAAAAGGAACATATGAACGCTCAAATGGTTTTGTCGTTGGGGCAAGATGCTTTGCTGATGTTGCTTATGGTGTCCGCGCCGGTTTTGGGCGCTGCCTTGGTTGTGGGTTTGTTGGTCAGTCTGTTCCAGGCGGTGACCCAAATCCATGAAGCGACGCTTGCGTTTGTTCCCAAGTTGATCGCCGTCATCGCTGTTTTTGCGATTGCAGGGCCTTGGATGTTGACAATGTTGGTGGAATACATTCGCCGGATGTTTGAGGCCATTCCTGGCGTCGTGGTTTGAAACGGGCGTGGTAATTGATCACCCTGACTGAAGCACAGCTAGTTGCATGGGTGTCGCCCATCTTCTGGCCGTTTTTGCGGGTCTTGGCCGTTTTTACCGTGGCGCCGGTATTTTCGTCCCGGGCATTTCCGCTACGCTCCAAAATTGCGTTGGCATTCTTTGTGGCGGTGGCCATGCAGGCCAGCCTCCCAGAAATGCCGCTCATTGGATTCAACGACCCGCGTGCCTTCGGCGCCGTGGTGCAACAGGTTGGTGTCGGATTGGCCATGGGTTTCGCCGTCAAAGTGGTGTTTGCCTCGGTCGAGTTGGCGGGAGAGGTCATCGGATTCCAAATGGGTCTGAATTTCGCTTCCTTTTTCGATCCGACACTCAATGGTCAAACCAGCGCAGTAGGGCGGTTTCTTAATCAATTAACGGTGTTGCTGTTTCTCGTCATGAACGGCCACATCATGGTGTTGCTGGCGGTGAGCCGGAGTTTTCAGTCCTTTCCGTTGGATCAAAACTTTTTGGAAGCTTTGACACACATGAAGTTGCATCAAATTGGCACAGATTTGTTCGCTAGCGCTCTGTGGATTGCCCTGCCCGTGGTTGGCATGCTGATGTTCGTCAATTTGGCGTTGGGGATTATTTCTCGGGTTGCGCCCCAAATGAACATTTTTGCAGTCGGATTTCCCGTCACGCTGGCAGTGGGTTTGATCGGCATTGCGGCGACCTTACCCATGCTAGATCGGCCGTTTATGGGGCTCATGGAGAGAGCCATCGCATTATTTATCAGCACTTCGTAGCGGTTAAACCAGCTCGTTTCGAATGGCGTAAACCGTTAATTCCGCGTTATTGGACAACTTGAGTTTTTGCAAAAGGCGGGACCGATAAACGCTCACTGTTTTGGGACTCAGCATTAGCTCCTCCGCGATGGCGGAGAGTTGCTTGCCCGAGGCAATCTTGATGAGTGTTTGGAGCTCACGCTCGGACAGACTTGTATGCAGTGCCCCACCTGTGGGCGATGACAGGTTGCCAACCAGCATTTCTGCCACCTCTGGGCTGACATGCTTGCGGCCAGCCGCCAGCGCTCGAACGGCGGGAATCAAGTCTGCGGGATTACCCCCCTTGTTCAGATAACCGTCAGCCCCGGCGCGCAGGCAGCGTATGGCGTACTGGTCTTCAGCAAACATGGATACGATGAGCACTTTGACTGTCGATCCAGATTCACGCATACTGGAAAGCACCTCAAGGCCGCCGCGTCCGGGTAGGTTTAGATCCAGTACGAGTACATCGCAAGTGGTTGTTCGCAGAACTTCGCGCACTTCAGAATAGTTGCTCGCTTCTGCCACCACCTGGATGTCTACCGCTTCAGTGAGTGCTTCACGAATGCCGCGGCGAATCATGGCGTGGTCGTCGCACAAAACAACTTTAATCACAGTCAGGGCCTTTCAGGTTGAATGCTTCGTCAGGGAGACAGTGGAATGGACAAAATAAGCGAAGTGCCAACGCCTCTATTGGAGCTGACATCAAGCCAGCCACCCACAAGGCGGGCGCGCTCGGTCAGTCCGCGAATGCCAAATGCGGTGGGGTTTCGCAGTTCATCCGATTGAATTCCCTTGCCGTTGTCGCTGATCTCAACCGTCAGCACCTCGCCAGCATCAGACAGGTCGATTTCAACTTGGGTGCATTGTGCGTATTTCAGAATATTTGTTAGGGCCTCTTGCGCTGTGCGGTATGCGGTTAGTTCTACTTCTTTATTCAGTGACAAATGCTCGTTGCTGACATGCACCACAGTCTTGACTCCGGTTCGCCGTTCAAAACCACTTGCAAGCCATTGAATTGCAGCCGCTAGGCCTTGGTCCAGTATGGACGGTCGTAGGTTCATCATGATCCGCTGGCTGGCACCCAAGGCGTGCTGCAGCATTTCAGTGGCCGAGTCAACATGCGACTGCATGGACGGCTCGGTGGAATGGCGCGTAATCCAGCCAAGATCGAGCTTCACTGCTGCCAGTGAGCCACCAATGTCGTCATGGATCTCGCGTGCAATCGACGCGCGTTCACGTTCTACAGTAGCTTGTAAACGGCTGGCGAATTCTGCCAAACGTTTTTCTGATGCGGCTAGTTCGACGGCTGCTTGTGCGCTAGCAGCGCGGGCGTGGGAGACTTCCAGGGTCCGGTTTATAACGCGCGGCAACCGCTCCAGTTCGTCTTTGTGTAAAAAATCGCTAATGCCCAAATGGATGGCCGCAACTGCAGCGGACTCTCCAATTGCACCCGACAGCAAAATGAACGGCGGCGGCGCAGGCTGCGACGGCAGTGCATTCCAAGCATCAATGGCGGTAAAACCGGGCAATCGGTAGTCCGCAAGGATGACGTCATAGCCTGATGCGGCGGCTTTGCTACAAAACGCGGCGAGGCTGTCGACTCGGCTGATTTCGAAGCTGATGTTGGCGCGCTCCAAGGCCCTGCACGTCAGCCGATGGTCGGCTTCAGAGTCCTCTAGATGGAGGATTCTTATAGGGTAATCCGGAGTGTCGTTATTCGTATTCAACGCTATCATGGGGTTCAATTATGAAGTGACGAACATGGGCTGCTCATTTGTAGTGGTAAACGTGTTGGATTGATGCATACCAATAGTTGCCGAATAGAGCAGATTCCTGCTAACCTAGAACCTTCAAAACCAGCTTGCCACGGCGAGTCGGTTTTCGTGTTCGCGTGAAGTGTGGTTTTGAGGATAAATGACAATGCAGCAATCATTGACGACACCTGCCGCGCCAGCTGTGCAAATGCCCGTGATGCTCGTGGCCGAGGTGCAGGATTCCCTGCTTGTGGTTGTGCATGATCTGTCCCGCTTGGACGGGTTACTCGCGCACACCATGGAAAACCTGATGGAGCGTTTTACGAGTGCGAGTGCCAATTTAGCGGACCCTGCACTCATGAATACCAAAGAGCTGGATATCGTGAGAAGCACCTTGCGGGCTGCTGTGACGGAGTTGCAGTTTCAGGATATGGCCTCGCAACTCATTGTCCATACGTCGAAGATCCTCCAGGGATGCGCATACCGTTTGGCATCTGAGTCAATGGGCTCTGAGGACGGAGAGGCTGTGCCTTTCGTTGAAGAAGTGCCTGAACGTCCGAATCCTGTCACGCAGGATGAAATGGATGCTGGCTCCATTGAGTTGTTTTGAACCCCTGAATCGTAACCATATCTATTGACTTAGTCGGAGCTCCAAATGCCTTTAATTCTTGCTGTTGACGATTCGCCTTCCATGCGCAAAATGGTGGCTTTCACGCTAACCGGTGCCGGTTACCAGGTGGTAGAGGCGGTGGATGGTCAGGACGCCTATGAAAAGGCACAAGGGCAGAACTTTGACTTGGTCTTAACCGATCAAAATATGCCTCGGCTAGACGGTTTGGGATTGACACGCAAATTGCGCGAGCATCCCCAATTCAAAAATACGCCTATTTTGATGTTGACCACGGAGTCCAGTGACCTGATGAAGCAGGCCGGTCGTGCCGCTGGAGCGACGGGTTGGTTGGTTAAGCCGTTTGATCCGGCGCGGTTGTTGGAAGTTATCAAGAAGGTCATTAAGTGAATTCCACTTGCAATGACTCGGCGAAAGAATAATAGGAGACCGGAATGGCGGAAGCACACCAGGACAGCGGCGGCGGAAGTGGGGATTTTGACTTAACCCAGTTTTATCAAATCTTCTTTGAAGAGGCTGGTGAGAATCTGGACTCAATGGAGCAGATGCTGCTCAACCTGAACCTCGAGACGGCTGACGATGAGGCCTTGAATGGCATTTTCAGGTGCGCCCATTCGGTAAAAGGTGGCGCAGCCACCTTTGGGTTTTCTGATGTTGCTGAATTGACACATCAGATGGAGTCTTTGCTGGACCGCTTGCGCCGCCACGAGCTCCAGCCCAACGCTGCCATGGTTGATGTGCTTTTGGAGTCGGCAGACGCCTCGCGCAGTTTGTTGGCGCGGCACCAAGCAGGTGGTGAGGGCGATGTTTTGCCGACCTCTGATTTAGTGCGCCGTATTAGCGAGTTGGCTGCGGGTGGTGCGGCGGTGGCAAAGGTCGTTCAGTCCCCGGCCATGGCGACGCAGTCACTAGCACCGGCTGAAAATGCGATTTCAAATAACGGCGCGGGCTACGGTAAATCCAGTCGGACATTGGAAATTCGCGTTGGCCCGCTGGAGCATCCAGAGCAGGCTGACGCCATTCGCGAATTGTTTCGGGATATTCCGGGGCTGGGTGAGATCACCGCGATGCCCAGTGATCGCAATGACACGCGTATTTTTGCCGCCTTTACTAACTCCTCGGATGAAGACCTATTGGACCTTTTTGCGTTTCATGTGTCTCGGGAATTTATTGCCATCAAACAAACGCAGATTGAGCAAGCCCCGGCTGAGGAAGTGTTTACGACCAACGTTGCAGCACAAACGCCGGTAGTCGAGTCGCTTGGTTTTGGCTTTTTTGATGGCGCGCCGGGCGCGCCGGTGACCAGTGCCGCTGTGGCCGCGTCAGACGTCAAGGTTGCTCCCAAGATGCCGGTCAAGGCTGGCGCAGGGGCCGTAGCCCAACCTGAAGCAGCAACGATTCGGGTTGCCATTAGCAAAGTGGACCAATTGATCAACTTGGTTGGTGAACTGGTGATTACCCAAGCAATGTTGGCCCAAAATAGCCGCGCGCTTGATCCGGCGGTGTACCAACAGTTGCTCACAGGGTTGGCGGACTTGGATCGAAATACCCGTGACTTGCAAGAGTCGGTGATGTCCATACGGATGATCCCAATGTCAATTGTCTTTAGCCGGTTTCCGCGAATGTTGCGTGATCTTGCCAGCAAGCTCGGCAAAAAGGTGGACTTTGTAACGCAGGGCGAGGCAACGGAGTTGGACAAAGGCTTGGTCGAAAAGATTACCGATCCACTGACGCACCTGGTTCGCAATAGCTGCGACCATGGCGTTGAAATGCCGGCAGACCGTGTGGCGGCGGGCAAGTCTGAGACTGGCACCATCACGCTGTCTGCCTCCCATCAGGGAGGGTCTATTGTTATCGAGGTCCGCGATGATGGCCGCGGCATGTCGCGTCAGAAGATTTTGAATAAGGCGCGCGAGCGTGGCCTGGATGTGTCTGACCAAATGTCGGATGGGGAAGTATGGCAACTGATTTTTGCGCCAGGATTCTCCACTGCCGACGTGGTGACGGACGTCTCCGGTCGGGGTGTCGGTATGGATGTCGTAAAACGAAACATTGCTGCACTTAACGGCACTGTTGATGTGGACTCATCTGAAGGTTATGGCATGAAGGTGTCAGTGCGCTTGCCGCTGACGTTGGCCATCATGGATGGTATGTCGGTTGGGGTTGGCAATGAGGTCTACATCCTTCCTTTGTCTTCGGTTATCGAGTCATTTCAGGTGAAATCCGACGCTGTAAGCACTATCGGTCAGGGTTCGCAGCTTATCAAGGTGCGTGATGAATTTATGCCGGTCATTGAACTGGAAAAAGTATTCCAGATTCCACGATTTGATTCTGACAAAACCAGCGACATCATGGTCGTGGTGGAAGCCGACGGAAGCCGTGTTGCCCTGTTGGTGGATGAGTTGTTAGGGCAGCAACAGGTGGTAGTGAAAAATCTCGAATCCAATTACAAAAAGGTTCCCAATGTTTCCGGCGCGACGATTTTGGGCGATGGCAAGGTGGCGTTGATCTTGGATACCGGCGCGTTGGTTCGACGCTCGCGGCATTGAGTCGGACCATTCAAGGAGTAGGACATGGGCGTGATGGAAAAACTTGACGATGCGACCACTACCGGCGCGAGGGAGTACCTTACCTTTCGCTTGGACCAAGAAGAGTATGGAATTGATATCTTGAAGGTTCAAGAAATTCGGGGCTATGAGCCTCCGACGCGCGTCGCTGAGGCGCCGAACTTTATTAAAGGAGTTGTGAACTTGCGGGGGACGATTGTGCCGATCGTCGACATGCGTCTCAAGTTCAACTGCGCCCAAGCGGAGTACAACTCGTTTACCGTTGTTATTGTCTTGAATTTACGCAGCCGGATTGTGGGTATTGTGGTGGACTCGGTCAGTGACGTGATGGAGCTACCTGCCGAAAATATCAAGCCGGCTCCTGATCTTGATAGTGGCATCGACAGCGCGGCGGTCTTAGGCTTGGGGTCCTTGGGGGACAGGATGCTGATTCTGCTCGACATTGAACGACTGATGTCGGCGCCTGATATGGGTCTCGTTGGTGTGGTCGATTGAATTGGCCAGACTGCAAGGTATTTGAATGGCAAAAATGCGATGATTGTTCCGCATCGAACCCCGTGTTTTTCTGCGTCCAGCGAGATGGATGGCGGCGCTGGCACCGGCGGCATGCAAGGCCGTGAGTTTATTTGGACGGATGCGGATTTTGATCGTGTGCAACACATGATTTACAAGCGTGCGGGCATCAGTTTGCACGACGGTAAACACGCGATGGTTTACAGCCGTCTGTCCAGAAGACTGCGTGAAACCGGGTATCAGAGCTTTTGTGACTACTTGGGGTGGTTAGAGTCTTCCGAGAGCCCAGAGTGGCAGGAGTTCGTGAATGCGCTCACGACAAATTTGACCTCATTTTTCCGTGAGCAACATCATTTCGAAATATTCACCAAGTTGCTCCAGTCAAAGCCAGACGGAACGCCTTGGCGGGTGTGGTGCAGTGCCGCTTCGACGGGCGAAGAGCCTTATTCCATCGTGATGACAGCTCTGGACGCATTGGGTGGTCGGCCTAATTTTTCGCTGACGGCTAGTGACATTGATTCAAAAGTTCTAGCGTCTGCGGCGCATGGCGCTTATCGCATGGAAGGGTTTAAAGGTGTTGATTCCAGCCTGATGAAACGGTTCTTCTTGCGGGGCAGGGGCGCGAACGAAGGACTTGCGCGTGCCAAACCGGAGTTGCGCCAGCGGATTGAATTTTTGATGGTCAATCTTATTGCGGACGATTGGCCATTTAGAGATCCGTTTGACGCCGTGTTTTGTCGCAATGTGATGATTTATTTTGATGCACCAACGCAGCGGCGGGTGCTAGAGAAAATTCACCGTGTTATGAAGCCCGGGGGGCTACTTTTTGTGGGCCATGCCGAGAATTTCAGTGATTCTCGTGATCTGTTTGTCTTGAAGGGCAAGACCGTTTATGAACGGCGTTAACTTAATTCAACGGGTGCAGGACGCGTTTGTTCTGCACCTTACCCATTAATGGCAAGAACCCCATGAACCAGCCTTTTTCAAACACGGGATCGTTTGGTCGCAGAAGTTCCGTGATCGTTCCGCCCGTCAAAATCCTACCCAATGGGCGTGTTTCGCGTGTGGATCAGCTCAAAGCGCAGCCCCGCAAGCCCGGTGAGGCATCGTTTTTTTATGCCGATCACCATTTCCAGTTTGATGCGGTCAAGGTGCTTCCTGGTGAGTACTACGTGTCTAATGAAGAGTTGGTCGTCATGACGGTTTTGGGCTCGTGTATTTCTGCTTGTATTTGGGATGGCAAAGCCCGAACCGGTGGCATGAACCACTTTATGCTGCCCGATGGCGATAGCATTGATGGTTCGGGACGTTATGGCTCCTACGCCATGGAGTTGTTGATCAATGAAATGCTCAAATTGGGCGCTCGCCGTGAATCGATGCAAGCCAAGGTATTTGGTGGCGCGCAAGTGATGGCAGGCTTTACCACCATGAATGTCGGCGAGCGCAATACCAAGTTTGTGATGGATTAC
This sequence comes from Burkholderiales bacterium, assembly GCA_038245855.1. Classification (GTDB taxonomy): domain Bacteria; phylum Pseudomonadota; class Gammaproteobacteria; order Burkholderiales; family Burkholderiaceae_C; genus Allorhodoferax. The sequence continues at coordinate 54,094 of JBBRSA010000009.1, forward strand.
CTCGCCATGGAGCGAATTCCCGTGGTTTCGCAAGACGTACTGGATATTCATCCCCGCAAGGTGTGTTTTTTCCCAGTTACCGGAAAGGTACTGGTCAAGCGTCTGGCCCATGCCCATCCAGAAACCCTGGCGGTCGAAGAACGCAAAGGCAATGCGGCGTCCGTCGCCAAGTCTACGTCGGGCGGGTCGGTCGATCTGTTTTGAAAGAACCTCAGACCATGATACGTGTCGTGGTGGTCGATGATTCTGCGTTGGTGCGCAGTCTGTTGGCCGAAATCATCAATCGCCAGCCCGACATGGAGTGTGTTGGAACGGCCAACGACCCATTGATTGCGCGCGAAATGATTCGCGATCTCAACCCAGATGTTATTACTTTGGACATTGAAATGCCCAAAATGGATGGCATCGATTTCTTGGGACGCTTGATGCGCTTGCGGCCGATGCCGGTGGTCATGATTTCGACGCTGACCGAGCGGGGTGCAGAGATCACGATGCGGGCGCTTGAGTTGGGCGCGGTGGACTTTGTGGCCAAGCCCCGTATCGGATTGGCCGATGGTATTAAAGAGCTGGCCAGTCAAATCGTGGAAAAGGTGCGGATTGCGGCGAGCGCGCACATTCGGCGTTTGGCCCCGACACAGCACGGTACTGCAGGCGGTGATGCTGGTGGCGCCAATATATCGGCCTCGACCTTGCTGGGCCGAGTTTCGACCGAAAAGCTCATCTTTATTGGCGCATCAACTGGCGGAACAGAAGCAATCAAGGTGATCTTGACGCGATTGCCGGCAGACTCTCCGGGTATTGTCATTACACAGCACATGCCACCGGGTTTCACAACCAGTTTTGCGGCCCGTCTAGACAGCCTGTGCCAAATCACTGTGCAAGAGGCAGTGAACGGCGCACGCGTCTTGCCGGGACACGCTTACATTGCGCCGGGTGGTAAACAGTTCCGGGTAGATCGCAGCGGTGCTAACTACATCTGCGTGGTGGAGGATGCCGAGCCGGTGAATCGGCACAGGCCGTCGGTGGAGGTGCTGTTCAAGTCTGCCGCGCAAGTGGTCGGGCGCAACGCATTTGGCATCATGCTCACAGGCATGGGAAACGATGGCGCTAAAGCCATGAAAGAAATGAGAGATGCCGGTAGCTATAACTACGTGCAGGACGAGGCGAGCTGCATCGTGTTTGGTATGCCGCGTGAGGCCATACTGCACGGCGCGGCAGACGAGGTACTGCCTTTGACGGGCATTGCTCCGGCCTTGCTCAACCGGCTGGGCGGCACGACAGACCGGTATCGGGTTTAAGGGTTCGCATTGGCTTGCGATGCCAAGGCGTTTGCCAACAGGTGCTGCGTGGCCTGAACATCGTCTGCAAATAGCTGTTGGATCCAATGGCTCTCACGGGCCTCAATCAATGTCAAAAATAGGTGGGCATGGCCTCCATTGCCGGACATCGCCGCAAACGTGTCGAAGCCGATTTCTAAAAAGCGTTGCAGCGACCCCAAACCGGCGGCGTGGGAGGGGCGGCGCATCATTTTGAGCATCATGCGAAGCCCGGGCATTCGGGTCAACCGATCCAGCTCTGTACCCACCGCCAGTACCGCTTTGAGCTGACGCTCACGATCGGCGGGCCTACCAACGTGTTGCCACGCGGTGGCGTAGAGGTCACTTTCTGCATGGATGGTTTCACGGGAGCGAGCCAACCAGGCTTCGGCCATTGCGAGGTCCAGCTCCTCCGTCAGCGCATGCAGCTCTGCCATGGTGACTGCGGTGGCCACTACCGACGCAGGAAAAAACCGCTGCAGCGCGCCCGCTATGCGTGCAAATTGGGCGTCGCGCAGCGAGAAGTCCTTGTCGCTGTACAACTCGTCCAAGAAAAACCGGGTGGCTGCTGCGTATTCCGCAGACCGAAGAAGGTCTGCATAGGTGGCCCGAAACCGCCGCGCTTGGAAGCGCTTGACGGCGACGATTGCAGCAAGCAAGGGCGCATTGGCGTGCGTCTTTTGCCGCATAGCGGTGACCCGTGCGACGGCATTTCGGATTGTTTGTGTGGCTTCAACCATAGAGCGTCAGAGTGTAATGGCCACCTAAATCGCGCTGCCGTGATGAAAAATGTTGCATAAGTGACTGCAATGCTTGCAATTGGGGTGCAAAAACTAGGGAAAACCCTTAGAGTGCAAGCATGCTTGATGCAAAAAACCTTATTAAAGCGTCTGTCGATGTGAGCAGAGAGTTTTTGCGCGACCCGACGGAAGCCAAGGACAGGCGGGCTACACCGCGCCCTCGCGCTGCGCCGTCCATGGTGCCGATCCGGTCCCTGGGACCGAACCACCGTACGCGTATTTTGCGGCACCTGCTGGCGCTTGAGATCCAGGACCGGTATTTGCGTTTTGGTTACCAGGCATCGGATACGCAAATCGAGCGTTATGTCGACGGCCTTAATTTCGACCGAGACGAGATTTTCGGTATCTACAACCGCAAGCTTGAACTCATCGCCATGACCCATCTGGCCTACGCCACCGACGCCCGCTACAAATCCTGTGCCGAGTTTGGTGTGTCGGTCGCGACATTGTCTCGGGGCAAAGGGTATGGCTCACGGCTGTTTGAGCGGGCGACTATGAGTGCTGTCAATGAAGGAGTGAGCCTGATGTTTATCCATGCCCTGAGCGAAAACGCTGCCATGCTTAAGATCGCACGTAATGCAGGTGCGCGGGTCGAGCGCGACGGCTCCGAGTCTGAAGCTTATTTGCAGCTGCCAGCAGCCACTTTTGACAGCCGGATGTCTGAGATGCTCGAAGAGCAAGTGGCGCAGGCGGACTATCGGATTAAGGTCCAGGCCAAGCAGTTCTGGAAGATATTGACCATGATTCAAGACATGCGCTGCGAGTCCAAAGACCCCAACGGGCCGCCTTCCAGTTGAGGTGGGGGAGGGTGCCAAAATCGAAGGTTGCGCCAAATCCGCTATCCTAGGGGCTTAGCAACAACCGCAGCTCCTGCCTCCGTCAGTGTCAGACCCCCATCCCGCACGCTTTCCCGACAAGGAAGATAAGCGCACGTTCCTGCGTAAATTGGCCGAATTTATTCACCCCGGCCCGGACTCGACCGACGAGCTCATCGAAACGCTGGTCGAGGCTGAAGACAACCACATCATTGACGCTGAATCACGCGTCATGCTCGAAGGCGTTATCCGCATGGCAGACATGACCGCCGGTGATGTGATGGTGGCTGCGACCCGAACCGACATGATCGACATTCAGGCGCCCGTTGACGCTTTGTTGCACACCGTTATAGACACGGCCCATTCCCGGTTCCCGGTTTTTGAGGGCGACCGCGAAAACGTCATTGGTATCTTGCTGGCCAAAGATCTACTGAAATTGCAGCGGGCACCAGAGCTCAACATCCGTGCCTTGTTGCGCCCCGCTGTGTTTGTACCGGAGACCAAGGGACTCAACGATTTATTGCGGGATTTCCGGGGTAACCGTAACCACTTGGCCATCGTCATTGACGAGTTTGGCCGTGTGGCCGGTCTGATCACGATTGAAGACGTGCTGGAACAAATCGTTGGTGAAATTGAAGACGAATTTGACATCACCGAGGACGAAGGCGATATTTTTGCCTTGGCTGACCGCACCTACCGCGTCAGTGGGGACACCACGATTGATCGGGTCAATGATGCATTTTTGGTGACATTGTCTGGCTCAGACCCAGACGACCATTTCGACACCATTGGTGGCCTCATTGCGCATGAAATGGGCCACGTACCCCAACGGGGCGAACGCTACACACTGGGTGGCCTCGATTTTCTGGTGCTGCACACCAAGGGTGGCGCCGTGAAATGGTTCAAGGTTTCACCCTCTGCGGTGACTGGGTCTTGAGCGGGGCGCTGAGCCGCGGCACTGCGCCGCCTGCCAAAGGGCTGGCAATTTCCCATTGGCTGATCGTATTGGTCGCAGCCGCGCTGCAAGCTGCCAGTACGGCTTGGCCATGGGACGTAGGCTTCGCCCACGGGCAGCCCCTGTGGTGGCTGCAATCCGTCGCTTTGGCCGCACTGGTTTGGGTTCTTTCTCGCTGCACAAGCCAACGCCAGGCGTCAGCCACCGGTTTGGTGTTTACCAGCGTCTGGTTAACGGGAACATTTTGGTGGTTATACGGCTCCATGCACACCTATGGTGGCCTCAATGCCACTATTGCAGGCATGGCGGTGCTGGGTTTGGCGGTGGCATTGGCGTTGTATTACGCCGTGGCCTGTGCGGTGTATTGGCGCTTAAGGCGGCATCGCTGCGCCGCGTTGGGTTTTGCGGCTCTGTGGGTGATGGCCGAGATGGCGCGTGGCACCTGGCTCACGGGATTTGGCTGGGGCGCAATTGCGTATGCGCACACGAACGGACCCTTGGCAGGCTTTGCGCCGTGGGTAGGCGCTTATGGCATGGTGGCCATTGCCGCATGGATGGCGGCTGCCCTGGTGGCCGCGCTGCGTGGCAGCGTGGGCCACGGCGTGGGAATAATCCTGGTATTGAGCGCTGGACTGCTGGCGCCCCTGGCCCACTGGTCTACGCCGACAGGTACCCTATCGGTCACCCTGCTGCAGGGGAATATTGCGCAAGACGAAAAATTTGAATTGGGCTCTGGCGTGCCTGTGGCGCTGGCGTGGTACCGCCAGCAACTCACCGCCAACACCAGCGACTTGGTGGTGGCGCCTGAAACCGCGATTCCGCTTTTGCCGCAGGATTTGCCTGACGGCTATTGGGACCGCCTGCAAGCGCGCTTTCACGAAGGCGAGCAAGCAGCACTCATTGGTATCCCTCTGGGTAGTTATAGCCAAGGCTATACCAATTCCGTCGTGGGGCTGCGCCCAGGCGCGAGCGAAGCGTGGCGCTATGACAAGCACCACCTGGTTCCCTTTGGTGAATTTATCCCGCCGCTGTTTAGGTGGTTCACCCAGTTGATGAACATCCCGCTGGGTGACTTTAATCGCGGCGCCGTGGGCCAGGCCTCGATGCCCTGGAAAGGGCAGCGGCTGGCGCCCAATATTTGTTACGAAGACCTTTTTGGCGAGGAACTGGGTGCCCGCTTTACCGACCCGGCCGCCGCGCCCACCATTTTTGTCAACGCCAGCAACATCGGGTGGTTTGGCAACACGATAGCCATCGACCAACACCTGCAGATCAGCCGCCTGCGGGCGCTGGAGTTTGAGCGCCCTATGCTGCGCGCCACCAATACCGGTGCCACGGTGGTGATTGACCACACGGGTGTGGTCATCGCAGCACTGCCCCGCTATACACGGGGCGTTTTGGTGGGTGCGGTGCAAGGGCGTACCGGTATCACCCCCTATGCGTGGTGGGTTTCGCGCTTCGGCCTGTGGCCCATTTGGTTGTTGGCACTTGCTATTGTTTTTGTAGCTGCTCGCGCACGATCGGTGTCGGCACAGTGATGGTTTTGCCCCGTAAAATCGGGGCATGCTCACATTTCAACAAATCATTTTGAAGTTGCAGGCCTACTGGGCCGAACAAGGCTGCGCGCTATTGCAACCCTACGACATGGAAGTCGGCGCCGGCACCTCCCACACTGCGACGTTTTTGCGAGCGCTTGGCCCCGAGCCCTGGAAGGCTGCTTACGTGCAGCCCAGCCGCCGCCCCAAGGATGGCCGTTATGGCGAGAACCCCAATCGTCTGCAGCACTATTACCAGTACCAGGTTGTGCTCAAGCCCGCACCCAGCAACATTTTGGAGCTGTACCTCGGTTCCCTGCAGGCCTTGGGCTTTGACCTCAAGAAAAATGACATTCGTTTTGTAGAGGACGACTGGGAAAACCCGACGCTGGGCGCATGGGGGTTGGGTTGGGAGGTCTGGCTCAACGGTATGGAGGTCACCCAGTTCACCTATTTCCAGCAGGTGGGTGGTATCGATTGCAAGCCCATCACCGGTGAGATCACCTATGGCCTAGAGCGATTGGCCATGTACCTGCAGGGCGTGGACAACGTCTACAACCTGACCTGGACCGATGGCCTAAGCTATGGCGACGTCTACAAGCAAAACGAGGTCGAGCAATCGACCTACAACTTTGAGCACAGCGACGCCGATTTTCTGTTCACCGCCTTCACCGCACACGAAAAGCAGGCCAAGCATCTGATGGCGCAGCAACTTGCATTGCCGGCCTACGAGCAAGTGCTCAAGTGTGCCCACAGCTTTAACCTGCTGGATGCCCGAGGCGCCATCAGCGTGACCGAGCGCGCCGCCTACATTGGTCGCATTCGCAACTTGGCGCGCGGTGTGGCGCAAAGTTATTTCGAGAGCCGCGAGCGGCTGGGTTTCCCCATGGCGCCGCGCGAATGGGTCGAGCAAATGACCCCGACGACAATGAAGAAGGCTGCATGATGACGACCAAAAACCTTCTGGTGGAATTGTTTGTAGAAGAGCTGCCGCCCAAGGCGCTTAAAAAATTGGGCGACGCCTTTGCCAACCAACTGGCCGACCAGCTCAAGGCCATGGGCCTCGCTGGTGCCGACTCGGTCACCACTGCATACGCCTCGCCGCGCCGCTTGGCTGCGCACATCAGCCACATCGCACTCAAAGCTGCGGATCGCGCGGTGCAGCAAAAACTGATGCCCGTCTCGGTAGGCTTGGACGCAGCTGGCCAGGCCACGCCGGCGCTGTTAAAGAAGTTGCAGTCCTTGGGCGCCGACGTGACCGACCCTGCAGCCGCAGTGGCAGCGCTCAAGCGGGCGCCCGATGGCAAGGCAGATGCCCTGTTTTACGACAGTCTGGTCACCGGCGCCACGCTGGATACGGGGCTGCAAAAAGCACTGGAAGAGGCGATTGCAAAGCTGCCCATCCCCAAGGTCATGAGCTACCAGTTGGAGACCGACTGCGCCATGCCCGGTTGGACCAGTGTGAACTTTGTGCGGCCCGCGCACGGCTTGGTTGCACTGCACGGCGCCACCGTCGTGCCGGTCAAGGTCTTGGGCCTGACCGCCGGTCACACCACCCAGGGGCACCGGTTTGAGGCCGCTGTCTCGCCCGTGCTGATCGCCGAGGCGGACAGTTACGCCAGCACCTTGTTGCGCGATGGCGCCGTCATTGCCTCCTTTGCCGAGCGCAAGGCCGAAATCGCGCGCCAATTGGCAGCGGCCGCCGCCACCATTGGGGGTGGCGTCAAAGCCATTGAAGACGATGCGCTGCTGGACGAAGTCACCGCTTTGGTCGAGCGGCCCAAGGTGTTGGTGTGCCAGTTTGAACACGAATATCTGGCGGTACCGCAAGAGTGCTTGATTCTCACCATGAAGGCCAACCAGAAGTACTTCCCGCTGCTCGATACGCAGGGCAAGCTCACCCACCAATTCTTGGTGGTCAGCAACATCTCGCCCGACGACACCAGTGCGGTGGTGGGTGGCAATGAGCGCGTGGTGCGCCCCCGACTGGCCGATGCTAAGTTTTTCTTTGACCAAGACCGCAAGAAGACACTTGAAAGTCGTGGGCAGGAACTGGCACGCGTTGTTTATCACAATAAGCTTGGTACGCAGCTCGAACGAAATATGCGAGTTTCAAAGATGGCCGACGCGATCGGAAACGCGTGTGGAAGTGAGCCTTTAGCAACTAAAGCTATGGCTGCAGCTAACCTGTCTAAGTCTGACTTGTTGACAGACATGGTAGGGGAGTTTCCTGAGCTTCAAGGGATCATGGGGCGTTATTACGCCTTGCACGAAGGTAAGTCGGACGATATTGCTTTTGCGATTGAAGATCACTACAGGCCGAGGTTCGCTGGGGACGAGTTACCACGCAATATGGTCGGAATATGTGTGGCTTTGGCGGATAAGGTCGAAACACTTGTTGGGCTGTTTGGGATTGGCCAAATCCCGACGGGAGACAAAGATCCGTTTGCTTTGCGGCGTCACGCGTTGGGGATCGTTCGCATGTTGGTCGAGAAGGACCTGCCAATAGAGGTTTCTCAGTTGCTTCAAATGGCCTTGGACGTTGATTGGAAAGTCGTGAAAGGGGTTGGTGATAGCGCTGTTTACGAGATGGCCTTTGATCGCCCAGCGGCTAAGGTGGCGATGGAGTCCGTATCGGAGTTCATATTTGACCGCCTCGCTGGCTCCTTGCGTGAGCAGGGTTACAGTGCCCAGGAAGTCGACGCGGTGCTGAGCCTGCGCCCACAGCGCTTAGGTGACGTGCCCAAACGCCTGGCTGCCGTGCGCGCCTTCGCTGCCTTGCCCGAGGCCACTGCGCTGGCGGCTGCCAACAAGCGTATCGGCAACATCCTGAAAAAGGCGCAGGAGGTGGACGCCCATGTCAGCGAAGTGCTGCTCAAAGAACCGGGTGAAATTGCGCTCTATGCGGCGATGCAAGCCATTGCACCCCGCGCCAACGCGCAGTTCGAGGCGGGGGACTACACCGCTGCCTTGCAAACGCTGGCCGCCTTGCGTGCGCCAGTAGACGCGTTTTTTGACGGTGTGATGGTCAATGCGGAAGAAATGGACTTACGCCTGAACCGCCACGGTTTGCTCAAGAGCCTGCACGACGCTATGAACCGGGTGGCTGACTTATCCCGCTTGGCCAGCTAAGCATCCAATTACGGCATAAAGGGACTCCGATGAAACTTGTCATTCTCGACCGCGACGGTACCATCAACGCAGACAGCGCGGAGTACATCAAATCGCCCACCGAGTGGCAGCCGTTGCCCGGTGCACTGGAAGCCATTGCGCGGCTCAACCACGCGGGTTGGCATGTGGTGGTTGCCACCAACCAGTCGGGCTTGGGGCGTGGCTTGTTTGACGTGGCCGCCCTCAACGCCATGCACACCAAGATGCACACCATGCTCGCGGCCGTGGGGGGCAGGGTGGATGCCATTTTCTACTGTCCGCACGCACCCGACGAGCAGTGCCGTTGCCGCAAGCCCGAGCCGGGTTTGTTTGAGCAAATTGGTGAGCGCTACGGACTGGATTTGATCGGTGTGCCCGCCGTGGGTGATTCACCACGTGATCTGGAGGCTGCTATGGCCGCCGGATGCGAGCCCCACTTGGTGCTCACCGGCAAGGCGCACCCCTACCGGGAGGCCGACTTGCCCCCCGCCTTTGTGGGTGCAGAAGGGGTGCACCAAGACTTGTCGGCTTTTGCTGATTACCTGATATCGCTCGATGCCCGTCCATCGCAGCCCGCAGAACTGGGGCTCTTTTAGCAAAGTAGTCGCGTTTTGAACAAAGACAAGGGCGTTAAGCCCATTTCAACCACCATGTCGGCCCTTCGGTCCATGGCGCATATGCTGTGGATGGCGGTGACCGTCGTGCCGTATGCGTTGGTCATCGTTCTGTGTGCGCTCGTAGGTGTTAAAAGCCCCACCCGTTACCGAATTGCCGCAGCGTGGCTGGGGCTGGTGAGTCTGAGCGGGGCGCGGATTATTCTGGGCATTGAGACCCGCATCACGGGCTTGGAGAATCTGCCCCAAGGGGAGAAGACGGCGGCTGTGTTGCTGGTCAAACACCAGTCTGCTTTTGAAACCTTTCTCATGCCTGCCATCATGCCGCACCCCTTGGCCTATGTGTTCAAGAAAGAGCTTCTGTATGTGCCCTTCTTCGGCTGGGCCATTGGCCTGTTGGACATGATTCACATTGACCGCAGTCTGCGCACCCAGGCTTTTAAGAAAGTCGTTGCGCAGGGAAAAGAGCGTCTGGCACAAGGCATCTGGATCATCATGTTCCCCGAGGGCACCCGTATACCCCGTGGGCAAAAAGGCGTCTACGAGACCAGTGGCACCCGATTGGCCGTACAGACTGGCGCGCCGGTGATTCCGGTTGCCGTCACCTCCGCCGTCTGCTGGCCCAGTCGGGCGCTCCTGAAAACCCCCGGTGTCGTGCAGGTGTCCATTGGCAAACCCATTCCCAGCGCGGGTCGCCACCACCGTGAGTTGATGGCGGAAGTAGAAGCCTGGATCGAGGCCGAGATGCACCGACTCGATCCACAGGCGTACCGTTAATGGCGCCGTCTAAGTTTGCGGGGTAAGAATCGTGCACGCGCTCCTTCGCTACACTTTGGACCTTTTTGAGCCTGTAGCCCCCGTGGAGCCTGTGCAGGCAGCTCCTAAATTGATAGTAGATATAGCCTCTCAGTTGCCCGAGCAAGCCGGACACACCCTGAGCTACGCGATCGCACCGGCCACTTTTGCACACCCCCGGGCCAACCGCGAATTGCGTTTGCCAGACGCCACGGTCGCATACCGCTTCGAGCGCGGGCGCCGGCGGACCATCGGCTTCGTGGTGGGCGCTGACGGTCTGGTGGTGCGTGCGCCGCGCTGGACGCCGATCTATGAAGTCGAATTAGCCCTGCAAGAAAAAGCGCCATGGATCACCCGCAAGCTCGGTGAGGCGCGGGAACGCCACGCCCGCCAAGAAGGTGCACGCATCGAATGGCGCGATGGGGCTACCTTGCCCTATCTGGGTGGTGTCATTGCGGTGCAACTCGATCCCAGCCACACCTTTACCGCTGTCGGCGCGCAGTTGGACCCAGCCCTAATCGAAGGCGAAGACGTATCCGTGGGAGGCAGCGTACAGCGCCTGCGTCTGGGGCTGCCGCGCAGTGCCACGCCAGAGCAGATTCGCGACGCCGTGCAGGCGTGGCTGATGCGCCAAGCACAAGATTATTTCAAGAACCGTTTAGACCACTTTGCGCCGCTGCTGCAGGTGCAGTGGACGCGCCTGGGCCTGAGCAACGCCAATACCCGCTGGGGTAGCGCGCGGGTCGATGGTGCCATTCGCCTGAACTGGCGCTTGATCCACTACGCCCCGGCCGTGGTCGACTACGTGGTGGCCCATGAACTTAGTCACTTGCGGGTCATGGACCACAGTGCCCAGTTCTGGCAGACGGTGGAGTCGGTTGTGCCCGACTACGCCCACCTGCGCGGCCAGCTCAAGGACGGTGCCGTCCCCAAGTGGTAGGCCGCGCCAAGCTGGCCTGGCCGTCTGTTAGGCGCGCCGTGCCTTGACGAAGTCGGTCGCGCGATTTTTTTGTTGTTTCTTGAGGCGGATAATGCATTCTTCCAGCGTCTGACCAATGATGATCTGGTCGCGGATCATTGCAATTTTTGGCCAGGTGGCACGCTCGCCCGCCAACACCCAAGCACGGTATTCGTCGGGCGTCACATTGCCCAGCACCCGCATGTAGTCGTGGGCCCGCACTTGGGGGTGGATGGTGACGTCGCCATAGTACTGCTGGTCTACGATGGACACCGCGCCATCGAGCAGGTTCTTGATGATGCCGTTGTCCATGCCGTACGACGCCAGCTGAATCACCTGCTTGCTGCGGTACTGCAGTTCCTTTTTGACCATATTGCCCAAGAAACGTCCCCAGCCTTCCTTGCGTGACTGGTCGGTAATAAACGGCAGCACATGTGGATTGGTCTGGCTGACGATGTGGTGGTTGACGTTGTACAACTCACTGAGGCGCTGCGCCGGCAGGTCGCGGTGAATAGCGCCGTCGACCCAGCGGATCGAGGCCATATAGGGCTTCTCGTTACCGGCGCGGTCTTTGGTGGTGAGCCGCACCGACGGAAACAGCCCCGGCACTGCGCACGACGCTTGCACCGCACTCCACACCAGCAAGTGCGGCGTCGTCAAATAGTTCAGTAGACGGGCTTGTTGGTGTTTGGCGACCGGCGAGACAGTGATGTTGATGATGCGCTTGGTCTTCTTAAAGGCCTCTTCAAAGGTGAGTTCGCCCAGGTTCTTGCGTAAAAAGCGTTCCAGGTGGTTTACGTCCATGATCGACTTTTGCCGCAACATTTCGCGCGGGCTCAGTCGCCGCCAGGTGTCAAAGTCCATGTCGTTACCTGCAAACAGGTCGGCCAATTCGTCGTCGCTGCGGGTGCCTACCAATGCCGCAACAGCTGAGCCTGCGCTGGAGCCCGAAATGACCCGTGGCAAAAGCCTCTGCTGGTGCAGGGCTTTGATGACCCCCATGTGAAACATTCCCATGTTGGCGCCACCACTGAGCATCAGCGCGGAGCGTCCAAAACTCTGCCCGGTATGGCGGAAGAACATCAGTTTTTCTTCGTAGGGCAAGTCCGGTATGTCGTGGTCACACACATAGTTGAGGAGTGATGTCACCTCGGTGATGTATTCGTCAATCAGGTACTTGGTGCCCACCCGGCTGTGCTTGTATAACTCGGGGTTGGCCAGGTTGGCCAGGTTGCGGTATAGGCCTTCGCGCAGGCTGTAGATTAACTGTGGCCAGTCGTTGGCTTTGCGCCATGCGCGTAAATTGATCAAACGCTGCTGGATCAACCGGTGCTGGTAGAAGGGCGAGTTGGGGTCGCTCTTCCACACATCCATGGCTAACTGGGCGTCCAGGTCCACCGCATGGGTCCGCCAGCTGGCGTAGTCGGTGGCCTCTTCCATTTGTATCTGCTTGGCCTTGGTTAACTTTGCATTCATGGTGCTTCCGTTCTAAATCGAAATACGCCGTGGTCATCCCGGCTGCGCCGTAGCGCTCCGGCATGCCACAGGGTGTGAAGGTGGGCAATGGTTTCACCCATCGCAAACGTGGTTTGGTGCAGGTCTAAGGGCCGCTTAAATAGTATCGGCAGGATGTCGGCTGCACTGCAATCTTGCTGACAACAGGCTTGGCGCACTTCGTCCAAGCGCTCGTGGTGGTGCGCGTGCAGCTGGGTAATGCGGGCATGCAAGCCGGTAAAGGGTTTGCCGTGCGAAGGCAGCACCAGGGTGTCGGTTGGCAGGCTGAGAAACTTGTCAATCGACTGCAAAAACAGCGCCAAAGAGTCGGCCTCAGGCTCTTGCTCGTAGACGCTCACATTGGTTGAAATACGGGGCAGCATCATGTCGCCGCCAATCAATACGCCTAGGGCATCGCAATACAGCGCTATGTGTTCGGGTGCATGGCCATAGCCGCTGATGCAGCGCCAGTGGTGCGGGCCAATGTGGACGGACTGGCCATCCATCAGGCGACTGTAGTGCGAAGGGACCGAGGGCACCAGCGATGAGAAATAATGGCTGCGCCCGGCGATCTGGGCATGCACCGATGGGCTGGTGAGGCCGTGTGCAGCAAAAAAATCAGCGGTGCGTTCGCCACTAAAACCGGTGGCACCCAGACAGCCCAATTGCGCCACCTGGTAATCGGTGGCGCTGATCCACAGTGTGGCGTTCCAACGTTCGCACAGCCAATGTGCCAAACCGATGTGGTCCGGGTGCATATGGGTGACGATCACACGTAGCACTGGCAGACCATCGAGTTCGTGGGCGAAGACCGATTCCCACTGCGCCTTGGCATCGTCATGGTTGATACAGCAGTCCACAATGCTCCAGCCCTGGATGCGTGCACCGCTGCCTGCGGGGTCGTCCATTTCGTCGCGCAGCAGCCACAGGTTGATGTGGTCCAGCGCAAACGGCAGGGCCATGCGTACCCATTTGACCCCTGGTGCGACCACCAGTGCGCCCCCTAGCGGGGCCAGTGCATCGCCAAGCGGGTAGTGAAGCTGCTTTTCCAGTTCGTTCATCAAGGGTTCATTTGCTACATAATTGACGTTTACGTAAACGTCAACAAGACGTGAAACTATTCTAGGCAGTGGCTCAGCGTCGCGCTGTCACCTTGGTTCATTTTTATCATGACTATCACGTACAGCATTAGCGATTTAGCCCGTGAATTCGACCTGACAACACGGGCTATTCGTTTTTATGAAGATCTGGGCCTCTTGCAGCCCGAACGCAGCGGCCCTGGCGGTCGCACCCGCATTTACAGCGGGCGCGACCGCACCCGGCTCAAGCTCACCCTGCGCGCCAAGCGCCTGGGCCTCTCCCTGACGGAGGCCAAAGAGATCATCGACATGTACGACAGTCCGCGTGACACGGGTTCACAGCTGCAAAAATACCTTGATGTATTGGCCCTGCATCGCAAGCAGGTCGAGGCGCACATGCTGGACATGCAGTCCAATCTGGACGAGCTCAAAACCCAGGAAAAAGAAGCTCGCGCACTGTTGTCCAAGGCTCAAAAGGCCGATAAGAAGCAGGCTATTCCCAAAACCGCCAAGCGCCCCAAAGCGTAAGCCCCCCCATTGACCCTACCTACTGGAGTCCACCCATGAACAACCTGCCCGGACTGAACTTTCAACTCGGTGACGACGTTGACGCGTTGCGCGATGCCGTTCGCGAATTTGCGCAAGCCGAGATCGCCCCCCGTGCGGCTGAGATCGATAAAAACGACCAGTTCCCGATGGATATGTGGCGCAAGATGGGCGACTTGGGCGTGCTAGGCATTACCGTGGGTGAGGAATACGGCGGCGCCAACATGGGCTACCTGGCCCACATGGTGGCCATGGAAGAAATATCGCGTGCATCGGCCAGCGTGGGCCTGAGCTACGGCGCCCACAGCAACCTGTGTGTCAACCAGATAAAGCGCAATGGCACGCCGGAGCAGCGTGCCAAGTACCTGCCTAAGCTCATCAGTGGCGAACACGTGGGTGCCCTGGCCATGAGTGAGCCCGGTGCGGGCTCTGACGTTCTGAGCATGAAGCTCAAGGCCGAAGACAAGGGCGGTTACTACCTGCTCAACGGCAACAAGATGTGGATTACCAATGGGCCCGATGCCGACACGCTGGTGGTCTACGCCAAGAGCGAGCCCGAACTGGAAGATCGCCCCCACGCTTCGCTGCCCCCCGAGGGGGCTGTTTCGTCTCGGGGCGGCCCAGCGACGAAACGCGGCGCCGTCACCGCCTTCCTGATCGAAAAAACCATGCCTGGCTTCAGCATCGCCCAAAAGCTCGACAAACTGGGCATGCGAGGCAGTTCTACTGGCGAACTGGTCTTCAACAACGTGGAAGTGCCGATGGCCAACGTTTTGGGTGGTGTCAACAACGGTGCCAAGGTGTTGATGAGCGGTTTGGACTACGAGCGTGCAGTGCTCACCGGCGGCCCACTGGGCATCATGCAATCGGTGATGGACAACGTGGTGCCTTACATCCACGACCGCAAACAGTTTGGCCAGAGTATTGGTGAGTTTCAGCTCATTCAGGGCAAGGTGGCGGATATGTACACCGTGTTGCAGGCGGGTCGCGCTTTTGCCTACACTGTGGCCAAGAATCTCGATTTGCTGGGTGTGGAACACGTGCGCCAGGTGCGCAAAGACTGCGCTTCCGTCATTTTGTGGACGGCTGAGAAAGCCACTTGGATGGCAGGCGAGGGCGTGCAAATTTTTGGCGGCAATGGCTACATCAACGAATACCCCTTGGGCCGGCTGTGGCGCGATGCCAAGCTTTACGAGATTGGAGCCGGAACCAGCGAAATTCGCCGTATGCTCATCGGTCGAGAATTGTTCGCAGAAACCATGTAATGAAATCACCAATTGCCCACTATTTAAGCGTTTTCCTCCGGGGTGTTTTGCGCGGCCTGTTGCGCGCGTGGGTGCTGGTGGTACCCCTGGTGCTGGCCCTGAGCCTGATTCGCTGGGGGCAATTGGTCTACTATTGGCCCAGCGGCTACCACGCCGCCAGCGGCGATGTGGTGGCCATCGTGGTGCAGGGCCTGCGTTTTGACCTGAAGGTCAGCGCCATTGCGGGTTTTTTGTTGCTGCTGGTCTTGCCTTGGGTGTCGGGCAAGGCCCAGGCGCGTATCGCGGCCGGGCTCACATTTGCCTACGTGATGCTCTCACTGGTCAATCTGTACTACTTTGGTTTTTACAAAACGCCGATTGATTCGGTCATTTTTGGTTTGGTTGAAGACGACACGCTGGCCGTGCTGCAGACCATTTGGCGGGATTTCCCAGTTATCTGGACCCTGCTGTTGGCAGTTGGCCTTACCGTGGCGTCGGCGTTCTTGCACCGCGTGCTGCTGGCGCGTATCAAACCCGACCAGTTGTTCCAAACGCGCCACGCCGTCACCCAGGTGCTGGCGGTGTTGTTGGTTCTTCTTGCGCTGCTGTTTGCGGGCAAAGGAACGATTCGGCAAATGGCGCTGCAGCGCCAACACTTGACGGTGACCACCAACCAGTTTTTGAATGACATGGTGCCCAATGGCGTTATCGCACTCAAGTACGCTTGGGACAGTCGCAAGGAGTCGCAAAACCTGTCCGATGCCAATGCCGGCCTCAAAGTGGTGGGCTTTAAGTCGGCCCGGGAAGCGGCAGCGGTTCTGGGTTTGCCCAGCCAGTCAGAGGCAGCCGTCAAAGACGCGCTGTACCAGCACCCCGCGCTTGCGGCGGGCACACCGAAGAAAAATCTGGTGTTTTTCTTGATGGAGTCTTGGAGTGCCGAGCCCTTGATGTACCAGAGCCCGACGTTCGATGTGATGGGGCGCATGGCCCCCACGCTGACTGATCCGAGCAGGGCCTGCCACTTCACCAACTTTGATTCAGCGCAGCCTGGCACCCACCCGGCGCTGGAGGCCATACTGTTTTCGTCCCCCATCACCCCGCTCACCATGGGGCCGGCAGGGCACATACCCATGCCCTGGGCCTTGGGCAACGTGGTGAAAAAGGCGGGTTACCAAACGCTGTTTGTCACCTCCGGCCGCTCCGGTTGGCGCGACTTGAACCGGGTTTTGAAGGTTCAGGGCTTTGACGAAGTGGTAGACGCCAACACCCTCAAAGCCATGTATCCCGATGCCACCATTGGCATATGGGGCGTGTGGGACAGCTACGTTTTTAAGTATCTGCGCAAGCGCTTGGCGGCGCAGCCCAAAGACAAGCCCCTGTTTGTTTTTGTCCTCAGCTCCACCAACCACCCGCCCTATGATTTGCCGGACGACTACCAGCGCCCCGCGCTGGACATGGCGCAGTGGAAGGGTGAGACGGGTTCTGACACCCTGCGTCTGAACCTCGATACCTACCGCTATGCGACCGATTTACTGGGTGGTTTTGTGCAAGAGGTGCAATCCGGACCACTGCATGCAAGCACCCTCATTGCGGCCACGGGAGACCACAATGTGCGCTCGTTTGGCATGTATGCCGATCCCCGGCGGCGCTACCTGATGCGCCAGGTGCCGTTTGTTATTTGGGGTGATGGCTTGCACTGCGGCAACCAGCAGGCCTTGCCAGCCAGCCACCGCGACATGTTTCCCACCCTGTTTCCTCTGGCGGGTATTGAAGGCCATTATGTGAATACCGGGCGCAACTTGCTGTTGCCCGCTACCACGTCTGCCGACCCGATGAACGCGCCGCGTGCCATGTTCTTCGCGGGTGACGCGCGCAGCGCCCAGGGTATGTGGCAGCTCGGCCAAGCCAAGACCTTTGTCTGCACGCCAGGGCCCCAAAGCCCAGAATGTGCCTTTAACGCCATCGACGACCAGCAAGAACGTGCCCGCTTTGGCCTGCTGGACTGGAACGTGCGCAGCGCGTTCCAACAATAGAAACCACACCACTGACATTGATAGGAACCCCACTTTTGTCTACCAAGCTCAACGAACTGTTCATCCACAACCGCGCCTGGGCCGCCAGCATGGAGGCAGAGCGCCCCGGCTTCTTCACCAACCTCACGGGGCAGCAAACGCCGCGTTATATGTGGATAGGTTGCTCCGACAGCCGAGTGCCCGCGAACCAGATCACGGGGCTTGAGCCGGGCGAGGTTTTTGTACACCGCAACGTAGCCAATGTGGTGGTGCCCACCGATTTGAACTGCCTCTCCACCGTTCAGTTTGCGGTGGACCAGCTTAAGGTGGAACACATCATGGTCGTGGGCCACTACGGCTGTGGCGGCGTGCGCGCTGCGCTGAACAACGTGCGGGTGGGCCTGTCTGACAACTGGCTGCGCCATGTGAAGGATGTGCGTGACCGCCACCGCCATTTGCTCGAAGCTCTGCCCGAGCATGGCCGCGAAAACGCGCTGTGTGAGCTCAACGTCATTGAGCAGGTGCTCAATGTGGCCTACACCACGGTGCTGCAAGACGCCTGGGGCCGTGGGCAAAACGTCGTTTTGCACGGCTGGATCTACGACCTGCACGACGGCCTGCTGCAAGACCTGCACATGACCGTAGGGCCCACCGACGATCTAGAAATCCTGTACCAAGAGGCGCTATCGGGCGTGCGCTTGATGCCGCGACGCGCATCGTAGTTTTTAGGATGAAAGTAGGCCTCTGGCCCTCGTCAAATCTGCGCAAGCAGCTATACATTTGGTAGCAAATTGACCTCAATGTTCCCGATCCGCCTAGACTCATCGATTGCCTACGACATCGCCAAGGCGATGATCGATGGTTTTAACCGGCACTACCGCCTGTTTCGCACTGAGTCGGCGCGTGCCAAGCACCGTTTTGAGACGGCCGACTGGCACGGCCAGCAGCGGGCGCAGCGTGAGCGCATCGAGTTTTATGACCTGCGGGTCAAAGAGTGCTCCACGCGCCTGGAGCGCGAGTTCAAGGCCGGAGACCAACCCATGGATGTCTGGCACCAGATCAAGTTGCACTACATCGGCCTGCTGGTAGACCACCACCAGCCGGAGCTGGCGGAGACCTTCTTTAACTCTGTCACCACCAAAATCCTGCACCGCACCTATTTTCAGAACGACTTCATCTTCGTGCGCCCGGCCATCAGTACCGAATACATCGAAAACGACGAATCCGAAAAGCGCCCCACCTACCGCCCGTATTACCCCACACGGGCCACCATGCACGAAGTGCTGATGCGCATGGTGTCTGACTTTGACCTGCGGGTGCCGTTTGACAACCTCAGTCGTGACTGCACCTGGGTGCAGCAAGCACTAGAAGCACGCTTGGGTGACGCCTTGCTGCGGGCCAACTTTCAGATCCAGGTGCTCACGGGCCTGTTCTTTCGCAACAAAGGCTGCTACGTCGTTGGCAAGATGATTAACGGCTACAACGAGTTTCCCTTTGCGCTGCCCATTCTGTACACCAAGACACCCAAGCTGGTGCCCATTGCCCCCGGTGGCGCCCCAGTCCCTGCGCATGTACCCAAGTTGTTGATTGATGCCGCCTTGCTGTGCGAGGACGACCTGTTGCTGCTTTTTAGCTTTGCGCGCGCCTACTTCATGGTGGACATGGAAATACCGTCGGCCTACGTGCAGTACCTGCGCAGCATGATGCCGCGCAAGCC
Organism: Burkholderiales bacterium; assembly: GCA_038245855.1. GTDB lineage: Bacteria > Pseudomonadota > Gammaproteobacteria > Burkholderiales > Burkholderiaceae_C > Allorhodoferax. The sequence continues at coordinate 73,124 of JBBRSA010000009.1, forward strand.
GCGCAACGAACTCTACAACGCACTGGGCCTGGCCAAGCAGGGCAAGAACCTGTTCTACCGCGACTTTCTGCACCACCTGCGCCACTCTAGCGACAAGTTTCGCATCGCCCCCGGCATCAAGGGCATGGTCATGCTGGTGTTCGACTTGCCCAGCTTCCCCTATGTGTTCAAGGTCATTAAAGACTACTACCCGCCGCAAAAAGACACGACCCGAGAACAGATCAAAGACAAATACCTCTTGGTCAAACAGCACGACCGGGTGGGCCGAATGGCCGATACCCTGGAGTACAGCGAGGTGGGCTTCCCGCGCGCCCGCTTTAGTGACGAACTGATCGCCGAGATCGAAAAATTTGCGCCTAGTCAGTTAGAGATGACGGACCGCCACGGCAACATTGAAGTCATCATCAAACACGTCTACATTGAGCGGCGCATGATTCCGCTCAACATCTACTTGCAAGAAGCCTTCGATGCTGGCGGTGCTGATGCCAGCAACACCAGCCCCGCCGCCCTACGTGCGCGTGAGCAGATTGAGCGTGGTGTGGTCGAATACGGCAACGCCATCAAAGACTTGGTGGCGGCCAACATCTTCCCTGGCGACATGTTGTGGAAAAACTTTGGCATTACCCGCCACGGCAAGGTTGTGTTTTACGACTACGACGAGATCGAATACATCACCGACTGCATTTTTCGCAAAGTGCCTGAGCCACGCACCGAAGAAGAGGAAATGTCGGGCGAGATCTGGTACACCGTGGGCCCCCACGACGTGTTTCCAGAAACCTTTGGGCCCTTCTTGCTGGGCAACCCCGCCGTGCGTGAGGTGTTCATGAAGCACCATGGCGATTTGCTCGAGGTGCCATTTTGGCAGGGCCACAAAGACCGCATTCTGGCCGGCCACGTGCACGACGTATTTCCGTATGACCGGGACAAGCGTTTTGGTAGGCGGCCGCAAGATGTTGAGGCTTCAGTGTGATTGGTTTAAAGAAGTATTGAAATGGTCGATGTGGGCACATTCCATGCGTCAATAAAAACGGGAGCTTTCGCTCCCGTGTACCTATGCGCTGAAAAATCAGGCTTGGTTGGACTTGCGGCGGCGGGCGATGGTGCCCATGAGGCCCAGACCGGCGAGCAACATAGCGTAGGTTTCAGGTTCAGGCACGGCTGAGACCAAAACGTTGTCCAGCACGATACCAATGTTGTCACCACCGGCGTTATGAAAACTCAGGTCGTAGCTGGTGTTGGCATTGGCCGTAAATGACATGGAATAGGTGTTCCATGGGGCATTGGACGCCAGATTAAAGGTTTGCGAAGCCGTGCCAAAGTTCACCAACAGGCTATCGCTGCCGCCACGCTGGTTTCCGGCCAAGTCAAATGTCGCTGTGTAGGCGGTGCCGGCTGTGGCCGCAAAACTGTGGCTCAAAATACCGGCTTGATTTGTGGATCCATCTAAATCAATACAGATAACACCACCGCTGGCGCACAGGGCGCCCCAACCACCAGCCCCACCGACGACGTCAACGGTTCCACTGGTGACGGTCCAGCCTGCCGGGGTGTCGTTTAACCCGAGTGCGCCGTTGGAATTGAAATTGTCGCTAAAAACAACCGTCGCCTGAGACAGACAAGACAGTGTGGACAAAGCGGCGACTGCCAGAATTTTTTTCATGGGGGACTACTCGATTGAATTGGAACAGGCTGCATTGTCCCTTTGCCCGTCTGGGGTCGCCATAGTCCATTCGGACTATCAGAGCGGACGGCCTGTGTAATAACGCACACTTTTTGATCTTTTCTTCCTATTTTTACGTCCCAAACCGCCCCACATGGCGCCGGTCCAGCCAGTTCTTGAACCACCACACCCAGCGCCCTTGTGCGCTGTAGTTGCCCCAGCTGGCTACGGCATAACGCCCGCCACAGGTCACCAGGCTCAAGCTGCGTTTAGCCGGCATATGGGGCGTGAGTGCTCCGTTGGCCACGGCACTGGCCAAGTTGTGTGCCAATGCCAACCCAGCGCGCTGGGCATAAACGCCGCTGCGCGCAAGTGCTTGGTCCATGCGGGTGCTGATGTCGCCTGCGGCAAAAACCCGGCTATGGCTGGTGGAGCGTTGGTACATGTCGACCGCAATAAAGCCGTCATCGTCGAGCGCCAAGCCGCTGTCTGCCAACCACGATGGGGCCTGCACACCGGTGGCCAGCAAGGGCACGTCGCAGGCTAGGGTAGCGCCGCAGCCCAGTTGCACTGCATCTGCGTTGATGCCCAGTGCCACATCCTGCAGTACGGTGATGCGCTGCGTTTTCAGAATGCGGTTCACGCGCTGTTGCACGGGGGCCGGAAAATTGCCCAGTGGCAGATGGGGGCCGCACACCAGCGTCAGTGCCGCGTCAGGCAGGCGGTGGCGCACGGCCAGGGCCAGCTCAACACCTGTCGCACCGCCGCCAATGACGGCCACGCGCAAGGCGCGGCTGTCGCCCATCTCCGCAATGCGGGGCCAATGGCTGCCAAAAGCCTCCAGCGGGCGTACAAACAAGGCGTGGGTGCGCGAGCCGGGCATGTCTTGCTCCAGCAGCTCGCGGTTTTGAACCGCGCCGGTGTTGACCGACAGCCAGTCAAAGTGCAGGGCTTGCCCGTCGTCCAGGGTGATGGATTGCGCCTGTGCGTTGAGCAGGTTTACATGGTGCTGCAGCCAGCGCACGCCGCTGCGGTGCACCAATCCATCGAGGTGGATGAGGCAGTCGTCCAAAGCATAGTGCCCCGCCACAAAGCCCGGCACCATGGCTGGATAGACCTGGCGTGGGTGGGGCGCGACCAAGGTGACTTGCAGCCCCGGCAGGGGATGCAGGCTCAGGTGCTGCAAAACCTGCCGGTGCGCGTGGCCTGCGCCCAGCAGCACAAGTTGCCTAGGGCCGGGGTGCTGGGTGGTAGTGTGGTCGGCGAGCGGCATGGAACCTATTGTTCCATGAGCGTGAGGTCGTCTAGATAGGCTAGGCTGGAGGCGCCGGTGTTGTCGGCATCCGCACCGATCCCAATGCCCAGCAGGGGTGGCACCGAGGCGGTCTCGGTGTGAAAGCTCAGCATGAAGTCGGTGCGTATATCGCGCTTGTGGCTGACCCAGTGTTGCAGCGGGCTGCTGGCCGAGTCCAGCACCACGTAGTGCACCCGTTTGGTATAGGCGTTGGGCAGCTCAGTGCCCACCGCCAGCTTTTGGTCCCACACATAACACAGGGTGGCCGAGGGCAGGTACTGGCCGCTCGTCTTGCGGGCCAGGCGCAGCAGGTTGCGCTCGATAAAAGGCAGGTGGTCCAGCGGCATGTCAAAAAACGCACACACCTTGATGGGGGCGTCGTCCCCTTCTTTTCGCTGCAGATCGGCGCCCGCTACCGGCCGGTCCAGGCGCCAGCGCCAGCGCAAGATGCCCGCTTTGATGGGGAACTGGCTGGGAGTCAAGGTGTAGGTCAAGTTGGCGTAGGATTTGTTGGCGTACACACGCAAAACCTTCTTGCCGTCCAGCGTGACGGCGTCGAACCGGGTCAGTGGTTTTTTGGTGCCGGGGATGCCCAGCACCCGCCAGTTGCCAGGTTGAAGTGTGCCAGCAATGCCATCCATGGCGGGGACGGTTTGGGCGCTGACCTGCAAGCAAAATAATGGGATAAATAGGCTGATAGCCCTCATGCAATATGCGCTTGCAGCTATCAATTTCATAGCATTTATCCCCTTCGCCAAGAGTGAAACTTGCGCACCCACTCTAGCAGGGTATGGGGCTGGTGGGCGCGCTTCCACTCGCCCGCGGCGTATTTGTTGGCCTCTGACAACGTGGGGTAGGTGTGGATGGTTCCCAAGATTTTGTTCAGCCCCAAACCATGGCGCATGGCCAGCACGTATTCGGCCAACAGGTCGGCCGCGTGGGTGCCCACAATGGTGACACCCAAGATGGTGTCTTTGCCCGGCACGGTCAGCACTTTGACGAAACCGTGTGTGATGCTGCCTGCGCCCGCATCGCAAATCTGGCGGTCCAGATCGTCGATGTCGTAACGGGTCACCTCATGCGCAATGCCTTGCTCTTTGGCCTCGCGCTCGTTCAGGCCCACCCGCGCCACTTCAGGGTCGACAAAGGTGGCTGCGGGAATGACCCGGTAGTCAACCTTGAACTTTTTAAAGTCGCCAAACAGCGCGTTGACCGCCGCATACCAAGCCTGGTGCGACGCAGTGTGGGTGAACTGGTAGGGCCCGGCCACGTCGCCAGCAGCGTAGATGTTGGGGTAGATGGTTTGCAGGTATTCGTTGGTTTGCACCGTGCGTTGGGTGGGGATACCTAGCGCCTCCAGGCCGTAGCCGCCGAGGCGCGCCGTGCGGCCGACCGCGCACAGCAGTTGGTCAAAGGCAATACGCACCTCGACGCCGCCGTGCTCGGCCACCAACACGCCGTGACCGGCGGGTGCATCGGGGGCGCTAGCATCGGCAGGCGTTGGCTCCACCCGCAGGGCCTTGTGGCCGGTGAGTACCTGCACGCCGTCGCGCTGCAGGGTGTCTTTGACCAAGGACGAGACCTCTTCATCCTCCCGGCCCAGAATGCGCGGCGCCATTTCCACTTGGGTAACCTGTGCGCCCAAGCGGGCAAAAGCCTGCGCCAGCTCACAGCCAATCGGGCCGCCGCCCAGCACCAGCAGGCGCTTAGGCACGGTGTCTAGCGCGGCAAACCGGTCCCACAAGGTGTCGCTGGTGACATAGCCCACGTCCTCTAAGCCCGGCAGGGGCGGCACAAAGGGGCACGCCCCGGCGGCGATGACGATGCTGCGGGTGGTCAGTGTCTGCTTGCCCCCGCCGTTCAGCGCAATTTCTACCGTCCAGGGGGTCACTATGGTTGCGTAGCCCTGCACCACATCCACACCCAGGTCGGTGTAGCGCTCTACGCTGTCATGGGGCTCGATGGCGGCGATGATGGCGTGCACCCGCTGCATCACTTTTTTAAACAAAATGGGGCTGTAGCTCTCGTCAGCATTGCGCAAGCCGCTATCCAAACCATAGCGGTCTGCGTGGCGCATCTGGTGCGCTACCTTGGCGCTTTGGATCAGAGCCTTGCTGGGCACGCAGCCATAGTTCAGGCAGTCGCCGCCCATCTTGTGGGCTTCCACCAGCGTCACCTTGGCTTTGACGGCTGCGGCAATGTAGGCCGACACCAGCCCGCCCGCGCCGCCACCAATGACGACCAGGTTGCGGTCAAAGGTCTTGGGCCGCACCGCGTTCCAGCGCGCATACACCTTGCGCCGCTTCAGGGCTTCAAGCACCTTGCGCGCCACCAGCGGGAACACCCCCAGCAACACAAACGAGCCCAGCAGGCCGGGGCTGACCACGTCTTTTAGGCTGCTGATCTGGCCCAGTTGCGTGCCAGCATTCACATACACCACCGTGCCCGCCAGCATGCCCAGTTGGCTGACCCAGTAAAAGGTCCAGGCGCGCATGGTGGTCAGGCCCATGGCCAGGTTGATCACAAAAAACGGCACCAGGGGAACTAGGCGCAGGCCCAGTAGGTAAAACGGTCCATCAACCTCCAGCCCGCGGTTAATCTCGGCCATGCGGGCTTTGAAACGGGTTTGCACCCAGTCGCGCAGCACAAACCGCGCCACCAAAAACGCCAGCGTGGCGCCCAGTGTGGACGCAAACGACACCAGCAGCAGCCCCCAGCCCAGCCCGAAGATGGCGCCGCCAGCCAGCGTAATGATGGTCGCCCCGGGGAACGACAGCGCGGTGGCCACCACGTAAATCACAAAGTAGGCCAGCGCCACCTGCAAAGGCGACTGCGCGTACAGCGCGGCCAATTGGCCTTGACCTTGGCGCAGGGCGTCTAGGTTCAAAAACCGGCCCAAGTCCAGCGCAAAAAACGCGGCCAGGCCGGCAGCCAAGGCTGCCACGACGAGTATCTTTTTGGTGTTCATTGAAAGGTTCTCCAGCCCCAGAAAATGCGGCTTGCCATGGTGATGGCGCACAGGCCCGCGCGCACCATTGCTTTGCCCACTGCGGTGACCGACGGGAGTATCGGTTGGGTGGCAAGGTGGTCTAGCATGGCAGTGGGGTGTGATGGGCCGTTTAAAGGTGCCTGCTTATCAGTCGAGGCCAGCGGCAAAGTCTTACAGTCCGCTGCGGAGCGCTTGGGTGCCGCTCTGCAAGCTTGTCCACGCAGGGCCGTCAAAGCCCGCTAGCACCGCGCCCCACAGGTCGGCGCAGTTTAGCGCCAAATCGGCCCTTAGCCCTCGTGGAATATCCGAAAGCAGCTATAAAAATAATAGCGATTCTGGTGCTGGTTCAATGCGGCAGTTGGGCACCAAAGCTTGCTACGTTGATGCTTATGCGTTCAAGGCATTCTTATCCCATTCGGAGCACAGTTTTCTGAAAGATCGACTCCGTTCATGGGCTAGGGCCAAATCAAATCTTTGTGAAAAGGCAGGCTGATCCGTCGTTTCACCATAGCCGCCCGGCAAGCGATCGCGTATCCATCCCTTTGCATTTCTTGGCCCCTCCGCATCAACACCCGCATCTTGCGCAAGGCTTTGAAAGCCACGGTAACCGTTCAGAGACTCGGCCGATGCAATAAACCAAGCCTCGTATTCGCGGTTGGCCAGCACCACAGCAATTCGTCGATGCGGAATAAGCGCTTGCGCTCGCGCCAAAACATGGGCCCCCTTCGTGGCTGGACAATCGTCATCCGCGTCAAACAAAATCAAAATCCAACCCGCATCACCAGACTTGGCCGCAGCCAATTGCAGATGCCGCGAAAATTCTTCGGGGCGGTTCAAAAATCGGTCCTTGTAGACGCGAATGGGCGTCAACACATCGACATACTCCGCCGGGCCACGCCATTGCGCTAATCGTCGAAGTAAAACCGGTAGTGCAGCCACCTCTCCGTCGCCCTCCACAATAGACGCCACCCTTGTCATGCCTCCAACCCCCCGAACATTTCTGCTTGCGTAGCCGGCGGCTCACGCAAAAACACTTCGTCGGGTTTGAGTTGGTTCAGGCGCAGCAATTCACCTGCTGAAAACAAATGGTCGCGCATGACGCTGGTCGATGCGGTGTCGAGCGGACCGATACGGGTGTCCCCGCCTTCCGATACCACTGCCAAAATGTGTTCCGGCTTAATGTTACGGTCATCCAGCAACTCTGGGCTGTGACTGGTCACGATGATTTGCGTGGACTGCGACGCTGTTGTCAAAGCCTCTCGCAGCGCCGCACTAGCCGCCGGGTGCAACGCAGTCTCAGGCTCCTCAATGCCAACCAATGATGGCGCATGGTCCTTGTTGCTTTGAAACAAGGCAGTCAGCACGCCCAGTGCACGCAAGGTACCGTCTGACATATTTTGAGCAGGAAAACGCCAAGGTGCCTGTGCACCCGCAACCTCCTGCCGGAACTCAAGGGTTTCCAATGGCCCGATCTGCTTGCGCTCCAGGCCATGCATCAATGGAACCACCGTTTGCAAATAGTTTTCGATACGCTTCAAATTTTCAGGTGCCACGCGCTCCAGATGCCCAATAACACTCACGATGTTCTCGCCGACGGGTTTGAGCATGCGTCCGTCCTGCGGTTTTTGGGGTTCACGCATGAGTTTGGGGTTCAAATTGTAAAAACCCATACCGGTCAAAGCATCAAAAACAGGACGAAAGACAGTCATCCCAGAAGCGCTCACCAAGGCCAGGCGGTCAGGTGTTACAGCGGGAAAGGTCGCCTCGCTGCTGGCTTTGAGAACGCCCCGCTCAACATGAAAATACGGCCCCTTGCCAACGCCACCAACCACACACTTTTCAGTCTGCACCTCATAGCCCCGGCCGGCCAGTGCCCCAACATTGAAGGCGTAAAAACCCGCTTGCCCAGTGGGCAAGACAAATTCCAGTCGGATTGCAAAGTTTGTCGGATGCCCGCTGGAGCGCCTGCGCACTTCCGTCAACCCGCCACGCTCGTTGAGTGCGTTGTCCAGCGAGCCCGACAAGGCATCGCGCACCAAGTGCAGCGCATCCAGAAAATTGCTTTTGCCAGACCCATTGGCACCCACGAGATAGGTCAAAGGCCCCAGCCGCACATTGCATGCGCCAATGCTTTTGTAATTGCGAAGGACGACGCGCGTCAAAAAAACTGGGGATGTCATTGGGAACTCCATACACGGTCAATGGTGACTTTGATTTTCGCCTCAAAGCGGCGCACCAGCTCGCGGTTGGCGTTGACCAAGGCCTGCTCGGCTTCGATCACTATTCGGACTCATCTTTCAAACGCTGCGCCACCTCTATCGCCTCGCGCTCGCGTTCAATCTCTTGCCGCAGCTCGTCTTCGGTCGGCAATATCAGCCGGTACTTGCTGGCAAAAAGCTGGGCGCTTTCGTTCAACACCGAGTAGTGCACAACCGATTCGTCTTTGTGCTCGCATAGCAAAATGCCCACCGTCGGGTTGTCGCCCTCGCCGCGTTTGAGGTCGTCATACATGCGCACATACATGTCCATCTGGCCGATGTCTTGGTGTGAAAGCTTGTCGGTCTTCAGGTCGATCAGCACAAAGCACTTGAGCAAGTAGTTGTAAAACACCAGATCAATGTAGAAGTCTTGCGACTCGGTGCTGATGCGCTGCTGGCGGGCCACGAAGGCAAAGCCCTTGCCCAGCTCCAGCAGAAACGCCTGCAACTTGTCCATCAGCGCCTGCTCCAGTTTGGATTCCAGCAACTTGCCTGTACCTGGTAGTCCCAAAAACTCCAGCATCACCGGGTCGCGCATGAAGGCGCGGGGCGTGGGTGGCAAGGCAGCCAGGTTGGCGGTGGCCTCGGCGGCCACTCCGGCCTTGTCGCCACTGAGCACCAGGCGCTCGTAGTACAGGGTGCCCAGTTGGCGCTCTAGCGCCCGCGAACTCCAGTTTTGCGTGGCGGCTTCGGTCACGTACCACTGGCGGGCCTCTGCGCTGCTGACGCGCAGCAGCAGGCGGTAGTGCGTCCAGCTCAATTCGCGACGCACTGCGTCGCGAATTGGAAACGCCAGGAAAAAGCCGCGCATATGCCGCAGGTTGGTGGCATCAAACCCCCGGCCAAACTCACGGGTCAAGGTCTGGGCCAGCTCGGGCAGCAGGCGCTTGCCATAGGCGGCGCGGGCTTCGCCGCCCTGCTCAAACTCCACAATGTGCCGCCCCACCTCCCAGCAGGTTTGCACCTGCACCATATCCACCGCGCGCAGGGCTTGCTGGCGCCCCTGTTGAATCAGGCCGCGCAGGGCATCGAGCAAGCCAGTGAGCGGCGCGGCAGGGGTGGGCGGGTTGGCTGTCATGCGGCACTCCGAATCGTTGATTTATACGTAAAATTGCCAGCAACACGGCCCCTTTCAACCGCGCTGCTTCGGCAGCAAAGTTGCTTAGGGGTTTTTTCTTGGACGCGCCCATTCGAGAAGCTCATGCTGCACCCCACACCCGGTCAATAGCGGCTTTGACCTTGGCCTCCATGCGGCGCACCAGCTCGCGGTTGGCGTGGACCAAAGCCTGCTCGGCTTCGATCTCGGCGACGATGGCGCGTTGGGTTTCGAGGTCGGGGAGGGGGACCTTGATTTCCTTGAGCATGCCTTGGGAGAGGTTACGGATGCCTGCACCCTGGCCCGCGTCCTTGAACATTGCACGGTGCAACGCTGACTTGAATAAATACGCATAGAAGTACGGATCGACATCCGCAGTGAGTCGACAACGAATCGTAAAACCGGAGAATGTGATTCGCTCTGTTGTTGTGGGAATCAAAACACTACGCCCCACCAGCGCAGGATTGCCATTGGAGCGGACGAAAAGGATATCGCCTTCTCTCAATAAATAGGAATCGTCAACGGCTGCATTCACCTGTGTTTCGGTCAAATCGGCAAGTGGCGCAACGAGATGATCTTTGAAGTGGCTGACACCAAATATTTTGATGTTCGGCCCTTCGCCATCGGCATCGTAGTTGAGCCCATTTTTGAAGTCAGCTATCTCGGCTAATTCAACAGAAGGCCAAGCCGGATCAATCGTAATGTGCGGCTTGTAGTTGTCGAGCACCCGCCGGGCGCCGTCGATGATTTTTTGGTAGCTCTCGATTTCGGCCACGATTTGGTGTTGGACTTCGAGGGGTGGGAGGGGAATCTCGACAGAAAGAAATTGCGGCTTTGCAATGTTCTTCATGCTGCCGCTGGTTCCGCCACATTTCGAACTGATAGTTCGTCTGGCTCGTTCAGAGCCGAGCAGTGCTTGTACGAACCGCACATTCACATCGTGTCTCGTCATCACCGTTTGCCAGAGTCGATCTGGCAAGAACAGGTGGTCGTATGCCTTGTCAATGTAGGCATTTGCACCAACCAAAGCTTCCGTGTTCATTCGGCTAATGAGGATTGTGTTCGCCCTTACCGGGCACTTCACTCGGGAGAGTTCATCGGGCAACACCGCTTTGTGCTCATCTGGGCAAAAGACGCCAGACGTGACACAACTGGTTTTGAGGATGCCCAATTCACGCCCGGTCACGTTCCGACTGTCAGAGTTGACGCTGACTCCAGATTCCAGCTCGTCGATGATGTCGGCAAGCGCAACCATTGGCCAAACTCCGGCATGTTGCGTTGCCGCGATGTACCGTTCCGCACTCAGATTGAAATCGCCGCCAGCCCCAATCCTCCCCCGCGCCACCGCCTGCGCCATCACCCCATCGCCCTCAAACGCCTGCGGTGCCGTCATCCAACTGCGCAGCAACCTTGTCGCCTCCGGCAAGTCGCTGTTCACCACCGCCCGCCGCTGCGCGCCCAGGTTGAAGCCGTCGTTTTGCACTTTGACAAACAGCACGCTGTCCGTCTGCTTGTGCACGCGTTTGTCCAAAATAAGAATGCTGGTTTTCACGCCGCTGTAGGGGTTGAACACTCCGGCGGGCAGGCTGACAACGGCCACCAAGCTGGAATCCACCAGCACCTTGCGCAGCGCTTTGTACGCAGTGCCGCTCTGGAAGATGATGCCCTCGGGCACCACGATGGCGGCGCGGCCGGTGGCGGTCAAATGCTCGGCCATGTAGTCCACAAACAGCACTTCGCTGCGGGTGGCTTGCACGCTAAAGCGCTTGTGCGGTTTGATGCCGCCCTTGGGCGACATGAATGGCGGGTTGGCCAAAATGACATCGGCCACTTCGTTCCATTTGTCGTCTTGGGTGAGGGTGTCGTACTCCACCACGTGCGGGTCGCTGAAGCCGTGCAGGTAGAGGTTGACCAGGCTGAGTCGCACCATGTCGGGCGAGATGTCGTAGCCGCGGATGCTGCTGGCCAGGCGGGCGCGCTCGTCGGGCGTGAGCAGGTTGCCGGGTATGGCTGGGGGCAAATCTTTAAGTGTTTTAGGGCTGTAGCCCTCGTCCGTATTGCGTGAGCTGCTATTGTTTTTTAGTATGTGCTTCCAGGCGCTAATCAAAAAACCGGCCGTGCCACAGGCGGGGTCGAGCACGCTCTCGTGCTTTTGCGGGTTCATGACCTCGACCATAAAGTCGATGATGTGGCGCGGGGTGCGGAACTGGCCGGCGTCGCCCTGGCTGCCCAACACGCTCAGCAAATATTCAAACGCATCGCCCAGACGTTCTGAATGGTCGTAGCTGAAGAAATTGATTTCCTTCAAAAAGCTTTTGAGCGTCTCTGGGTCGCGGTAGGGCAGATAGGCGTTTTTGAAAATGTCGCGAAACAACTCCGGCACGCCGGGGTTCTCGGGCATTTTGGCGATGGCCTCGCTGTACAGGGCCAGCACGTCAAACCCACCCAAGCCGGGGGCCATGAGCTTGGCCCACCCAAAACGGGCGTAATCACCGGCAAAGAAGGTGCGCTTGCCGCCCAGCTCTTCGGCCTCGGCGTCCATGTCGTCCATGAACTTGTAGATGAGTGCAATGGTGATTTGCTCGACCTGGCTTTTGGGGTCGGGCACTTTGCCCACCAGGATGTCGCGGCAGGCGTCGATGCGGCGTTTGGTGTCTGCGTCTAGCATTTTTGTTGTTATTTCTTGGGGGCGACCAGCAGGTCGGGGAATTGGGCTTGCAGAAAACGCTGGGTGTGGGTCAGCAGGGTTTGCGCCTGCGTTAGGCACTCGGACACGACACCATCGCTGACGGGGTCGCCTTCGTAGTCGTTTAGGTTGCGCTGTTTGCGCAGGGCATCGAGCACGATGATCACGTCATTGGGCAGGCCCATGGTGAGGGGTAGTGCCTGCAAGGCGGTTTGGTGGTGTCCGGGCTGGCTGGTCGATGTGCGGTAGCCGCGTGCCCACAGGCCCACCATGGCGCATTGCAGGATGCATTTGTAGGCCGCGTCAAAGCGGTTCTCGGGGCTGAGCTGGGCAATGTGCGCGTCGGTCAGGTTGCGCGCGGCTGCGGCCAAGAGGCGCTGCACGCCCTCGGGCGTGGCGCTAAACGCTAGCAGGCGCTGTATGGCCAGCAAGTTGGCTAAGGTCATGTTCGGTTCCCATTAAAAAGAGTTTGGGTTTGGCAAGGATTTCTGCCACAAAGGGGTCGCCAGCCTGCACGCGGCGCTGAAACTCAGCAACGCTGTAGACCACAGGGTTGATTTCTCGGCCCAGGTCGGACTGCGCCGGGTGGGTGGCGCGCACGATGTCGGCAAAGCCCAGATCGCCAACCACCAGCAAATCAACGTCGCTATGGGCGGTTTCGGTGCCGCTGGCAACGGAGCCAAAAATCAGGGCCAAAGGTGGTGCCAGCGGGGCCAGCGCGTCGGTCAGCACCTGCGCGGCGCCGGTGGTTTTGCGCAGCAAGCCCGCCAGCTCCGGGAATGCGGGGCATTGTTGATTGGCCTGGTAGCGCACTTGGTTGCCTTGCTCTTTGCGCAGCAGCAGCCCGGCCGCGGCCAGGCGCGCCAGCTCTTTGTGCAAGGTGCCGGGGGCGGTGCCGGTTAGGCGGGCCAGTTCGCGGACGTGGTAATCCGCGTCTGGGTGCAGCAGCAGCAGACTAAGTACCTTTTTGCGGTAGTTTCCAAATAGAAGATCGGCCAGCATATGTAGCAGTATTTGCTTCGATTGTAGCAATATAAGCTACATAAACTGGTTCAGCGGCACGTAGTCTTTGACGTATTCGGGGATGCGGGTGCGCCAGACCATTGGTACGGCTTTGAAGTCGCTCATGCCGAAGGCGGGGTAGACGTTGAGGCTGGTGAGTTGCCCGGCCTCAATGATGTCGCGCAGGCGGTGGTCGGTGGCGTAGGCTTTGAAGTAGTACTTCATGGCCTGCACGGCGCTGGCCGTGCTGTCGGCGCTAAAGCCCGTGGCGTTTTGCTGGTCGAGCAGAAACTTCTCAAACTCTTCTTCTAGCAGTTCGTCTTTGCTTTTGAAGCCGGTGATGAGGCCAAAGGCTTTTTCCAGAATCTCGCGCAGGCCCAAGCGGCGGTCTACGCCTGCGGCGCGGCGCAGTTTGTCGAGGTTGAAGTATTCGTTGGGTTTGTCGAACAGCTCGTTGGTGATGGTGGCAATGGCCTGGTCCCACTGGGCGTTGCCGACCTGCTGGGCCACCACCGGGTTGGCTTTGACAGTGTCTTCAAACTTCTCGAAGAACATGCGGTCGACCTTCATGCCCTGGAAACCGATTTGGGTTTCGCGCCGGGTGTCGATGTTGTCGTCACCTGTGTGGTGGTAGTGACCGCTGGGTGGCGGTGGCTCGCCTGTTCCAACGGGCTCGGACTGATCTACAGAGGGGTCCGTGCCAGGGCGAGGCAGCTTTAGTACCTCGTCGTAGTTGAACTTTTCTTCAAAGTATTCGCAGCTGGCAAAGAAGTCGAATAGCTTGTAGGCGGTTTTGTGCGGGGCTGCAACCTGTGCCTTGAGGGCATCGTCTTGCAACTGCTCGCGAAAGTCGTGCTTGCGGGTGCCACGGCCTTTGATCTGCACAAAGTCGGTTGGCGAAAACACCGGCCGCATCAGGGCCAGGTTGAGCAGGTCGGGGCAGTCGTAGCCGGTGGTCATCATGCCCACGGTGACGCACACGCGGGCCTTGCTGGTTTTGTAGGCGGGCAAACCGTTGGCACTGCCCAACAGGTTGTTGTTGGTGAAGTTGATAGTGAACTGCTGCGCGTCTGGGATGCTGGAGGTAACCTGCACCGCAAAGTCAGACTGATAGCGGCCCGGGAACATCTTGTCAGCCAGGTCGTTCAGGATGGCAGTGAGCTTGCTGGCGTGGGCTTGGCTGACGGCAAACACAATGGTCTTGCCAAATTCGGCGCTGATGGGGTCGCGCAGGCCGTGCTTCATCAGCGTTTCGCAGAACAGCAGGTTGGTGGGGTCTGAGAAAAACTTTTTCTCAAAACTTTTTTGCTTGAAGCGCTGTTCGCTGGTTTGCTCGCCTTCTGGTGCCTCGTTGATGAGCACGGCGGCGTAGCCTTGGTCGCTGAGCAACTGGGTGGTGACGGTGGTGCGCGCATCGACCACTAGCGGGTTGATCAAAAAACCGTCTTTAACGCCATCGAGCAGTGAGTAGCGGTAGGTGGGCTCGCCGCTCTCGCAGCCAAAGGTGCGGTAGGTGTCTAGCAGCAGGCGGCGCTCTGCTTCGCGTGGGTCGCGGGTAGAGGGCTTGGTGGCATCAAACTTTTTGATGTAGTCCTTGGGCGTGGCGGTCAGGCCCAGCTTGTAGCCCACAAAGTAGTCAAACACGGCGCGGGCGTTGCCGCCGATGGAGCGGTGGGCTTCGTCGGAGATCACCAGGTCAAAGTCGGTGGGCGCAAACTGCTTGAACTTGTTGTTGAACAAGAGCGACTGCACGGTGGTGACCACAATTTCGGCTTTGCGCCAGTCGTCGCGGTTTTCTTTGTAGATGACGGATTTGTAGTCGTTCTTGAGCAGTGCCACAAAGGCCTTGTTGCCTTGGTCTTCCAGCTCCAGCCGGTCCACCAGAAACAGCACGCGCCGCGCATTGCCGGTACGCAAAAACAGTTTGATGATGGCGGCGGCGGTGAGCGTTTTTCCGGTGCCGGTGGCCATTTCCAGCAAAAATCGGGTTTTGCCATCTTTGACCGCCGCCTGGATGCTTTGTGCGGCGCGTTGCTGGTAGTGGCGCAAGAAGCGCAGGCGGTTTTTCTGGATGAAGTCGTCGCGTAGGTCGTCGGATTTCCAGCTGGCCTCCTGGTCGTAGGCCGGCATTTGCGTGCGGGCGATGTAGTCCAAAGGCACATCTTCGCTGACCAGCCTTGCAGGGTCTGGCTTGAACTGGCTGTAGCCCTTGATCGCACCGGGCGCAGGAAAGGCGGTGATGACGTGCGGGTTGCCTTGGTGCAGGTCCCACAGGTAGTGCAGGTTGCCGTTGCTCAGGATGACGAAACGGCAATTTTGGTTTTTGGCGTATTTGCGGGCCTGCTCTTTGCCGTCTAGCGGGTTTTTGCTTTCGGCCTTGGCCTCTAGCACCACAAAGGGGAAGCCGCGATCGTCGAGCAGCAGGAAGTCGATGAAGCCCTTACTCTGGGATTCAAAATCAGCGCCGAACGCATCCACCTGCGTTTGCGTGAGTTTGACGTTGGGCTCTAGCGCAATGGTGGCGGGGCCTTCGGGTGCATCGAAAAAACGCCAACCGGCTGCCTCTAGCAGCTTGTTGATCTTGATGCGGGCTTGGGCCTCTTTGGACATGGTGGGGTTCCCTTTTGGCGTCCATTCTATATGGTTAAATTGGCCTCTAGCCCTCGCGGAATATACGCAAGCAGCTATAAAAATAATAGCGACTGCGTGGGCCTTTTACGCCAGCTTGGCCGCCCCGGTGTACGCCAAGCCCGCGGCCACACCACCAAAGCGGTTGCCCTCGACCAAGGTGGCACCGGGCATGGCCGCGCGTAAGGCGTCCACCAGCGGGCGCAGGGCCGACGAGCCACCGGTGAGATACACCACGTCTACGCCCGCCAGCCCCGAGCGTTGCACGCAGTCCTGCGCGCACTGCACCACTTGGGCCAGTGCGCTGTCCAGGGTCAGTGCCATGGCGCTGGCACCCACCGTGGCGCCAAGGTGCTCAGACGGGCCGTGGCCCAAAAAGTCCAGGTCAATCAACGCGTCGCCACCACTTATAGAGCAGGCGATTTTGGCCGTCTCCACCCCCGAGAGCATGCGGTGGCCGTGCTGGCCTTCTAGGGCGTCCATCAACCGCGCGTGCAGGCTGCGGTCGGCGTAGTCAGTCCACAGTTCTTTGGCAAAGTGCATGGCTTTGCGCGAGTAGGCTTGGTGAATCAGGTGCCAGGTGCACAAGTCAAAAAACACGCTGTTGGGCACCGGGCGTCCACCAGTGCCGATGTGGCGGTAACCCAAGAGCGGCATCACGCAGGCCAGGTCCAACAGACGGTCAAAGTCGGTGCCGCCAATGTGCACGCCGGTAGTGGCCAAAATGTCGGCGCTGCGGTCGCCCTGCGCACTGCGCGCCGGGTTGAGGCGAATGACGGTGAAGTCGGATGTGCCCCCGCCAATGTCTACCACCAGCGCGGTGGTCTCTTGCACCACGCGCTGCTCATAGTCCAGTGCGGCAGCGATGGGTTCGGGCTGAAAGCCCACTTCGGTAAAGCCAGCCTCTAGGGCGGCGCGCCCCAGCGTATCTTGGGCCAGGGTGTCGCGCGTGGCGTCGTCGTCCACAAAATGCACCGGGCGACCCAGCATGGCGCGGGTGAGCGGCTGGCCCACATGGGCCTCGCAGCGGCGTTTGAGCTCTTTGAAAAACAGTACCACGATGTCGAAGAAACGCATGCTGTGGCCGTCCACTGCGGTGTACTCGTCCATCAAGGGGCTGCCCAGCAGGCTTTTGAGCGAGCGCAGCAAGCGGCCCTCGGCACCACTCAGGTAAGCCTGCATGGCCGCAGAGCCATACAGCACGGTGTGGGCTTCGCTGTCAAAGAACAGGGCGGTGGGCATCTCGGCACGGGCGCTGTCCAGCGGGATAACGTCTAGGCTGCCATCCGCGCGGATCAGCGCCGCCGCCGAGTTGGAGGTGCCAAAGTCAATGCCCAGCGTCAGGCCCCGTGTGGCTGGGCTGGCGTTGGGGGATGTGGATGCGGTACTTGTGGACTTACGCGGCACTGGCAGACGCCCCCAGCACCTGTTTCAAGAAAACCGCGATGTCGGCCACTTCACGTGGATGCACGCTGTGCGGCATGGGGTAGGTGTGCCACTGCACCGGGTGACCCAGCGCGGCCAATGCATCGCGGGACTCTTCGCCACGCTGGATGACGACCACCGGGTCTTGGGTGCCGTGTGCCATGAACACGGGTGTGTTGGCATTGGCTGCGTGGCGTTCGCTGGGGAAGCGGTCGGCCAGCGGCAAGTAGCCGGACAGAGCCACGATGCCGGCCAGTCGGTGCTGCAGACGCAGGCCGGTGTGCAGCGCCATGGCGCACCCCTGGCTGAAGCCCGCCAGCACGATGCGCTCATAAGGTATGCCACGGGCTACCTCGTTTTCGATCAGTGCGTTGATCGCCCATTCGGATTTTTGAATACCCCGGTCGTCCTGCCGGTCGGTCAGGTTGGCACCCATGATGTCGTACCACGCCGGCATGACGTAACCGCCATTGATGGTGACCGGCATTTTGGGTGCGTGGGGAAACACAAAACGAATGGGTGGACAGCCCGAGAGATCTAACTCTGGCACCAGAGCGGCAAAGTCATTGCCGTCGGCGCCCAAGCCGTGCAGCCAGATAACGGCGGCCGTGGGGTTGGGGGCGGATTCGAGTTCGATGTGGGGCAGTAGTGTGGTCATGGCAGTGGACAAAAAGGCAATGGGAGATTATGCAGTTTGCCAGCTGTGCCGTTGGGTGCGTGTAAGCGTTGAAACCGCCATTTGGGATGGCCCCTCGTTTGCGGGCGTGTCGGGAATACCCATGTGCTACTGGGTCATGGTTTATTTTTGGCCATTTTGGGCCCTTACGGGTGTAGAACGAAGGGGAAAGCAGCCGGTCAACAGATGACGTAACGGTCACTCACAAATAGTTCAACGCTTAGTCTTGGCAAACGCGCTGCCTGACGTAATCGTGTTGTGATGACAATAAGTCGATGTCGCATTAGTGAGCAGCACGACTGCGTCATCTAGGCGACTCGCAAGTCTGCTCATGAATGCCGCAGCCACCAACACTTTGTCATCCAACGCAATGGCCTTAAGTAAGCCATGCTGCGTATGAATTTCGAGCTGCGCGAACTCCATATCGCTGTAAGCGGCAAAAGCCCTCATCCGCATTAAGGCTTCCGCAGCTGGTGACACCACACTCATGTCGGTCCGCAGCGCCAACTTGGCCATGATAAAAGCACTCAACACCGGTGGCAGGTCATGCTGCATCGCAATCACCGCGCCAACCAGCTGCACGGCGGCCACGGGAAGCAACGTAACATCGTCTGCCACTTGTTGAAGTAGCGCGCTGAGTGGGTCTTCGGACATAGAAGTCAAACCGAAGTGGCGATTCTTAAAACGTATCCCAGTCGTCATCACTGCCAGCAGAACTTGTTTTGGCCGTGGTCTTTGGTTTTGTGGTGGATGCCGCTGGCCTGGCCAATGCCGGGCGTGGTGCGGCCATTTTCGGCGCGACGGGGCGGGGCAATGGTGCTGGGGTGCGTTGGGGCTGGCGCTCTGGTAAGCTGCCATGGGAGCCCAGGTTGAACACCGCCACCACCTGCACCAACTCCTGCGCCTGGCCCTTGAGGCTACTGGCCGCAGCAGCCATTTCTTCCACCAAGGCCGCGTTTTGCTGGGTTACCTGGTCCATCTGGGTAACGGCTTCACCAATCTGGCTCACTCCGAGCGACTGCTCGTTGCTGGCCGCGCTGATCTCACCCATCAGGTCGGTCACGCGCTTGATACTGTCAACCACCTCGGTCATGGTTGTGCCAGCTTGGTCCACCAAGACCGTACCGTGGTCGACGCGCGCCACGCTGGCGCCAATGAGGGCTTTGATCTCTTTGGCGGCCTCGGCCGAACGACCGGCCAATGAGCGCACTTCCGACGCCACCACGGCAAAACCTCGGCCTTGCTCTCCGGCCCGGGCTGCTTCTACGGCAGCATTGAGTGCCAAAATATTGGTCTGAAAGGCAATGCCGTCAATTACGCTGATGATGTCTGCAATTTTCCGGCTGGCCTCGTTGATGCCCTTCATGGTCTCCACCACCTGATTGACCACCACGCTACCCTGCATGGCCACAGAAGAAGCACTCAGCGCCAATTGGTTGGCCTGTCGGGCGCTGTCGGCGTTTTGATTGACGGTTGCGCTGAGTTGCTCCATGCTTGCAGCGGTTTCTTCAAGTGCACTGGCTTGTTGCTCGGTACGTGCACTTAGATCGTTATTGCCCTGGGCAATCTCGGCGCTGGCGGTGGCCACACCTTCAGAGCCTTGACGCACGGCGGCAACAACTTGTGCCAGATTGACTTGCATCGTGCTCAAACTTGCCATCAGACTGTCGATATCGCCCGGCTTTACGACAACGGTGCCTGTAAAGTCGCCCTGGGCCACGGCTCGAGCTAGCGCAGCGGCCTGCGCTGGCTCGCCGCCCAACTCCTTCAGTAAGCTGCGGATAATGAGGGCCCCCATACCGGCCGCGATCACCAAGGCCAGTATGCCCAAGCCAATCAATAGGCTGCGGGCTTGGTTGTAGGTGCTATTCGCATCCTTGGCTGTCACGTTCATCAGCTCGACTTCCAGCGCGGACTGTGCATTGATCGCAGCTTTATAGGCCGCCAACACCGGGCGCAATTGGCTGTTGAGGTAGGTCTTGGCTTCGTCCGGCTTGTCCGCCATGATCAGCGCAATCAGTTCCTTTTGCCCTTCGATATATTTGGCGCGCTGTGTTTCGACCTCGTTTAACAACTCTTTGCCTTTGGGCAGCGTGACCAGACGATCCAACAACTCCACCTGTTTGCTGATTTGTTCACGCGCACTGCCAATAACCTCAACCTGCTTTTTGCGATCCGCTTCGTCCGCGCTCAGCATCATGTTGCGCAAGGCAATGGCGATGACGTCATGCTGAGCCAAAATCGTCTGCGACGCGTTGATTTTCGGAACACCGTCATCAACCACCTTAGTCAAGCCAGCCTCAATCTGAGTCATGGAGAGCAGCGCTAAGCCCACCATGATCAACATCAATGCGCACACTAAGCCAAAACCCACAGTCAGGCGCGCACGCACGCTCAAAGCTGCAATATTCATTCAGTCTCTCCTGGAAATCAGCCACCTAAAAAGGACAATATATCGTCGTTATCGATCTACTCAGCCGGGCTATGTCAATTAGATTGCAGTATGAGCGGCCCCTTCGAGGCTGCTTCGCGAATGACCGGAGCTGGCTCGATTACGGGTAGTGGCGAGCATGCCCGCAATGGGTGATCGTGGTCTCTTTTAGTACCGTCAGATGCTTCGTTGGTTGACCCGTTTGGACAATTGCTCCGCACTTTCTTTGCGCTCGCTGTAGCGATCCACCAGATAAGGGGAAACATCACGCGTCAGCAGCGTGAACTTCACCAACTCCTCCATCACGTCCACCACGCGGTCGTAGTAGCGGGCATGCAGCAGGCGCTCGGCCTCAAAAGTCAGCAGGCGGCTGAACGAACGGGGCCGCACCGAGCGTACAGCAGCAGAATGCGCGGCGGATGACGTGATAGCGACTGGGGTTGCAGCTGATGTTGTTCCGGGACTTTAAACAGCGATGCATCCAAGTAGGGGAATGTCGGGGATAGTGCTCATGCCATGTCGGTGGCAGTTGCTCCCTTGCGCTCGTACCAGCCCTTGGAATCGTTGACGACGCGAACGACCAGCAACATTACGGGTACTTCAATCAGCACACCAACGACGGTGGCCAGTGCCGCCCCAGAATGGAATCCAAACAGGCTGATCGCGGCGGCCACGGCCAACTCAAAAAAGTTGGATGCGCCGATCAATGCCGAAGGGCCTGCGATGTTGTGTTTTTCGCCCACCGCCCGGTTCAACCCATAGGCCAACGCGGAGTTAAACAACACCTGAATCAAAATAGGCACCGCTAGCATCGCAATGATCAGTGGCTGGTCGATGATGGCTTTGCCCTGAAATGCAAACAGCAGCACCAAGGTCGCCAGTAGCGCGGCAATAGACCACGGGTCTATCTTTGCCAACGTGGCATCAAAGGCCGCTTGGCCGCGCGCCAAAAATGCCCGTCGCGCCAGCTGCGCAATGACCACCGGGATCACAATGTACAGCACCACAGATGTCAGCAGCGTGTCCCATGGGACGATGATGGACGACAGGCCCAGCAGCAAGGCCACGATGGGCGCGAATGCAAACACCATGATGGAATCATTCAGCGCCACCTGGGACAGCGTGAACAAGGGGTTCCCTCCGGTCAACCGGCTCCACACAAACACCATGGCGGTACACGGCGCTGCAGCAAGCAAGATAAGTCCCGCGACGTAACTGTCCGTTTGGTCCGCTGGCAGCCAATCCGCAAACACATGGCGAATAAAAATCCACGCTAACAATGCCATGGAGAAAGGCTTGACGGCCCAGTTCACAAACAAGGTGACGCCGATGCCCCGCCAGTGGCTCTTGACTTGACTGAGTGATCCAAAGTCCACTTTCAAAAGCATGGGAATGATCATCACCCAGATCAGCAGGCCCACGGGCAGGTTGACCTTGGCAAGCTCCATGCTGCCCACCATTTGAATTGGAACTGGGAACCATTGCCCCAGTGCAATGCCGACAACAATGCAAAGAAAAACCCATACGGTCAGATACCGCTCAAAGATGTTCATAGGGTTCTTTCAGCGCGAGGCCAGCTCGCGGGCGGTGCTTTGGAGCACAGGCTTGAGAAGCTTGTCAGCAGGCAGACTGGTCAACAGATCCAAACGTCTTTTCAACGAGAGCAGTGTTTGCCGGAAGGATTCCAGCTTCAGCGCGTCTGGCGCATCACCCTCAGACGGATCGGGGTAGCCCCAATGCGCCGTAGCAGGATGTCCTGGCCAGATTGGGCAGACTTCGCCAGCCGCGTTGTCGCAGACGGTGATGATTAGGTCCATCTGCGGCGCGTCTGGCGAAGCGAACTCGTCCCAGCTCTTGCTGCGCAGATCGGTAATCGAGATGCCCGCTTTTTGTAGCACTTGCAAGCCCAAGGGATTGGGCTTTTGGTTCTCACGTGGGCTGCTGCCAGCCGAATAGGCCTTGAAGCGGGTATTGCCCATTGCATTGAGCAGGGCTTCTGCGAGGATGCTGCGCGCAGAGTTGTGCGTGCAGAGGAATAAAACATTCAGAGGTTTGCTAGTGGTAGTCATGTGAACAGCAAGGCGAAGTTAGCAGAAGGAAGATTTGCCGCTGGCGGTGCCGCAGTCCGCGCCCTGGCAGCAGTTTTCGGTGAGGTAGCACAGCAGGGCGTTCATCGTCTCGAACGAGGCCCGGTAAATCAGGTTGCGGCCCTGGCGCTCCTGGTTGATCAGCCCCGCAAACGTGAGCTCTTTGAGGTGAAACGACAGCGCGTTGCCTGGCACCTCCAATTGTTCGGACAAGGCGCCTGGGGTCAACCCGTCTTTGCCTGCCACGACCAGCGCGCGGAAGACTCTCAGGCGTACTTCTTGTGCTAAGGCGGCGAGCGATCGGACAACTTCAGGTTCTTTCATTTGCCAACTATACAACAATTGTTGAAATGTTATATTGTTACCCATCGCACAGTCAGACGTTTGCATTTGGCCGACACTGACTCTTTGTGCCCAAGCCTATCCACCGTCAAATTTTGAAATGCGACAACAACAAGGATGCACTATGAAAGGTACTGATTTGGGTCCCGACGGCAGCAAATGCCAAAGCACAACGGGCATCCTCTCGCACGAAGAGGTGGCGACCTGGCTGCAGCCCAACCGTCTGGGCTTGCTGTCCCATCCCACTCGGCATCTGTTTTTTACCGGCAAAGGCGGCGTCGGCAAAACATCCTTGTCGACGGCAGTCGCGTTGCGGCTTGCCGATGCGGGCAAGAAGGTACTGCTGGTCAGTACCGATGCGGCTTCAAACTTGGACGAAATGCTGGGTGTGCCGCTAAGCAATCAACCCACGCCCGTGCCCGGCGCACCGGGGCTCTCGGTTCTGAACATTGACCCGGACAACGCTGCAGAGTCGTACCGCCAGCGCGTGGTGGACCAGATGGGCAAAGACACCAGTGAGAAAGAAGTCTCCGCAGTACGGGAGCAACTCTCTGGCGCCTGCACCACC
>JBBRSA010000010.1:0-96067 GCA_038245855.1 Burkholderiales bacterium
GAAGTGTCCAAACTTCTCGGCCAGGTAGAGAAGAATGGCACCGCTCTCGAAAACACGGCTACCCGTCTCGGTATCCAGGAGTGCCGGTATTTTTGAGTTCGGGTTGACGTCGACGAAGCCCGATGAGAACTGCTGGCCCTCGGAGATTCGGATCAGGTGGGCGTCGTATTCCGCGCCTTTGACGCCCAGCGCCAACAGCTCTTCAAGCAAGATGGTGACTTTTTGGCCATTGGGTGTTCCCATCGAATACAACTGCAAGGGGTGTTTCCCGCGCGCTAAGGTGGCCGCATGGGTGGGGCCGGCAATAGGGCGATTGATCTTGGCCCATTCGCCGCCGTTCGCGGCGTCCCAGGTCCAGACGGTGGGCGGGAGGTATTTGTTCGTGTCAGACATGGTCGCTGTCTCTTTCTTTGATGTTCAGGGTAGGGGGCGCTTTCAGCGTCGTAGCATTGCATTGTGAGCGCTTTTTTCGAGGTGGTTACCCCATAGCCATTGCTTCGGCGCGTCACTTTACGGTCGCTTCACGTTGCCCCGCTAAAATTCTCCGCTGCCTTGCTCGCAAGGTGTGCCGCCAGTTCTTACGGTGTCCGCCCGCCGGTCGAGGCACCGCAAGCCTACAAGGGGGACGGTCCCTGGCGGTCCGCGCAGCCCTGAGTCAGTACCGCGCCCGCAGCGCTTGCACAATCGTCTTGATCTATCCCCGAAAAGACACCTCTTTATGCCTACATCATCTGCCCGCCGCCGCTACGCCTTGCTCGGCTTAGTCTGCTTCCTTGCCGTGATCGCCGCTGGCCTCTGGTATTTCAAGCGCACGGCGCCGGTCGCGACCGTAGTGCCGACTAGGGCTGCGCCGGCGGTGCAGGTCACCACGACGACCGTGCAGTCTCAAACCGTGCCCATCTACAAGGTGGGTGTGGGCACGGTGACCGCCGCGCAAAGCGTCACGGTCAAGACGCGCATCGACGGGCAGTTGGACCATGTCGACTTCACCGAGGGCCAGGACGTGAAAGCCGGGCAGGTGCTGGCGCGCATCGATCCACGTGCGCTGCAGGCGCAACTGGCACAGGCACAGGCCCAGCGCGCCAAGGACCAGGCACAACTCATGAACGCGCGCAGCGACCTGCAACGTTATACGCGCCTGATCGGTGAAGACGCGGTGACGCAGCAGCAGCTCGATACGCAAAAGGCGCTGGTCGCGCAGCTTGGCGCCAGCGTGCAGACCGACGACGCGCAGATCAAATACGCGCAGGTGCAGCTGAGCTTCACCACCATCCAAGCTCCCATCAGCGGGCGCGTGGGCGCGCGCTTGGTGGACCCGGGCAATATCGTGCATGCGGCCGATACCAACGGCCTGGTGGTGATCAACCAGATCGACCCGATTGCGGTCGTGTTCACGCTGCCCGGTGATGCGGTGCAGGACATCAACCGCATGCAGCGGGCCAGCCACCAGCCGCTGGTGGTGCAGGCCTATGCGCGCGAAGGCCAAGAGCTGCTGGGCACCGGCCAGCTGGTGCTGGTGAATAACCAGATTGACACCAGCAGCGGGACGGTGCAGCTCAAGGCCCGCTTCGCCAATCCGGAGCACCGGCTCTGGCCGGGTCAATACCTCAATATGCGACTGGTGTTGGGGGTGCGGGCGCAGGCGATCACGGTGCCTGCCGCAGTGGTGCAGCGCAGCCAAGACGGCACCTACGCCTACGTGGTGCAGGACGACGGCACAGCACGACTCCAGCCGATCAAGGTCGCAGGGATACAAGACGGTACGGCCATCATCGACGTGGGCCTGGTAGCAGGGCAGCAGGTCGTGCTTGATGGGCAATACAAGATCAAGACGGGCACCAAAGTTACTGGCACCGCACCCGCCGCCGCGCCAGGGGTAAGCGCTACAGGGTCGGGAGCCGGTCGATGAATATTTCTGCCGCTTTCATCAGTCGCCCGATCGGCACCACGCTGCTGGCGTTGGCGCTTTTGCTGATTGGTGCTGCGGTGTTTCCGCTGTTGCCGGTGGCGCCGCTGCCACAGGTGGATTTTCCGACGATCCAGGTCTCGGCCAACCTGCCCGGCGCCAACCCCGAGACCATGGCTTCCAGCGTCGCGCAGCCGCTGGAGCGCCAGTTCTCGCTCATCTCCGGTTTGTCGCAGATGACCTCGAGCAACGCGATGGGCTCGACGCAGATCACGCTGCAGTTCGACCTGAACCGCAACATCGACGCTGCCGCACTCGACGTGCAGTCAGCCATCACCGCCGCCGGTGGCCAGCTGCCGTCCAACCTGCCAAGCCCGCCCACCATGCGCAAGGTCAACCCCGGCGATTTCTCCATCTTGGTGCTGGCGGTGCAGTCCGACACCTTGCCCCTCACACAGGTCAACGAGTACGCCGATACCATTTTGGCGCAGCAGATCTCGCAGATCCCGGGGGTCGGTCTGGTCAACATCGGCGGCGCACAAAAGCCCGCCGTACGTATCCAGGTCGATCCGGCCAGGCTGGCAGCCTTGGGGCTGAGCCTGGAGGACATTCGCGGCGCTATCGCCACCGCCACCGTCAGCCAGCCCACCGGCAGCATTGACGGCACGCACCAGAGTTTTGCCGTCTACACCAACGACCAGGTGCTGCAAGCCGAACCCTGGAACGACACCGTGCTGGCCTATCGCAATGGTGCGCCGGTGCGGGTGCGCGACATCGGCGTGGCCGTCTCGGGGCCGGAAGACGTGCGCTCTGCCGCCTGGGCCTACGCTGGTGCTGCAGCACCGGCCGGCAGCACGCTGCACAATGGCCGCGGGCTGGTGCTGTTCATCACCAAACAGCCGGGTGCCAACGTGATCGACACCGTCGACCGCATCAAGGCGGCCCTGCCCAAGCTGCAAGCTGCGATTCCGCCGTCGATCTCGGTCAACATCCTGGTGGACCGCACGCAGAATATCCGCGCCTCGGTGCATGAGGTCGAACGCACACTTCTGATCACCATCGCCGCAGTTATCGCGGTGATTTTCGTCTTCCTGCTCAGCGTACCGGCCACCGTGATACCGGGTCTGACGGTGCCGCTGGCGCTGCTGGGAACGGCCGCCGGCATGTACCTGCTGGGCTACAGCCTGGACAACCTGTCGCTGATGGCGCTGACGATCTCGGTCGGCTTTGTCGTTGACGACGCGATCGTGATGCTAGAGAACATCTACCGCCACATCGAAAAAGGGATGAAGCCGATGGCTGCGGCCTACCAAGGCGCATCCGAGGTCGGCTTCACCATCATCTCGATCTCGGTCTCGCTGGTGGCGGTGTTCATACCTTTGCTGCTGATGGGCGGTATCGTCGGCCGCTTGTTCCGGGAGTTCGCCGTCGTCGTGACGATGACCATCGTGATCTCGGTGCTGGTCTCGCTGACGCTCACGCCCATGTTGTGCTCGCGTTTTCTCACCGACAGCCACACCCGGCCGCATGGCCGCCTGTACCGGCTATTCGACGGTGGCTTCAATGCCATGCTGGGCGCTTACCAACGCGGACTGGATAAGGTGCTCAAGCACGAGTTTTTGACCCTGTGCGTGTTTCTCATGACGCTGGCATTGACGGTGCTGATGTTCGTGTTCAGCCCCAAGGGTTTCTTTCCACAGCAAGACACCGGTACCATCTTCGCCATTGCCGAGACCGGCCAGGACGCCTCGTCGGCCGCTATGCGGCGGCGCATGATGCAGGCCGCCGACATCGTGCGCCAGGATGCGGACGTGAGCGCCTTCGGCATGTTCACCGGCGGCAACGGCGGCACGGCCAACACGGGCCGCCTGTTCATCGCCCTCAAGCCGCGCGACGAGGGGCGCACCGCCACCGCCGACGAGGTGATCGCGCGGCTGCGTCCCAAGCTGGCGCAACTCGAAGGCGTGCGGCTGTTTATGCAGGCGCCGCAGGACATCAATGTCGGCGGGCGGCTGTCACGCACGCAGTACCAGTACACGCTGACTGACACCAACCTTAACGAGCTCAACACCTGGGCGCCGCGCCTGCTGGAGGGCTTGCGCAAGGTGCCCGAACTGGTCGACGTGGCCAGCGACCAGCAAAACGAAGCTGCGGCGGCCGTGCTGACCATAGACCGCCCGCGCGCGGCCAGCTTCGGCATCTCACCGGCGCTGATCGATGCGACGTTGAACGACGCCATCGGCCAGCGCCAGGTCGCGCAATACTTCACCCAGACCAACAGCTACCACGTGATTCTGGAAGCCGCGCCCGCACTGCAGCAAGACGCATCGCTGTTCGACAAGCTCTACCTGACTTCGCCGCTGAATGGCAAGCAGGTGCCCTTGTCGGCCTTCGTCAAAGTTGACACCAGTAAAACCGCCTATCTTCTGATCAGCCACCAGGGACAGTTCCCGGCCGTGACGATCTCGTTCAACCTCGCCCCCGGCGTGGCACTGGGTGACGCGGTCAATGCCATCAAGAAGGCACAGACCGCGATGAACGTACCGGCCACGCTGTCGGGTAGCTTTCAGGGCACGGCCCAGGCGTTCGGCCAATCGCTGGCCAGCCAGCCCTACCTGATCGCGGCGGCGCTGGTGGCGGTGTACATCGTGCTGGGGCTGCTCTACGAGAGTTTTATCCACCCCCTGACGATTCTGTCCACGCTGCCGTCTGCCGGGCTGGGTGCGCTCTTGATTCTGCGCCTGGGCGGCTATGACCTCAGCGTGATCGCGCTGATCGGCATCATTCTCTTGATTGGCATCGTCAAGAAGAACGGCATCATGATGGTTGACTTCGCGCTCACGGCCGAACGCGAGCAAGGGCTGTCCCCGCGCGATGCGATTTACCAAGCCTGTTTGCTGCGCTTTCGCCCCATCATGATGACGACCATGTGCGCCTTGATCTCGGGCCTGCCGCTGATGCTGGGCCACGGCGCCGGGTCCGAATTGCGCCGACCGCTGGGCTACGCCATGGTCGGCGGCTTGCTGGTGTCGCAGGTAATGACACTGTTCACCACGCCGGTGATCTACCTCTACCTGGACCGGGCCCACCACTGGTACATGCGTCGGCGCGGCAAAGGCCACGGTCTGCCCGCTCTAGCCCCGATTTCGGAGGCCGCTTTTGATAAGCAATGACATGCCTGGTTTCCGCCGAGCCTGGGCAACCTGCGCTACTGGGCGCCACCGCCGCCGGAATCTGATGCTGGGCTTTGTGTGGGGTGGGTTGCTATCGTTATAGGAGCTGTCTGCGCACGTTCTGCGAGGGCTAGAGGGTGTTTTGATGGGTAATATTTGGGCCGCTGCTGGTGTATCAACTGTGTCCGCCAACAGACAGACGCAAAGCCTGGGCTTGTGTAAGCTGGCGTGGGCTCTACGTAGCAACCACTGACCGTAAATCACAAGGAGCAGATCATGCAGTTCACCATTGCGCTAGATCATCGTACCGATCAAAGGGGCGCGACATGAGCGCGTCGCCGATGCAGACGCCGGCATTCTTCGATCAGGCACCCGCCATCGTCATGCGCGACGCGCTGGCCCAAACATTGGGCGCAGCACAAGGCGGCGTCATCGAATACCACTACCTCGACGCCGTCAAGCTGGCCGGGCACTCTTGCCCGACTGTCGCGGGTGCTTGGTTGATGACGCGCGCGGCGCTGGCCCGGCTCTACCCCGGACAGACGCCGCAACGGGGTGAAGTGCGTGTTGCGATGCGCGAGCCCCAGGATGCGGGTGTGGTCGGCGTGATTGCCAGCGTGGCCGGGCTGGTCACCGGCGCGGCTGGTAGCGGAGGGTTCCAGGGCTTGGCAGGTCGCCACGTGCGGCGCGACCTGCTGACTTTTGACGTGCCGATGCGTGGCGAGATGCGCTTCACGCGTCTGGATAATGGCCAGCGTGTTGAGGTGTCGCACCATCCCGAGGCGGTACCGCGCCCGCCGGAATTACGGATGCAGATGCAGGCCGCGCTGGCTCCCCAGGCCGACAGCGCCCAGCTTGATGCATTTGCGAAAACCTGGCAGGGCTGGGTGCGTGCGATGCTGGTCGATCATGCGGACGACCCCGCGCTCATCACGGTAGAAGACTGAACGCACACGCTCCCTGCGATTGGGCCACCACAATTTACAGGCGGTGTATCAGATACCCGATGCCGCTGTTGATCAGCGTGCCGCCAATCAGCAGCCAGGCGAATAGTGCACTGGCCAGCACCATGGGTTTACTGCCTGCCCGGCGGATGGCCGAGAGATGGGTCGTTAGCCCCAGTGCACCCATCGCCATGGCCAGCAGCAGGTTGTCCAGCGTAATCAATGGAGCAACCCATGCACGTGGCAGCCAGTTCAGCGAATTAAAACCGGCCACCGCCAGAAAACCCAGGGCAAACCACGGAATGGTGATGGGGCGTTTGCCACTGTCGCCACGCGCACTACTCTCACCACCTGCGTGGCGGCGGTTCAGCCAGGCCGACAAAATGACCAAAAAAGGCGCCAACATCATCACGCGAATCATCTTGGTAATGACCGCGCTGTTGGCGGCTTGTTCGCTCACAGCACGGCCTGCAGCGACCGCCTGAGCCACTTCATGCACGGTGGAGCCGGTAAAGACGCCATAAGAAAATTCGGATACACCCAGCGCATGGACGATTGGGTACAGCAGCGGGTACAGAAACATGGCCAACGTGCCAAACACCACCACGGTCGCCACGGCAACCGCGACCTTTTCGGCTTGCGCCTTGATTACCGGCTCGGTGGCCAAAATGGCGGCGGCGCCGCAAATCGAGCTACCCGCGCCGATCAGGATCACGCTTTGCTCGTCCAGCCCTAGTTTGCGGCGGCCCAGCCAGAACGCCAGGAAAAAGGTGGATGTGAGCACACAGGCATCAATCAGAATGCCGCTGATGCCAACCGCTGCAATGTCCTGGAAGGTGAGTTTGAAACCGAACAAGATGATGCCCAGACGCAGAATTTCGCCTTTTGCGAAGGTAACACCTGCAAAGCTGCGGTCCGCGATGCGCGGGTAAAGCGTATTGCCCAGCACCATGCCGCCCACAATGGCCAGCGTCAAAGCTGAAAGACCGACTTGGCTGAACCATGGCAGATGGGCGGCATAGAGCGACCCCAATGCCAGGACCAAAACCAAGACTAGACCGGGGACGTGTTGGCGTGTGAATTTCATGGTGCTGCCTGCGTGAAATGGGGCTTGTGACCCCGATAGCTGAACGATAGGTTTTGGCAGTAAAGTTGTAAAACAGTTAATATTTCTCAAATCAATTAGAAGTACTGATAGATTGGTCAAGATTCAGGTATGCGGACCAACAGCGCTTAACGGTGTGTGGCGCACCAAAATGGAAATACAACATGGCATTGCGTTTGAGCCTGCGGGAACTGGAAGTCTTCGTGGCCGTGGCCGATCGAGAGACGGTGACGGCCGCAGCCGACAGCGTGGCGTTAACGCAGTCGGCCGCCAGCCAAGCCCTGGCGGCGCTGGAAGTAGGTCTGGCTGCGCGCCTGTTTGACCGTGTGGGCCGCCGACTGGTGCTCAACGAATATGGCCGCCTGTTACTGCCGCGCGCCCGTGCCATGCTGGATGCCGCGCAAGACATGCAGCGCCTGTTCGACAGCGATGCCGCCCTGCATGTGCGCGTGGGCGCCAGCAGCACCATTGCCAACTACCTGCTACCGGGGCAGATTGCCCGCTTTCAGCAGCAACATACGCAGGCGCGGGTGGAGTTGATGGTGGGCAATACGGCCGATATTGTTGAGGCAGTCGCAGGCTTCAAAGTAGATATGGGATATGTGGAAGGCCCGTGCCACCACCCGGACATCGTCGTGGAGCCCTGGCAGGACGACACCCTGGTGGTGTTTGCCGCCGCCACGCACCCGCTGGCTAAAGGAGCGGTGAGTCTGTCGCAGTTGGCCCAATCGCTGTGGGTCTTGCGTGAGCGCGGCTCAGGCACCCGTGAAGAAGTGGAGCACCTGTTGCTGCCCCATGTGGGCGGCTTCGCGGAGGTGATGGAAATGGGGCACTCTGAGGCCATCCGGCGCACCGTGGCCGCTGGGCTGGGGGTGAGCTGCTTGTCGCTGCATGTGGTGCAGGAGCTGCTCGATAGCGGTCATATTGTGGCCGTGTCCGCCCCCTTGCCGCTGCTGCAGCGTATGCTGTACCGCATTCACCACAAGAGCAAGAGCCAAACCCGTGGTATGGAGGCTTTTAACCGGGGCTAGGCGTGAATAATGGCTGGCTAGACGATGCCGCTGTTGGATAGCCTCATCGGGGGAGCGCGAAGGACTGGCTATGCTGCGAATAGATCGGCTTGTTGTGGGGTGTTTTTGCTATCTTTATAGTAGCTTCTTGCGCATATTCCGCGAGGGCTAGAGGTCTATTTGATTAGAAGTTTCTTCAGGCCATCCGCAGCGTTCGCGCTGGGCGTTGACGTGTGCATGACATGATTTCTCTACTGCCATCACTTGCAAGACGATGACTATTTCAAAAGATACCGACACTTTGACACGACCCGAGTCGCCGGGCGGACGCGCGCTGGGCCAGCTGGCGGGGTTGTCGCCCGCCTATTTCGGCATGGTCATGGCGACGGGCATCGTTTCGGTTGCCGCTCACCTGCTGGGCATGCCAGCCATTGCGAAAGCCTTGTTCCTACTCAATATCTTCGCTTACGCGGTGCTCTGGCTTTTATTCGTGCTGCGCATGACGCGATATCCACACCGTTTCTTTGGCGACATGATCGACCATCTGCGCGGTCCCGGGTTCTTCACCGTTGTGGCGGCGACCTGTATTCTGGGGGGGCAGTTTGTGCTGTTGGCGGCGGACTATCGCACCGGCACGGTGCTCTGGGTGGCCGCGCTTTTGCTGTGGGTCGGGCTGACCTACACGGTATTTACAGGTTTCACCGTTAAGGAACACAAACCCACCCTTGACAAAGGAATCAGTGGCGCTTGGCTGCTCGCAGTTGTGGCCACACAATCCATCGCGGTTCTCAGCGCGCTGCTCGCGGCCCACGTCAATCAGCCTGGAAAGCTAGAGTTGAACTTCCTCGCGCTCTCAATGTGGCTGTGGGGCGGCATGTTGTATATCTGGATGATGTCGCTCATCTTCTACCGCTACACGTTCTTCCCGCTGTCTCCCGGTGATCTGTCCCCCCCGTATTGGATCAACATGGGTGCCATGGCAATTTCGACTTTGGCGGGGTCGCTGCTCATCATCAACGTGCCTGATGCCCCCTTTTTGACCTCGCTGCTGCCGTTTATCAAGGGGTTCACCATTTTTTATTGGGCGACCGGAACTTGGTGGATTCCTATGCTGGTCATACTGGCCCTTTGGCGCCACGTGTACAAGCGATTCCCACTGACATACGACCCGCTGTACTGGGGCGCAGTTTTCCCGCTCGGCATGTATGCCGTGTGCACGGAGCGAATGAGTCAAGCAATGGGATTCAATTTTCTCGAGTTCTTGCCGCTAACCTTTTTGTATATCGCGCTTGCTGCATGGACGGTGGTGTTTTTTGGCCTTATTTTGGACCTGACTCGCCGTGTTGGCACCTTTCGTATATAGGCGTCGACAGCCCTGCGCCCGCGCAATTACCCACTAGGTCAAAGCGGGTGCAGTCAGTGACGAATGGCACTGGCAGCCGCTGTGCCGGGCGCCTAGAGTCTGCATAAACATCACGCTGTCTGCGTATGTACAGCAAAGATTTCGGGGAGGCGCGTGACCGCTGAAACAAAAAGCCTATCGACACTGGCGTCAAGCCGGGTTGGCCTGCAATCGCCAGCCATGGCATTAGCAGCGGCCTGCACCGCAGATTTTTCGGCCTACGCCGTCGACGCCGTGCAGCGTGGCTTGCTCTTTCTCGATCTGATGCGCCAGCGTGGTAATGAAGAGGTCGCCATTACTGCACGGCCGATGGCCACGGTGCTGCGTTTCGACCATGAAGTGATCCTCAATGGCAGCACTTTCAAGCGGCCCACCAACTACGCGCTTTCACGTATCTTGCCGCCGACCGGTGTGGTGGTGGATGTGCACAAGCGCCCCGTCGTTGTGGTTGATCCACGTGCAGGGCAGGGGCCTGGTATTGGCGGCTTTAAGGCCGACAGCGAGATTGGTGACGCCTTGGCAGCGGGCCACCCGGTTTACTTTATTGGTTTTGCGGCCGAGCCGGTGCCGGGTCAGCAGTTTTTGGACGTTGTTGAGGGCCAGGTCAAGTTCTTTGAGCGTGTGGTGGCACTGCACCCCGATGCGCCGCGCCCCTTTGCCATTGGCAACTGCCAGGCGGGCTACCAGACCCTCATGGGCGCGGTATTGCGGCCCGACCTCTATGGACCTTGCTTGGTTGCTGGCTCACCCATGTCCTATTGGCAGGGGGAACATGGCAAAAATCCGATGCGCTACGCTGGCGGCTTGCTCGGTGGCAGCTGGTTGACCGCGATGACCAGTGATTTGGGGCATGGCAAGTTTGACGGCACCGCACTGGTTGAAAACTTTGACAGCTTGAACCCAGCCAATTGGCTGTGGGGCAAGCAGTATGCGGTCTACGCCAACATCGACACTGGCGCCACGCGCTACCTGCAGTTTGAAAAATGGTGGGGTGATTTCATCCAACTCGGTGGGGACGAAATCCAATTCTTGGTCGACAACCTGTTCATTGGCGACAAGTTGACGCGCAACCAGTTGCAAGCCCATGACGGCACCACGTTCGACCTGCGCAACATCACCTCGCCCATCATCGTCTTCACATCCAAAGGCGACAACATCAGTCCGCCGCCCCAGACGCTGGGTTGGATCGTGGACCTGTATGCCGATGTGCAAGCCATTAGGGACAGCGGCCGAACCATCGTGTACTGCGTGAACCAAGAGGTGGGGCATCTGGCGTTGTTCGTCTCGTCCAAAGTCGGGGCGAAGGAAGACGAAGAGTTTGTGCAGCTGATCGACGTGATCGACTGCCTGCCTCCCGGCTTGCACGAGATGGTGATCACACCCAGGCCGACCAATGTGCCCAAAGCTGGTTTTGTTACCGGCGATTGGACCGCACGTTTTGAGCCACGCACCTTGGATGACATTCGTGCCTTGGGTCGCAATACACCGGAGGACGACCGAGCCTTCGCTGCGGCAGCGCGCGTGTCCCAGCACAACCTGGCGCTCTACCGCACCTGTGTGCAACCGTTTGTGCGCGCGGTGGTTACTGAGCAAATGGCCACACTGGGCCGCCGACTTAATCCGCAGCGCATGGGCTACACGATGTTTGCCGATACCAACCCGTGGATGAAAGGTTTTCAGGGTTTGGCGGCCAGCGCGGGGAAGCAGCGCAAGCCGGTATCGAGTGACAACCCATGGCAGGTGCTGCAGGAAAAAATGTCAACCCAAATCATGGCATCGCTGGACGCCTACCGCGTTGCGCGCGACCAATGGTCGGAGAAGGCATTTTTTGGGTTCTACGGGAACCCCTGGGTACAGGCCATGCTGGGCATCAGTGCCAATGCGCCTGCGCGCCCGTTGCCTGCGAACTCGCCAGACCAGAACCGCACCCGCAAACAGCGTGCGGAGCACTTGGCACAACTGCTGAACAGCGGGGGATTCGATGCCGCGCTGACCCGTGCCGTGCTGTACGCCACAGCGGCCGAGCGGGTTATCGAACAGCGCAGCGCGCTGGCACTCAATGTGGCGCGCCAGCAGGTCATGCACCTGTCGCTGGCGGCGTTCAAAGCCCTTCTGCGCGACCAGTTCACCGTGCTGCAAGCTGAGCGTGAGCGTGCAGTGGACGCCATTGCGCAACTGGTTCTAAACGAGAGTGACCGCAAGGCTCTGATGGAGCAGGTGCAGCATATCGTCGAGGCGGGAGGCCTGCTAACTGCCATTGAGCATGAGCGTTTGCACCGACTCAGGGTATTGTTAGGCAGTTGCCCCCATCAATCGACAGGTCAGGTCGCGCCACCGAAGCGGCCCATTCCGAGCCATAACTGAAAGTACTCTGCATGCCGACTCTTGTAAACAAAACTTTTGACGAGATCCGACTAGGTGACAGCGCGACGGCGCTGCGCCAACTGCAGGCCAGTGACCTGCGGGCCTGGGCCAATGCCTTTGGTGAAGCCGAGGTGCGCACGGACGCGGATGATAGTCAGGGTGCTGCCGGTATCGTCACCGCATTGCTAACGGCCTTGGCGGGCTCCACCTTGCCTGGACCCGGTACCACCATTCGGTCGACCTTGATTCAAGTGCTTGCCGCACTGCCTCTGGGGCAATCCCTGACGTCGCGTTTGACGGTGCGTGACAAACACGCCAATACGGGAGTGGTGGTTTTGGATGCTTGCTGCACCGATGCCAGCGGCACTGTTATCGCTACGGGTACGCTCGAAGTGCAGGCGCCGACGGAGCGCCAGGTGCGCCAAATGGCTGAACACCGGCTTGACGGCTTGCTGGAGCGTTGTAGCACCCTGAGCGCCATGCTTACCGGTGTGGTTCACCCCTGCGACGCTGCGTCACTGGCCGGTGCGGTCGATGCAGCGAAGGATGGACTGATCGTGCCGATTTTGTATGGGCCGCAAAGCTTGATACGCCAAGTGGCAGACCGGGCACAGCTCGATATTGCAGGTTTTGCGATTGTTTCTACCGACGGACCAGAAGAATCCGCCATGAAGGCTGCGTTGGCCGCCGGTGCTGGCGAGGTGGCGGCCTTGATGAAAGGTGGTCTGCACACCGATGTGCTGCTGCATGCGGTGATGAGCAAAGAGGCCCAGCTACGCACGGGGCGCCTCATTAGCCATTGCGCGGTGATTTCGGTGCCGACCTATGCGCGGCGTTTCATCGTCACCGACGCCGCCCTCAATATTGCGCCGGACACAGACCAAAAGCGTGACATTTGCCAAAACGCCATTGGGCTCGCCCGTGCTTTGGGTGTCGTGCAACCCAGAGTGGCCGTACTGGCGGCCGTGGAAATGGTGCGAACCCGCATGCCGGCCACGGTTGATGGTGCGGTACTGGCCAAAATGGCCGATCGTCGACAAATTGTGGATGGCATTGTCGATGGCCCCTTGGATCTGGATGCTGCGGTGGACGCTGAGGCCGCGCGTATTAAACACATCGACTCACCCGTGGCGGGTCTGGCGGACGTTTTGCTGGCGCCCAACATTGAGGCCGGCAACATGGTCTACAAGAACCTGGGCTTCATGGCGGACGCGCAGACTGCAGGGCTGGTGGTGGGGGCGCGCGTGCCGATCATTTTGACCAGCCGGGCCGACACGGCTGCGGCGCGGGCATTTTCGGCGGCCGCTGCGGTGCTGTATGCCGACGCCATACGCCGCGACCCGACGATTCTGCAGCCCGAGGTGGCCGAGTGAACCGCACCACTATCACCTCCCAGGACGCGATCGTCGTTTTCAACGCCGGTTCTACCAGCGTGAAGTTTGGTGCCTATGCGCTCAGTGCGGCTAGTGAGCCAACGCTAACGCTGCGCCTTTTATGCCATGGCCGCATCGACAGCATGCAGGGCGACCCCCATTTCATTGCCACCGATGCTGCGGGCAAGCCCATGGACGTGCATGAATGGGGAGAGGGGCATGCGATCGACCACCAGGCGGCCATGCATTTTTTGATCGCCTGGCTGGAGGGACACCTTACGGGCACCCGCGTAGTGGCCGCTGGCCACCGGGTGGTGATGGGCGGCGCACGTTTTAGCGAGCCCACCTTGTTGGACCCAGAGGTATTGGATTACCTGGCGTCGCTTTCAACCATCGAACCATCCCACCAACCGTACAACGTGCGCGGTGCGCGGGCTTTTGCCGATGCCTTTCCAGATCGCCCGCAGGTGGCGTGTTTTGATACATCGTTTCACCGCACCATGCCCGAAGTGGCCCAAACTTATGCGCTTCCACAGGATGTGCGCGATGCCGGTGTTCGCCACTGGGGCTTTCACGGTATTTCGTTTGAATACATCAGCCGCCAGTTGCCCCATGTCGTTCCCAAAGCGCGTCGTGTGGTGGTAGCCCACTTGGGTGGGGGTGCGAGTTTGTGCGCTATGCAAGATGGGCGCAGTGTCGAAACGACGATGGGCTTTGGTACTCTGAGTGGTTTGCCGATGGCGACCCGGCCGGGTGATGTTCCGCTGGATGCGTTGCTCTACCTGCTGCGCACCGGGCGCTACGACGAAACCACGCTTGAAAAAATGTTGTTTAACCAATCGGGCCTGCTCGGTTTGTCCGGCATTAGCGGGGATATGCGGGTTTTGCAGGACAGTTCGGACCCACGCGCCCGCTTGGCCATCGACTGTTTTGTCTATGCGCTGCAGAAATACACCGGTGCCTATGCGGCGGTGTTGGGTGGGTTAGACGCGTTTGTATTCACGGCGG
This sequence comes from Burkholderiales bacterium, assembly GCA_038245855.1. Taxonomy (GTDB): domain Bacteria; phylum Pseudomonadota; class Gammaproteobacteria; order Burkholderiales; family Burkholderiaceae_C; genus Allorhodoferax. The sequence goes on from JBBRSA010000010.1 coordinate 14,286, forward strand.
GGATTGGCGAAAATTCTGCGCCGGTGCGAGCTGCTGTGTGCGAGCGACTCTCCTGGCTCGGCGTCAAGTTAGATGCCAGCGCCAATGCAACTGGCGGTCCGTGTATCACCACCCCGGAAAGCGCCGTGTCGGTGTGGGTTATACCCACCGATGAGGAATGGATGATCGCGTGGCACACGGCATCATTGCTGCGGCCAAAAGCCGCAAGGTCGGCATCCTAAAGGTTTGCTGATGCGCACCGCCTGGTGGACAAATTCCGGGGCATTTTCAAACCGCTTGTTACTTGGCGTGACTGTGTCAAATGGTTAGCGTGAGTACGATACGGGTCCCTATGTGGTGGGTGCTCTCGATGCGTAATGCGGCATCGATTAGTGCCGCTTGTTCCCGCATACCGAGTAATCCATAGTGGCCCTGATGGGGGACGTTGACGTCAAATCCGATGCCGTTATCCACGATGGTTAGCTCCATCTGACGCGCAGCGTGAGCATGGTTGTCGGTGCTTGATCGTTGAAGCGTCACATCGACTCGGGTGGCCCGGGCGTGGGCTTGGACGTTGTACAGAGCCTCCTCAACAATTCGAAACACGGTTTGCGCACGTTCATCGGCCATTTCTTCAAATGACGGGTCAACGTGCAACGTGGCCTCAATGCCGCTACGCTCGCGAAACCGGACTAGCAAATCTTGGAGTGCAGCACCAAGTCCGATGTCACATACACCACCGTCACGTATCTGGGTAATTGCGGTGCGTGCTTGGGCCAAGCCCTGGATAACGACGGATTCAGCGCGACCAAGTTCTTCGTTAATTTCTGCCGTGGACATGCGGTTGTACAGCTTTCGCACCAGCCGAATTTGCGTCAGCAGTGCCATGAGTGAGTGTGACAAGGTGTCATGCAGTTCACGCGCAATACGCAATCGCTCCCGGGTCACAGCCGCATGGCGGGCTTCATGCGCCAATCGTTCGATACGCTCCGTACGCTCAGCGACACGCAGATCAAGTTCGCTGTTGAGCTTGGTGAGTGCGCCCTTTTCATGTTGCAAGTGCGCCACGAGGTCGGCCAATGCGTGGCCGATGTGGTGAATTTCATCCGTTCCAGAGGGAATAATAAGCGCGCTGCGCTCGCCCCGGCGTACGGCCCCGGCGTCACCAGATAGCTGGGTTAGCCGACGCATGAGTATCCGAGTCGATGCGATCGATGCTGCAGCGGCCAGTAGGCCTGCAACCAAGACGATGAAAAATACGGTATGGCCCGCATGCAGCGCAGAGGCCATGACATCGCCACTCGGCTGGCGCAAAACAACATGCCACATTAAATTACCTGCAGTGGCACCTATGGGGGCTGCCTCGCCAACAAGGTAGGCACCATGCTCGCCCAGTATGTGCGTATCGATTGGTGCGCCGATAGACCAGCCAGACGGGCCAAGGACCACTGTATTGTCGGCCGCTACGATAAACACTTGTAGTTTGCGCATGGGGCCAAAGCCATGCTCTATGGATTGGCGAAATGCATCCATCCAAACCAGTGGTAAATAGCCGCCCAAAACACCGATGCTTTGGCCGTCTGCGCCACGCAGTGGAGCTGCAACAGACAATAAGCCCATGGCCTGCGCAGTCACTCTCAGTGCTGGCTGCTTCGGTGCTGTATGTCGGATCGCGTTGCGTTGCATCACGTTGAATACGGGGGCTATCAGTGCGGGTTTGAACCAAGGGAGTTCGGATGCGTCGCCACCTTCGAGTTGTCCGCTAGTAGCTTCGGTGATTTGGCCACGCGCGTCAGCTACCCCCAGCCAAACGAATTCAGGGAATTGCTCTTGAAGGGTTTCAAGATGCAGTCGCAAAGCACTATGGCCTCGGTTGCCGACGGCCGCCAGTTGAATCGCCACACTTTGCACAATGGCGCGATGGGTTCGCAGTTGCTCGATGATGCTACTTCGCGCCTGAACTGCGGAAGCGGACAACAAGGCCTGGGCGCTGTCAAGCGCGCCTCTCTCGGCTTGGGATGCGGCCACGCTGGCAGCAATGACGGCCGCTGTAGTGACCAGCGCAAATACCGTCCAGCCGACCGCCGCTGCGAGATGGCGGCGAGGGCTTAATTTTTGAAGCACGATCATTTGCACAGTTGTTAAGTGGTGGAGGCTTTCTGCGCTCGATTATTGGGCATTAGATCGTGACGTAAGTCACTGGTGCCAGCATGGAGTCTGCGGGTATGCTGCAAACTACATCGATGCACCAAACCACCTTTCTCAGTGCTGTATGAGCGGTTCTGACCTGAAATAAGACGCTATGCGTGAACTCATTGAAGCAGTACGAATCGCGGCTGATCTGACGCCCCAACAAGCGTCACTTGCCGTGGCGGCGGTGCTGCGTTTCTTTGGGGCGCGTTTTCCGTCAGCGCTTTTGGGTGAAATCCACGCACGATTGAGCTTACCACCGGCTAGCCAATCTGAGGAGCAGCAGCCTAAGGATTTACCGTGATGAGTGATGCGACTGTTCCAAGCGGAACGCGACTGCGACTGTTGATCGTGGATGACCAGCCGCTGATTCGACGCGGCCTAGCAATGATGCTGGCCACCGAATCGGACATCGATGTAGTAGGACAGGCGGCGGATGGTGTTGAGGCCATAGAGATGTCTATCGCTTTGCGACCAGACGTGGTCGTGATGGATTTGCAGATGCCGCGCGTCAGCGGTGTGGTCGCAACACGTGAAATTACCGCCAAGTTGCCGTTGACCCGTGTGGTTGTCTTAACGACCTTTGATGACGATACGCTGGTTTTCGAGGCGATCAAGGCCGGTGCCCATGCCTATTTACTGAAGGATGCTACGGAAGTGGATGTGCTTGAGACGATTCGTGCAGTGCACCGTGGTGATTCCAAGTTGTCGCCAACGATTGCGCAAAAGGTGTTGACCTTATTTCGGCGTATTGCAGTGGATGGCCATGCGTCCACAGTATCCTTGGCAACGTCGCCCGCCATGCCACCCATCGGGTTGCCTGCGCACCAGTATGGTGACGAGAACTTAACCGACAAGGAAGAGCGGGTTCTTGCACTGATATCGCAGGGGCTGAGTAATAAGCAGATTGCCGCCACGGTATACCTTGCGGAAGGCACTGTGAAAAATTACGTCAGTCGCATCATGGATAAGTTGCATGCGAACAGCCGTACCGAACTGGCGGTTCGGGCGATCGGACGGCAAGTTTGATCGCGTCGTGCGCATCGGTCACATAAAGCTGTGACTACGCAGTGACTCTGGCCACTGTTGATGAATCGGCTTCAACCTTAAGGTACGTCCTAGGGGTATGACAATGCCGCCAAGACTAAATTTTTAACTCGCATGGAAGGAGATTGACATGAAATTACGCCATTCACTGCGCACGCCGCTGGCGATTGCTGTCGCGCTGACTCTCTGCACAACAGCCTGCAACGCTTCGGCTGAAACTGCGCCTACTACCGTATCAAAAGCCGTAACAAAAACGACCGCAAGTGCGCCCGTGAGTGCCCACGATAGCGATTTGATGAAACTCTCAAACGATGGCTTTCAAGCCATGCGCGCGGTTCGATCGGCCCGCATCGCGATTTTCAATGGCAACCCAAAAATTGCGAAAGAAATGTTGGAGAAAGCCAAGGTGTCTTTGCAGGCTGCAGCCAAAGATGCGCCGGTATTTGTGGTTGACGTTAAAACGGGCGTCAAAGGGAAAATCGTGAGCGACACAGTATCGGTAGACCAACTCAACTTGATACCCATCGACGGACAGATTGTTCTTGCCGACAGCTTTGTAGACTCACCAGCAAAGAGGGCGCATATCGATAAATCCAACCAACACATTAGCAAGGGTGAGGGCAAGCAAGCCATTGATGAGTTGAAGTTGGCGGAAGTGGATGCAACGTTCTCGCGCGTGCTAATGCCTTTGCAGCCCACAATCCGCTTCGTTGACAATGCGGCGAAACTGGTTTCTGGCGAGAAGTTCTACCAGGCCAACTTGGCACTCAAAGCAGCAGAAGACGGATTGCGCTTCGATTCAGTGGCCTTGAGTGAAGCGCCCAAAAAGGCGGCAAAAGCCAAATGAGGACGTTGTCACATTGCGCATTTTTCTTTCCCGATCCCCATCGCCCGTGTGTTTTTCAATTTTGTGCATAGGCGGTGGTCGGTCCCCTTCGGACGTATTGCGGGAGTCCGAAGCGTCCGGTCTTTCTATAGCAACAAAACACGATAGAGCCATCCATGGATACCAAAAGCAAGTCTGTTCCTGAATCAACTGGCACCGGTGGCGGTGCGCTGTCTGCGTTTAATGAATTACGCCGCTATCTGAATAGCCAAATTCTTGGTCAGGAGAATTTGGTAGAACGGCTTCTCGTCGCTCTGCTGGCTGATGGACATTTGCTGGTGGAAGGCCCGCCAGGTCTTGCTAAGACCCGCGCAATTAAAGCCTTGGCACAAGGATTGGAAGGTGATTTCCAGCGGATTCAGTTCACGCCAGACATGTTGCCGTCGGACTTGACCGGGTCTGATATTTACCGCCCCGAGGAAGGGCGCTTCCAGTTCCAACGCGGCCCGTTGTTTCACAACCTGATTCTTGCGGATGAGGTTAACCGGGCACCCGCAAAGGTGCAGTCTGCGCTTTTGGAGGCTATGGGCGAACGCCAGATTAGTGTCGGCACGTCTACCTATTCCTTGTCCCGCTTGTTTCTGGTGATGGCAACCCAAAACCCGATTGAGCATGAAGGCACGTATCCACTTCCCGAGGCGCAGCTAGACCGGTTCATGCTTCATGTGCTGGTGGACTACCCGGACCGTGCGACCACCCGTTTGATTATGGAATTGTCGCGGCGCGAAGCACTGCAAGCGCGTGAATTAGCGACGCCGGCGTCTTCCATGACGCAGGAAGTCGTCTTTGCCGCGCGCAGGGAGGTGTTGCAGCTTGCATTGGCGGATTCTGTGGCCGACTACATTGCGGCGCTGGTGGATGCCACGCGCCGTCCCGCCCCTTACAGTGCAAAGCTTGCACAGTGGCTGCGCTGGGGGGCCAGTCCACGTGCGGCTATTGCCATCGAGCGTGGCGCGCGGTCACTGGCCTGGCTCGACCAGAGGGACTATGTCACACCTGAAGACGTTCAAGCAATCGCACCCGATGCGCTGCGCCACCGACTATTGCTTGACTTTACGGCGCAGGCAAAGGGCGTGACTGCCCGCGAGTGTATTGATGAACTGCTCAAACAAGTCCCCGCGCCATGAATATCCCAGACCTCGAAGAGCTGATCGCACTGCGTGGCGCGGCCCAAGGGTTGAGCCTGCATGCACGGCGCCCAGCACTGGCCCGCTTGCAGGGCGGTCACCGCAGTGCCCAACGTGGGCGCGGGTTGGAGTTCGAAGAAGTTCGCCAGTACGCGCCCGGTGATGATGCCCGTAGCATTGATTGGCGGGTTACCGCGCGGCGAGGGCGACTGCATACCAAGTTGTTTCGTGAAGAGCGTGAACGCCCGGTGTGGCTGTTGATTGACCTGCATCCAGGGCTGTTTTTTGGCAGTAAGTACCAGTACAAGTCGGCGCTGCTGCTGCGTGCGGCAGCCCTGTTGGCATGGGTCGCGGCCTTGGGTGGTGACCGTCTAGGCGCGGTCATCGCCCATGGTGAATCTGAGCCGCTATTGTTTGCACCTAGGGCGCGAGCGTCCGGCGTTTTGCCTGTCTTGGACGCTTTGGTTAAGGCCCAGCCTGTTGGCCCAGGCACACCGCAGAGAGCGGGTTTGGGTAAGGCGTTGGTCACGCTGCGCACGCTCTTGCAGCCGGGCAGTCTGGTTTTGGTGCTGAGTGATTTTGCGAGTCTGGACGCTGATGCCGAGTCTTCGCTCCTGTCGGGTGCCGTGCACAGTGACTTTCGGCTGTTGTGGGTCACCGACCCATTAGAACGTACCGGTTTGCCAGCCGGCATTTTTCGCGTTGGCTTGCCCGGACAGGTCTGGAGTATGGACGGTGCGCACAGTCGCGGCAGTTGGCAGGCTGTGTGGAATGCCAGAGCCCAAAGGCTTGAAGACCTGGCAAATCGTTTCAGAATGCCGCTGATCCGTCTTGAAACGCAGCAGTCGGTGGAAGAAAGTTTGCCCGCCCTTTTGAGGGAGCCGGTATGGGCGGCGTAAAAACGGACTGGTTGAAACAGTTGGCGGCGCCGCACGCGCCTGCGCCCATCGGATGGTGGCCAGTGGCGCCCGGCTGGTGGGTGCTGGGCATTTTGGTTATTGTGGGCTTCGGTATCGCCGTATATTGGCGCACACGCCCCCATGCCCGACTGCGCCGTGCCGCACTGCGTGAGCTCACGCGACTCGAAACCCAGGGCGACAACCGACTGTTGGCGCGCAGTGTGGAGAGTTTGCTGCGACGTTATGCGGTTGCGCGTTTTGGGCGTGAGCCGGTTGCCCACTTGAGTGGTGCAGCCTGGATTGCCTTTGTTGCGGCCCATGGTGGCTCGGGTCTTGCCGGTGCGTCCGGCGCAAGCTTGTTGAGCATGGCCTTTGGTGGCAGTGGCAGTGCCGACCGTGCACGGTGGCTGTCCGGTGCCCGTGGATTTGTGAAGGGACGCGCATGATCCATATTGCCTGGCCCTGGATGCTGGTGGCACTGCCATTGCCTTGGCTGTTGGTCCGCTGGTTGCCGCCCGCTCAGCCCCGAGGCGGGGCTTTGTTTCTTCCGTTTGCAGATGGCGTATTGCACAGTACCACTGTCGGCGCGCGAACGATGCCGCGTACGCGCGCGGTTTTGTTTGCCGTGTGCTGGCTGTTGCTGGTGTGTGCGGCAATACGCCCGCAGTGGCTAGACGCGCCCCAAGCTGTTGCGACCACGGGACGGCGCTTGTTAATGGCCGTTGATGTGTCTGGCTCCATGGCCACCGAAGACATGGCCAACGGCGCCAGTCGGCTACAGGCCGTGCAGCAGGTGGCAGGGGAATTTATTCAGCACCGCCGCGGCGACCAGGTGGGGTTGATCTTGTTTGGTACGCAACCGTATTTGCAGGCACCGATTACGGCAGATTTGGCTACAGTGAAACAGTTTTTGGACGAGGCAGTGGTTGGCATTGCCGGACCCCAGACCGCTATTGGTGATGCGATTGGATTGGCGATAAAGCGGTTGCGGGATACGCCGGAACAATCGCGCAAAAAAGGTGACACCGTGATGGTTTTGATTACCGATGGCGCTAACGATGCCGGCGTGATGGACCCGATGGAAGCTGCGCAGATTGCCGCCCGCATGGGTTTGCGTATCTACACGATCGGCGTTGGCGCGGCGGCACAACCGGGTTTCTTTGGCCATAGCGGAAATACGGACCTGGATGAAGGCTCACTGAAAGCAATCGCGCAAGCTACCGGTGGTGCGTATTTCCGCGCTACCGATGCCCAAGCGCTGCAGCAGGTCTATGCCCAAATCGACAAGCTGGAGCCCAGTGCCGGGCGCGATCAGTGGTACAGGCCCACGACGGAATGGTTTTTTTGGCCTCTGGCGCTGGCCTTGTTATTAAGCGTGCCCATGGTGGCGATGCGAGGACGCCAATGAACCTGTCTGACACTTTGCATGCCTTTCATTTAATACGTCCGGCGTGGTTGTATGCGTTGCCGGTGGTGTGGGGCTTGATTTTTTGGCTTGCACGCCGCAATGCGCGTTTGGGAAATTGGTCGCAATTGATCGACGCCGACTTGCTGCCAGGGTTGCGGCTGGATCGGGGAGCCGTGGGGGGCCTGTCGCCTTGGCCTTGGCTCTGGGTCGTTTGGACTTTGTCTGTGTTGGCGCTCAGCGGTCCGAGTTGGGAGCAGAACACCACCAGTGCTTACCGCGCTCCCGCAGCCTGGATGTTGGTACTTGATTTGTCCCCGTCAATGGCTTCCAACGACATCAGTCCCAATCGGGTGACGCGCGCCCGATACGTATTGGACGATCTTCTCGATAGTGCCCACGATGCACGCGTTGGTTTGGTGGTTTTTAGCGATGACGCCTATACCGTGGCCCCACTGACCGACGATGTGGCGACCGTGCGCGGCCTACTGCCGCCCCTGGCGCCAGACATCATGCCCAGCGCGGGCGACCAACTCGCGCCAGCATTGGACCGGGCTGGCGCGTTGCTAGCGCACTCCGGATCCAAGAATCGGCATGTGGTGGTGGTGTCCGACGGTTTTTCGGACCCGGCCGCAGCACTGGCCGCGGTCGCTCGACTCAAATCGCAGGGCGTGGCGCTGGACGTGGTGGGCGTGGGGTCAGATAGTGGCACCCACGTTCGTTCGGATCAGTCTCGTGGAGACGTCGGAGCCGCGTTGCGCCAGGTTGCCGCAGTTGCGGGTGGTCACTACATCGGTTTGCCAGAACTGCCTGCGTTTATCACGAGTTTGAAAACACAGTCAAGTAGCATCGATGAAGCGACGCAAGAGAAAGATGTACGCCTGTCGCATTGGCTCGATGGGGGTATTTGGTTGCTGCCTTTGCTGTTGCTGCTTGCCGCGCCACTGGCGCGCAGGGGGTGGTTATGAAACGGTGGGTGTGTGCGCTGAGTTTGGTGTGGGTTGCGGCGTCGGCCCATGCCGCGTGGGACTGGGCTAGCCTGTGGCACACCGCCGATCAGCGCGCCGCACAGCTTTTGCGCCACGGTGATGCGCGTGCCGCAGCCGCTACCTATGCGGACCCACGGCATAAGGCCTATGCAGAACTCTTGGCCGGTGACTACGCAGGCGCCGCGCGTGACCACGCCCCCTTTGATGACAGCGACGCCCATTACAACCGGGGTAATGCGCTAGCCCATGCCGGGGACTTGGCCGGTGCATTAAAGGCCTACGACGCCGCCTTGGCACGGGACGCTCACAACGAGGATGCGCGGCACAACCGCGAATTGGTAGAGCGCGCGCTGCGTGAGCAGCCGCCAAAGTCACCCCAAAAGCAGGACGGGGCTAAGAACGCGCAGCAGGATAAGGGTGGCAGTAAGAATGGCCAGAAAAATGGTGGCGCGAATGCGGACAAAGGCGGAGCAAATGACACTGCGAAATCTGATTCGCAGCAGGGCGTAAGCAAGGCTTCCGGTGCTGGCGAGCATGCCAAGAATGGCGCCAAGTCAGGGGCGCAGGCGCAGCAGCCAGGTCAATCAGGCCAACCAGGTCAGCGAGATCAGCAGCGGTCGAAAGACAAACCGGGCAGCGCCTCCCCGCAAGGTGCAAGCGCAACTGGCGCCGACAAGAATGGGGCCGGGCAGCAACCCACCAGCAGACCTGCTGGGCAGCCTCAGCCATCAGCCCAGAGTGTTGCCGCTGGCTCGCCAGAGACGGACAGCAAGGAGCAGGCCCAGCGTGACGCAGCTGCTGCTATGGGGGCTGCAACCGGCAAGGAGCAACCGGCCTCGGTTGCCAGTAGCAACATTTCAAAAAATGAACAGCGCGTTTCACAAGAGCAATGGCTGCAGCGGATTCCGGATGATCCGGGTGGACTGTTGCGGCGCAAATTACTGATTGAACACATGATGCGGCAACGCGGGGTGCAACCATGAAGATAAGCCAAGTCGTCGCGATTGCCATTTTGGCGGTGGGCATTCCACTCGCCGCACAGGCCGCCGTGACTGCCTCGCTGGACCGCTCCGAGGTCGGTTCGGGCGAAGGTGTCCAGCTGCTACTGGAGCGAGACGGGAGTAGTAATAATCCACCCGATCTCACTCCGCTGGCGCAAGACTTTAGCGTGTTGGGAACGGGCACCGGATCGAGCGTTCAGATTGTCAATGGACATGTTTCGTCCACTGCCCAGATACGAATTAGCATGGTGCCAAAACACGATGGAAAGTTGCAAGTCCCGTCGTTGGAATGGGATGGACAGCGTTCGCAGACACTGGTGCTCACGGTGGGGGGCACCAGTGCGCCTGGAACACCTGGGGTATCTGGCCAAGGCAGTACGGTGGCTCAGCCCGATTCGTCGCATGTTTTCATGGACACCAAGCTCAATCCCTCGCAGGTCTTTGTGGACCAGGCTGTGTTGCTCACGGTGCGCTTGCACACCGACACACCGCTACAACAGGCAGGCCTGGACCTTGTGGGTAATCGTGACGTAAAGGTGCAGCCAATTGGCGAGGATAAGCAGTCCAGTGAGAGTCGAAACGGGCGTGATTATCAGGTTGTTGAGCGTCGCTACGTATTGTTCCCACAGCGCAGTGGAGTGTTGCAGCTGGACGGCCCGGTATTGCAGGCACAGGTTGTAGATGCAGCACGCGCAGACCCATTCGGGGGCGATCCCTTTTTCGGCAATGTGTTTGCACGTCTGCCGTTTGCGGGCACGATGAATGCGCTGCGGCCATTGCGTCTGCAGGGTAAGCCGATTGCTTTGACTGTGCAGCCGCGTCCTGCGGGTGTGGCGGCGCAGGACTGGTTGCCCGCTACTGCGATCGACCTCGAAGAAACCTGGCTGCCAGCGGCTGCCACGGTGCACGCCGGAGAGCCGATCACGCGCCACCTGCGCTTGCACGCCCAAGGCATCACCGCAGGGCAGTTGCCTGATTTGAGTGCCGCCATGTCACTGCCAGAGGGCATTAAGGCGTATCCAGATCCCGCCAAGCTCGACACCCAGCTCGGTGCAGAGGGGCTCACCGCCAGCCGTGATCAAGATATTGCCTTGATCGCCAGTCGACCCGGACACTACGATTTGCCGCCTATGCGCGTGTCATGGTGGGATGCGAAGCAAAACACCACACGCGTTTTGACCGTGCCAGGCCGAACGCTTGATGTTCTTCCCGCAGTGGCAGGTACAAATGCAACGCCGGAAGCCCCGTCGAGCACGACCAGCGATGGAACGTTGAAAGACGTCCCGACTGGTGGTCGGCTGCTGAATTTTGGCCAAGGGTTTAACGCAAAGGCCCATGCATGGTTTTGGGTCAGCGCGGGACTGTTTGTCGCGTTCCTGGGCGCTATGGCAGCATGGTGGCGTGAACGCAAACGCGCACCGCGCGGTGCGCGTGGACCCATTCCCCATACAGGCCCGAGCGTTGTCCCCAAGACTGGCAACGTCAGCACGTCGATGCAGGCATTCATCGCGGCTGCGCAGGCCAATGATGCGCCTGCGGCGCGTCGCCATTTGCTTGTCTGGGCGAGCAAGAAGTGGCCACAAGACCCGCCGTCGGGGCTACAAGCCCTGGCGCAACGCTTGCAACAGTCAGAATTCGATGCCTTGCTAAAGCAACTTGACCGGGCATGTTTTTCCAACGGTGAGTGGCAGGGTTCACCGCTGGTCTTGGCGTTGAAAACATGGCGCCAATCCGCCGCCAAAGAAGTAAAAATTGATGAAATTGCGGGGCTGTATCGCTGAGTTGAGTGCCCCAGATGAGGCGCCTCAACCAGTGTGCTTCAGAATCCCAAGTCGGCCAGCATGGCGTCAATGTCGCTTTGCGCCATCGCTACCGCACCAACCGCGCCGGGGCCGGCAAGGTCTTCTTCTTTGGCGATGGATACCAACTTGTCCGCGGGAGCACTGTTGACCAACAGTTGCAACAGGTCGGTTTCGGTGCGCTGCAGCAGGGCGGCTACCTTTTTGATCAGTTGGCCAGTCAGGTCTTGAAAATCCTGCGCCATCATGATGTCTGACAGAGCCTGTTGTGTGGTGATGCTGGCTTCTTTGCTGGCGGCGATGAACTGGCGCGTTTGCGCGGCCAATGCCTGCATGGCATCTTTGGACATGCTGTCTAGCGCTTGGGCATCCCATTGCTGGGCCAGTTGGACTGCGCTGACTTCGATGGCGCGTTGCACAGGTGTTGTTTCGTCCACCTTGTTGAGTACGGTGTTGGCGGCTTTTTCGGTCAAGGTGGCCACATGCAGCAAACGCTCGCGGGCTGAGGGGAACTCGGCAGACGCCTCTGCCAGTGCGCCGTCTGCGCCCACCGATGTCAATGCATCGTGCAGGGCTCGAACGACTTGGCCCAAACCTTGGTACATCGGCTGCTGGTGATCGTGGCCGCTGGGTGACGCAGGGTTTGGCAGTGTGTCTGTCATAGGTGGGTCCGTATATGGGGCGACTAAGAAAACGCGCAGTGCCGAACATACCCGATTCCCGCGTAAAGCGGAAATCCACCGTGGTGCCGGTGCGACTGCTGCGCCGCTGCCTCGCACCTCTGGCACAATTGACGTTTACGTAAACGTCAACTAGATGCGGCAGGTGGCTTGCCTGCTGCCAAGGAGTAAGCCATGTCAGATTCCATCGTCATTGTGGGCGCAGCGCGCACACCCATGGGTGCATTTCAGGGTGATTTTTCAACCCTGGCAGCACATGATTTAGGCGGTGCAGCCATCAAGGAGGCAGTGTTGCGTGCAGGTATTGCGCCCGACTTGGTAACCGAGGTGCTGATGGGTAACTGTCTGATGGCCGGGCAGGGGCAGGCGCCCGCGCGCCAGGCAGCATTCAAAGGCGGTTTGCCCCAAAGTGCCGGCGCGGTGACTTTGAGCAAAATGTGCGGTTCGGGCATGCGCGCAGCCATGTTTGCACACGACATGCTGCTGGCGGGCAGCCACGATGTACTGGTGGTCGGTGGCATGGAGAGCATGACCAACGCGCCCTACCTGTTGCCCAAGGCGCGCGGTGGCTATCGCATTGGTCACGACCGCATCTTTGACCACATGATGCTGGACGGCCTAGAAGACGCCTATGAGCCCGGCCGCTCTATGGGCACCTTTGGCGAAGACTGCGCGGCCAAATACAGTTTTACCCGTGAAGAACAAGACAAATTCGCTACAGCCAGCGTGCAGCGGGCACAAGCAGCTATTAAATCAGGAGCGTTTGAGGCGGAAATAACACCTGTCACCACCAAGGGCCGCAGTGGCGATGTGGTCGTCTCCGTCGACGAAGGCCCCGGCAAGGCCCGGCTAGAAAAGGTCGCCACGCTTAAGCCGGCGTTTAAGAAAGACGGCACCATCACCGCCGCCAGCAGCTCCAGCATCAACGACGGCGCTGCCGCCATGGTGCTGATGAAGGCCAGCACTGCGGGGCAACTGGGTTGCACGCCACTGGCACGCATCGTGGCCCACGCCACCCATGCACAAGCACCGGAGTGGTTTGCTACCGCGCCGGTGGGCGCCACGCACAAGGTGTTGGCCAAGGCGGGTTGGGGTGTGGGTGACGTTGATCTGTGGGAGGTGAACGAGGCTTTTGCGGTAGTGCCTATGGCGCTGATGAAAGAGTTGGGTGTGCCGCATGACAAGGTGAATGTGAATGGGGGGGCTTGTGCGTTGGGGCATCCGATTGGGGCGTCTGGGGCGCGGATTATGGTGACGCTGATTTATGCCTTGCGGGCTCGGGGGTTGAAGCGGGGGGTGGCTACTTTGTGTATTGGGGGAGGGGAGGCTACGGCGGTGGCTTTGGAGTTGGTTTAGTTCTCTTTTATTGGTGTATTTTTGGCGGATCATTTTTTTGATTTCTCTCACTACCCCCACTCTCCCCCAACCCTTTAGCACTCGCGATGCGAGTGCGGGGCGTAAACCCGGCCATAGGCCCGCAACGGCACTGCCGTTGCTTGGGCCCCGCCGGGCGAGAGGGGAGCTAAACAGCCATATTTGGCCTTCGCGGGCAAGGGGCCGCGTGCATCGGCTGGGCCAACCAATATGCCGAAACGACGGTATCGGTTCCCGGCCTATTCACAGCGTTAGCCGTGACTTTGAACCTGACACCTTAAGCACGTTGGCCAAATATGGCTGTTCAAGCCCCCCTCTCGCCCGGCGGGGCGAGAGGGGTTGGGGGAGAGTGGGTTGTCCAGAAGTCCAGAAGTCCGGCAGTCCTGTATTCACATGTCAAACATCAGGAAGGTAAATCCATGCTCTTAACCCAAGACCAAGAAATGGTCCGCGACGCCATCCGCAGCTTCGCCCAACGCGAACTCTGGCCCAACGCAGCCCGGTGGGACAAAGAGCGCCACTTCCCCAAAGCCACCCACCAAGGCCTGGCCGCGCTGGGCGCCTACGGCATCTGCGTGCCAGAGGCTTATGGCGGCGCAGGCCTGGACTACCTGACCCTCGCCCTGGTGCTGGAAGAAATTGCAGCCGGTGACGGCGGCACCAGCACGGCCATCAGCGTGACCAATTGCCCGGTCAACGCCATCTTGCTGCGCTACGCCACCGAGGCGCAAAAGCAGCAGTGGTTGGTGCCCTTGGCGCAGGGCAAGCTGCTGGGTGCCTTTTGCCTGACCGAGCCGCATGTTGGCAGTGACGCATCGGGCCTGCGCACCACCGCGGTGAAGGTGGGCGATGAATACGCCATCAACGGCGTCAAGCAGTTCATCACCAGTGGCAAGCATGGCGATGTGGCCATCGTCATTGCCGTCACCGACAAAGGTGCGGGCAAAAAAGGCATGAGCGCTTTTGTGGTTCCCACCAATACGCCGGGCTATGGCGTGGCGCGCCTTGAGGACAAACTGGGCCAGCACAGCAGCGACACCGCGCAGATCAATTTTGACAACTGCCGCATCCCGGCCGAGAACCTGATTGGCAAAGAGGGCGAAGGGTATGGCATTGCTCTAGGCGGCTTGGAGGGCGGGCGCATCGGCATTGCGGCGCAAAGTGTGGGTATGGCCCGCAGCGCATTGGAGGTGGCCATTGCCTATGCCAAAGAACGCCACAGTTTTGGCACCGCCATTTTTAACCACCAGGCGGTTGGGTTCCGCTTGGCGGATTGCGCCACGCAATTAGAGGCTGCGCGCCAGCTGATCTGGCACGCCGCGTGTCTGCGCGACGCAGGGCGCCCTTGCCTGAAAGAAGCCGCCATGGCCAAGCTGTTTGCCAGCGAGATGGCCGAGAAGGTGTGCAGCGCCGCCATCCAGACGCTGGGCGGCTATGGGTATGTCAGCGACTTCCCGCTGGAGCGCATCTACCGAGACGTGCGGGTGTGCCAAATTTATGAAGGTACCAGTGACGTGCAAAAGATCATCATCCAGCGCGCGCTGGCCTAAGGGGCGGACGATGGCATTGGCACAAGGGCTACCAGCGGGCGTCACGGTTTTTGAGCGCGGCTGGCTGTCCAGCAACAACATCTTGATACAGGGCGCGCAGAGCTGCGTGCTGATTGACAGCGGCTACCACACCCATGCGCCCCAAACCTTGGCGTTGGTGGCGTCTGCTTTGCAGGGCCGGCCGCTAGATTTGCTGGTCAACACCCATCTGCACAGTGACCACTGCGGGGGGAATGCGGCCTTGCAGGGCGCTTACCCGGCGTTGAAAACGCGCATCCCGCCGGGCCATGCCGCGCAAGTGCGCCAGTGGGACGCCTATGCCCTTAGCTACACCCCCAGCGGGCAGCATTGCCCGCAGTTTGGCTTTGACAGCGTGCTGCAACCCGGCACCGAGGTGCAACTGGGCGATGGCCTTTGGCAGGTGCATGCAGCGCCGGGCCATGACCCGCACTCGCTGGTCTTGTTTGAGCCAGTCAGCCGCACACTGGTCTCTGCCGATGCGTTGTGGGAACGCGGTTTTGGTGTGGTGTTCCCCGCGTTCGATGGTGCGCAGGCGTTTGACGAAGTGGCCGCTACGCTGGACCTGATTGAAGCATTGCAGCCTGTCACCGTGATCCCCGGCCATGGCGCGCCTTTTTCCGCAGTGGGTGAGTCGATCGCATTTGCCCGCCAGCGACTGGCAGGCTTTGTGGCAGACCCGATCAAACACCACCGCTATGCGGCCAAAGCCTTGTTCAAGTTCAAGCTGTTGGAAGAGCAGCGTATGGAGCGCACCGCGCTGACCCAGTGGGCACAAGCTGCACCGCTGTTTGCCGCCCTGTTTAGCACCCACTTTGCCGGGCGCAGCGTGGAGCAGGTGGTGGACCTGCTGGTGGCGGACCTGGTCCGTTCAGGCGCTGCCACAGTGCAGGGCACGGTGATTCTCAACGCCTGAGGCGGCACAATCAGGGCGCGGTGTTGTCTTGCAGGTTCAGCACAATGTCGCGGGTATTGTCGGGCGACTCGCTTTCAACATCGATGAACCCTAATTTACGGGTCAGGTCGAGCATGCGCTGGTTCTCGCGCAGCACGGTGGCCACCAGTTTCTGGGTGCCGTTATCACGCAGATAGTGAACCATTTTGTTCATTAGCAAAGTGCCTAAGCCGCCACCCTTGAGGCTAGATCGGATGATGATGCCAAACTCCGCGCTGATGTTGTCTGGGTCTGTCGCGGCGCGCACCACACCCTGGGTTTGCGGCTTGCCATCAGGCCCGTCGGTGATAGCGACAAAGGCCATCTCGCGCGTGTAGTCGATTTGGGTCAGGCGGGCCAGTTCGCTGCGCTCCATGGTGCGACGGCTGTAAAACACCCGCATGCGAATGTCTTCGGGGCTCAGGCTTTGCAAAAAATCGGTGTGCAGGTTTTCGTCTTCTGGACGAATGGGGCGCATCACCAGTGTGCGGCCATTCCAGTCCACGGTTTCGACCAGTTCTGACGGGTAGGGCCGGATGGCGAAATTCAACGCCCCCGCTGGCGCCTGCGCGCTGAGCCGAATACGCGCGTCCAGGGCGATGGCGCCTTCAAAGTTGACCAGCAGCGGGTTGATGTCCAACTCGGCCAGCTCGGGTATGTCGGCCAGCAGTTGCGAGATCGACAGCAGCACCCCAATGAGCGCGCCTTCGTCTACCGCCGGTGTATCGCGCCAGCCTTTAAGCAGCTTGGCAATGCGGGTGCGTCCAATCAGTGCCCGCGCCAGGGGTTGGTTCAGTGGGGGCAATGCCACCGCCCGGTCGGCCATGACCTCAACGGCGGTGCCGCCCTGGCCAAACAAAATGATGGGGCCAAACACTTGGTCAACGGTTGCGCCCACGATGACCTCTTGCACATGCTTGCGGCGCACCATGGCCTGCACAGTAAAACCGTCGACCACCGCCTCGGGGCGCAGCATCTTGACTCGGGCGAGCATGGTGCGCGCTGCGTCCCGCACCTCGTCTTCGCTGTCGAGGTTGAGTGCAACGCCGCCTACATCGGACTTGTGGGAGATTTGCTCTGACAGGATTTTGATAACCACCGGGAAACCCATGCGCGCAGCGGTGGCGGCGGCCTGTTTTGCATCGGCAGGCACGGATTGCGTTTCTACCACCGCGATACGGTAGGCTTGCAGAACGGCTTTGGCCTCGGGTTCGGTCAGCAAGGTTTGCCCATTGGCCAGTGCCTGGCGCACGATCGCGCGTACGGCGTCGCGGTCGGGTGCTACTGTGTCAACGTGGGCTGGAGGTGCCTCCATCAGCTCCAGCTGGTTGCGGGCATAACCCTGCAGCATGGCAATGGCTCGCACTGCTTGCTCCGGGGTCTCATAGCTGGCGATGCCTTTGCCGTTACAGAGTTGGCGTGCCTCTTCCACTGCGCGGCCCCCCAGCCAACTGCTCATCAGGCGCTTGAGGGGGGCGCCGTCGTCGGGGGTCGTCTCCACTACGGCGCGGGCAATGTCTGCGCTGGGCACGATGGCCGTGGGCGCCTGAATGAGCAGAATGGTTCCCGTCGCTTTGTCGTCGGTCAGGATTTTGAGTGCGTCGACATAGCGCTGGGCTGGCGCGTCACCAATGATGTCCACCGGGTTGCCGTGGGACCAGTTGGCGGGCAGCACGGCGTTGAGTTTTTCAAGTGTTTGCTCGGAGAGGTTCGCCAGGGCAACGTGTTGGTATGCGGCAGCGTCGGCTGCCATGACCCCGGCACCGCCACCGTTCGTCAGGATCGTCAGGATCGTCAGTACGTTGTTTTTGGTGGGCTGGCCGCGCGTCAGCGTCTCTGCGGCCAGAAACAGCTCGTCCAGTGTGTTGACGCGTAGCATACCGGCGCGTGCAATGGCGGCCTCGTACACATCGTCTGCGCCGGCCAGCGCACCGGTGTGTGAGGCGGCAGCCTTCTGGCCTTGGGCAGAGCGCCCCGACTTGACCACAATGACCGGCTTGTTGCGCGCGGCAGCACGCGCCGCCGACATGAATTTGCGCGGTGCCTCGACCGACTCGATGTACAGCAAAATGGCGCGGGTGTGTACGTCCGAGGCGAGGTAGTCCAGCATGTCGCCAAAGTCCACATCTTCGTGTTCACCCAGTGAGACGATGTGCGAAAAGCCGATGGATTGCGCATCCGCCCAATCGAGCACGGCGGTTACCAGTGCCCCTGACTGCGACACAAAGGCCAATTTGCCGGGGCGTGCGTTGATGTGGGCAAAGCTGGCGTTCAAGTGGGCGTGGGGCGACAACAGTCCCAGGCAGTTGGGGCCCAGAATACGCATGAGGTGCGGGCGTGCGGCGTCAAAAATAGCCGCTTTGTGCGCCGCAGTTAAACCTGCGCTTAGGATGATGACTGCGCGGGTGCCGCGCTCTGCCAGTGCTTGTACCAGCGCCACGATCGTGGCGGCCGGGGTGCAGATGAGTGCAAGTTCAGGCGTTTGGGGCAGGTCTGCTACGCGGGCGTAGCAGCGTTGTTCTTGTAGTTTTGCGTGTTTGGGGTTGACCGGGTACACCGGCCCCGCAAATCCGCCTTGCGACACGTTCTTCCAGACGGTGGCCCCAACACTAAAAGGCCGCAAGGACGCACCAATGACCGCAACGCTGGCGGGATTAAAGAACGAGTCGAGGTTGCGTATGCTCATGGTGGCGGCGATCAAGGGCGTGGTGTAAGTGCACCAGCTTAGCGCGGTTCCATGGTCTCACGCTTGCGCTCACGCATTAAGTCGGCATTTAATGCCGCTGGCGCCGCTTGCGGGAGGCTAGTGCCCCGCACGCCCTAAAACCCGATTGGACTAATCGAGGGGGGCGCCCACCGCCCGCAGGCAAAAGGCTTGAATCGCCGCAATGAGGGGGATTTGTGCCTGTGGTGTGTCGTAGTCGTTCTGCCAAGACAGGGGCCCGACCAGCGCCTCGGCAATAACACCCACCAGTGCCGCAGCACTAACGGAAGGGGTCTGGGCCGCGAATGCGCCGGTGTGTACACCGGCCTCCACCACCGCTTGAAAAATTTCTGCGTAGGCGTGGCGAAAGCGCAGCCGTTCTGCGTCAACCAAAGCGTCTACGGGTTCGGCAATCAGCGCATAAGCAAGGCGCCGCCCACGCAGGGCCCGCTGGGCAAAGGTGGCGATTGCTTGGCGCAGTTGCTCGGCCGGGGGGGCGTCAACGGTGGCGGCTGCGCGCACCATGGCAACTTCTTTCTCGGTTGCCCGGCGGAACACTTCTGCGCACAGTGCGGCCTTGGATTCAAAGTGTTTGTAGACCGCCCCGGTCGCCATACCGGCTTGCTGCGCAGCGCCGACCACGGTGAGTGCACCAAAGCCGCCCTCGGCTACCACGGCCAGGGCGCCCACAAGCAGGCTTTCCCTGGCAGCGGCCTTGCGGGCCAGGGTTTTCTCAGTGTGCCGGTAGGCCATGGGTCAATGCGGTCATTCTGTGTGTTGACAAAGTGTAGCGCCATGTTAATAATGTGAATCTATATTCACGGCATTAATGCGACACAGCGCGTTGCGCTGTATGGCGCTTGCGTAGGGAGGGCTTTGCGATGACTGACACACCAATGGCGTCCAATTACGGGGCTGAGACACACGTGGTTGAAAACCAACCGCCGACTCTGATTGATTACAACCTGTATGCCCAAGACGTGGCCTTGCGTGAGGCTGTCGCGCGCGAGGGCGCAGGGTGGGCCGAGTCCGAATTGCAAGCCTTTGGCGCTTTGACGGGATCGCGCGAGATGATTGAGTTGGGTTTTCAGGCCAACGAAAACAAGCCTGTGCTGCACACCCATAACAACTACGGGCACCGCATTGATGAAGTGCGTTTTCACCCCGCCTACCACCGGCTGATGCAGGTTGCTATTGAGAATGGGCTGCACGCGTCGCACTGGAGCCATCCCCGCCCTGGCGCGCATGTGGCCCGGGCGGCCATGGTGTATATGCAAAGCCAGGTGGAAGCTTCGCACGGCTGCCCGATCACCATGACATCAGCCGCAGTGTCGGCGCTTCGCGAGCAGCCCGACATCGCTGCCCAGTGGCTCCCCAAAATCATGGCACGCCACTATGACCCGCGCAACGTGCCAGCGGCGCAAAAACAGGGTGTGACCATTGGTATGGCCATGACAGAAAAGCAGGGCGGCTCCGATGTGCGGGCCAATACGTTAGCGGCACATCCACTGGGTTCTGGCGGGCCAGGGCAGGCTTATGAACTGGTGGGGCACAAGTACTTTGTCTCGGCCCCCATGTGTGATGCTTTTTTGGTCTTGGCGCAGGCGCCGGGTGGTTTGTCGTGCTTTTTGCTGCCGCGCTGGCGCCCTGATGGCAGCAAAAACCCCATGCAGATTCAACAGCTCAAAAACAAAATGGGCAACGTGGCCAATGCGTCATGTGAAACCGAACTGCGCGGAGCCTACGCCCAGATGGTGGGCGCTGAAGGCCGCGGTGTGGCCACTATTTTGAACATGGTGGCCATGACGCGTTTTGATTGCATGATTGGCTCGTCATCCGGTATGCGCCAGGCTGTCGCCCAAGCGTTGCACCACTGCGCACACCGCAAAGCATTTGGGCACCTGTTGACACAGCAGCCCCTGATGCAGAACGTGTTGGCCGATTTGGTCGTCGAGCAAGAAGCGGCGCTGGCACTGACCATGCGGGTGGCCCGGGCGTTGGATGCGGCCGATGGCAACGAATCCGAAAAAATGCTGGTGCGTATGGGCACGGCGGTTGGCAAGTACTGGATTTGCAAACGCACGCCCGCCCACGCCTACGAGGCCATGGAATGTATTGGCGGCAGTGGCGTGATGGAAGACTGCATCATGCCGCGCCTGTTTCGCGAGTCTCCGGTGAATGCTATTTGGGAGGGCAGTGGCAATGTGCAATGCCTTGACATGCTGCGCGCGATGGAGCGCAACCCTGGCGCAGTGAATGTGTTTATGGACGAAGTACAAGCTGCTGCCGGTGCCGATAGGCGTTTGGACCAGTATGTTGCCCGCTTGGGCAGCGAGTTGCTGGACCCATCTGCCGTTGAATACCGTGCCCGTGGGCTGGTAGAGAAAATGGCGCTGGCTCTGCAGGGTTCCTTGTTGCTGCGCTTTGGCAACGCTGCGGTGGCAGATGCGTTTTGTGCATCACGCTTGGACTCCAACTACAGCGGTTTGGCATTTGGCTGCTTACCGCGTGGCGTCGACTGTGAGGCCATCATTGCGCGGGCCACACCGGGCATGCAATAGCGGCCACAACCCGTGACACGAAAAAAAGGCGGCAACCCTTGCGGGCCACCGCCAAATCACTCACGCTTTGAAATGTTCAATTAGAAGGAAACTGCTAGGCCCAGGGCGATCTGGTTCATGTCTACACCTTTGGCCAACGAAAAGCCAGAGGCGCTGGTGTAGCTGGCGTTTTTAGCATTGTCCAACCGTGTGTACGAACCGACCAGTTGCACGTTTTTGTGCAGTTGGTAGCCCACCGCAACACCCATTTGGGTGGCGCCTGTGTCTTTGGTGAGTGCCGCGTCCGAGCCGTTGACAGTGCCGGTTACGTCATTGGCGATGGCGTAGCGAACTTCAACCCGCATAGGGCCGCTGCGGTATCCGCCGACTACACCCGTGGTGGTTTGGGCTTGGTCAAAGGCTGGAGTGGTGGTGGTGCCAACGGTGCTGGAAGTATCCAGTGAAGAGTTCGTTCGCTCAGATACCAAACCGATATTGAACTCTCCAAAGGTATACCCTGCGCCAACTTGCCATGCTTGTAAGGATTTTGAGCCGTAAGCAATTTGGGGGCTTGCCGCACTGCTGCCGTCTAGCTTCCAGACGGCATTGTTAATACCGGTCATGCCTAGGCCTGCGGTGAAAGGGCCGGCTTTGTAGGCAAGTGCCGCTGCAAACTGGGGCATCAGATCGGTGGCCGTGCCGGTGGAGTCTTTGCCCATGTTGTAGCTGGCCAGCACTTTCACGCCGCCCCAGTCGGGCGATTCGTAGGCAATGATGTCGCCTTGGCGGTCACCCAGACGGTTCAAGATTTGCTTGGAACCGGTGTCATCGCTTGCAAGGTTCATCTTGTTGCGCAAGTCGCCCATCAGATAAGACGACAGCTTGTATGCGTTGTCATAGCGACCCAAGCGTACGGTACCAAATGCGTCATTGCCTAGCCCGGCGAAGGTATTTCTGCTGCCAAGCTCTGCTTTATTGTCCGTATTAGATCCGTTGTTGCCCAGATAAAAACGACTTTCAATCTGGCCAAGGGCAAACAAGCCGCTGCCTAGGTCATGTTTGACCTTAAAGCCCAGCTTGGATTCCTGGTCCGCCAAGCGGGTCTGGCTCACCGCGGTGGGGGCCAAAGCGACGCCATTACTGGTGACGTCGACGAATTCGACCGCCGTATTCAGGGTGCCGTAAATGGCAAAAGGGCCCATTGCAACCTCGGCAAATGCAGCAGGCGCAGCGAACGCGGAAGTGATGGCCAAAGCGATTAGGTGTTTTTTCATGGTTTCAAATGGTTAAGTTACAAAGAGAAAGCGGCTCCCAAGGTGGGGCTCGAAGCCAAAGCAACGCCCGCGAATCCGCTGACCGCAGTGTCTTGGCCGCGTGTGACGGCTGTGTGATGGTTTTGTGAAACTTTTGTGACGTGCCGACGCCTTGCATAGGGGCGAGCGGGCCTAAGGCGGGTGCAAAACCACGTGGGTTGGGTCTCAATAGTCCATTCGGACTATTGCAATGCGAACAAAAGTAGCCAGAATCGGATCGGGCGCAACCCAATACTTTTCAAAACTTTACTTTACTTCAAGGGAAATACATATGTTAAACAAGACCGTTCTCTCAATTGCATTGGCAGGTGCGTTTATTGCGCCTGCCATGGCGGGTACATTTGACAATGGGGGCTTTGAAAACGGCACTACCAGCGGCTGGACTACTGGTGCTGGTCGCACAACGAATCCAACCAACAACTTGAACCCTGCGGATTACCTGTCGGGTGGTAGCCAGTACAACGCTGCATATAGCGCGATCACAGTCACAAATTCCGGCACTTTTGATGCCATCACCGGCGCTGCGACGACCTATAACGGCCAGCACGCCGTGCGGGTGAATGACTCGAATAACAACTACTCGGTCAATGTGATTAAGCAAACCGTTGCCAATTACACCGATGCACATATTGTGTTCGAGTGGAATGCTGTATTGCAGGCTTCACACGGGTTGACTGACTCTGACGCGTTCAATCTGACTCTGGTGGACGACACTACAAGCTCCACTTTGTTCCAAAAGTCGTTTAGTTCTGCGTCGGCACCTGGCACATTCACCTCTTTCGGTTCATGGTACAGCAGCGGATGGCAAGTCGAGTCGTTGGACGTGAGTGCATTGTCTGGCCATACCTTCTCCTTAAGCCTGTTGGCGACAGATTGCCCGTACGGTGCTCACGCCGGTTATGTGTACTTGGACGGCTTTGCGGGAACCGAAGTTCCGAACGTTACAGCCGTTCCTGAGCCAGAAACCAATGCCATGCTTTTGGCTGGTTTGGCTGTGATGGGCGCAGTGGCGCGTCGCCGCGTTAAAAAATCAGCCGTCTAAACAGATTGCTGTAAAAGAAAGCCGTACATGGAGCGATCCATGTACGGCTTTTTTTATTCATTTGCATATTGCTTGCAGAAGTATCGGAGCTATTTCGCTAGTCTTGGCGGCCGACGACAGCTCCGCCTGACGCCTGAACTCGGCAGGCGTGCGTCCAGTCCAGCCCTTAAAGGCACGAATAAAGCTCTTTTCGTTCTGAAAACCCGCTGCTTGGGCTACCTGTTTGATGGGGCGTGTGGTGCGCAGCAGCATCTCCGTGGCACTATGCTGGCGCACTTCGTCTTTGAGGCCTTGCAGCGTTGCACCCTCGTCTTTGAGTTGGCGGTGCAGGGTGCGCGGTGACAGGTGTAGCAGCGCGGCCAGAGCCTCGGCGTTGTGGGTGTGCTCGGCATGGGTGGACAATGCCTGGCGCACCCGCTGCACCAACAGGCGGTCACGGCGGTACTGCAACACCGTCAGAGGCAGGGCGTTTTGCAGCATGAGTTGCAATGCGCGCTCGTCGCGCCGCAGCGGCAAGGCTAGGTAGCGGGCGTCAAAACACAGGCTGGCAGCTGGAGCGCCAAACTGTGTGGTGCCCGAAAACAGTACGGCGTAGGCCGATTGGTGGGCCGGTGGCGCGAACGGAAACTGCGCGCTTTGCAAAGGAATGCGTGAGTCCACCAGCCAACTGGCTACGCCCAGCACATTGCGCAGCACCGATACCAGGCAAAACTCTTGCAGTGCGCCTAGGCCTTGGTGTTCGGTCAGAGTGATGTGGGCCTGGCCATCGACCACCCGCAGTTGTAAGGCAATGTCGTTGGTCAGCAGGCCATGGTGGCGGCACCAGCGCTGCAAGGCGATGCCCAGGGTCGGCGCGCTGATTGAGGCGCGAACCAACATGCCGTAGCTGCCCCAGGGCAGGCGCCGGCTGAACCAGGCCAGAGCCTCATCGTCCAGTTCCCGCATGGCTGCGCCCGAGAGCTGCTGAAATTGCCACGCGGTGATACGTGCCGCTGGGTTAGCCAACTGGTCTGGCGCAATCTGTGCCAGCTTCAGAACGCCCGCTGGGTCACGGTCGTAGCGCCGGTAGGCCAATACGATCGCTTGTGCAAAGGCCATGGGCGTGGCCGCAATGGGGTTAGACATAGGCTTGGAAATTGGCATGGCGTTTGTGTGTTGAATGTATGGCAAGGCGGCGCGATTTGCAACCTGTGTGGCCCGTGCGCTGCGCCCGGTGGGTTCACAATGGCCAGCTATCTGAAACGTTTGTACGGAGATGCCATGGCTATTTTGGAGACCCAACTCAACCCCCGATCAAGCGACTTTTTGACCAATGCGGCCGCCATGCGCGCCTTGGTGGACGACGTGTGTGTCAAGGTGGCGAAGGCCGCGCTGGGTGGTGGTGAGGCCGCCCGCACCCGCCACACAGGGCGTGGCAAGTTGTTGCCGCGCGACCGGGTGCAAATGCTGCTCGACCCCGGCACGCCGTTTTTAGAGATCAGCCCCTTGGCTGCCATGGGCATGTACCCCGACCGTGATGGCAGTGACAGCGCGCCCTGCGCCGGGGTGATTGCCGGCATTGGCCGCGTGTCGGGTGTGGACTGCATGGTTGTGTGCAACGACGCCACGGTGAAGGGCGGCACCTATTACCCGCTCACGGTCAAAAAGCACCTGCGGGCACAGGAGATTGCCGCAGAAAACCACCTGCCCTGCATTTACCTGGTGGACTCTGGCGGGGCCAACCTGCCCAACCAAGACGAGGTGTTCCCCGACCGTGACCACTTTGGCCGCATCTTTTTTAACCAGGCCAACATGAGCGCGCAAGGTATTGCCCAAATCGCTGTGGTCATGGGCAGTTGCACCGCAGGTGGTGCCTATGTGCCCGCCATGTCCGATGAGACCATCATCGTCAAGGACCAAGGCACCATTTTCCTAGGCGGTCCCCCGTTGGTGAAGGCCGCCACCGGCGAGGTGGTTACGGCCGAGGACTTGGGCGGCGGTGACGTACACACACGGCTCAGCGGTGTGGCCGACCACCTGGCGCAGAACGACCTGCACGCGCTGGCCCTGGCACGTAGCGCTGTAAAAAATTTGAATAGAAATAAGCCTCTAGCCCTCGCCAACATTGCGCGAGTAGCTCCTAAATATGTAGCAGAAGAACTATACGGCGTGATCCCCACCGACACCCGTAAACCCTTTGATGTGCGCGAAATCATTGCCCGCATCGTCGATGGCAGCGAGTTCCACGAGTTCAAACCACGCTTTGGCACCACGTTGGTCACCGGGTTTGCCCATATCGAAGGCATGCCGGTCGGCATCATTGCCAACAACGGCATCCTGTTCAGCGAGTCGGCGCTCAAGGGTGCCCACTTCATCGAACTGTGCTGCCAGCGCAAAATTCCTCTGATCTTTTTGCAGAACATCACCGGCTTCATGGTCGGCCGTAAATACGAAAACGAGGGCATCGCCCGCAACGGTGCCAAGATGGTCACGGCGGTGGCGACGGCGAATGTGCCCAAGTTCACCATCATCATCGGCGGCAGCTTTGGCGCTGGCAACTACGGCATGTGCGGCCGTGCCTACAGCCCGCGTTTCTTGTGGATGTGGCCCAACGCTCGCATCTCGGTGATGGGCGGCGAGCAGGCGGCCAGCGTGCTGGCAACGGTCAAGCGCGATGGTATCGAAGGCAAGGGCGGCACCTGGAGTGGCGAGGAGGAAGAGGCCTTCAAAGCCCCCATCCGCCAGCAGTACGAAGTGCAGGGACACCCGTATTACGCCACGGCGCGGCTGTGGGATGACGGCATCATTGACCCCGCCGACACGCGCCGTGTATTGGCGCTGGGCCTCAGTGCCACGCGCAATGCGCCCATTCCCGACGCCAAGTTCAGCATGTTCCGCATGTAAGAGGTTCCAGAAATGTTCACCAAAATCCTCATTGCCAACCGGGGCGAGATCGCCTGCCGTGTGGCCGCCACCGCGCGCCGCATGGCCATCCAAACCGTGGCTGTGTATTCCGACGCCGATGCCAACGCCAAGCACGTCACCGCCTGTGACGAAGCCATCCACATCGGTGGCAGCGCGCCCAAAGACAGCTACCTGCGCTGGGAGAAAATCATTGCCGCCGCCCAAGCTACGGGGGCGCAAGCTATTCACCCCGGCTATGGCTTCTTGAGCGAGAACGAAGAGTTCGCCAAAGCCTGCGCGGCGGCTGGCTTGGTATTTATCGGACCGCCATCGTCGGCTATCAAGGCCATGGGTTTGAAGGCCGAGTCCAAACAACTGATGGAAAAGGCCGGCGTGCCCTTGGTCCCTGGCTACCACGGCGCCGACCAAGACCCGGCCTTGCTGCAACGCGAAGCCGACGCCATAGGCTACCCCGTGCTCATCAAAGCCAGCGCCGGTGGCGGTGGCAAGGGCATGCGCGCGGTGGACAAAACCGAAGACTTTGCTGCGGCGCTGGCATCGTGCAAACGGGAAGCCATCAACAGCTTTGGCGATGACGCCGTGCTGGTCGAGAAATACGTGCAGCGCCCGCGCCACATCGAGATTCAGGTGTTTGGCGACACGCATGGCAACTATGTGTACCTGTTTGAGCGGGATTGTTCAGTACAGCGCCGCCACCAGAAGGTGCTGGAAGAGGCTCCCGCGCCGGGTATGACACCAGAGCTGCGTGCCCGCATGGGCGCCGCCGCCGTGGAAGCCGCGCGCGCTGTCAACTATGTGGGTGCCGGCACGGTGGAATTCATCGTGGAGCAGCCTGGCGGCTACGAGCACCCCGAGCAAATGAAGTTTTATTTCATGGAGATGAATACGCGTTTGCAGGTGGAGCACCCGGTGACGGAGGCCATTACCGGGCAAGACTTGGTGGAGTGGCAACTGCGCGTGGCCGCAGGCCAAGCGCTGCCCTGCCAGCAGCAAGATTTGCGCATCCACGGCCACGCCATCGAAGCGCGCATCTGCGCCGAGAACCCCGACAACAACTTTCTGCCTGCCACTGGCACCTTGCATGTGTACGGCCTGCCTGCTTGCACCACGTTTGAGCGTGCCAATTGCGGTGTGCGCGTGGACTCGGGCGTGCGCCAGGGCGACACCATCAGCCCCTTTTACGACTCCATGGTGGCCAAGCTCATCGTGCACGGCAGCACCCGCCAAGAGGCGCTAGCCCGCATGGACGCCGCTTTGGCCCAAACCCACATCGTCGGCCTGACGACCAATGTGCAGTTTTTGCGCCACGTGGTCACCAGTGCGTCGTTTACACAGGCGCAGTTGGACACGGCGCTGATCCCGCGTGAAGCGGCTGTGCTTTTTGACCAGGAAAAAGTCGGCTTGCAAATGGCCACGGCCGCCATGGTGGCTCAGACTTTGGTTAGCGAGTCTGCTCTGTCAACCAAAGCAGATTCCAGTGGTTGGATCGACCCGTGGGCACAACGCGATGGCTGGCGTTCGCATGGCGCATCGCACCGGGACTTCATGCTGGAGTTTCATGGTGAACCGCACACTGCCCGCTTCACCCGCCTGCAGGGGGGAGACTTGCACTTAACAGTGGCTGGGAATACCGCCGCGCTGCAGTACACAGCACTAGCAAATGGCGCGTTGGATGTGCGTTATGGCGACCTGCGGTCCACTGTAAATTTATATAGAAATGGGCCTTTAGCCCTCGTATTTACTGCGCAAGGCGCTACACAAATAATAGCGATTGACGCGCTGGCCCATGCCGGTGACACGCATGCTGAAGTGGGCCGTCTGAGCGCGCCCATGCCGGGCAAGGTGGTGTCGTTTTCCGTGAAGGCAGGGGACGTGGTCAAGCAGGGCCAGGCCCTGGCGGTGATGGAAGCCATGAAGATGGAGCACACCATCGCCGCCCCAGCGGACGGCACGGTACTTGAATTGCTCTATGCCCCTGGTGATCAGGTTGCTGAAGGGGCGGAGTTGCTCACGCTGGCGCGGGCGCACTAGCGGGGCCGAGCACATATTCCAATCAACGTTGGCCACCGATTCCTATAATCTCCGCCGCTACCCGCTGACGAGCCAGGACCAGTCGTTGACCGAGTAGCTCCAAACCGGACATCCGTACGGTCAGGTGATCCTGACTGACTCATGCAAATTAACGGAGTTTCCAAGGAAGCATGGCCGCAAGCACACCGTCTTTGAGCACAACGTGGTGAAATATTGCGGCAGCAGCATGAAGGCCGGCGAACCACATGATGGCGTCTCCCAGGAACGAATGCACATCCCCCCAATCAGCTAACTTTGCGATGCCTGACTCCGCAATCAAGGGCATCTTGTCAAGGCGGATACCTCCCAGCAAGGTCAGCGGGTGGCCTTCACCTCCCAATGCCAAGAACGCCGTTATCGGTAGCGCCAACATCAGCGCCCAAAGCGCAAGCTGCATCAGCTTGCCCAAAGTGTGCATCCAGCCAGCCATCTGAAATTTCGGTGCACTTGGGCGCAGTGCAACCCAGATGAGTCGCAACGCGGTCAACGCAAAAACCAGCAGGCCCAAAGACTCGTGCCAAACGATGTCGCTATGCGTTGCAGGGTCTACGCCCTGGCGCATCAGACGGCCAAAACCACCTGGCCCGAGGATGAAGGCGACGGTCACGACAACGGCCGTGACCCAATGGAACGCTTGGCTGAGGAAATCGTATCGGGTGGAAGAGCGTTGGTTCATATAGATGCAGGAAAATTGAAGGGTTTATGGGACGCAGTTACCCGCGCAATCGGATGGCGAGTCGATGGGACGGAATTTACTACTTCCCCACGGCTCAGACCTGCCGGAATTGAGTGTGAAGTTAAATTTTTCAATGAATTGTGTCTGTGTGTCAACGCACAGTTACAACCAGCGGGATCAGTGACCAATGTCACTGGATAAGTTGGTGCTTCAGGTTCGATCACATATCGTCGGCTTTGGTGTGTACGTGCGTTTCCAAGAAGATAGCATGAATGGCCATACTTGCGACCAGAAAGAGAAGGCTTGGAATGCTGGATGGGATGCCGTCAAGAATCAGATGCCGCCAGTACGAAAGGCGCTCGAAGATGAATCTGGTCTCGTACTTGGAGGCTCAAAGGCCCCATAAAGCCCAGCGATGGACGGGGCCGATAGGTCACCCGCTTCGAGTCCAAACCCAAAGACAACCCCAACCCCAGTGAGCGCACGCGCCAAGCGATTGACTCACCCCCCGATACGTCAGCTTCACAGTCAACGCTTTGGCACGGTGGAGTCGGTGTTTGTAAACATCCGCCACAACAAGTGCCTGACCCGTTTGAACCACCGAGGCCGCACCAAGGTCAACACGCAGTGAAACCTGTACTGCATGGTGCACAACATTGAGAAGTTGGCGAAGATGAATCTGGGATGCCAGAGGGTTCAATAAGTTGGCAATGAGGGACTGGAACTGCTGCTAGGCGCCAAAGTAACGGAAATTGCGGCACACTTTGAACATGAGCGACAAATTCTTGAAATCCGATTTGCGAAACGTGCACAACCGAGATGGCACACGGGGAAATCGGGATTTCTTACAGCCTCGTTAGACCAGCAAGGGATATCTATATTGGACAGTTGCTTAAAAGACCTCGCTAGTTGGTTGGTTGTAGGTGCGCCCGTCTGCACCGCGCTCTTGGTTGCTTGGATTGCGTGGCGGCAGTATTGCTTAGGTCGTGACAAGTTGCGCCTCGATCTCTACCAACGACGGTTTGCGGTCTATGAGCGCACAATCGCGTTTTACCAAGCGCTGATCGGCCCATCTGACAAATTGCAAGGGCATGCATTTCAATTGGTACATACAGATTTCATAAAATCGTACAGAGAATCGCAGTATCTCTTTGAACCTGACTCAGGAATATTCAAAATTCTTGGAGAGCTCCACGAGAAGGCATTTAAGGTCATAGGTTTAAAGACAATGGAGATTGCCCAAACGGAAGGACTAACATCAGAGGTCGTTAAGAAGATGGCTGATGACTCAGCGGATGCTCTCACGTTCTACGATCAAGCAATCAAACGGCTCGAAAAGGCCATTGATCCCTATCTGGACTTTCGCCGTGTGTTGGTCTAATAAATCGTTTGAGGCGGACGACTCCGCCGCCGCTGAACTCCAGCGTCACGAGTCAACCTAGCCGGTTTGAGCGGCCGCTTTCCACTCGGCTCTAATACGGCATTGGGCCCCAACCCGCCAGCAAAATAGCGTCCGGTGACCTGGCATCCGTACCGCTGAAACACTGGCCAACTATGGGTGGAATATGCAGCAGAGCGCCGAATCGCATGATGCGATCACTAGGAAGGCGGCCGTTCAGCCGCGGCTGACGCTGTCACCATCGTTGGGTTTGAGCGTCCAGAAAGCGAGAGACGACACGATGGTGAGGCCGGCCAGGGTCAAGAATGCATGGTGCAAAGCACGGGTAACCGCCAGCGCATCGGACTGTGGCAGGCTTGAGAGGTAGTAACCCGTGACCAGCGAGCCGCAGGCCAGACCAAAACTCAAGGACATCTTCTGCATGGTACTGGCCATGGTGCTGGCCATTGCCGTGTCGCGGGTGTCGATGTCGGCATAGGCCATCGAATTGATGCTGGAAAACTGTAACGAGTTGAACAAACCCATCATCAACCCCAGCAGCACAATGCTGGAGATGGGCGTGGCCGCATCCACCAGCGCAAAGCTGGCAATACCGCAGCCTACTAATACCGTGTTGACGATCAACACCTGGCGGTAGCCGAAGCGGCGCAGCATGTAGCTAGAGATGAGCTTCATGCCCATGGCAGCCGCAGCAGCGGGCATCATCAGCAGGCCCGATTGCCACGCAGGCAGGCCCAGACCCAGCTGATACAGCAAGGGCAGCAAAAAGGGCATGCCGCCTACGCCGAGTCGGGTTACAAAGCCCCCCGCAACCGAGATGCGAAACGTGCGGGTGCCAAACAGCGACAGACGCAGCAGCGGGTGTGGCGTGCGCAAGGCGTGCCAAGCGTAACCGGCCAGCAGTGTGACCGACACCATCAGCACGGTCAGTGCTTGTCCATTGTTCAAATGGTGCTCGCCAAATACCTCAAGCAACCACGACAACAGCGCAGCACCACTGCTAAACAGCACCAGCCCAGGGACATCTAGCGGGCGGCGCGCGTCGCCGTGGTAATCGGGCATGTAGCGGTGGCCAAACCACAGTGCGGCCAAGCCCACCGGCACATTGACGAAGAAGATGTCGCGCCAGGAAAGCCAATGCACGATCAGGCCCCCTACCGTTGGCCCCAGCAAAGGCCCAAGCAGGGCCGGGATGATGACGAAGTTCATGGCCCGCAACAGTTCGCCTTTGCCAAAGGTGCGCACAATGGCCATGCGCCCGACCGGCATCATCATCGCCGCCGCAATGCCCTGCGGCACCCGTGAGGCCACCAACATCTGGGCGTTTACCGCCAGTCCACACAGGATCGATGATGCGGTAAACAGCGCTACGGCCAATAGAAATACGCGTCGGCTACCGAAGCGCTCGGCCAGCCAGCCGCTCACGGGAATACACACGGCCAGACTCAGGATATAGCTGGTCACCACCGCCTTCAGGCTCAGCGGCGCTACATTCAGGCTGGCGGCTATGGCCGGTATGCCGGTGTTAACAATGGTGGAGTCGAGCTGTTCCATGAACAGAGCGGTAGCGACAACCCAAGGTAAGTAGCGTTTGGTGGTGGTCAGGTCCATTGACATTGCCTAATCGGTAACTGGATTGTCCATGCGGGTGGCGACTTTAGCGTGTCGGCTGTGTTTCAGGTGTAACCGTGTAATCGGGCAAATCATGACGGATGGCACTGGGCGGCACCGCGAAGGCGTTTTAACTTGCACAAGTAGGCACGTGTTGCACCAACAAACTTTAAACAAACCAGAAAACACCATGAACGTGGCCAGTAATTTAGATTCGCAACGTGAATGGTTAGAGGCCGATGGCCTGGGCGGCTTTGCCTCAGGAACGGCGGCTCTGGTTCGCACGCGGCGCTACCACGCTCTGTTGCTCGCAGCGGCGACCCCACCCACCGGGCGGCAGGTTCTGGTCAACGGTTTTGACGCGTGGCTGGAGACGCCGCAAGGTCGATTTGACCTCAGTGTGCAAGCCTATGCGCCGGGCATCGTCGCCGGAGACGGCCTGCGCCAGCTAGAGTCCTTTCAAGCCAAGCCTTGGCCGACCTGGGTTTTTAGCTGCCCTGGCGGCATACGGGTGCAGCTCGAAATTTTTGTCGCAGCAGAGCAACCCTTGACCTGTCTGAGTTGGCGCCTGCTGACGCCGGGTACCGGCATACGCTTGTTTGTACGCCCGTTCCTGAGCGGCCGCGATTACCACGCCTTGCACAAGTGCAACCCGACGTTCTGCTTTGATGCCGCGCAATCCATGGGCCGCGTCGCATGGAAACCGTACCCAGATGTAGTGGGTGTGGTCGCCCTGCATAACGGCGACTACCGGCACGATCCGCAGTGGTACTACAACTTCCGTTACGAAGCCGAGCGCCTGCGGGGCCTGGACTGCGACGAAGACCTTGCTGCACCAGGCGTCTTCGAATGGTGTCTCGACGCCAAAGAAGCCGTGCTGCTGCTCACCACGCAGACCCATGTTGACGCGATACTAGGTGCGGCTACGCCCGCGATGTGCCTAGACCAGTTACGGTCCCATGAGCACGCGCGGCGCCAGTCGCTAGGCGGCGGACTCGATGTGGCGGCTGAGGCCTATTTGGTGCAACGCAGATCTACCGCTGCGCCGGGTGGCAAGACGGTCATCGCAGGCTACCCGTGGTTTGCCGACTGGGGCCGCGACACGTTTATTGCGCTGCGCGGCCTGTGCGTGGCCCGAGGCCGGTTGGACACTGCGCGTGACATTTTGCTGGCTTGGGCTGCGACCGTGTCTGAGGGGATGCTGCCCAACCGGTTTCCCGATCAAGGCGATGCGCCCGAGTTCAATGCCGTTGACGCATCGCTGTGGTTTGTGGTCGCCGTGCGTGAAACCTTGCAGGCCGGTGCAGTGTCGCCAAGTGAGACCCGGATTTTGCGCAACGCGGTGGATGCCATCCTCACCGGTTACGCGCAGGGCACACGTTACGGTATCCGTGCAGATGCGGACGGCTTGTTGGCTTGCGGCGAGGCCGGTGTGCAGCTGACCTGGATGGACGCCAAGGTCGGCGACTGGGTTGTCACGCCGCGCATCGGCAAGCCAGTTGAGGTGCAGGCGCTGTGGCTCAATGCGCTGGACTTTGCATCTAGCTGGCAGTCGCGCTGGCGCGAGCGCTTCGATGCTGGGCTGGCCGCGTTTGAGACGAAGTTTTGGAATGCCGATCGGGGCTGCTTGTTTGATGTGGTGGATGTTGACCACCAGCCGGGGCACAACGACCCAGCGCTGCGGCCGAACCAAATCTTCGCCGTCGGTGGTCTGCCGCTGGCCTTGCTCAGCGGGCCGCGCGCGCGCCAGGTTGTAGACGCCGTCGAGCGGCATTTGTGGACACCGGCCGGCCTGCGTTCGTTGGCGCCAGGCGAATCAGGCTATGCGGCCCATTACGCTGGCGACATGCGGGCACGCGACGCCTGCTACCACCGAGGTACCGTTTGGCCCTGGCTCGCTGGAGCCTTTGTCGAAGGGTGGCTGCATACGCACGGCAACAATGCGGCTACGCGCAAACACGCGCGTGACCATTTCTTGGCGCCGCTGCTGGCACGGCTAGATATCGCTGGCGTCGGCCACCTGAGTGAAATCGCCGACGGCGACGCACCCCATACCCCACGCGGTTGCCCGTTCCAAGCCTGGTCGATGGGTGAGCTGTTACGTCTCGATCGCCAGGTGCTGTCAGAGGTTAAGCGATAGGACAATCACCCATGACCCAAAAATCAGATCCCACACCATCCGTCGAACGCCAGCGCATGACGCAGGCAGAACCGGGGCGCCAGAGCTGGCAGCGCTGGGGGCCATATGTGTCTGAACGCCAGTGGGGTACGGTGCGTGAAGACTACAGCGCTGATGGCACGGCTTGGGACTACCTGCCGCACGACCATGCACGTAGCCGCGCT
Organism: Burkholderiales bacterium; assembly: GCA_038245855.1. Classification (GTDB taxonomy): domain Bacteria; phylum Pseudomonadota; class Gammaproteobacteria; order Burkholderiales; family Burkholderiaceae_C; genus Allorhodoferax. The sequence continues at coordinate 48,766 of JBBRSA010000010.1, forward strand.
TACCGCTGGGGCGAGGATGGTATCGCGGGTTTTAGCGACGCGACGCAGCGGCTGTGCCTGTCGCTGGCCATGTGGAATCGCAATGACCCGATACTTAAAGAGCGCCTGTTCGGACTGACCAATGCCGAAGGTAACCACGGCGAGGACGTCAAAGAGCTGTATTACTACCTTGACGCCACGCCCAGCCACTCGTACCTGAAGATGCTCTACAAGTACCCGCAGGCGGCGTTTCCGTACACGCGCTTGGTGGCGGAGAACCGGCGCCGTGGCAAGGACGATGACGAGTTCGAGCTACTCGATACCGGTGTCTTTGATGAAGACCGTTATTTCGACGTCTTCGTCGAATACGCACAGGCTACACCCGGTGATATTTTGATGTGTGTGACGGTCCACAACCGGGGCCCGCAGGCACACCCTATCGTGTTGCTGCCGCAGCTGTTCTTTCGCAATACCTGGTCGTGGCGGCCGGATAGCGACAAACCGCGTCTGTCGGCCACTGCGGATGGCGGTGTGCGTGTCGAACCCGCTGAGCTGGGAGCGTGGCGGCTCGATGTGGACAAACCGTCGACGCTGCTGTTCTGCGACAACGAAACCAACGCCCGACGCCATTTTGGCCAACCGGACGCGCCCGGCTACTTCAAGGACGCATTCCACGAAGCCGTGGTTGACGGCAATGCCGCAGCCGTGAACCCCGACCGCAGCGGTACCAAAGCGGGCCTGTGCGTCGCGCTGAACGTGCCCGCAGGTGGATCGCAGCAACTGCGCCTGCGCTTACGCCCGGTAGTGACGCCAGAGGCAGGGGTAACGGAGGGTGCGAGCACGCCGTTCGCTGACTTCGACGCCCTGATGGCGCAGCGCCGCCTTGACGCCGATGCGTTTTACGACGAACTGCAAAACGCCATCGCCGACGCCGATGCGCGCGCGGTGCAGCGCCAGGCCCTGGCTGGCATGGTCTGGAGCAAGCAGTTCTTCCACTTCAACGTCCAAACCTGGTTGCAGGGCGATCCGGCCCAGCCTGCCCCGCCGCCTGAGCGCCACTGCGGCCGTAACCACGACTGGACACACCTGGACGCCGCTGACGTGATGTCGATGCCCGACAAGTGGGAATATCCCTGGTTCGCGGCCTGGGATCTGGCCTTTCACTGCGTGCCACTGGCGCTCATCGACGCAGAGTTCGCCAAGGACCAGTTGCTGCTGCTGGCACGCGAGTGGTACATGCACCCGAACGGTCAGTTGCCAGCCTATGAGTGGGCCTTTGGTGACGTCAACCCACCGGTGCACGCATGGGCGGCGATGCGCGTGTTCCAGATCGACCGCAAACAGCGTCGCCGCGACTGTCCTAGTGACCCCGGCGATCTGCCGTTTCTGGAGCGGGTGTTTCAAAAACTGCTGCTTAACTTCACTTGGTGGGTCAACCGCAAGGACGAGCAGGGGCGCAACATCTTCCAGGGAGGTTTCCTCGGCCTGGACAACATCAGCTGCTTCGACCGCAGCAGCCCACCGCCAACCGGTGGTTTCATCAACCAGGTTGACGGCACAAGCTGGATGGCAATGTACTGCCTGAACCTGCTCGGCATTGCGATTGAGCTGGCGCAGACGAACCCCGTCTATGAAGACATTGCGACCAAGTTCTTTGAGCACTTTTTGTCTATCGCCGCCGCCATCAACGGCGTGGGCGACGACACGACGGGCTTGTGGTGCGAGACCGACAATTTCTACTACGACCATCTCAGTCTGCCCGACGGCCGTAACCTGCCGCTAAAGATCCATTCCATCGTCGGGCTGATACCCCTGTTCTCGGTGCAAGTGCTGGAGCCCGACGTGCTGGCCAAGCTGCCCGCGTTCTCGGGGCGGCTGGAGTGGTACCTGAAAAACCGACCCGAGAAGGCCGCTATGATTTCCAACTGGAACGTTCCCGGGCATGGCCAGCGACGGCTGTTGTCGCTGCTGCGCGGCCACCGCACCAAGGCGTTGCTGCGCCAGGCCTTGGACGAGACGCGCTTCTTATCCGACTTCGGTGTGCGCTCGCTGTCCAGAACGCTCGCACGTGAGCCGTTTCACTTTGACGTTGACGGTGTCCACCACGACGTATCCTACTGGCCCGCCGAGTCGCGCAGTGGCCTGTTTGGGGGCAATTCCAACTGGCGCGGGCCGGTGTGGATGCCGCTGAACTTCCTGTTGATTGAGTCGCTGCAGAAATTTCATTATTACTATGGCGACGACTTCACGGTTGAGTGTCCGACTGGTTCGGGCCATCAAGCCACGTTGCGCGAGGTTGCAGACGAACTCGGGCGCAGGCTCGCGCGCCTGTTCCTCAAAGGCGAAGACGGCCAGCGGCCGGTACTGAAGGTGCATCCGAAGATGGCCACCGACCCCTACTTTCGCGACCATGTGCTGTTCCATGAATATTTCCATGGCGACACGGGCCGCGGTGTTGGTGCATCGCACCAGACCGGTTGGACTGGCGTGGTGGCCAAGCTGCTGCACCCGCGCGACACCACTACTGACGACTCGCCAGCCACTGGCACCAACATGAGGACGGAGCCATGAGCAGCAATGAACGTTATGACGTCATCATCATTGGCAGTGGTGCGGGCGGCGGCACGTTAGCCCACAAGCTGGCACCCTCGGGCAAGCGTATCCTGATTCTTGAACGCGGTGATTACCTACCGCGCGAAAAAGCCAATTGGGACGCGACCCAGGTCTTCGTCGACAACCGCTACGTTTCGCCTGATATCTGGCTCGACGACACCGGCAAGAGCTTCCAGCCCGGCGTTCACTACTTCGTTGGCGGTGCGACCAAGTTCTATGGCGCGGCGCTGTTCCGGCTGCGCCAGCAAGATTTCCATGCACACCAAACAGCCGACGGCATGACACCGGACTGGCCGCTTAGTTACGACGACTTTGAGCCCTACTACGCGCAGGCCGAACAGTTGTACCAGGTGCACGGCCAGCGTGGCGACGACCCCACCGATCCGCCAGCCAGCGCCCCCTATCCGTACCCGCCGGTCTCGCACGAGCCACGCGTGCAGGAGATCGCCGATGGCCTCACGCGCGCTGGCTACCGACCTTCGTTTGCGCCCTGCGCGATCTTGCTTGATGAGGCGGACCGACTGCACAGCCCCTGCATTCGCTGCGACACCTGCGACGGCTTTCCGTGTTTGGTGCACGCCAAGGCCGATGCAGAGGTCATCGCGGTGGCACCAGCGCTACAGCACCCCAACGTCACGCTGCGCACCGGCGCCCACGTGCAGCGGCTTGAGACCGATGCTGGTGGCCGCACGGTAACCAGCGTTGTTGTCGACCGCGACGGCGTGCGTGAAACCTATAGCGCCGACATTGTCGTGGTCGCGTGTGGGGCGGCCAACTCGGCGCGCTTACTGCTCATGTCGGCCAGCGCCGCACATCCGCGCGGTTTGGCTAACGGCTCAGATCTTGTTGGCCGCAACTACATGTTCCACAACGCGATGGCGCTGGTTGCGTTGTCGCGCCGCGAGAACCCGACCCGGTTCCAAAAGACGCTGACGATCAACGACTTTTACCTTGGCGCGCCGGACTACCCTTTCCCGCTGGGCAACATTCAGATGATGGGTAAGTCGAAGGGCCCTATGTTTAAGAGCGACGCACCATCGTTTGCCCCCGGATTTACGCTCGAACAAATCGCCCGCCATGCCGTTAATTTCTGGCTCACCAGCGAAGACTTGCCGCTTCCAGACAACCGCATCACCGTCGGCACGCAGGGCCAAATCCAGCTGACGTATCGCTTCACCAACCAGGAGCCGCTTACACGCCTGCGCACGCAGTTGCAGACGATGCTGGGCCATATGGACATGCATCCGCACCTGATTCCCAACACGCTGTACATGGGTAAACACATTCCGCTGGGCGGCGTCGCCCACCAAGCGGGCACTTGCCGCTTTGGGAGCGACCCGGCGACCTCGGTGTTAGACATCTACTGCAAGGCGTACGAATTGGACAACCTGTACGTCGTTGACACCAGCTTCTTTCCGAGCATTGGTGCCGTCAATCCGGCGCTGACGGTGATCGCCAACGCGCTGCGGGTCGGCGAGCACCTGTTGCAGCGGCTGGGCTAGCCAATGGCACGGCGCGCACCGATCATTGCGGTTTACGCGGCTGGGCTGGTGCAAGGCTTGGCGTTGGTAACGTTTCCGGCCGCCGGTACGGTGCTGACCGGCACTGCGGGCTATGGCCTGTCGAACACACAGTATGGGGGTCTGTTCGTGCCGCAGGCGGTGGCGGCTATCGCCGCATCGGCGTTTGGCGTAGGCCTGACACGGCGGCTTGGCCAGCGGCGTGTTTTTTTACTGGGGTTGGTCGCTAATCTGTTGGCGATGGCGCTGTTACTGACGACGGCGCCAGTGATGAACAACCAGCCACTGGCCTACGGTGTACTGCTGGCTGCCACCGGCTTTCTTGGCCTTGGGTTCGGACTGACAGTGCCAACCTTGAATACTCTGGCAGCGGCCTATTTTGCCGATGCGGTGGACAAGGCGGTGCTGGTGCTGAACGCGCTGCTCGGCTTGGGCACGGCGCTGGCACCGGCGCTGATCGCGTTGTTCGTGGGTCTGGGATTTTGGTGGGGGCTACCACTTTTGGTGGTCGTGCTGCTGGTCGTGCTGCTCCTCTTCAGCGCCCGGCTACCACTGGGCATCGATACGCCAGCGCGTCACACCGCAGCGGGAGCAGTGGATGTTGGTTGGCCGCTGCGGCTGCGTGCCTTTTGCGCCTTTGCTTTGCTGTACGGCGTATGCGAGACGATGAATGGCAACTGGGCTACGCTGTACATGACGCAGGAGCTGGGCGCCGGTGCCACACAGTCGGCACTGGCGTTGACCCTGTTTTGGGGCATGGTCACGGTTGGGCGCGTTTTTTTCACCGCGACGCAGCGCTGGGTGTCTGAGCGGAACCTGCTGCGGGCATTGCCACTGTTGTTAGCGCTCGAATTTGCGCTCACTGCCACGCTGCCGCCAAAGCCGCTGCTTGGGCTGTTGGTCTTTGCCGTAGCCGGGTTGGCCTGTTCGGCGTTGTTGCCGCTGGCTATCGGCTTCTGCAGCGCCGAGTTCGACCGCCCGGCGGCATCCACCACCGGCGTGTTGATTGCGTTCTATCAGGTTGGTTACGGCATTGCGGCCTTTGGTGTTGGCCCGCTAAAGCAGCACTTCCATCTCAACCTTGGCTCCTTCTTCGGTGCAGCAGCCTGCGTCGCGCTGGCGCTGGCCGCCGTCGCCTTTCTCATTGCACACCCAAGGCCTGTTCGCCGCGCAGCAGTGCCACAATAACGTCGTTCACCCAGGAGAGATTCATGAACCTCAAAGGAAAAACCGCCATCGTCACCGGCGGCAACAGTGGTATTGGTATGGCCATCGTGCTCGCGTTGGCACGCCAGGGTGCGAACGTCGTCATTGATTACGTGGTTGACCCGGAGGCCACCGAGGCTCTGGAGCAGCAAGTGGTTGCACTGGGTGACTTGGCCATCGGCGTGCGTGCCGACGTGAGCCAGGTCACCGAAGTAGAGCGGCTCGTTCAGGCGGCGGTCCAAGCGTTTGGCCGCGTTGACATCATGGTCAACAATGCCGGCATTGAAACACGCACGTCGGTCCTTGAGACCACCGAAGCGCAGTACGACAAAGTGATGGCCGTCAACCTCAAGAGTGCATTCTTCGGCACCCAGTTGGCAGCGCAGCAGATGATCCGACAGGGCAGCGGTGGGCGCATCATCAACGTGAGTTCTGTCCATGAAGACTGGCCTATGCCGGGCAACACCCCGTACTGCCTGTCCAAGGGGGGTATGCGTATGCTCACGCGCACCGCTGGGGTTGAACTCGCGCCGCACGGCATCCTTGTTGTCGGCGTCGGACCCGGCGCGGTTGCCACGCCGATCAACGCCGCGACCATGAATGATGCGGCTCAGTTGCAGGAGTTGGACGGTGCAATTCCCGTTGGTCGCTTGGCGCGCCCCGAAGAGGTCGCCAACGTAGTCGCTTTTCTTGCCGGAGAGGGCGCTAGTTATATGACCGCTACCACCGTCTTTGCCGACGGCGGCATCATGCATGGCAGCCCTGGCTTGTAGGCTGCCGCCAAAGTGGCGGATGTTGCAATCGCAAACCATGGCGCGATGTATGCGTTCATGTCTTAGGGCTATTGAGCCGACTGAATAAACGCCAGCGCAGCCTGTGCGGGTAGCGGACGGCTGAAGTGGTAGCCCTGTATCTCTCCGCAGCCCTGAGTTTGCAAAAAATCAAGCTGGGCCTGCGTCTCTACGCCTTCGGCAATCGTCTGGATACCCAGGCTGCGCGCCAGACTGATGATGGCCGACACAATGGCCCGGTCGTCCGGGTCTTCCACAATGTCACGCACAAAAGACTGGTCGATCTTGAGTTTGTTGATTTTGAACCGTTTGAGGTGGCTCAGAGACGAAAAACCGGTGCCAAAATCGTCAATCGACATGGTGATGCCACGTGCGTGCAGGTCGTCCATGATGGCAATCGCAACATCGGGGTCGTCCATGGTCACGCCTTCGGTCAGTTCCAGCTCCAGCCACTTGGCTTCGATTCCGGTTTCTTCCAGGATTTGGCTGACCAAATCGGGCAGCTGCGGCAGGCGGAACTGAACGGCCGACAAATTGACCGCCATGGTTAATGGTGCCAGGCCTTGGTCTATCCATTGGCGCAGCTGGCTCAGGGCCTGGCGCAGCACCCACTCGCCAATCTTGATGATCTGGCCACTGCTCTCGGCTATGGGGATAAATTCCACCGGCGACACTTCACCCAGTTCTGGATGCTGCCAGCGCAGCAGCGCCTCTACGCCCACAATGCGTCCGGTTTGTAGTGACCGCTGTGGCTGGTAGTGTAGGCAGAGCTGCTCATGTTTGAGGGCAAAACGCAGTGCGTTTTCCAGCAGCAAGGCGCGCGCTGAGCGGACCTGCATTTCAGGGGTAAAAAACCGAAAACCATTGCGACCCTCTTGCTTGGCGCGGTACATAGCGACGTCGGCACATTTAGAGAGGGTTTCAAAATCAAGCCCGTCATCGGGGTACATGGCAATACCAATGGACGGCGTTACCACCAGATCATGTCCGTCCAGCACACAGGGCTGCGACAGAGTCACCGGTAGCTTCTCGGCAACATGGGCGGCAGCACCGGTATCCGCGCCGGGCAATAAGAGCAAAAATTCGTCTCCGCCAAGGCGTGCGACGGTGTCCTCGTCACGGATGGTCTGGGTGAGGCGGCGCGCCAGTTCAATCAGTAGTAAGTCGCCAATACTATGGCCTAGGTTGTCGTTGACGTTTTTGAAGTGGTCCAGGTCCAGTAACAGCACCGCCACCGGTGTAGTGCTGCGCTGGGCCATGCTCAGAGCATGGCTGATACGGTCGCTCAAGAGCAACCGATTGGGCAGGCCGGTGAGTGCGTCGAAGTGCGCCAATTGCTGGATGCGTGCCTCACTGGCCTTGTGGACAGAGATGTCGCGAACGAATGCGCAGTTGCGCTCCTCGCCGCCAAATTGCACGTAATTTGCCACCACTTCCACCGGAAACTCGTGGCCGTCCCGAGCGCGGTGCGCAGACTCAAACGACAGCGAGCCCTTTTGGCGCAGTTCGGTAAAGTGTTCAGCATACGATTCATCGGAGTAGTTCTCATCAATGTCGGATATACGCATTTGCAGCAGTGCTTCGCGTGTATAGCCCAGTGAGCGACAGGCAGCCTCGTTGACGTCGACGATGCGGGCGTCCGGCGTAACCCAGAACAGGGCTTCACTGGCGGCCTCGACGCTGATACGCGTTAGGCGCAGGGCGTCTTCGGCGCGGGTGCGCGCCGCGTCGCGCGCAAAGTTGCTCAGTGCGAAACTGATGTCACTGGCCATTTCGATCAATAGCGCCCGTATGGCATCGTCAAACGCGTGGGCTACGTCGGCATACAGATTTAAAGTGCCTACAACCACTCCTTCGCGAAATAAGGGAAGCGCGGCGCTGGCGCACCATCCGTGTTGCAACGCACCTTCGTGCCAAGGGGCGGTCATAGGGTCATGCAAAAAATCCTGGCACCACACCGGTACTGCATTGCGTAGCGCCTTTGCGGTGGGGCCATTGCCACTGGCATGGTTTAGGTTGGTGGTAATTGCCACATTTGGCAGATATTGCAGCGCACCCTCACCAAAGCTAGCCGCAACCTTCACCTGTCCGGTATCGGGTTCAAGCATGCCTATCCATGCCATCTTCATGCCGCCATGCCGCACGACATCCTGGCAAATTAGCGGGAATAGCTGCTGTTGCGTCGTGCAGCGTACGATGGCCTGGTTGCACTGGCTCAGCGTCGCATAAATTTGTGACAGGCGGCGTACTTTCTCTTGGGCGACTTTGCGCTCGGTAATGTCTCGCGCAACCGCCAAGATACCCAGCACCCGCCCCTGGGCGTCGACCATGGGGCTGGCCGCAACCTCGAACAAGATGGCCTTTTGGGTGTGGAATCCTGCGAGCCACAACTCGTGCGTCACGGGTTTGACACTACCCAATACCAGTTGGTCTAGTTCGTCCAGGCTGTGTGCGGCATTGGGGCCAAACAAATCTGCATCGGTGCGCCCAAGGATGCGGGTTCCGGGTTTGCCTAGTAAACGCTCTAGGGCCGGGTTGCACGCCCGGCAAAGCCCCTTTTTGTCCTTTTGCCAGATCAGGTCGGGAATGGCGTCAAACGTCGCGCGCAGTTGCGCTTGGATGGCGTGCAGCTCGGCGGTGCGCTGTTGCACTTTTTCTTCGAGCGATGCGTTGAGAACGGTCAGTTCATCCTGCAGTCGCTGGCTCGTCTGGTCCATGCGAAAGCGGTGCAGTGCGTTTTCAATGGAGTGGGGTAGCTGCGTGAGGTAGTTGTCGCGCTTGACCAAGTAGTCCATTGCACCCAGCCGCAGAAGGGCAACGGCCGTGGTCTCGTCGCCTTTGCCCGTAATCACCACAAAGGGCAGGTCAATGTTGCGTTGGCGGGCTTCGTGCAAAAACTCTAACGCGTCCATGCCCGGCACCCGCAAGTCCGTCAACACCAGATCAAATGCATGCGCTTGCCCCAGAAGCTGCAGCGCCTGGGTACAGCGGTCGATGATGTGCAGGTGTAGGTGCGGTGCGTGGGCTGCAAAATGGCTTTGGGCGAGCTCGGCGTCCATCGTATTGGGTTCGATGTACAGCACATGCTGTTCGCGCAGGGCTGACTCGCCATCGAGTTGGCTGCGATTGCGCTGGCGTTTGATCAGGCTGCGCAACAGGGGCGGCAAGGTGCCCAGGTAGTCTGCGGACTTGGATACGTAGTCTGAGGCCCCCGAGCGCAGGGCGCGCGCTACGGTCTCGTCATCACCCACCCCCGTGACCATGATGACCGGCATTCGTAAGCCACTGGCGCGCAGTTGTTCCAGTACGTCAATACCGTCCATATCAGGCAAGTGGTTGTCCAGCAGCAGTGCGTCGTAATGGTGCTGCCCCAGGGCGTCAAGGCAGGCGCGGCCACTGTTCACCGTGTGCAGCATGCAATCGGGTGCGTGTTGTTCAAAGTGTGACGCCGTAAGGTCGGCGTCCAGCGCACTGTCTGCAGCGTAAAGAATGCGAAAAAGGGTGGCCACTTTAGCCTCCTTGGTGCGCCGGAAATGGCGACGCGTTGGTCAATATCCAGTACATCTTGATGTGCTTTACCACTTCCGTAAATGCCCCAAAGTCGACCGGTTTGACGATGTAGGAATTCACCCCATGTTCGTAGGCGGCGCTGATGTCGGTGTGTTGATTGGAAGTGGTCAGCACGATAAACGGCACACGCCTCCAGGTTGGCAAGGTGCGCGCGTGGCGCAAAACGTCGATGCCGTCCACTTTGGGAAGGTGCAGGTCCAAGAGCACCAGCAAGGGGAACTGTGCGTCGGTGGGTTCGCGGTGGGCGTCGATAAACGCCAATGCGTCTTCACCGTCACGGCATACCACGACCGGGTTGGCAATGGCATGCTCCACAAAAGCCTGCAGACAAAAGTCCAGGTCCATGTCGTTGTCCTCCACCACCAAAATAGGGCGCAAAGGTGAGTGGGGGTTGAGTACGTACTGAAGGCTCATGGGTTGTCACCTTGCGGGGGCTGGCAGGGAACAACGATAAAAAACGTGCTGCCTTGGCCGACGCTTGATTCCGCACGGATGCTGCCGCCGAGCTTAGCCAGCAGCTTTTGGGTAATAGCCAAGCCCGCGCCCGTGCCCTCAAATTCAGAGGGGCGCACCAATCGGTTGAATAGGCCAAAAATGCGGTCGTGGTACTTCATGTCAAGTCCGATGCCGTTGTCGGTGACGTGGATGTGGCATTGCCCGTCGGCTGTATTGGCCGCGATGTGCACCTTTGGGGGCGTGGCATTGCGGCTGTATTTGATGGCGTTGTCAATCACATTAGCCAGAACCTGGTGCAGGCCGCGCTCCCAGGTGTGCAGCACCAGGGCGGGTACATCCATCGTGAGTTCGACCCGCAGCGTAGTCAGGGTATGGTTGCGGTCGCGCAGAATATTTTGCACCAGCGCGTCCAATTGCACCGGTGTTGCAGTGGGGGTTTCTGCGTCCAGCCGGGCGTAACGCAGCAGGTCTTCAATCAGCTGGTCTAAGCTTTTGGCTGCGCCTACGATTTGCGTGAGGCAAAACTGGGCACGGTCACCCAACCCGTCTTGGTGTTTGCGCAGCATTTCCTGCGCGTAACCCGTAATGCCCCGCAGCGGAGCTTTGAGGTCATGTGAGACCGAATAGGCAAAACCCTTGAGCTCTTCATTTTTTGCCTTCAGTAGCTCCCGGATGCGCAGGCGCTCGGTCATGTCGATCGCCATTCCCAAAAAACCGGTCACTTCGTCCTTGTCCCCACGCAGCGCGGTGACCGAGAGCAAGACCCGAAGGCGGCTGCCGTCTTTGCGGATATACGTCCACTCAAACTCATTGGGCAGGTTGCGCCGCGCGCGGGCCGCAAACGCCCCAAAGCCGGGCGTAAACGGTTCATCCAAATCGGCGCTGAGTTGTGCAAAACGTTGTGCAATTTCGTCTGCGTCGTGGAATATTGCGGGTGTGGACAAGCCCACCAGTTCATCGGCGCGGTAGCCCAGCATGCGCTGGGCGCTCGGGTTGAAGGTGGTAATAACGCCTTCGATGGTCGTGCTGATGATGGCGTGCGCCGCGTGGTCCAAAATGGCGCGCGTAAGTGTTAGTGCAGCCTGCAGCCGTGCCTCGGTGGCGCGCTTTTGGGTGATGTCTTCTTTGACACCTACATAGTGGGTAATGTTCCCGTTGCCATCGGTGATGGGGGAGATCGATGCCTGCTCCCAAAAAATATCACCGCTTTTTTTCTTGTTGCAAAACTGGCCATACCAGGTCTTTCCGCTGGCCAGCGTGCGCCACAGTGCCTGGTATTCTTCGCGGCTTTTGTTGCCGGACTGCAAAAAACGTGGGTTGCGCCCCAGCACTTCTTCGCGCGGGTAACCCGTCACCTCGATGAACTTGGGGTTGGCGTATTCAATGTTGCCTGCCTTGTTGACCATGACAATGGAGGCCGGGTTCTGCTCGGCCGCCTGGGCGAGCTGACGGGTCAGGTCGCTGTCGCGTGCGTACCGGGCTGCTGCGCGGCGCTGTTCCAGTAGATTGACCACTTGCCGGGCCAGTGCCTGCAGTGATGCGGTCTGCTGGGGTGTCAAACTGCGCGGCACATGGTCGATCACACACAGCGTACCCAATGCGTGGTGGTCACTGGTAACCAAGGGTGCACCAGCATAAAAACGCATAAAGGGTGCGCCCGTGACGAAGGGGTTGGCATTAAAGCGTGGGTCGAGTTGGGTGTCTGGCACCTGGAAAAATTGGTCTGGCTGCTCGATCGCGTGGGCGCAAAAGGCCACTTCACGCGGTGTTTCCCGTATCTCAAACCCCACGCGTGATTTGAACCACTGGCGTTCGCGGTCGATCAGGGCGACCAGCGCAATGGGCGTCTGGCAAATGGTGGATGCCAGCAGTGTTAAATCGTCGTAGGACGGTTCTTCGCCAGTATCCAGAACCGCGTAGTCATGCAGGGCGGCCAGACGCTCCAGCTCGTTGGCGGGCAGCGGCGCATTCATGGCGCAAGACGGGTCGCGTCGTAGTGTTCGAAGTAGTACATGTCTCTCCTTGGTGTGGGGCATTCCCTTGCGGGAAATTTCCGACCTCTTTTGGGGTCTTATCCGCCGCATGTTACTCTTCAAAACAGCGGGTGTCTTGCTCTGCGCGGAGGCCTGTATTCCACCCATTTACCTGATTTTGAGATTGACATGACCCTACCCACCCGCGTCCAACTGGTCGATGTCGGCCCCAGAGACGGCCTGCAAAATGAAAAGCAGGCCGTGCCCGCTGCGATCAAGGTCGAACTGGTGCACCGCTTGCAGCAGGCGGGCCTGCGTGCGATTGAAGTCACCAGCTTTGTAAGCCCTAAATGGGTGCCACAAATGGCCGACAACGCAGAGGTGATGGCCGGCATCACCCGCCAGAGCGGTGTGCGTTATTCGGTTCTGACGCCCAATATGCAGGGGTTTGAGGCAGCGCTGCCATCTAGACCCGATGAAATTGTGGTGTTTGCCTCGGCCAGCGAGGCGTTTAGCCAGAAGAACATCAACTGCTCCATTTCGGAGAGTATTGCGCGCTTTGCCCCGGTGGTCCAAGCGGCCCGGGCAGCGGGCATTGCGGTGCGCGGTGCCATGTCGTGCACCGTGGGCTGCCCGTATGAGGGCGAAGTGGCGCCTGAGCGCGTGGGCTACTTGGCTGGCCTGATGAAGGGTATTGGCGTGCAGCATGTGGGCGTGGCCGACACCATTGGGGTGGGCACACCCATCAAAGTGCAGCGTGCGCTGGAGGCGACGCTCAAGCATTACGACCTGGCTGATGTGTCGGGCCACTTCCACGACACCTACGGCCAGGCACTGGCCAACACCTTGATCAGTCTGCAAATGGGTGTCTGGCAGTTTGATACCTCGGTGGCGGGCCTAGGCGGCTGCCCCTATGCCAAGGGCGCGACCGGCAATGTCGCGACCGAAGACGTGGTCTACATGCTGCACGGCATGGGTATTGAGACCGGCATTGATCTGGAGCGTTTGGTTGATGCCGGTGCGTTCATCAGCACCTATTTGCAGCGCAAACCCAATTCACGCGCTGCCACGGCACTGCAGAGCCGCCGCGCGGGCTGATGTGATAGACCAAAATACTATCAAATCGATAGCTTTTCGCGCAGAGCTGGCGAGGGCTAGCGACAAAAATGTGCCTTCACCATGCGTGGCCATTTGCTACATGGACGCCGCCACCGGTTTGTGCGCGGGGTGTTTGCGCACACTGGACGAAATTGCGTGCTGGAGCCAGTCTAGTGATGCGGACAAACAGCATATTTGGGCCACGCTGGCCCAGCGTGCATCCCTGCTGAACACGGGCCCGCCGTCTGCGGCCGTGCCTACTGAGAGCCCCCTGTGAAACACATCACCTTTTACCTGGACTTCATCTCTCCCTACGCCTACCTGGCGTTTGAGGAACTGCCGCGCACGCTGATGGGGCTGAGCTACATGGTGACCTACAAGCCGGTGTTTTTGGGCGCCTTGCTGCGTAGTAATGCCATGCTGGGGCCAGCCGAAGTTCCACCCAAGCGCGACTGGGTCTATCGCCATGTGCAGTACCTCGCGCGCCAGCAAGGCACGGTGCTGCAGTTGCCCGCTAGCCATCCGTTTAACCCCTTGGGTTTGCTGCGGCTGGCGGTGGCCACCGACGCTAAGGGTCTGCCCAACCGCTACGTTTGCGAAACCCTGTTTCGCCATGTGTGGGTGGGTGGGGCCGATGCGGCCGATGCCGAGCGCTTGGCGGCCATCACCGCGGAGCTGGCGCCCGCGCGCAGCCCCACCGACGAGGCGGTGAAAGCCGAACTGACCGAACACGGCGCGCAGGCCATTGCATTGGGTGTCTTTGGGGTGCCCAGTTTTGAAGTCGACGGTAAGGTGTTTTGGGGACTGGATGCACTGCCCATGCTGCGCAGCTACCTGCAAGGTGATGCCGGTTTTGATGCTGACGGCTGGGACGCTGTGCGCAAGCTGCCGTCGGGCATTGCGACACCAAAACGTTGATTTTTCACATCACAAAACGCGTTCTGCGGGTTAGACCCTAGTTTGTCAGGGGTCGGTCAGTTTGGTGCAAGCCTGTGTTGGTTAAGCGTCAGAGTTTGGTCAGAGCCATCTTCAACAATCCGTGCAGGCCCTTATACCGAGGGCTTTATAACAATTGGAGACAAACCCATGACCAGTGCAACGACTGCGGCGGCGCCCCGGCCGATGACCGGGGAAGAAAAGAAAGTCATTTTCGCTTCTTCCCTGGGAACGGTATTTGAGTGGTACGACTTTTACCTGTACGGCTCGCTGGCAGCCATCATCGCCAAACAGTTTTTCAGTGGCTTGGACCCTGCGGCGGCGTTCATCTTTGCATTGCTGGCGTTTGCGGCCGGCTTTTTGGTGCGCCCCTTTGGCGCGCTGGTATTTGGCCGTTTGGGCGACATGATCGGGCGCAAGTACACCTTCTTGGTGACCATTCTGATCATGGGCGGGTCGACCTTTTTTGTCGGTGTGTTGCCCTCATTTGCCAGCATTGGCTGGGCGGCCCCCATCATCCTGATTGCACTACGTATGTTGCAGGGTCTGGCGCTGGGCGGCGAGTACGGTGGTGCGGCCACCTATGTGGCAGAGCACGCGCCCCAGGGTAAGCGTGGTGCCTACACCGCGTGGATCCAGACCACGGCTACCTTGGGTTTGTTCCTGAGCCTGTTGGTTATTTTGGGCACCCGCACCTTGATTGGTGAGGCGGCATTTGCCGAGTGGGGCTGGCGTATTCCGTTCCTGATTTCGGTGTTGCTGCTGGCGGTGTCCGTCTGGATTCGCCTGAGCATGAACGAGTCGCCTGCGTTTGTGAAAATGAAGGCCGAGGGCAAGACCTCCAAGGCGCCGTTGACCGAATCCTTCGGGCAATGGAAAAACCTGAAGATCGTGATTTTGGCTTTGGTGGGTTTGACTGCGGGCCAAGCGGTGGTGTGGTACTCGGGCCAGTTTTATGCGCTGTTCTTCCTGACCCAGGTCTTGAAGGTGGACGGCGTCACTGCAAACCTCATGGTGGCGGCCTCATTGGTGATTGGTACACCGTTCTTCGTCATCTTTGGCGCCTGGTCGGACAAGATTGGCCGCAAGCCCATCATCATGACCGGCTGCTTGCTGGCTGTACTGACCTATTTTCCCGTGTTCACGGCGCTCACCCAAGCCGCTAACCCCGACTTGGCTGCGGCCCAGGCCAACGCCAAAGTGGTGGTGACGGCCAACCCGGCAGAGTGCTCGTTCCAGGGTAGCCCTATTTCCCGTGAGATTGACTTCCGCAGTTCGTGCGACATTGCCAAGCGTTTCCTGGCCCAAAGCTCGGTGAGTTACAGCAATGTGGACGGCCCGGTCGGCGCGCCTGCCACGATCATGATTGGTGCGACCGCCATTGAGGCACCCGCTGCGACCGTCGTCAACCACAAGTTTGACGAAGGCAGTGCCAAGAAGATTGCTGAGTTCAAGAAGTCGGTGGGCGACGAGCTGAAGGTGGCTGGCTATCCCGCTAAAGCCGACATGGCCAAGTTTGACAAAGTAAAAGTGATTGCAATCCTGACCTACTTGGTGATTTTGGTCACCATGGTCTACGGCCCTATTGCCGCCATGCTGGTCGAAATGTTCCCCACCCGCATCCGCTACACGTCCATGAGCTTGCCTTACCACATTGGTAACGGCTGGTTTGGCGGCTTGCTGCCCACCACCGCGTTTGCCATCGTGGCGCAGACGGGCAATATGTACAACGGCCTGTGGTACCCGATCATCGTGGCGGGTATGACCTTTGTCATCGGAACCTTGTTCATCAAAGAAACCAAAGACGTGGATATTTACGCCAACGACTAATTGTTGATTGCGCACAAAAAGCCCCGGAAGCCATTGGCTCCGGGGCTTTTTGCTTTGGCTTGACGCATAGCTTTGCCAGATAAGCCTAGTGGGCACAAGGAATTGCACTGGCGTCCTAGGCGATACCAATCCTAGAATGCGACCATGATCTACACCAAGACGGTCGCTGGCCAGCAGGCGTTCAAAGAACGCTCGCCCTTGTTTACGCCGCGCCAGCGCACCGCATTCATCATGTTTGATGGCACTAAGTCGCTGGCCCAGATTCTGAGTGCCACCGTCGGCTTGGGTTTGACCGACGCGGATGTGGAGATGATGGTGGCTAACGGGTTTCTGACGCCACCTCCCGCCCCAGAAGGCGATGCCAACGCGCCGGGCACGGGCGCCGCTCAACCCGCGCCTGGTGGGCTTGTTTAGGGCTGCGGTGTCTGCGTCTGCCGCGCTTTTTAGCGACTGCCGAAAATGGGTGTTCGCCTACCAAGGGTAATACGCACTGCCTAGAATATCTCTCCCCCCCCCAGTTGCGGGCTTTCAGAGAGCATTCACCATGTCCCAGGGCATCATCCGCATTCGCGGTGCGCGGCAGCACAATCTCAAGAACCTTGACCTGGACATTCGCACCGGCGAATTGACCGTGGTCACCGGCCCCAGTGGTTCGGGCAAGTCCAGCCTGGTGTTTGACACGCTGTACGCCGAAGGCCAGCGCCGGTATGTTGAGACCTTCTCTGCCTATGCGCGCCAGTTTTTGGACCGTATGGACAAACCGGCTGTGGACAAGGTCGAGGGCGTGCCCCCGGCGATTGCCATCGACCAGACCAACCCGGTGCGCTCCAGCCGCTCCACTGTGGGCACCATGACGGAGCTCAACGACCACCTTAAGCTGCTTTTTTCCCGCGCCGGTAGTTTGTTTGACAAGGCCACCGCCTTGCCGGTGCAGCACGACACCCCCGAGACCATTTACGCCGAGATGCTGCGCCGCAGTCAGGCGGACAACCCCAGACTGGTGCTGACCTTCCCGGTGGAGCTGCCCGCCAACACCTCGGCTGAGGAAGTGGCGCAGTGGCTCAGCGCCAGCGGCTTTACCCGCATCCACGCCGAGCGTGCGGTGGACAAACGCAAAGTGCTTGATGTGGTGGCGGACCGCTTTCGCATCACCAGCGTGGAGAAGGCCCGCGCCCTGGAAGCCATTGAGTTAGCGCTTAAGCGCGGCAGTGGTCGGCTCAATGTCTATAGACAAGATGAGCCTCTAGCCCTCATGGAACCTGCGCAAGCAGCTATCAATACAGTAGCAAATGCGGCGCAGGCGGACGCCCAAACGGTGTGGCGCTTCTCCACCGGCCTGCACTGCCCGCAGAGCGACCTGCGCTACGCAGACCCCATTGCCTCGCTGTTCTCGTTCAACTCCGCCGTTGGGGCCTGCGAGACCTGCCGCGGCTTTGGCCGGGTGGTAGGCGTGGACATGGGGCTGGTTATTCCCAACGACAAGCTCACCCTGCGTGCTGGTGCCATCAAGCCCATGCAAACCCCGGCCTGGAAAGAGGCCCAAGACGACCTGATGCGCCACGCCGAGGCCGCAGGCATTCCACGCGACACACCTTGGTACAAGTTGACGCCTGAACAGCAGGGTTGGGTGATCAACGGCTCCCCCAACTGGAACGGCAAATGGAACCAGCACTGGTTTGGCGTCAACCGCTTTTTTCAGTACCTGGAGACCAAGGCTTACAAGATGCACATTCGGGTGCTCTTGTCCAAGTACCGCAGTTACACGCCGTGTGGTGTTTGTGGTGGTGCGCGGCTGAAGACCGAGAGTTTGTTGTGGCGCATCGGTACTAAGGCGCAGGCGGATTTGGTGCTGGCCTCCGAGAAACGTTTTATGCCGCTTGGAGTGCTGTGGTCACGTGATCAGTTGGAGGCGCTGCCTGGGCTGTGTTTGCATGATTTGATGTTGTTGCCGCTGGATAAGGTGCGGCGGTTTTTTGATTCGCTGGATGTGGGGGGCGGGACTTCTTTACCTGTTTTAGCGTTGGATGTAAACGCGCAGACATCGTTGGCTCGCGCTGCGGGGGAAGCCGGTACGCCGGGCTCCTCATACGTCAGCTTCGCTGCCTCGAAATCGTCACCCGGCGCACCGGCTTCCCCCGCGAGTGGGCAGGACGCCACGGGTGATGGGATACCAGAACGCGCAGACCCGGTGGCTACCGTGTCTGAGGCACAGGCCAAGACGCTCAAGCTGTTGTTGGACGAGGTCTGCACCCGGCTGAAATACCTGTGCGACGTGGGCATTGGTTACCTCACGTTAGACCGCCAAAGCCGCACACTGAGCGGTGGCGAAGTACAGCGCATCAACCTGACCACCGCGCTGGGCACATCGCTGGTCAACACCCTGTTTGTGCTGGACGAACCCAGCATCGGTCTGCACCCGCGCGACATGGGCCGCATCGTCAAAGCCATGCAGCGCCTGCGCGATGCGGGCAACACCTTGGTGGTGGTCGAGCACGACCCGGCCGTCATGCTGGCGGCTGACCGCATGATCGACATGGGCCCCGGCCCGGGCGAGAAGGGCGGGCAGATCGTGTTTGACGGCAGTACCGAAGCGCTCAAGGCCGCCGACACGCTGACCGGCGCTTACTTGGGTGGGCGCAAGCAGGTGGGCATGGGTTTCAAGCGCCTGGTGGCTGCCAACAACCCGCGCCTGATTTTGGAAGGTGCGACTGAGCACAACCTGAAAAATGTGACGGTAGAAATTCCGTTGCAACGGCTGGTGTGTATTACCGGGGTCAGCGGCTCGGGCAAGTCCACTCTTATTCAAGATGTGCTGGCTCCCGCGCTGCTGCGCTACTTTGGCAAGGCCACGGAGACGCCCGGTGCGCATGCGCAATTGCTGGGTGCTGACCTGATCAGCGAAGTGGTGTTTGTAGACCAGTCGCCCATCGGTAAAACCGCGCGCTCCAATCCGGTGAGTTATGTAGGCGCGTGGGACGCCGTGCGCGAGATTTTTGCGGACGCCGACTTGTCGCGTGAGCGGGGCTACACGGCCAGTAAATTCAGCTTCAACGGTGGCGATGGTCGCTGCCCTACCTGCGGCGGCTCGGGCTTTGAGCATATCGAGATGCAGTTTTTGAGCGACGTCTACCTGCGCTGCCAAGACTGCGACGGCAAACGTTACCGGCCTGAGATTTTGGAGGTGACGATTGAGCGCAGTGGGCGGCGCTTGAATGTGGCGGACGTGCTGAACCTGACTGTCAGCGAAGCAGCCGCCATCTTCGCCAACGACCGTGACGTTATCCGCGCGCTGCAACCGATTGTGGACGTGGGCTTGGAATACGTGAAGCTAGGCCAGCCTGTGCCCACACTCTCTGGCGGCGAAGCCCAGCGCCTCAAAGTAGCTGGCTTCTTGGCCGACGCCGCCAAGAGCAGCACCGCCAGCCGCCAAGCCGTCGCGCGGCGCGGCACGCTGTTCATGCTGGATGAGCCCACCACCGGCCTGCACTTTGACGACATTGCCAAGCTGATGCGCGCTCTGCGCAAGCTGCTGGACGCCGGTCACTCACTGGTCGTTATCGAGCACAACCTGGATGTGATTCGGGCCTCTGACTGGTTGATCGACTTGGGGCCTGAAGGGGGCGAGGCCGGTGGTGAAGTCGTGGCCTACGGCACGCCTGAAGACGTAATGCTGCACGCCACCTCCCACACCGGCCAAGCGCTGCGCGACTACGCGGCTGCTATGGGGGTGGTGCATGTAGTTGAAGAGGCTCGGCCAGCGTACTTGGCGATGACTGGTACTTCAGTGGAGCGCGCTGCCGGGGATGGGGTTACGCCGGGCTCCTTATATGGCAAGCCGAAATCGTCACCCGGCGCAACCCCATCCCCGGCGGCCGATCAGGGCTCGATTCAGATTGTTAATGCGAAAGAGCACAACCTGAAGTCCTTGAGTGTTGACATTCCACGCGGCAAGTTCAATGTGGTCACCGGCGTGTCTGGCTCTGGTAAATCGACACTCGCATTCGATATCTTGTTTAACGAAGGCCAGCGGCGGTATTTGGAGTCGTTGAATGCGTATGCGCGTTCCATCGTGCAACCGGCAGGCCGCCCCGAAGTAGACGCCGTCTACGGCATTCCACCCACGGTGGCGATCGAACAGCGCCTAAGCCGGGGCGGGCGCAAGAGTACGGTGGGCACCACCACCGAGGTCTGGCACTTTTTGCGCCTGCTGTACGTCAAGCTGGGCACCCAGCACTGCATCTACGACGGGGCAGCGGTGCAACCCCAGTCGGCTGACAGCATTGCGGCGCAGTTGATCAAAAATTTCCGTGGCCAGCATATCGGGCTGCTCGCCCCGCTGGTGTCGGGCCGCAAGGGCGTGTACACCGAGCTGGCCGACTGGGCGCGGCCGCGCGGCTACACCCACCTGCGGGTGGACGGCAATTTTTTGCCCACCACCGCGTTCCCGCGTATAGACCGGTTCAAAGAGCACAACATCGAACTGCCGGTGATGAGCCTAGACGTGAACCCCGCGCATGAGGCCCAGTTGCGAACAGCATTGGCTACCGCCCTGGTGCACGGCAAGGGCGTGGTGCATGTGATGAGTGGCATGGACGGTCTGCGCGAAGCCATGTTGGCTGGCACACCCGCCGCCGGTATTGGCACCGTGCAAGTGTTCTCCACCAAGCGCGCCTGCCCGGTGTGCGCCACATCCTATGTGGAGCTGGACCCACGGCTGTTTAGCTACAACAGCAAACACGGCTGGTGCCCCGACTGCGTGGGCACCGGCGTGGCGTTGACCAAAGACCAGCGCAAGGTGTTTGACGACTCGGTCAAAGACGACGACAACAAGGGCCGCGAGCAGACCTTTGCCGAGGCCGATATTGAAGACCTGCATGACGCCACCTGCCCCACCTGCCAGGGAACGCGGCTCAACGCCATGGCGCGTGCGGTGCTTTTTGCTAGCAAATCAGGAGCTGCTTACGCACATTCCACGAGGGCTAGCGGCACATTTGACCAACAATTGGACGGTTGGAGCATTACCGATATTGCACGCCTCTCCGTCACCGAAGTACGCCAGTGGGTGCAGACGCTGCAGGCCGAGGGTGGCATGACGGGGCGTGAGGCCGACATTGCCCGTGATCTGGTGCCCGAGATCAAGAGTCGCTTGGAGTTTTTGGAAGAAGTAGGCTTGGGCTACCTCACGCTGGACCGGGGTGCACCCACGCTCAGCGGTGGCGAGGCGCAGCGTATCCGCCTGGCGGCGCAACTGGGTAGCAATTTGCAGGGCGTGTGTTACGTGCTGGACGAGCCCACCATTGGCCTGCATGCGCGGGACAACGCGATATTGCTGGGTGCTTTGCGTTCCCTCAGCGACAAGGGCAACACGCTGGTGGTGGTGGAACACGACGTGGACACCATCCGCCATGCCGACCACATCATCGACATTGGGCCCAGCGCGGGTAAACGCGGTGGGCGCTTGGTGGCGCAGGGGTCGGTTGCAGACGTTCAAGCGGCGGCTGATTCGCAGACGGGGCGGTATTTGTTGCATGCGATGCGGCACCCTTTGGCGGCGCGGCGGTTTGTTGAGTCGTTTGAAACTTCGGCGGAGCGCGCCGCGGCAGAGGCCGGTACGCCGGGGGCCTCATACGTCAGCTTCGCTGCCTCGAAATCGGCCCCCGGCGCACCGGCCTCTACCGCCGGTGGCGTTGAGGGCTTTGGTGCGTTGAAGCCTAAGGGCAAAGCAGCCAAAGCGGCAGCCATTGCAGCGGCGCGGGTCTCGGCCAGTGCTCTGGCAAATGCGGAGTTTGTGGAGCGCGAGCGCGTAGCCGCCGAATACGCTGAATTGGCTGACCGCTCGCAAAATACACAGCCCGACGCAGCAGCGGGAGTTCGTGGGGCGGGTGACGACATCAGCTACGCGTCGGAGGATCCCGCCACGCGGACTTCCGCTGCGGGCTCAGCGACAACGCAACCAATTACGCAGGCGATACCGGTTCCCATCGATTGGCTCACAGTGCACGCAGCCAATCTGCACAACCTGCAATCCGTCACCGCCCATGTGCCCTTAAAGCGGCTGGTCGCCATCACCGGCGTATCTGGCTCCGGCAAATCCACCTTGGCGCGTGACGTGCTGCTCACCAACGTGCAAACTGCCGTACAAAAACGCAGCACCAAAGCGGGTCGTGATGCGCTGGACGCGGGTGAAAAAATCCAGTGGACGGGTTGCGAAGGCGTCACCGGGTTCGAGACCATAGACCGGGTGTTGGAAGTCGACCAAACCCCCATCGGCAAAACCCCGCGTTCGTGCCCCGCCACCTACATCGGCTTTTGGGACACCATCCGCAAACTCTTTGCCGACACGCTAGAGGCCAAAGCGCGTGGATACGCCGCTAACCGCTTCAGCTTCAACACCGGTGAGGGCCGCTGCCCCGGCTGCGAAGGGCAGGGCATTCGCACCATTGGCATGAGCTTTCTGCCAGACGTGAAAGTGCTGTGCGAAACCTGCAAGGGTGCACGATTCAACCCCGAGACACAAGCGGTGACCTGGCGTGGCAAAAACATTGGCGACGTGTTGCAGATGGAGGTGGACGAAGCGGTAGACTTTTTCGCCGCCATGCCCAGCATTGCCCACCCGCTGCAATTGCTCAAAGACGTGGGTCTGGGCTACCTCACCTTGGGCCAACCCTCACCCACCTTGAGCGGCGGTGAGGCGCAGCGTATCAAGCTGGTGACCGAACTGAGTAAGGTGCGCGACGATGTGGGCAAGCGCGGCAACAAGGCGCCCCACACCCTGTATGTGCTGGACGAACCCACCGTGGGTTTGCACATGGCGGATGTCGAAAAGCTCATCCACGTGCTGCACCGCCTGGTCAACGCCGGGCACAGCGTGGTGGTCATTGAGCATGACTTGGATGTGATTGCTGAGGCCGACTGGGTGATTGACCTGGGGCCCGATGGTGGCAACGCGGGCGGGCAGGTGGTGGCAGCGGCTACGCCTGAAGCCGTGGTCAAGCTGGGTACGCACACCGGAGTGGCGTTGGCGGCGGTGTTGGCTCGGTAGGGGTTGCGTGGTGGGGGTTTTGCTATAAAAAAAGAAGCTGCTTGCGCAATATCTGCGCGGGCGCCAGCCACACCCAAACCTACACCACCATCGCGCTACCTGCGGACTGGATTGATTGCGCGCATCCACGCGGTGTCACCGCCGTTAGAGAAGTTGCAATAGCGATTTTCAACAAGAATCCCGCATAAACCACGACTTATAAGCACAGCCCATGGCGGTAGATGGTCTGCTTGTATATATCGTTTCTATAATTATTTTTTCGAAAGGCTGGGTTGCTTGTTTGGCGACGCTGCGGATGCTGTGTGCATGCAGGGTCGCAGACTCATACAACACGGAGCGACACATTATTTAAAGGGGCGGGTTTATGCAGTTTTTCTCTACACCATGGCTGCGCAAGGCGTCGCTTTGCGGGGCAGCGGTCTTGTTAGCGGCACTGGCCGCTTGCAGTGGGGCATCGTCGGGTGGTGGCGCGGGCGCGACTGTGTCGGGCACTTTCATTGATGCGCCCGTGCAGGGGCTGGGGTACCAGTCGAGCGGTTGGACGGCCAGAGAAAGTTCTCGCGATTGGAAGTCCATCGCATCGTCTTCAGATGGGGTCAAACTCGCGGCGGTTGCGGATAGCGGGAAAATTTACACCTCCACTGACAGCGGGGCAACTTGGACGGCCAGAGCTAATACTGATAGACGCTTTTGGACCTCCATCGCCTCGTCATCAGACGGCACCAAACTCGCGGCGGTTGCGTATAGCGGGCAAATTTACACCTCCACCGACAGTGGGGCAAGTTGGACGGCCAGAGAAAGTAATCGCGCTTGGCAATCCATCGCCTCGTCATCCGATGGCACCAAACTCGCGGCGGTTGCGGATAGCGGACAAATTTACACCTCCACCGACAGCGGGGTAACCTGGACGGCCAGAGAAAGCGATCGCCGATGGAGCGCCATCGCCTCGTCATCCGATGGCACCAAACTTTCAGCTGTTGCACGATTCGGGAAAATTTACACCTCCACTGACAGCGGGGTAACCTGGACGGCCAGAGAAAGCGATCGCCTATGGAGCGCCATCGCCTCGTCATCCGATGGCGCCAAACTTGCAGCTGTTGTGGAACTCGGGCAAATTTACACCTCCACTGACAGCGGAGCAACCTGGACGGCCAGAGAAAATAGTCGCAATTGGTGGTCCATCGCCTCGTCATCCGATGGCACCAAACTCGTGGCGCTTCCGTATAGCGGGCAAATTTACACCTCCACCGACAGCGGGGCAAGCTGGACGGTCAGAGCAAATGGAGTCCGTTGGCTCTCCATCGCCACTTCATCCGATGGCACCAAACTTGCGGCTGGTATGTTGAGAGGGACAATTTACACCTACAGCGATTCGCCGACAAAGCTAACAACAGCAACCGGCAGCTACACCTGCACCACCGGCCAAGACGTGACCCTGTTCGTGGGGAATCAAGCGCTTGGCGCCGTTAAGTGCGGTGAAGCCGTTCACGTGTACCAAATGGCCGGTGCTGGCCAGTCGGTGGAGCGTGGGGTGCGTGCTGCGCGGCTGTTGCAGTCGCTCAATACCACCAGCGATACGAGCAAAATCGTCTTGCCAGACTTGACGGGCATCAACGTTAGCGTGCGCCTGGACACCAACGACACTGATTTTGAGGCAGATTTGCAAGCGCTGATGACCGCCCTTGCAGGCAAAGGGCTGGTCAACACAGCTCCCGTAACACGCGCCACGGCAGTTGCGCATGTGCAGGCAGAATTGGCCAAGCTCAGTGACGCGCAAAAGACGAGTATTTGCACCACGAACAATTGCAACAGCACGCTGCTCTCAGACCTGATTAAACCCAACGCCGTAAAGGTTTCTG
This sequence comes from Burkholderiales bacterium, assembly GCA_038245855.1. GTDB lineage: Bacteria > Pseudomonadota > Gammaproteobacteria > Burkholderiales > Burkholderiaceae_C > Allorhodoferax. The sequence goes on from JBBRSA010000010.1 coordinate 73,639, forward strand.
TCACCGGCTTGACCGACACGCAAGCCATCAAATTGCAGATGGTGGCGGGTACCACAACGCAGTCTCTCAATCTGCAAGGCACTACCGGCACTGTGCTGTCTGCTGGTTTTGTTGCGGCTCCGGTGGGAAACCAAACCTATACGGTGACACGCGCAGACACCAATGGCGCCATCAGTTGCACCTTGGGTGGCAATGCCAGTGCAGCCTACGACTCGCTGAGCGCGCCCACCATCGCCATCAACTGCACCACCAATGCGCAAGCCACGACCCAAGTGGGTGGAACGCTCAGTGGTCTGCAGGCGGGGCAAAGCGTGACGCTCAACAATGGCACGGACAGCGTTGCGTTGACGGGCAACGGCAGTTATCAGTTGTCTACAGCCGTCAGCGCAGGCGCGCAGTACAGCGTGACAGTGAGCGCACAGAGCCCAAGCAACCTGAAATGCGAGGTGAGCAACGGCAACGGCACGGCACCTGCTGATGTCTACAGCCCAAGCACCTCGGTGGTCTCGAACATTAACGTGGCGTGCCAGGTGATTGGCTACAGCGTAGGTGGAACGGTGACAGGGCTGACCAGCGCTGACACGGTGGGCTTGGTGATGACCTCCAATGACACAAATGCCAATGCGCGGGTGGTGTCCATCACGGGCGCTGCCAGTGGCGCGGCCTATACCTTCGCCAATGTGACGGTGGCCGCTAACAGCACGTTCAGCCTTGCGCTGGACGGTGCCGCACCCGCAGGCTACACCTGCGCCGTCTCGCCTAGCTATACGTCTGCGGGGCCAATCAGTGCCAATGTGACGGACGCGGACGTGGTTTGCGGGCCTAGCGGCGGCGGAGGAGGTGGCGGAGGAGGCGGAGGAGGCGGTGGCGGTGGCGGTGGCGCATCCTGCGGTACCGCTCAAACGGTTCCGGGGTCGCTCAATGGCACTATTACCGGCCTAAGTGCCAGTGGCCTGAGCACCATTACCCTGACCTCGCCGACGAGCGGAAGCACGGTGGCAACAGTCAATTTCTCTACCGGTTGCACATCGCAGGTATTCACCTTTGATACCCTTTTGGGCTCTGGGACTTCATACGATGTTCAGGCCACTGCATCGGGCTCCACCTGTAACGTGACCAGTGGAACGGGCACGATGGGTGCAAGCCCTGCGTATGTGCAAGACGTGGCGGTTAGTTGCACGACCCCCTAGGCTGGTTGTAACGCAGCTAAGCGGATTTCTGACGGTGAATGCGAATACAAAGCCGCGCAACCCATAGCCCTGCGAGTGCTCAAAGACTTGGTTAGGGCTAATTCACGCTGGGCCAACCATCGCCCACACGCAGCGGTGGCGAGGTGTAGCGCATTAAGCCTTGGTCAATGCGGCTGGAGTTCGTATTCGTGCGCGTGGCTGTGTAGAAGGGGCTCTCTCAGGTCGGCTTGAAGAAGGTGATTCATGCAAGCACCTTTACAGGCGGTTTCCACCCCTTTTGGGTAGCACGCCGTGCAAATTTTTTGTCGTCAAACGTAGCCATGCTGGTGCAATGCCGACAGGATGCGTGGTGCAGCGCATCCGCAAAATCAAAACCGTCCGCTAGCGCTTGCGTTGCCAGCTCGACAGCCACCCGGTCTTCAATATTCAGATGGGCAATGCCCAGCAAATGCGTCAAAACGGCCAAGCAATCATCCGGTGGCGTTTTGTAATAGCCGCGCAGAACCCATTCCAATTCCAGAACCACCGATTTACTGACATACAGCGACTTGCCACTTTCGATCAGCTTGCGCGCTGAGTCACTTTGTTTTTTTGACGGCGCATCGCTGCTGGCCACGTAATAGCGGGCCAGAACATAGGTATCGAGTCCGATCATGGCGCATCGGTCACCAAGCTCGCAGCATCAAAATCTGCTGGCACAGCCTTGCGTCGACTGCGAACCAAACCGAAGCCGGACTTGCCCGAAATGCTGGGAACATGCACCGCCCGTAGGGCAATATGGTCCCCTTCAATTTCAAACGAAATAGCCATGCCCTGTTTGAGCCCGAAATACTGGCGCACGTCCCGAGGAATGGTGACTTGGCCTTTGCTGGTCATGGTGGTTTGCATGTGTACGCTCCTAAGTATTACGCCGTAATACTAGCATGCAGCGCATCAATGCCAAACCCCCGTCGGCAAAACGCCGCGCAGTTTACCCGCCACCTAAATTGGGTTTTGGGACACCATCCGCAAACTCTTTGCCGACACGCTATATGCCAAGGCACGCGGTTACGCAGCCAACCGATTCAACTTCAACCCCGAGACACAGGCCGTCAACTGGCGCGGTAGATTGTTGCCTCTGAAGCCCCACGTATTAGTCCCGCACGCGGACTCCCGCGCTGGGATAGCGGTGATTCGTGGGAGGCGGGGAGGGTGTGGCGGCTGAGCCGGCTGAGCCGGCTGAGCCGTCATCCGACTATCCCGATGATCAGCGTTTTACGCCCGACTATGATGGTCATCATCCCCCCACATTGGAGAGTCACTCTATGAAATCCGCGCTCTTTACTCGCCGTGCACTGCTTTGCGCGATTCCCTGCGGCATCACCGTGCTAACGGCAGGCTGCGCTGCGATTCCAATTCCCGGCGTCAGCGATCCCGCTGCGTTGCTGAAGGAGGGCGAGGCACTCTACCAAGCCCAGCGTTATGACGAGGCAATTGCCAAGTTCCGCGCGGTGATAGCACTGGATCGCACCAATTGGCGAGCGTGGTTGTGGCTGTGCCGCACTTATATCGTGCGTGGAATGTGGGGTGATGCGATCGAGAGTGGACGCCAGGCGTTCCAGTTTTCGCCGCAAGGGCCGGAGGTACTTCAGACGTTTTTGCAGGCACTGTTCGGCGGCGGTGCGCAGGCACTCGAGGCAGGTAATTTCACGCAGTCCATCAGCCTTTTCTCTGAGTACCTGAAGCTTGATACCGGTAACGTCAACGCATGGACCAGCGTGGGCAAGGCCTATCTGGGTAATGGGCAATATGGCGACGCGCTGCAGTCGCTGCTCAAGGCGCTGGGCATGCCCGGTGTGGATCGCGGTGATGTGGTGAACAGCATTTTGTCCGGTGGCATGCAGGCCTTCAATCAGCGCGACTATGCCAGTTCGATCAATATGCTTAGCGAATACGTGAAACAGGATCCGCGCAACTTCCAGGCCTATTTCACAATGGCGAAATCGTATTGGGAGTCGGGCCAGCGTGGCGGCGCAGTCGAGGCGTTAGTGCAGGCGCTCAAGATCAACCCAACCAGCAGCGATGCTTTGCAGTACATGTTCAAACTGCGCTAATTCGGCTTCCTGCTGCATCAGTGGACGGCCGAATGTAAGCAGCGAAATAAGTGGAGATTCTGTTGCAAACCCCCAGCACCCCGACGGCAACAACGCAGGTGGGCGCTTAGCCCTCAATAGCCGCCTGCGCCGCCGCCAAGCGGGCAATCGGCACCCGGTAGGGCGAGCAGCTGACATAGTTCAAGCCCGCGCGGTGGAAAAACGCCACCGATGCCGGGTCGCCGCCGTGTTCGCCGCAGACACCGGTTTCCATGTCCGGGCGCACGCTGCGGCCTTTTTGCACCGCCATCTCCACCAGCAAGCCCACGCCTTTTTGGTCGATAGAGCGGAACGGGTCGTGCTCGTACAGGCCGCGCTTGAGGTAGGTCGGTAAGAACTTACCGGCGTCGTCGCGTGAGAAGCCCATCGTCATCTGCGTCAGGTCATTGGTGCCGAACGAGAAGAACTCCGCCTGCTTGGCAATGCTGTCGGCCACCAGCGCAGCGCGCGGTGTTTCAATCATCGTACCCAGCAGGTATTCAAGTGTGGTGCCACGCTCCACAAACACGGTGGCCGCCGTGCGGCGAATGATCTCGGCTTGGGCATTGAATTCACGCACCGTGCCCACCAGTGGCACCATGATTTCAACCTTGACCCGAATACCGTCTGCGCGCACATTCAGCGCGGCCTCAAACACGGCGCGGGCCTGCATTTCGGTGATCTCGGGGTAGCTGATGCCCAAGCGGCAGCCCCGGTGGCCCATCATGGGGTTGAACTCGTGCAGTTCTTCCACCCGCAGCTGGATCTTGCTCAGTGGCACGCGCATTTCAGCGGCCATCACCTTCTGGTTGGCCTCGTCATGCGGCAAGAATTCGTGCAGGGGTGGGTCCAGCAGACGAATGGTCACCGGTAGACCCGGCATGGCGCGGAATAAGCCTTCAAAATCGCCACGCTGCATGGGCAGCAGCTGGGCCAGCGCCTTGCGGCGTTCGGCCTCGGTGTCAGCCAGAATCATTTCGCGTACCGCCAAGATGCGATCGCCCTCAAAAAACATGTGCTCGGTGCGGCAAAGGCCAATGCCGACAGCGCCAAAGTTGCGGGCCACTTGGGCCTCGGTGGGTGTGTCAGCGTTGGTGCGAATCTCTAGCCGCTTGTATTGATCGGTGAGGGCCATCAGCTTGCCAAAGTCGCCGCTTAGCTCGGCGTCTTTGGTGGCGACCTTGCCTTCAAACACTTCGCCGGTGGAGCCGTTGAGCGAGATCCAGTCGCCCTCGTTGTAGGTGTGCGTGCCCACCGTCATGGTGCGCGCTTTCATGTCCACATGCACCGCGCCCGCGCCGGAGACGCAGCACTTACCCATGCCCCGCGCCACCACGGCCGCGTGCGATGTCATGCCGCCGCGCGCTGTGAGAATGCCCATGGCCACGCTCATGCCGCGCAGGTCTTCGGGCGATGTTTCTTGCCGCACCAAAATCACCGGCTTGCCCGCTTTGGCCCAGGTCTCTGCCTCGTCCGCATGGAACACAATTTGCCCGGTGGCCGCGCCGGGTGACGCGGGCAGGCCGCGCGCTATCGGCGTGGCGGCTTTGAGCGCCTTGGGGTCGAAAATGGGGTGCAGAAGCTCGTTCAGGCGGTCGGGCGCCACACGCAGTAGGGCGGTCTTCTCGTCAATCATGCCCTGCGTGAGCATCTCCATGGCAATGCGTACCATCGCCGCGCCAGTGCGCTTGCCGTTGCGGGTTTGCAGCATCCAGAGCTTGCCCTCTTGGATGGTGAACTCCATATCCTGCATGTCAGTGAAGTGGTTCTCTAGCGTGGTCTCGGCGTGTAGCAGTTGCAGGTAGATGCTGGGCATTAACTCTTCGAGCGATGGGTAGTTTTTGTGGCGATCTTCCTCGCTCACCTGTGCCAGATCGGCCCAACGGCGCGAGCCCACCAGCGATACCTGCTGCGGCGTGCGCGTGCCCGCCACCACGTCTTCACCCTGCGCGTTGACCAAAAATTCGCCGTTGAACAGGTCTTCGCCCGTGCCCGCGTCGCGCGAGAAGGCTACACCGGTTGCGCTGGTGTCGCCTAGGTTGCCAAACACCATGGCTTGCACGTTCACCGCCGTGCCCCATGAGGCGGGGATGTCGTTCAATTCGCGGTACACACAGGCGCGCTCGTTGTTCCAACTCTCAAAAACGGCCCACACTGCGCCCCACAGTTGTTCCCATGGGTCGGTGGGGAACTCGCGCCCAATGCGGGCCCGAATCAGGGCTTTGAAGCGCTGCACCAGCTCCTCCAGGTCGGATGCTTCCAAGTCGGTGTCGAGCTTGACGCCCTTTTTCTCCTTGATCATGTCGATGATGACTTCAAACGGGTCGTGCTCCTCTTTGGACACGGGCTTGAGCCCCATCACGACATCGCCATACATCTGCACAAAGCGGCGGTACGAGTCCCAAGCAAAACGCGGGTTGTTGGACTTTTTGGCCAGCCCTTCGACCGCCTCGTCGTTGAGGCCCAGGTTCAAAATCGTGTCCATCATGCCGGGCATGGAGGCCCGCGCGCCAGAGCGCACTGACAGCAGCAACGGGTCGGCGGCGTTGCCAAATTTTTTGCCCATCTCGGTTTCTACAAACCGCACACCGGCCAGCACTTCAGCCTCAATGCGCTTGAAGATCGCTTCGCGCCCCTGTTCGGTAAACGCGGTGCAGGCCTCGGTGCTAATGGTGAAGCCCGAGGGCACCGTAATGCCCAAGCGGCACATCTCGGCCAGGTTGGCACCCTTGCCACCCAGCAGGTTTTTCATGGCTGCAGCGCCTTCGGTGCGGCTGCTGCCAAATGCGTAAATGAATTTTTCAGGAGTAGTCATAGTGGCGGAAAGTAAGGTTACAGACGACGGTGTCTGCGTAAATACTATTCCTCTGGTGTCTGCAAGACTTAACACAGATCAATGTCTTTGCCATTGGGGTCCAGTGCCTGTGGCACCATGCGGCGATGAACGACGCACTGCTCCCCCTGACCCAAGCCCTGCGCACCTTCGCACAACAACGCGACTGGGCGCAGTTCCACACCCCCAAAAACCTGGCCTGCGCGCTGTCAGTAGAGGCGGCCGAATTGCTAGAGCACTTTCAGTGGCTCACCGATGCCCAAAGCCAAGCGCTCACGGGTGAGAAGAAGAGCGAAGTAGCTGCAGAGGCCGCTGACGTGTTCCTGTACCTGCTGCAGCTGTGCGACAAGCTGGACATCGATCTGGTGGACGCCGCCCAGCGCAAACTGCTGGCCAATGCCGAAAAATACCCGGTGGACAAGGCGCGTGGCAGCGCCAAGAAATACACCGAACTCTAAGCGGCCAGCCTTTGTTGGGGAGATGGCTTTTTGCCCGCTGCGCAGGCCATGGGGTCGCTTGTACGCCGACTCGGGCGTGTATGTGGGGCGGCGCACAGACGGCTGTGTTGTGAACCGGTTAAATCCGTTCATGGCCCACACAATCCACTCCCACCCAATGAACGCTTATTCCACGCCTTACGCCACACAGCCTATTAACGATGCAATCCGACATAGCCAGGTAGCGCCGTGGTGGAGTGCTTTGTCCGCCAACGAGCGGCACCCCGTGCTGCTGACGCTGGGTGCTGCATTGATCGTGGGCATGCTGCTGGCCTTCATTCAGGTCGTCAGTGGCGCCGTGGAGCACGGCGAAGCACTGCGCGCTGCGACCGCAGCGCAACAGGCCGCCACCGCGCATTGCACCGCCATGCGCAGCCCGAGCGCCCAAGAGGCGTGCCGTGTGGAGGTGGCAGCTGCCGACAGCGCCACGACATTGATCGCCACGCAATAGCGGGCATGGCGGATACCGACGGCAAGGCTGGGATTGATGCCAACGCCAAGCGCCCGTACGTGCTGCTGCAGGCTATTCTTGTTGCTATTGGACTCCCCGTTGAACCGCTTAGCCTAGGTTTGTTTAAATCGGAATCGCTTCAAAAAGCGGTTAGGTCGTAGTCCTCAGTAATACAAAAATCCCAGTGCTTCCTTCAAACGATCTCCGGTGCTGCGCATGCGGTCCCAGCGTTCCATCGACACATCGCCCTGGCGGAACTCCCGGAAGAATTCGTTGCCTTGGAGATGGGTCAAGACTGCCTCAATGTTGGCTGGGCTGTTATCTGCGAAACCGAAGCGCTCGCGCAGGGCCTTCATGCGGGTGGCCATGGGGTCGCCTGTGCCGGACTCGGCGATCTGGACCGGCGACCTTGGCGTCACCAGAATGAGAACCGAACGCTGCAGGTCATTGGTTTTCTTGTTGGAAAAAAGGTATTGAATGCCTGGCAGATCCTGCAGGCCTGGCACACCATCGCGCGTGCTCGATGACGACTTCTCGCTCAGCCCGCTCAATACCAGCGTCTCGCCTATCTTCATCACCACGTTGGCGTTGGCCGTGGTCTCGCCGATCTCGATCTGGTAGGCCACGCGCGGGTTGTCCGAACTTGCGTTGAGTGCTGTACGCTGCGCCTCTACCTTGAGTTGCACACGGCCGTGCGGCAGGAAGTTGGGAGTCACGGCCAGCTTGATGCCAAAGCGTTTGTCGAGCGGCACGATGGTGGTGCCGCCTTGCGTGCTGGTGGAGACAATGCCCGCGCTCAGGTTGGTGCCCGAGAAAAACTCGGAGGGCATGCCTTCGATGGCCGCCAGAGTTGGCCGAGCCAGAACTTCGTTGACCGAGTTGTTTGCGTTGGCGATGTTCAATGAATACGACAGCGCAGGAACGGTCACGGCCCGGGTGATGGCGGTGCTCACGGCGGGCGCAGCGCCACCAGTGTCGGTCGAACTGTACACCTGGGAGTAAGCTGCCACGTTGCCGGCAACCGAGCCGAGTTGCAGCGTCAAGGCGTTGAGCAAGTTGACACCTTTGGACGTAGAAGCCAGTTCCTGAGTGGAGAGCAGCACCACATCCACCAGCAGCATGCGCGGGCCGTTGGTGGATTCGTCCACGCTTGGCGCCTCAGCCGCGGGCGATGGCACAGCCGGGGCAGGCGGTGTGGTCTGCCCCACTGTCGCGCTGTCTGTCATAGGCGCGAGCGGGCGCACCGGAGCGAAGCTTGGCACTTTGAAGGCCTGCGCGAACTCTTCGGCCCGGCCATTGGGCGGGGCCTGGGTCAGGCTTGTCTTGACGAATCCTGCGGCGTGGCGTTCCTCCTTCTCGTAAAAGGTTTTCCATTGCGCTAGGCGCCGGTCAGTGCGCGCGACCTCGATCTCGTCCGCACCATGCTGGACCAGTGCAGTGCGCATCTGGTCGGCCTGTGCGAAGCTGCCGCACGCGGCGTACACCGCAACGCTTGAGCGCAAGAAACCCTGAGGCGGCTGTGCGGACACTTTACGGAACTGGTCGGCCATGACGCAAGCAGTCTTGGCATCACCTGTGAGGTAGGACGCCACCATCAGGCCATAGATCGACACCGAACTTTCTGGCGTCAACAGCAACGCTGCGGAGAATGCCCCCCTGGCCTGCTCAAACTGCTTGAGGTCCATGTAGGCCAAGCCCAGAAACTCCTGCGCAATCCAGTTACCTGGATCGATTCGCAGGGCTTGCTGATAACCCTCCAGTGCCATTTCAGTCTTTTGCGTGTCCCCCTGGCGGGCCTGCAGGTGGTAGACGAAGCCGTTCAAGAAATGCAGGTGGGCATTGCGCGGGTCTAACTGCAAGGCCTCGTTGACCGCGATCTGGGCCTTGGGCAGGTCCATACGTTTGATGTAGTCGACCGCCAAGGTGACCTTGGCCAACATTTCCGAGTCGTACGTACCCGGTGGCACCAGGGCGATAGCTTGGACCATGTCGGCAAATGACTTGGCAGCGATGTCTTGTGCCCATGTGGGTGCTGCGATGCTCAGTGTCAATGCCAGCGCCGCCGCGAGCTTGCCAAGGCGCAGGGTGGATGGGGTGTTTCTCATTCAATGTGGCCCTATCGAGTAAAAGGTGCGTTGATCGGTAGAACTGCGAGAGCGCTTGGCCATATTTGCGTACGCTGGATCAAGCAGTGTGTCTGCGGCTATAGCGGGCCATGTGGCGTTAGTTGGGGCTGGCATCGCGACCTTCGCCCTCGCCGGAGTTGAGCCAATGGTCAAGCGCATCTTCGTAGTTGGTTTTACCAAAGGCCTGCTGGAGATCGGGGTAGCGGTTCAGATAGCTCATAACGCTGAAGTTGGCGCTGCTCTGGCGACCCTCTCGGATTCCGTGGTCAAGCCAGTGCTGAAGTGCGCACCGCCAGTTGCCTTGACCACACATCTTCATGAGGTCAGGGTATTTACTCAAGTAAAACTTCGCGCTGAACTCAGGACTGCCTTGACGACCTTCGTTGAACCCGTTGTTTTTCCAGTGCGTGGCCAGATCCACGTTCGCCTTCACCACGTCGGGAGCGTTATCGTAGTAATAGTCCCAGTCAAAAACGGATGCTGCAAACAACGGATCAGGGCCTTTTTTATGTTTTTTCTTCTTGCCGATGTGCTTGAACGCATTGCCAGCATCGTTGAAGGCCTTGTTGGCAGAGCTGCTGGCGTTGCTAGCCACATTGCGGGCGGCATCTTTTGTTTTCTCGTAGTTCTTGCGCGCTTCGTCTGCCGTCTTCTTTGCTGCATCGTCCGCTACTTTTTTCGCATCGTCTGCTGCTTTCTGTGCTTCTTTCGCGGCAGCACCCGATATCTTGTTCAACTCCTCGGTGGCGGCTTTGGCCGTGTAGCCACTGAGGTTCTTGTATTCGCCAGCAATTTTTTTGTAAGCAGCTTCGAGTTCTTTACCGACGCATTTATCAATCTTCGAGGGGTCAACGTTGACGCCGCCTTGGCCGTCGAACACTTCAGCCAAGTCGGTGTTGGGCTGAATCGCCAGTTGGGTCTTGATCTCGAAGGGGTTCACGCAGCTTGCGTTCACCGCAATCTTCAAGGTGTTTCCGCTCATACCTACTTCCACCTTCTGACCGGCGAAGTTGCCTAACATGCTGATGTCTTGTTTGTCGGCGTTGACGGCCATGGTGGCCTGCATCTTGAACTTCACCTTACCCAGCGGGCCCAGCTTGATGGTGACAGCCTCGCCCGCGTCACCGCGCAACCCCGAGAGACCTGCAGAGGCAGACAGCCAACCCATTTTTTGGCCCAGAATTCTCACATCGCCAGCGCCCTTCAACAGCGGGCCACCTTCGGCCAGTGGGCCGAGCAAGGCGAAGTTGAAGTATTTGACATCATCGGGAAACGGTTTGCTGCTGTCTCCAAAGCGGTATTCCGTCGGGGGGGTTGGGTTGCGTAGCTGCACCACCGACAGTGGCTTGGTCATGGCCATCAACGGGGCCTTAAATGCGTCAATGTTGCGGATGAAACCACCACCATATTTGGCCAAGCGGCCATCGGGTGTGGCCATGCCCACCATCATGTGGGCGGCGTCTTCCATGGTGAAGTTGGCTGGCGTGGCCATGCGGAATTCAAAGTCCAGCAAGTCCATCGCGCCCGCTGGGTCCAGCGGTGTTTGGAATTGCATGATGATTTTCTTGTTCTCGGCTCCCTTGAACGACGCGTTGCCCTTGTAGCCAAAGGTCAGTGCGTTGTTGAGAAAGAAGGTGGCGTCCGTCAGCGTTACCTTCGGCAGATTTAACGCCAAAGTGGTATTCGGGGCGAACTGAAGCTCGATGAACGCCTCAGGTTTCGCCGCATCAACCCCTGCTTTTTTCATGGTGTCACCGTGCGCCACGGCGTCGGCCGCGCCAGCTCCCGCACCGGCGCCACCCGCTAGGTCGGTAGGGATCGGCATCACCACAGCTGCACGCATCGTCATCTGGCTGGTGTTCACTCCCATGGACTGCATGGCCAGCTTGATGGCTCCACCCAGACTTGCGCGGGCTGCCAGTTGCACGCCACTGGAAAAAACCAGGCTGTTGACGTTGAAGTAGTTGTCGCGCACCACCTTTTGCAGGGCCGGTGGCATGGCGATGTTGTCAAGCACGTAGTCGGTGGTGGAGATCGAGATGATGGGCGCACTCAGTGCGGTTTCGCCCATGACCTTCTGCGCCTTCTCGCCCAGCAGGTGGGGCATGGCCATCGTCTTGTCTACCACCAATAGCAGCGTCTGTTGGGACGATTGACTGGAGAAAAAGTAGAGATGGAGTGGGCCGGATTGGGTTGCATAACAACCCGTGAGCTTGCCGCCACAAGGTGTTTTCTTCAGCGCGCCGAGCATGCCCTGCACCTGGTCTTTGACACCCGCAATCGGCAGGCCACCCAGCATTTTTTTCAGACTGGGGGATACGTTGGGCCCGTCATTGGCGTAGGCAAGGCTATGCAGCGCGTGTGCGGCCAGCAGCACGAAGCCAGCCTTGAAAAACATTTTTTTCATGGTCACCATAAAGTAGTAAGTCCTTAGGAGGCTGAGCAAGACCGATCTTGGATTGGAGAAGACGCTGGTACGTGGTGCGAAAGGACCGCATCAGCGATCCTTTGGGCGCAAGAAATTCTTACATAGGCCGCTGTAAATATCGCTACGAAAATAGGGAGTAAAAACCCTTGCAACATGCGTATTGCTTTGACGACCCAAGTGTGCTTGGTCGTCAGCAGACTATGCCAATGCGGCCCGGTCGAGTAAAAGGTAAGGTGGTCGACGGCACCGCCTACGCGCCCAGCCATGCAACCCAGCCTTTTGCCTTGGATTCGGGACGTCCATCGCGACCATCGACTTCGCCACTGGTTTGCCAATGGTCCATTGCATTGGGATGATTTCCAGAGTCGCATAACTCGGGCACGGTCGTGGATTTCATTCTTACGTAGTTGCCGCCAAGTCGGCCTGCACGCTCAAAAAAATCTGTTTTGCCGTGACCCAATTTCAGCTTGGATAGGGCTTCACGGTGTTGTAAAAAACAACCCATTAAGCGACCGTGCGCGGACTGAGGCGACGCGATCACAGGTCTTTTTGGCTATGCATTCAGACGCCGCACTATACCTATTTACTATCAATTTAATAGCTTCTTACGCAATGGTTGTAAGGGCTAGAGACCTATTTGACCGTTAAATTTCTTTGGTAGAGCTCTATCGCTCGGTAGGCGCCCCGATCGAGCGTTTTAAGGGGTTGTCGCACGCGAGGGGGCCTTCATGGACGCACCCCGCGTCGATGGGCCGACGTTAAGCGAACAAGCCACCGGCGAGGTGTTGCAGGTGGCTTGATTTGGGTGCTGGCGGTTTCAGCCGGCAGTCTGCAGTGCTAATCCCGCGTGTTCGCGCAGCGGGTGAAAGTGGATTTTTGGAAAACGTTCTTGCGCCAAGCGCACGTCATACGGGCTGGTGCACAGGTAAGCCAGGGTGTTAGCCGCATCCCGCGCTAGGCGCATGGGGTAGGCGTCGCAGAAAGTTTTGAGTTCGGCAGGGGTGTCGGCTGTGATCCAGCGGGCGCTGGTGTACTGGCAGCCCTCAAGCCGGATGTCGGCGTCGTATTCGCCTTTAAGTCGGTGCTGCACCACTTCAAACTGCAACTGGCCGATTGCGCCCAGCAGCATGTTGCCGCCAATCTCGGGGCGAAACACCTGAATCGCACCTTCTTCACCCAATTGCGCCAAGCCTTGTTGCAGTTGCTTGGTTCTCAGTGGGTTGCGCAGCACCACGGTCATAAACATCTCGGGTGCGAAGAAGGGTAGGCCGGTGAACAGCAGGTTGACCGAGCCGTCGGTAATGGTGTCGCCCAGTTGCACGCCGCCATGGGTGGTAAAGCCCACGATGTCGCCCGCAAATGCTTCTTCCACCGCCTCACGGCGCTGGCTCATAAAGGTCACCACGCTGGTGGGGCGTAACTCTTTGGCGGTGCGCATGACCTTGAGTTTCATGCCCGGTGTGTATTTGCCCGACGCCATACGCACAAAGGCAATGCGGTCGCGGTGGTTGGCGTCCATATTGGCCTGCACCTTGAACACCACGCCACTGAAGGCGTCGTCTTCGGGGCGCACTTCTTTCACTACGGGCTGCTTGTTGACCATCACGCGGCTGGTGCGGGGCTGGGGGCTGGGGGCTAGGTCGACTAGAGCGTCTAGCACCTCCATCACACCGAAATTGTTGACGCCCGAGCCAAAGAACACGGGTGTCTGTTTGCCCGCCAAAAAGGCGTCGAGGTCCCAGGTGGGGGATGCACCTGTGGCCAGCTCCATGCTCTCCATGGCGGTGGTCCACTCGTGGCCAAAACGTTTTTGCAGTGTGGCTTGTTCGCTCAAAGGAATGGCGTCAAAGTCTTGCGGGCGGCGGTCTTTTCCGCCATCAAACACGGTCATCATCTGCGTTCGCAAATTGACGATGCCGCCAAACAGTTTGCCTTGGCCTACGGGCCAGGTCATGGGTACGCAGGGCATGCCCAGTTCGCGCTCGATCTCGTCCAAAATGTCCAGCGGCTCGCGCACTTCGCGGTCCATCTTGTTCACGAAGGTGATGATGGGCGTGTCGCGCTGGCGGCACACCTCAATCAGGCGCCGAGTCTGGGCTTCCACGCCGTTGGCGGCGTCAATCACCATCAGGGCCGAGTCGACTGCGGTGAGCACGCGGTAGGTGTCCTCGCTGAAGTCTTTGTGGCCGGGTGTGTCGAGTAGGTTGACCACATGGTCGCGGTAAGACATCTGCATCACGCTGGATGCGACCGAAATGCCGCGTTGCTTTTCGATCTCCATCCAGTCGCTGGTGGCATGGCGTGTGGCTTTGCGCGCCTTGACTGAACCCGCGATTTGGATCGCTCCCGAGAACAGCAGCAGCTTTTCCGTCAACGTGGTTTTACCCGCGTCGGGGTGCGAAATAATGGCAAAGGTGCGGCGGCGGCGGGTTTCGGCGAGGAAGGACATGGATTTACACAGCACCCGAGCCGGTTCATCAATAAACCGGACTGGCGCAGAATTCTGGAAAAAGGCTAGAATTATCGCTTTCCGAGGAGCGTTGCAGTTCACACACAGTGAATGAGGCTCGGAAAGATCAGCCGAGGGACCCGCCCAAGGCTGTTCAAGTTGCCAACGACGCTCACCCACTGGTCTGTGTGGTGAGCCCCATTCCCGGTTCTATGCATGGCCCAGTGGCACTCAAAATTTTATTTTTGGAGCCAGCGATGAGCGTGATGAAACCTGCCAAGACCGTAGACCACAAGATTGCCGACTTGAGCCTGGCCCCCTGGGGTCGCAAAGAGCTGACCATTGCCGAGACTGAAATGCCCGGTCTGATGGCCATTCGTCAGGAGTTCGCCAAGGCACAGCCGCTCAAAGGCGCACGTATCACCGGTTCGCTGCACATGACCATTCAGACCGGCGTGTTGGTTGAAACCCTGCAAGCGCTGGGCGCTGAAGTGCGCTGGGCCTCGTGCAACATCTTCTCCACCCAGGACCACGCCGCAGCGGCCTTGGTGGCCAAGGGCACGCCGGTGTTCGCACACAAAGGCGAGACGCTGGAAGAGTACTGGGACTTCACCCACCGCATTTTTGAATTTGAGGGCAAGAAGGGCACCGCACTTGAAGGCCCCAACATGATTCTGGACGACGGCGGTGATGCCACGCTGTTGATGCACCTGGGTGCGCGTGCCGAGAAGGACATCAAGGTCTTGGCCAAGCCTGGTAGCGAAGAAGAAATTTGCCTGTTTAAGGCCATCAAGGCGAAGCTCAAGCTGGACCCTACTTGGTACAGCCGCCGCCTCAAAAACATCATCGGCGTGACCGAAGAAACCACCACCGGCGTTATGCGTCTGGAAGAAATGTCCGCCAAGGGGACGCTCGCCTTGCGCGCCATCAACGTGAACGACTCGGTAACCAAGAGCAAGTTTGACAACCTGTACGGTTGCCGCGAATCGCTGGTCGACGCCATCAAGCGCGCCACCGATGTGATGATCGCTGGCAAGGTAGCGTGCGTGGCGGGTTACGGTGACGTGGGCAAGGGATCGGCCCAGGCGCTGCGTGCGCTATCCGCCCAGGTGTGGGTGACCGAGATCGACCCCATCAACGCGCTGCAAGCGGCTATGGAAGGTTACAAGGTTGTGACCATGGAATACGCTGCCGACAAGGCCGACATTTTTGTGACCTGCACGGGCAACAAAAACGTTATCACCTATAAGCACATGGCCGCCATGAAAGACCAGGCCATCGTCAGCAACATCGGCCACTTCGACAACGAAATCGACGTCGCTTCGCTAGAAAAACTGCAGTGGGATGAGATCAAGCCTCAGGTGGACCACGTGATTTTTCCCGCCACCAAGGGCAAGAACGCCAAGCCCGAAAAGCGCATCATCCTGTTGGCCAAAGGCCGCTTGGTGAACCTGGGTTGCGGTACCGGCCACCCCAGCTTTGTCATGTCGTCCAGCTTTGCCAACCAGACCATTGCCCAGATCGAGCTGTTCACCAAGCCCAAGGAATACAAGTCTGGCAAGGTCTATGTCTTGCCCAAGCACTTGGACGAAAAGGTGGCACGTTTGCACCTGGCCAAAGTAGGTGCCATGTTGTCCGAGCTGAGCGACGAGCAAGCCGCCTACCTGGGCGTTAGCAAGTCGGGCCCGTACAAAAAAGACACATACCGCTACTAAGCGTTAGGCACTATGCGCATTGACCAACTGATGGTGCAGCGGGGGCTGGCGAGCACCCGCTCCCAGGCCCAGCGCCTGATCGCTGACGGCGTGCAGTGGAAAAAGGGCGACGAATGGAAAACCGTGGCCAAAAATGGCGACGAAGTTCCAGACGACGCCCCCATTGAACTGCTGGACGACTCCGAGGCCCGCTACGTATCCCGTGGTGGCCTCAAGCTGGAGGCTGCCTTGAAACAGGTGGGGCTGTCAGTAGACGGGTTGGCCTGCATGGATGTGGGTCAATCCACGGGTGGTTTTACCGACTGTCTGCTGCAACACGGTGCGCGCATGGTGGTGGGGGTGGATGTGGGCAGCGCCCAGTTACACCCCCAGTTGCGTGAAGATGGGCGCGTTTTGTGTGTTGAAGGCGTCAATGCCCGCACGTTAGATGCTAGCGATTTGATAGCTGCTTGCGCAAATTACACGGGGGCTGGCGGCCAATTTGACCCAGAAAATGACGAGGCAGAGCCGTTTGTGCCGGAGTTTGAGGTGGTGGTGGGCGATTTGTCCTTTATCTCGCAAACGCTGGTGTTGCCAGCCATCGTCCCGTTCTTAAAGCCAAGCGGCACACTGCTCATGCTGGTAAAGCCTCAGTTTGAGTTGCAACCGGGCCAAGTGGGCAAGGGCGGCATTGTGAAAGATGCCGCTTTCTACCCCCTGATCGAAGCCCGGCTGCGTGAAGCCTGTGCCAGCCTAGAACTGACGGTTACCGCCTGGTTTGACTCGCCCATTGCGGGCGGCGACGGCAACCGCGAATTTTTTATATGTGCAACCAAAGCGTGAGGACGAACCAGCCATGCCTCCAACCTTAAAGATACCGGTGAGCCTGGAGTTCTTTCCGCCCAAGACGGCGGAAGGCGCCGACAAGCTGCGCGCGGTGCGCCAGCAGCTTTACCCCTTGAAGCCCCAGTTTTGCTCGGTGACCTTTGGTGCCGGTGGCTCCACGCAAGAGGGCACCTTCAATGCTGTGCGCGATATTTTGTCCGAGGGCGTGAGCGCGGCCTCGCATTTTTCTTGCATCGGTGCCACCAAGGATACGGTGCGCGCGCAGTTGGCCATTCTCAAGAGTATGGGCGTCAAACGCTTGGTCGCCCTGCGCGGTGACCTGCCCAGTGGCTATGGCGGCGGTGGCGAGTTTCAGTACGCGAGTGATTTGGTTGCGTTTATTCGCAGCGAAACCGGGGATGATTTTCACATCGAAGTGGCCGCCTACCCGGAAACCCATCCACAGGCCAAGTCACCTGCAAGCGATATGCAGGCCTTTGCCGCCAAGGTCCATGCCGGTGCCAATTCGGCCATCACGCAGTATTTTTACAATGCCGACGCCTACTTCCGCTTTGTTGAAGAGATGGACGCTTTGGGCTTGGACATCCCCGTGGTTCCGGGCATCATGCCCATCAGCAGTTCGACCCAGTTGATGCGGTTCTCAGACGCTTGTGGGGCCGAGATTCCACGCTGGATTCGCCTGCGCCTGCAAAGTTATGGCGACGATGTGGCATCCATCAAAGCCTTTGGCCTGGATGTGGTGACCACCTTGTGCGAGCAGTTGCGCGCCGGTGGTGCGCCAGCGCTGCACTTCTACACCATGAACCAAAGTACCGCACCCTTGGCGTTGTGCCAGCGCCTGGGTTTGGGCGGCGTTTAAATGTCCATCGCCGGGCGGTGCTCGTCCGGCGTGACCAGCTTCCATCTTCCGATGAAGCACGCGCTCAAGGCCGCAACGATTCCGGTCACACCTACAGCCAGCCAGGGTTGCAACCACTGGCCTTCAAAAGCGCCAAACATGCTGGCGCGCAAGGCTTTGATCACCCAGGTAAACGGCAACCATGGGCTGATGGTTTGGTAAAAACCACCACTGAGTTCCACCGGCAATATGCCACCTGCCGATGACAGTTGCAAAATTAGCAGAATCAGCGCTGCTGCCTTGCCCGCATCGCCAAAGGCGCGGGTCAGGGCTACGACGATCAACAAAAAGGTCATGGACGCCAGCACCAGCGTGATGCCGTAGGGCACCAAGCGCAATACATGCAGGTTCAAAACATACAGTGACATCAGCATGATGACCACGGACTGTGCCCCCACGATTCCTGTCAATATGCCCAGCTTGCCTAAGAGCTTGGCCGGGCGGGATGCAGGCGCTGCGGATTCAGGCAGGCGGCGCAGGTGAAACAGGAAGGCCGACATCACCGCGCCCAGCCAAAGTGATACCGCCAAGAAGTTGGGGGCAAATCCGGCGCCATTGTTGGGTACGGGGGCGACGATCTCCAGCGCCGGTTCCACCGAATCAGCCAGTCCCCGGGGGCTGCCGTCGAGCGCGGTAATGTCGCTCGGTAGCGACTGCTTCAGCAAGCCCAAGCCGGCGCTGAGTTCGCGCGACCCCTCCTTAATTTGGACAAGCCCTGCTTGTAACTCGTGGCTGCCCTGGGCTACCGCCCGCCCACCGTTGGCGAGTTCATCTAGCTTGGCGTCGGCCGGCACTTTTTCTGCGGCTGTGTGGATGCCAGCACCCAAGGCTGCCATGCCGTCGGCCAGCTTGGTGATCCCGGCGCTGAGCCGCTGCGTGCCGTCGGCCAGCTGCGTCTGGCCGTTGCGGGCACTTTGTAAGCCAGCTTCCAGTTGCAGGGCGCCGGCCGTCAGTTTGCCTGCGCCATCAGCAATTTTGCCGCCTACTATTGGAATGCCTTTGGTTTCGTCGCGCATTTGTGCACCGCCATCGGCGAGTTTTTTGGCGCCGGTTTGCAACTCTTGCAGGCCTTGTGCCAAGGCAGTGTTTCCTTTCACCAAGTCGGCCCCGCCGGTCTTTAAGGCTGCCAGGTCTTGCGCAGCTGGCAGTGCATGATCCATGGTGCGCAGGCCGCCACCCAACTGTTTGACGCCGTCGGTCAACTGGCCGACCGCACCACCCAATCTGTCAGCTCCGGTGGCCAGCTTGCGTGAACCACTTTCTGCCTTGGCCAAGCCGTCATCGAGTCGGCTTGCACCGTCGTTAAGCGCGTCTACGCCTTGGCGCAGCTGGGTCAGTTTGTCAATAGAACCCGCAGCGGTGGTGAGCACCAGTGACCAGCGTTGTTCGTTCAGGTTGATGTTGACCTGGTGGCCCAATGCGGTGGCAAAACGCTTTGCAAAGCTTGCACCGTTGTAGTTGTTGCCTTCTGATACATACACCACCAGTCGCCCACCAGCGGCTTCGTTGCCGGGTACCGCATTGGCACTGAAGTCTTTGGGAATGATGAGGGCAAAACCTAGCTCACCTTGGCGCACCGCACGTTTGGCGTCTTCTTCCTGGGTGTAGTCCTCGAAACCGAACGTGTGTTTTTCTTTCACCGCAGCCACAACACTGCGACCTACGTTGATGGTCTGTCCGCGGTAGACCAGTCCTTCGTCAAGGTTGACGATGGCAGCTTTGAGCCCGGCGGTGTGGGCGCTGGGATCACTCACACTGGAGAGGTAGATAAAAGCGTACAACGCCGGAATCAGAATGACCCCCAGAGTTGAGATGCGGAGCTTAGGAAAACGCCTAAAAAGCGTTAACTCGGATTTAAAAATCGAGAACGCGTCGCGAAACAGTCGCATGGAAAATTTCCTGTGTCAGCCGCCAGAGTCGAGCGTGTAGGTGGCGTTGGGGTCTTGTTTGAGCGCGCTGACCATCTGCGGCAATGCCAGCTGGAGCGCGGCCTTGAGCGTGTGGGGTGGGTTGATGATGAACATGCCGCTGGCCGGAAGGCCAGGGCGAACCACATCGCCCGACTCGTTTTGCAGCAGTTTGCTGTTTTTCACGGTCAGCGTCGCTCCCAGCCAAGGCTTACCAGCCTTGTTGGCCAATGTTTTCAGTTTCTTGGGCAGATCATGCGCCTCGGGGCGCGGAATGATGGGGTACCAAACGGCATAGGTTCCAGTGGCAAAACGGCGCATTGCGTCGGCCACCATGTCGACTACGCGGCCATAATCGTCTTTCATCTCATAGCTAGGGTCGCACAACACCAAAGCCCGGCGTGACGGTGGCGGCAAGAACTTCTTGATGCCTTCAAAACCGTCTTCGCGCAGGATAGCCACTTGGCGGCCGGCCTCCAACTGCGCAATGTTGGCGGTCAGTGTTTTGGTGTCGGTGGGATGCAATTCAAACAGTTTTAGTTTGTCCCGGTCGCGCAGCAAGCTTTGAATGATGAACGGCGACCCCGGATAGACCTTGTGGCTGCCTTGTTTGTTAAAGCTGGCCACCATGTCCAGGTAGTCTTGTAGCGCGGGCGCAACGGTGGGTTTTGGCAGGTTTGCAGCCAATTTGAGGAAGCCGTCCGCCGCCTCAGCGCTGGTCTGCGCATAGTCGCCGTCCAAGCGGTACAGGCCTGCTCCGGCGTGGGTGTCGAACACCGTGAGGGCTGTGTCCTTTTGCGTCAAATGCCTCAAAACGGCGAGCAAAACCGTGTGTTTGAGGACGTCGGCGTGATTGCCGGCGTGAAAAGCGTGTCGATAACTAAACATCCCCTATGATAGCTAACCAGACTCCCGCGCTGCAGCCGGTGCGACACAGTGGTTGGAGTTTTCGCTTGTTTGGCGAAGTTTTGCAAGACCAAAGACGACATAAGAACATGATGGGTGACGAACCCCTGATCGACACACCGCCAACGGAACCATTGGGGCATATGGACGCCTTGCCTGTGGGTACCATGTTGGGTGAGTTTGAGTTGCAAGGATTGTTGGGTGTGGGTGGTTTTGGCATGGTCTACCGGGGTTATGACCATTCTCTGCACCGCGCCGTCGCCATCAAGGAATACATGCCCTCGACCTTGGTCGGGCGGGCAGCCGGCCTGCAGGTCTCAGCCCGTTCAAGCGCAGATGCTCAGCCTTATTTAACCGGTCTGGCCTCGTTCATGGCTGAAGCCCGCTTGCTGGCCCAGTTTGACCATCCTTCTCTGGTCAAGGTGTACCGGGTGTGGGAGGCGAACAATACCGCCTACATGGCGATGCCCTTGTACAGTGGCGTCACGCTCAAGCAGGCGCGTCAATCCATGAGCGGCCCCCCTCCGGAAGACTGGCTGCGTGCCGTCTTGTGGTCGGTCTTGGAGGCACTCAAAGTCCTGCATGCTGCGGGCACATTGCACCGCGATGTCTCGCCCGACAATATTTTCTTGCAAGACGTGGGCCCTCCGGTTTTGCTGGATTTGGGCGCCGCACGCCGGGCGGTGATCGAAAGCAGCCGTAAACACACCGCCATTCTCAAGGTCAATTACGCGCCAATTGAGCAGTATGCTGACGCCCAGGATATGAAAGAAGGGCCGTGGACCGACTTGTATGCCTTGGCGGCCGTGGTGCATGGTTGTTTGTGCAACGAGCCACCGCTGCCCGCGAACTTTCGGGTGGTGCGTGACCGGATGCCAACGATTGCTGCGGTGGTTAAAACGGCCGAGAAGCACTTTGGTCAGTCCTATTCCCACGCCTTTGTGCGTACGATCAACCACGCGTTGGCGATTCAGCCTGCCAAGCGCACCAAGGATGCCGATGCATTCGGCCGGGAGTTGCGCCTGCGTACCCCCAAACACATGGCGCGCTTTGAGTGGCGGGCCCGTTTGGGCGATAACGTTACCTTGGGTGGCCCTAAGACCGACGCGCATGGCAGTGCGCACCTTCCGACCCGCCCCCACACGCTGGGCACACCAACGCAGCCTTCATTTGCATCGTTGGTTGCCGCAACACCAGCGGCGTCTGACGGGATCGTTGGCAAGGCGATAGACTGGGCGCGTGGGCAATGGCTGGTGCTCGCAGCTGCGCTTGCGCTGATCGTTTTGGTGGTGGGGATGTACCACCATGGCTATCCATATAGTGATGCGACAACGCAAGCGCCTGTTGCGCAACCGCAGCCGACTGCTGCAGTTGCTCCGCTTCAACCGGTGCCTGAGTCGATCATTATCGAAACAGCGACTCCTGATCCTGCACCCGTATCCCCGCAGCCACTACCGACGCCCAAACCGACGCCCAAACCGACGCCACCTGTGGCGCATGTGCAGGCACCTCGTGCACACCCCGCGAATGCCTTGAAGCCCACAAGCGGGCCCAGCCGCACGCAGACTTCAACTCAGGGGAGCGCTGTATCTCATGCGGTCGGTGGGGCTCCAGCGCTACCGACCAAGGCGCAGCCGCAAGCGCGCGAATTGTGCGCCAATAGCAGCATTTTGACGCGCTCGATGTGTATCTACCGGGAATGCCAAAAGCCCGAGTTCGCGGATTTTCCCGTGTGTGTCGAAGACCGCAAACGCTGGGAAAAACGCGACCGAGAACGCTTCTAACAGCGGCGCGACCATACTGGTTGCTCTGCGGCGCAACGGGGTTTACCAGCGGGCCCGTCGTCATTTGTGGCGGCACTTGTTGGAAACTCCGGATTTTGTATAATGGCAGGCTTCGCAGCGCCTATGTGGTTCCGCGGCGAAGGTGTTGGTGCGATCCGTCGCCCTGGCA
Source organism: Burkholderiales bacterium (assembly GCA_038245855.1). GTDB lineage: Bacteria > Pseudomonadota > Gammaproteobacteria > Burkholderiales > Burkholderiaceae_C > Allorhodoferax. The sequence continues at coordinate 95,928 of JBBRSA010000010.1, forward strand.
AATCCCCACCTAAGAGATCCCATCAGAGGAAACCCGACCGTGGAAAAGAGCCCGACAAACCTTCTTTTATAAAGAAAAATCTCATGTCTACTTTCAGCGCAAAACCCGCTGAGGTCGTGCACGAGTGGTTTGTGATTGAC